>QCIW01000006.1 GCA_003216435.1 Prochlorococcus sp. AG-402-N21
CAATAGTTCAATATTTGCTTTATTTAGTTCGACAATCTGAGATGAGGTCATGTTAAAAGCTTAAAAGTTCGGGATCCTCTCTATTCGGGTTCGGCATTATCTGTATTTTCACCCTGGCATTAAAAAGATAAGTTAGATAGGCTCAATTTGAAATTGCGTTGCAGCTTGTGTTCATGTCTGATTCTCCTCCAGAATCTAAAGAAGGTTCAACTAGTGAAAGTGTTGGCTTCTCTGAGCGTACCAGTGAGGCAATGAATAAGGTCAATGAGACCTTGAGTAAGATTGACTGGACTCAGATGGGTAAGTATGGCAAGGCAGCAGGGATTATTGCTGTTGTTATCCTTGCTCAAGTCCTTATCAAAATAGTTATAGATACTATTAACTTTTTCCCTATTTTGCCAGGATTACTAGAGCTTCTAGGAGTTGTAGTACTTTGTCAGTGGAGCTGGCAGAATCTCACTACCAGCGAAAAACGTAGTGTAGTTTTTGAAAAGGTTCAAAATCTACGACAGGAATATTTAGGTTAACAACTTTCAAATTCGGTTTTAATTTTATCTAACAGGTCATTAGTTTGATTTATATAGGATCCCCCGAATAGATTGCAATGGTTGAGCAAATGATAGAGATTATATATATCTGTCCTAGTTTCTATTGATTTATCAAAAGGCCATATTTCTTTATACCCATCGTAAAACTCCTTAGAAAACCCCCCGAAGAGTTTTGTCATAGCTATATCCACTTCTCTATCTGCCCAATAGCAGGCAGGGTCAAATATTATTCCTTGATTGTTTTCATTAATAGCTGAATTGCCACACCATAGATCACCGTGAACAAGAGAAGATTTTGGATTATGTCTATTTAGGAAAGTGGTAAGTTTATCTAAAACTTTATTAAATTTAGTTGTAATTAGTTTTTTCTGAGATGCAATTTCCAATTGGGGCAATAAACGTAAATTTACAAAGACTTCTCCCCAATTATTACTCAAACCACTTTTCTGGATGTTCAAACCTATAAAACCTTCATTATGCCAGCCAAATTTTTTGGACGTTTTTTCTGAAGATTGCTTATGAAGTAAGGCAAGCCCTTTACCCAGATTAGTTTGATTCCCTTGTTCAAGATTTAACCAGGGTAATATAAGAATCGAATAGTTGTGATATTTTTTTAAGGCAATTGGTACAGGTATTGTTAAGTAAGTGTTATTAGTAAACTTGTTAAGAGTTTTTAGACAATCAGCCTCAAATTCAAGCATTGGGAAATTTTTGAGAGAAGTACTTTTAGTAAATAGTTGTCTCCCATCTGTGAGCTCTATATGCCAAGATTTATGTATGCACCCTCCCGATACAGCATTGATTGCTTTTACTTCTGCTCCTAGGAAAGTCCTTTCAGAACTTAGAATCTCCTGAATTATTACATCTTGCATTTATTTTTATTTGATGTTTTCTTTGCCAAAGGATGTTACAAGAAAAGTCTGTCATTGTTGTCGGGGGAGGAATTGCCGGCTTAACAGCTTCAGCATTACTGGCACATGAACAAATACCAACCATATTATTCGAATCTCATTATCAGCCAGGCGGGTGTGCTGGAACTTTTCAAAGAGGAAAATACATTTTTGATGTAGGGGCTACACAGGTTGCTGGTCTTGAAGTTGGAGGTATCCATGAACGATTATTTAGACATTTAAAATATCCAATACCAACTGCAAGGATTTTAGATCCAGCCTGTTTAGTTGATCTTGCTGATGGTTCGGATCCTATTCGGTTGTGGCATGAACCAAAGAAATGGCAAAAAGAGAGAAATATCCAATTTCCTGGGAGTCAATCCTTTTGGTCTCTTTGTGAGTCATTACATAAAAGTAATTGGGAGATAGCTTCTAGGGACCCTGTTCTACCTTTTAGAAATGGCTGGGATTTACTGCAGTTAATCAAGGCAATTCGCTTAAATAATTTACCCACAGGAATTTTTACTTTATTTTCAGTTACAGATCTTTTGAAAATAAGTGGTTGCGATCATGATCATCGCCTGAAAAAGTTCTTAGATATGCAACTGAAATTATATTCACAGGAAAAAACTGAAAGAACAGCTGCACTGTATGGAGCAACTGTCCTTCAAATGGCACAAGCTCCGCTTGGGTTATGGCATCTTGATGGGTCTATGCAGAAATTGAGTGATTATTTATTAGCTTGTTTTAAAAGAGATGGAGGGAAATTATTATTAAATCATCGTGTAGTTAATATGAGCTTTTCATTAAAAAAAGATTTATGGGAAGTCAAAGTTATTAATCAAAATGGAAAAATAACAAATTTCCAAGGTGCTGATGTTGTTTTTACTCTTCCGCCACAATCGCTATTAAATTTGATTCCTGAGGACTCTTTAATGCCTAATAAATATCGTAGAAACTTGGAAAATTTATCAAAACCAAGTGGAGCAATCGTTTTATATTCAGCCGTTAATCGTAATGCTTTGCCGCAAGGTATCCCATATCATATACAATTTGCATCTAAGGAATTCGGATCGATTTTCATATCTATTAGCATTGACGGGGATGGAAGAGCTCCTAAAGGTGAAGCAACTTTGATAGCAAGTGTCTTTGCAAATGTTGATGATTGGAGTTTATTGAATTTACCTGATTATCAATTAAAAAAATCCAGATCCCTTGAATTGCTTTTGGAGGAAGTATCTTCTTATTTAAATTTGAGTTCCAAGGATTGGTTACATTATGAATTATCAACTCCGCAAAGTTTTCTTCGTTGGACAGGACGTCCCGAAGGAATTGTTGGTGGACTAGGCCAACATCCTTTAAATTTTGGACCTTTTGGATTGGCTAGCAGGTCTCCCATGAAGCAATTATGGCTTTGTGGAGATTCGATTTATCCTGGAGAAGGAACAGCAGGCGTGAGTCAATCAGCTTTAATGGCCTGTAAGCAACTTTTGGCGAATAGGTCTGGTAAGCAATTCATTCTATCTAGTTAATTTTTTAGAAAAGTTGGCCGAATAAGATTGGTTTGTTTTAACTCTTCTTCTAGTAATTCCCAATCTTTAGATATCATAGATTTTTCAAATATTTCTAGAGATTGTTTGTACAAACTTAAAAAATGAAGAATTGTAGACGTGTTATTTTTTAACATCGACAATCCAAGTTCAGGATTACCCCCACCGACTCGCGTGGTATCTGCAAAACCACTAGAAGCAAGATTTCTTGCTAGGTTTAGAATCTCTTCTTCATTTATTTTGTTAGTAGTTTTCAACAAAGCAGCACTAATTAATACGGGTAAATGTGAAATTAGAGCTACTGCTTGATCATGGGCATTAGCTTCTGCCGTAAGCCAATTACATCCCAGAGAAATAGCTAAACCTTTAACTACCTCGAGAGCTTTTGGGTTCGTTCTTTTATTTGGAGTTGCTATCCATGGCTTCCCATGAAAAAGGTTGTCTATTCCAGCATCTACACCGGCTAGATCCTTGCCAGCCATAGGATGACTTGCGATGAAATTTGGATGTAACTGTTCCCAGATTTTAAGAACAGGTGTTTTTACAGAACCAACATCGGTAATAACTGCATCTGGATGTAATGAATCTATAAGCTTTGATTCAGGTTTTAAGAGTTGAGATAATGGGAGAGCAAGAATTACAACCGGACATTCTTCCAATATTTTTTGATCAGTACTTACTAGATTTGCGATACCACGCTCTCTGGCTCGTATTGCTGTATTGGGTTTATGAGTAAGACCAAGAACTCGATAACCCAGTTTTTGGAAGGATAATCCTAAAGATCCTCCAATCAGACCTAGGCCTACTATTCCAATTGTTTTTGTGGTGGCTAGATTGTTTCTCATATACTTGTTTTGTTCTAAATAGTTGATCTATAGATCAACTATTGAATTGAAGCTTTTGTAAATATTAGGCACTTTCTATGTTGGAGGCTCATGCTCATCACCAACTAAAAGACTTGCTTCATAGAGAGTCTTCTATTTGGCCGCATAATTTGACTTTGAGTCGTCTTGTTGGAAGAAGTTTGAGGCGACGAGATAAGACTTTAATCCAATTAGCAATGGGCAGTGAAGAGTTTTGGTGGCCTGGTCTTTTAATTCCTCTTTTTTTGGAAAGTTCTGATGTGGTCTTACTTCTTTCTGAAAAGCAACGTCGGCGTCTAATTAATTTTGAACTGCTTCGCTTGAAAAATGCTGGGTTTAAGCTGCCTATTTGGGAAGGGAAAGAAGCTCCACCTCATGGCAAATTGTGGCTTTTGAATTACAGCCAAATTATTCCTGCATTTAAGAATGGCTTATTAGACTCAAAACAATTAATTATTCCACAAGCAGATATTTTATCGGAGCGATTAAGAGATGTTATGTCAATTAAAATTGATAAATTAGATTGGGAAAAAATAAGAAGATCTCACCCAGCATTTGATTATGCTCTTTTAGATATTTATCAAAAAATAACTAAGAATCTTTTTATAAATGCAACCTGTCAAGATGATCAAATTGCTATTGACAATGGTGAAATTACTCCTTTAAAAGATTTATTAGCACTTATAGGTGTTCTACCATCACCTTGGGATGAAGTGATTAGCGCAATAAATAAGGGTTGGTCAAATTGGGCTCAACTGGATCATAAAACGCTTGATTGGTCATGGCATTTCCAGCCTTTAGAACCTTTGCAAGATATTCAAAGACTTTTAATCCAATCTCCTTTTGTAATGTTTACAGGTTCATGGCGTAATGATTTATTACTTTCAGAATTGCAATCGATAAATTGTTCGCTTGATATTTCAATCAGATTGAAAGGAATGATTCAGCAAGAACCGATTCAGTTGTTTGTACCTTTGCGTCAGCCATTACCTAATACTGAATATTTTACTGATCATATTTTGGATCAATCTAGAAGATTGATACTTGGACTTCAAGGAATAACAATTGTTTTATTAGATGATCTTCAACTCAGAAAGAAATTAACCAGTGAATTGGCTTCTGAATTTGGTAGAAGAGTTGTTCATGAAACTACTGCTCCAGAGCATAATGGAGTGGTTTGTTGTAGCTGCTCATGGTGGCTGAAACATCATGATCAAATGCCTGCTCCTCAACAATTGATTTTTGCCATACTTCCATTCGCAAGCTTGGAATCTCCTCTTCTTGCTGCACGAGTTAATGCATTCAAGAAACAAGGAAAAGATTGGTTTAGAGATTTGCTTTTACCGGATGTTCTTCGGTTGATGCCCTATGCCGTACAACCAATTAGATCTAATCAAGGACGAATAGCAATTCTTGATGGCAGAGTGCGTTCTAGAAGTTGGGGTGATCTTATTTTTAGAACTCTTGAACCTTGGACAGCTTTAGACCGCCTCTTACCCCATTAAAATCAAATTGAGAATCATGAAGGAAGCTCATGGGAGAAGCTCGAAGAAGATTAGACAAAGGTCTACTACCTCGTTCAGATAAAAACAAGAAACAAAAAAAATTATCACCAAGAATTTTTTCTTGGCTTCCAATTACAGAAGATCAGGAAAAATTATTTATTCAATTATCAATTAGAGGTGCTTGGATAGGGATAGGTTTCTTGGTTTTACTTTGGATAATTGTTCGCTTAATTGGCCCTGCAGCTGGTTGGTGGGTTCCTGCTGATTTATAGGTTTTTAAACCAGGTGAGTTGCTTTTGATCAAGCAGCATTTGCATTTACAATTGCATTAGTTGGAGTTTTTGTTGATGCTGCACGCGCAGCTGACGCTATTGGCTTCATTGAATTTGAGCTAACTTCTGAACCTTCTGTAAGTTTTTTCTTTACTAATAGTTCAATTTCTTTTTTGGATTCAGGGTTTTCTTCAAGCCAAATAATTGTATTATCTCGTCCTTGACCAATATTATCTCCTTTATAGCTATACCAGGCGCCTTTTCGAGTGACAATATTAGTTTCTTCTGCGAGATCTAGTAAACAACCAATCGTGCTAATACCTTTACCAAATAGAATGTCGAATTCTGCGATTCGAAAAGGTGGTGCAACTTTGTTTTTGGCTACTTTTACTTTTGCACGGATTCCATATTCTTCAGTGCCTCTTTTCAGGGTTTGAATGCGACGAATGTCAAGCCTGACGGATGCATAAAACTTCAGAGCATTCCCGCCTGTAGTTGTTTCTGGATTACCGTAGGTGACTCCTATTTTAAGACGTAATTGGTTCAGGAAAATTACTGTACAGCCTGATTTGCCAATATTACCTGTGATTTTCCTCATGGCTTGGCTCATCAGTCTGGCTTGACTACCTACAGCATGATCTCCCATTTCTCCTTCAATTTCTGATCTTGGAGTTAATGCTGCGACAGAATCAACAACTACTAGATCTACGGCTGCAGATCTTACAAGTTGATCAACAATTTCCAATGCCATTTCTCCTGTATCTGGTTGTGAAACAAGAAGATTTTCAACATCTACTCCTAGCGCAGCTGCATATACAGGATCTAAAGCATGTTCTGCATCAACAAAAGCCGCTACACCTCCATTGCGTTGTACTTCTGCAATTGCATGCAATGTAAGAGTTGTTTTACCGGAACTTTCAGGCCCATATACTTCTACAACTCTTCCCTTGGGATATCCTCCTCCCAGTGCCAAATCTAATGTTAAAGCACCGGTTGAGATCGTTTCTACACGCATTCTCGAGGCATCCCCGAGGCGCATAATGGAGCCTTTCCCAAAATTTCTTTCTATTTGCCCTAAAACCAGATTCAATGCTTTGTCTTTTTCGCTAGAGCGCTGAGTGCTTGGCGAATTGTCAAAATTTGAGGATTGGCTTTTTTTTATTTCAATTGGCATGATGATTTTGGAAATTAAAAGGAGTTAAAAGTTTTTCGAATGGTTTGAGATACCTCTTCGCACTACTCTTATTAGTACAGACGTACGCTAGCTAATCAATTCCAGTTCGCCAAGGGGGATGCGAAAGTTTGTGGGTCTAGAAGGGTAATACCGTTGGGCAGATTGATTAAATCATTCGGCTTGAGATAGCCCCAACTAGCTAAGAAACAAGGAATAGATGACAATTTTTGGTTGGTTAGAATTTTTTCTAGAGTTGCGCGCCTATCTTCAATAAATCCTTTTACAATTCTATTTTCTGATAGTTTGATTAAGATATCAGTTTTATTTCCAGACTCATATCCATATAATAGATTAACTTTTATATTTAAAGAATTAAGAATTTTAGAAGTAAATTCAGCGTTTTTAGTTGTTAAAATAACAATATCATTTCCCTCTTTTTGCAATTCATTTAATCTATTTTTGATATGAGGAAATATTTTGTGAGAGTTTAGCCAATATGGGAAGTCATTTTTTATATCTTCTCTCCGTATGGTATCCAGTGCGGTCTGAAGTTTTATTGGTTCCCATTGCCATTTTTCTAATGCTTCAAAACATTTTTCATGGTAATTCTCAGTAAAAACTTTATAATCTTCTTTTGCTAATAAACTGTTAGGCCTAATTAACTCTGCGGCAATTAGTACCATTTCCCAACCATGCTCAACCCAAGGTCTTAGATATTGAAAAGCTTCTGGAACATCATGGGGCAACATTGGGAGATGTTGTTTGTCTTTCAGAAGGCTTATACATGCTTTTCGAGCACTATTCCAATATTCAGAGAGTCCATCAACAATGACACCATCAAAATCAAAAACTAAAAAAGGATTGTCTGCCACCTCAAGATATTAAAGAAAACTGGGGCGGTAGGATTCGAACCCACGAATGGCGAGACCAAAACCCGCTGCCTTACCACTTGGCGACGCCCCATTATTGAGATAAAACTTATCTCTCATACAAAATGATTACACATCTTGTGGTCAACTAGCTTAATTCGTCATACCTAGTTCTCTTTTATGAGCATTTCTTGTTGTTGAAGAATTATGTGAAGTTCATATGAAAATCCAATAATTCCTCAATGTTTATCGTAACAACCATGGGTTAATCAGTTCTTTGGCTTTTTCTAGAGCTTTATTCCAGCCATAGGGCCATTCGATGAGCTTGATATTTCGTTGTTGGGCTTCTATTAAAAAAGGTTGGATCAGTTTGCGTGCCATTCCTCCGAAGGCTACTCCTGCAGGACCTGGGCTATTTGATAAGTAATTAATTGTTTGAGCATTTGTTCCTCCAGCTAGTTGAAGAGGACCGGGAGGAGCTATGGCTTTTATTTTTTGCCACAGAGAGATTGCAAATTTACCGGTGCCGTCGCCTAAATCTCCGCTCATAGGACGGCCATCAAGTTGCCATAGAGGCTTTTGTTTGTAATGACACAAGCATTTATGACGATCCCAAAGCTCTTTTGACAAAATATTTTCATTTATGGAATGTCCTTGTAAACCACAACTTACTGCGATTCGGTTCAAAGGAACTTTTGCTTCTAAAATTCTTTTAACTGCCTCGTTAAATGCTTTAGATCTTCCTGGTGCAGTATGAATTTCAACTGCATCTGGTTGAACAGTTGCAATTAGAGATCCAAATTCATTCATACTTAAAGATTGATCTTTTTCTTTAATAATTCCTAATGGGCATGTCCCTAAACAGCGTCCACATCCATAACAGAGATTTTCCAGAATTCCTTGGCTTGTAGTAATTGCATCTGCTGGACACACTCTCTCGCATGGTCGAGAGCAATCTTTTGGACATCTCTTTGGGTCGAAGTAAGCTTTGCGAAAATGAACATCTTTCCCATCGCTCACGCTGACCATTAGCCAGGGACGAGGACTCCCAAGGTAATTCTCAGCTAAATTCAGGCCTTGCTTGGCAGCATTTACCACTGCAATGTCAGCTGCCACATCTACACAATTAACTCCTGCAGCTGCATAAATTGCGCAAAGATCTGTTATTGAAGCTAGGTCCTGGTTGCTTGCTCCACAAATTAATTTGACCCAATTGCCTCTTGCCAGAGCTAATTCGCCGTAACTAGATTTTGTTTTGTAGATGGTGGTATTGATTTGGATCTTACGTGTTGAGCAAGGAAGTTAGTGGCTTCCATTGAAGACTTCGTGAACCTCCCATTTCTATAACTATTTTCAAACGAGGCTCTCTGTGACATATGTCATTTAAATTCAGCAACTCTGATTGAGATAAAACTTGTCCTTCGAGTAACCACAAAACTATTGGAGAATTATTTTCTAGGAATTCATTTAATTGAGGGATGACTTGCTGAACTTCTCCTAATGCCCCATTCCTTCCAACATTTTGGTGACCGAGGTGGGGAGGCCTCACACCATGTAATTGCAAAAGAAAAACTTCTGGATCTCCAAGACCTCTGACAGATGTAATTTGAGTCTTATAGCCTGCTGCTCTTAGGCGACGCAATAATCTAGTTTCTGATCCTCCTTCTAAAGGCGTAAATATTGCAAGACAGCCAGAAGCCTCCAGATCTCGGCGAAAATTTCTTCCAGAGAGTAAAAGCGGCATTGAAAAACTCAATGGGAGTCAAATTTCACTTTAAGGAGAATTTGTAATGGTGCCATCGTGGTGTAGTCTTTTATATCGCTGAAGCTTTTCTATGCCCGTCCGCTAGCCGGGCCTCTAGAGAGCAAAGCAGATTTAATGTTTGCGTTAAATCTTTCGGCCAGTGCATTTAGGTTTCATCACTTATTTGCCGAGAAACTGATCAATAATCTTGATCAAGTCTCAGCCAGCTGATTAACTCGCTAGCTCTATCCGAATTCTCGTTCCGTATATTTATTCGGTTCATTTTTTTCGGTAAATAAGCGTTTTACTTATCAGCACTTAAAAACAAATCTCCTTTGGAGATTTTTTGATGCTGGCGTTATTACCTCTCATGTCATCCATAGGCATCCTAGGAAAGAAATTGGGAATGTCCCAATTCTTCGATGATCAGGGCAGGGCAATTCCAGTTACTTTGATAGAAGCTGGACCTTGTCGGATTACTCAGCTAAAGAGTATTGATACTGACGGTTATTCTGCCGTTCAGATTGGCTTTGGCTGTGTTCGTGAAAAATTGGTTAACAAGCCTTCTAAAGGACATCTTTCTAAGTCTGGGAAAGATCTTCTCAGATATATCCGTGAATATCGTGTGAAAGATTTAACTGACTTTGAACTCGGTGCTTCTATAACAGTTGGCAGTTTTGAGCCTGGTCAAAAGGTTGATGTCAGTGGCAAGTCCATGGGGAGAGGTTTTGCTGGCTATCAAAAACGACATGGTTTTAGCCGCGGACCGATGAGCCATGGTTCAAAAAATCACCGTCTACCTGGATCTACCGGAGCAGGCACAACGCCTGGGCGAATATATCCAGGAAAGCGAATGGCTGGTCGATACGGAGGGAAAAAAATAACAACCAAAGGCCTCACAATTATTAAGGTTGATGGTGATCGAAATCTCCTAGTAGTTAAGGGATCTGTACCAGGCAAGCCAGGATCGATTGTGAATATCAGTCCTGCAAAACGTATTGGTGGTCAATCTAATTCGGGAGGAGTTCAGTGATGGCTAAATGTATTGTTCGCGATTGGCAAGGAAAAGAAGCTGGTAATGCCAGTCTTGATTTAAAAGTTGCAAAGGAGGCAACTGCTATTGATTTGATGCATAGAGCAGTTCTCCGGCAACAGGCACATAGCCGTCAAGGTACCGCTAGCACTCTCACTCGAGCAGAAGTACGTGGTGGTGGCCGTAAGCCTTATAAGCAAAAAGGAACAGGAAGGGCTCGTCAAGGCTCCATAAGGACTCCTTTGCGTCCAGGTGGTGGAATTATTTTTGGTCCCAAGCCTCGGAGTTATAACCTTGCTATGAACCGTAAGGAGCGTCGTTTAGCTTTGCGAACTGCTCTTATGGCGCGGGTTGACGACATCTTAGTGGTTAAAGACTTTGGTTCATCCCTTAAATCTCCTAAAACTAAGGAGATTGTTGAGGCTCTTACAAGACTGGGTCTTTCTTCTGATTCAAAAGTACTTATTGTTCTTTCTAAACCATCAGATGTTATACGTCGATCCATAAGAAATCTTGAGAAGGTCAAACTAATTGCAGCAGATCAGCTCAATGTTTTTGATCTTCTTAATGCCAACTCATTGGTTATAGGAGAGCAGGCTTTGACAACTATTCAGGAGGTCTATAGCAATGACTAATACATTTAAGGGCAGGCTGGCTGATGTAATTCGTCGACCTTTAATTACTGAAAAGGCAACAAAAGGTATTGAGCTGAATCAATATTCTTTTGAAGTAGATCATCGTGCTGCTAAACCCGATATTAAGGCAGCCATTGAGCAAATGTTTGATGTCAAGGTTATTGGCATTAGTACAATGAACCCTCCTCGCAAAAGTCGACGTGTTGGACGTTTTGCAGGAAAACGAACTCAGGTGAAGAAAGCTGTAGTTCGATTAGCAGAGGGTAATTCCATCCAACTCTTCCCTGAGTCATAAGGAGAGATTAATCACTATGGCAATCCGAACTTTTAGACCTTATACACCTGGAACAAGAACCAGAGTTGTTACTGACTTTAATGAAGTTACATCTCGTAAGCCTGAGCGTTCTTTAGTTGTATCAAAACATCGACGTAAAGGAAGAAATAATAGAGGGGTAATAACATGTAGACATAGAGGTGGAGGGCATAAACAGCTCTATAGAATTGTTGATTTTAGAAGAAATAAACATGGAATTACAGCCAAAGTAGCTGCTATTCATTATGACCCTCATAGAAATGCTCGATTAGCATTACTCTTTTATTCTGATGGAGAAAAGCGCTATATTCTTGCTCCAGCAGGAATTGCTATTGGTCAGGAAGTAATTTCTGGAAGTGACGCTCCGATTGAAGTAGGCAACGCCTTACCATTATCTTCTATACCTCTTGGATCAAGTGTTCATTGTGTTGAGCTGCATCCTGGCAGAGGTGGTCAAATGGTTCGTACAGCTGGTGCAAGTGCTCAAGTTGTTGCCAAAGAAGGTGATTATGTTGCTTTAAAGTTACCTTCTACAGAAGTTCGATTAGTCAGGAAAGAGTGCTATGCAACTTTAGGAGAAGTAGGTAATTCTGAGATTAGGAATACTAGTTTGGGTAAAGCTGGCCGTAGACGTTGGTTAGGTCGCAGACCACAAGTCCGCGGTAGTGTGATGAACCCTTGCGACCACCCACATGGTGGTGGTGAGGGTAAAGCACCAATTGGTCGTGCTGGCCCTGTGACTCCATGGGGTAAAGCAGCCCTGGGTCTTAAGACTCGGAAGAAGAATAAGCCAAGTAATCGGTTTGTTCTTCGGAAACGTCGTCGCGTCTCCAAGCGGAGCCGAGGAGGACGCGATTCCTAATGACTATGCCCATTTTGACCTTCTTTTAATCTGCTATGGGACGTTCACTTAAAAAAGGACCTTTTATTGCTGATAGCTTGCTCCGTAAGCTTGAAAAGCAAAATGAAAATGATGATAAATCTGTCATCAAAACTTGGTCTAGAGCTTCAACTATTCTGCCAATGATGATTGGGCACACAATTGCTGTTCACAATGGTAGAAGCCATATCCCAGTTTTTATTACTGAGCAAATGGTTGGCCATAAATTGGGCGAATTTGCACCAACTCGCACATATAAAGGTCATCTCAGAGATAAGAAAGGAGCTAGATAGATGATTAAAGAATTAACTGCTACTGCAAATGTTGCAAAAGCCCATGGTCGCTTTATCCGAGGATCTGCTTCAAAAGTGCGTCGAGTCTTAGATCAAATAAGAGGGCGTACTTATCGCGATGCTTTGATCATGCTTGAGTTCATGCCTTACCGTTCTACCGGACCTATAACCAAAGTTCTTAGATCTGCTGTTGCAAATGCAGAACATAATTTGGGTATGGATCCTTCCTCATTAATTATCACTAGTGCTAATGCAGATATGGGTCCTACAATGAAACGTTTTAGGCCTCGTGCTCAAGGTCGCGCTTTTGCTATTAAAAAGCAGACCTGCCACATCAGCATTGCTGTTGCACCGTCTACTAATTCACCTACAGAAGGGAGTAAAGACTGATGGGACATAAAATTCATCCAACAGGTATTCGCCTAGGAATTACTCAGGAGCATCGTTCTCGTTGGTATGCACCAAGCAAGACTTACCCTCTTTTGCTTCAAGAGGATGATCGTATAAGGCGATTTATTAATAAGAAATATTCTTCTGCAGGAATAAGTGAAGTTCTAATTGCCCGTAAAGCCCATCAATTAGAAGTTGAGCTCAAAACAGCACGACCAGGCGTAATCGTTGGTCGTCAGGGAAGTGGAATTGAGGATCTTCGATCTGGAATTCAAAAGACTATTGGCGATAGCAATAGGCAAATTCGTATTAATGTAGTTGAAGTTGACCGTGTTGATGCAGATGCGCATCTCTTAGCAGAATATATAGCTCAACAATTAGAGAAAAGAGTTGCTTTTCGCCGCACTATTCGTATGGCTGTTCAAAGAGCTCAAAGAGCGGGTGTGCTCGGACTCAAAATTCAAGTAGGAGGAAGATTGAATGGTGCTGAGATCGCTAGGTCTGAGTGGACAAGAGAAGGTAGGGTTCCTTTACATACTTTGAGAGCAGAGATTGATTACGCCACAAAGGTCGCAAGTACAACCTACGGAGTGTTAGGAATTAAAGTTTGGGTCTTCAAAGGGGAGGTTCTTCCCAAGGAAGAGCAGCCTTTGCCTGTTGGGACAAGTCCTAGAAGAAGAGGTAACCGTCGACCTCAACAATTTGAGGATCGATCAAATGACGGTAAATAAAGGAGGTATTAATCATGCTTAGTCCAAAACGAACAAAATTTCGCAAACAACAGAGAGGCCGCATGCGTGGCAGAGCTACTCGCGGAAATAAAATTGCCTTTGGGCAATTTGCTTTGCAAGCTCAAGAGTGTGGATGGGTTACATCTAGACAAATTGAAGCTAGTAGACGTGCAATGACCCGTTACGTAAAGCGAGGAGGGCAAATTTGGATAAGGATTTTCCCTGATAAACCTGTGACGATGAGAGCTGCTGAAACAAGAATGGGTTCTGGTAAGGGTAACCCTGAATTTTGGGTTGCTGTCGTGAAGCCTGGTCGTATTCTTTTTGAAATGGGCGGAGAAGAAATTACTGAAGAAATAGCAAAGGAGGCTATGAGACTTGCACAATACAAGTTACCGATAAAAACAACTTTTTTAGCATTGGAAGATCCACCTAGGATTCAACCTGGTAAAGGTTCTTCTACTGCTTCAAAAGCCACCTTGGAATCTTGACAATGGCTAAACAGAAAACAGCCGAGGTGCGAGAGCTCACCGATGCTGACATTACAAAAAGGATTGACGAAATTCGCAAAGAATTATTCGATCTTCGTTTCCAGCAAGCTACTAGGCAGCTTACTAAAACTCATCGTTTTAAAGAGGCTCGCACAGAGTTGGCTCAACTGATGACAGTTAAGTCAGAGCGAAGTCGCTCTATTTCATCCTGATCAAATTATTAGAAACCATGGCACTTAAGGAACGGATTGGAACCGTCGTCAGCGACAAAATGGATAAGACAGTAGTTGTCGCTGTTGAGAATCGTTTCCCTCATCCCATCTATCAGAAAATTATTAGCAGGACAAAAAGATATAAGGCTCATGATGCAGAAAATAACTGCATGGTTGGCGACAGGGTAAGAATAAAGGAGACTCGTCCTCTGAGCGCTCATAAGCGTTGGTCTGTTTCAGAGGTCCTTACTAAAGGTATGAAATCTAGGGAGGCTGACCAATGATCCAACAAGAGACATATCTCACTGTTGCAGATAACAGTGGTGCCAAAAGGCTTCAATGCATTCGTGTTTTGGGATCTAATCGTCGTTATGCCCATGTTGGCGATGTAATAGTCGCTGCAGTTAAAGATGCTATGCCAAATATGGGAGTAAAAAAGTCTGATGTAGTTAAAGCAGTAGTAGTAAGAACCAAGGCCACTATGAGGAGAGAAACAGGAAATTCAATACGTTTTGATGATAATGCGGCAGTTTTAATTAATGAGGATAAAAACCCAAGAGGAACTAGGGTTTTTGGTCCTGTTGCTCGTGAATTACGCGATAAAAATTTCACGAAAATTGTTTCATTAGCTCCTGAGGTCATTTAAATGTTAAATACCCCTCAAAAATCAACATCTCAAAAATCGCCTGCTCGTATCAAGATGCGTATCAGAAAAGGTGATACTGTCCAAATTCTTAATGGAAAGGATAAAGGGAAAACAGGTGAAGTTCTAAAAACAATGCCTACAGAGAATCGGGTTATTGTTCAAGGTATTAATCTTCGTACTAAACATGTAAAACCATCTCAAGAAGGAGAAAGCGGGAGAATAGTTACTGAAGAAGCGTCATTGCATGCTTCTAATGTAATGGTTTATTCAACTGATAAAAAAGTTGCTAGTCGTGTAGAAATTTTTGTTGATAAAGATGGAACGAAGAAACGACGACTTAAAAAAACTGGTGAATTGATTGATTAATTCTCCAGTTTGCTTCTTCCAAAAGACTTCCCTACTCTTGCGTCTTTTTTTCTCTCTTTTCTTTAATTCAGTCAGGATTTAACTTTCTCTAAAACCATGTCACTTAAAAAACGTTATCGAGAGACAATTAGACCTAAACTTCTTAAGGATTTAGGCCTTTCAAATATTCATCAAGTACCTCAAGTGAAGAAAATCACTGTTAATAGAGGTTTAGGTGAAGCTGCTACAAATTCCAAGGCTTTAGAAGCTGCATTGGCAGAAATGGCAATAATCACAGGCCAAAAAGCTTTAGTTACTAGAGCAAAGAAAGCAATTGCCGGATTCAAGATTCGTCAAGGTATGCCAATTGGCTGTGCAGTTACTCTTAGAGGAGATCGAATGTATGCTTTTTTGGAGAGATTTATTAATCTTGCATTGCCACGAATTAGAGACTTTAGAGGGGTAAGTCCCAAGAGTTTTGATGGTCGGGGTAATTACACCATAGGTGTTAAAGAACAACTTATATTCCCGGAAGTTTCGTTTGATAATGTCGATTCAATTAGAGGAATGGACATCACGATTGTTACCAGTGCTATCTCAGATGAAGAGGGTAAGGCCCTCTTAAGTGAGATGGGGATGCCCTTCCGCAGTAACTGACCTATACCTTATTAATCATGGCTAACCACGATCCCATTTCAGATATGCTCACTCGTATTCGTAATGCGAGTCAGAAAAAGCATCAAAACACCAAAATTCCTGCTTCTAGGATGTCTCATAGTATTGCAAGAGTTTTGCAAAAAGAGGGTTTTATTGCCGATATAAGTGAAGAAGGAGAAGGTATTACAAAACAACTTGTTATTGAATTGAAGTACAGCGGAAAGAATCGTCATCCCATAATTAGATCTATGCAAAGAGTTAGTAAGCCTGGATTAAGGATATATAAAAATACTAGAGGTTTACCAAAAATTCTTGGAGGCCTTGGAGTTGCTATTGTTTCCACCTCCAAAGGTGTCATGAGTGATCGTGATGCCCGTAAGCAAGGCGTTGGAGGAGAAGTCCTCTGTTATGTTTACTAATAAGGAGCTCGATTATGTCTCGCATCGGTAAAAAACCTGTTTCAATTCCAGATAAAGTACTTGTTACTATTGATGGTCTTTCTGTGACTATTAAAGGGCCTAAAGGAGAGTTGAGACGAACTCTTCCTCAAGGAGTCTCAATTATTCAGAAGGAAAACGCTTTGATCATTTCTCCAGATAATGAAAAGAGAAGATGTAGAGAAAGACACGGTTTATCTAGAAGTTTGGTTGCAAATATGGTTGAAGGTGTAACTAATGGATATTCAAGAAAGTTGGAGATAGTTGGTGTTGGTTCGAGAGCTCAAGTAAAAGGGAAAAAACTTGTTGTGAGTGCTGGTTATAGTCACCCAGTAGAAGTTATTCCACCAGAAGGTATTTCATTTTCCGTTGAAAGTAATACTAATGTCACTGTCTCAGGTGTAGATAAAGAATTAGTTGGGAATGAAGCCGCAAAAATTCGAGCAATTCGTCCTCCAGAGCCATATAAAGGAAAGGGGATAAAATTTGAAGGTGAGAGAATTATTAGGAAAGCTGGTAAGTCAGGTAAATAATAATTTTTTATTTTCCCTAATGTTTTATTAATCATGGCAACTCTTTCTAGAAAACAACAAACTCAAAAGCGTCACAAGCGACTTCGTCGGAATTTATCTGGCACTAATGATCGGCCAAGACTTACTGTGTTTAGATCTAATAATCATATTTATGCACAAGTAATTGATGATCAGAAGCAAAGTACTATTTGTGCTGCCTCTACATTAGATAAGGACTTAAGAGAAAATCTTAAAACTAATGCTAGTAGCTGTGATGCTTCTACTGCTGTAGGACAATTATTAGCTCAAAGAGCTTTGGCAAAAGGTATTCAAAAGGTAGTTTTTGATCGAGGGGGTAACATCTACCACGGTAGAGTTAAGGCCTTGGCAGAGGCAGCTCGCGTAGGAGGTCTTGAGTTCTAACTCTTCTTTTAATTATGGCTGACACAAAAACACAATCAAAAAATACATCCACCTCTTCAGGTGCAGATTCTTCTAGGGGCGGTGAAGGTCAAAAAGATCAACGCCGTGGAAGAGGTGAGAGGCGAGGTCGCCGTGGAGATCGTCGCGGTGGAGAGAGAGATTCAGAATGGCAAGAAAGGGTTGTTCAAATTAGACGGGTTTCAAAAACGGTTAAAGGTGGTAAAAAAATGAGCTTTAGAGCGATAATTGTTGTAGGTAATGAAAAAGGACAAGTTGGAGTTGGTGTTGGGAAAGCTGGGGATGTAATAGGAGCTGTTAGGAAAGGAGTTGCTGACGGAAAGAAACATTTAGTCAGAGTTCCTCTAACTAGGAATAGTTCTATCCCAACTATTTCCAATGGTAGGGACGGTGCTGCAAGTGTTTTAATACGTCCAGCCGCTCCAGGAACAGGTGTTATCGCTGGTGGATCAATACGAACTGTATTGGAACTTGCTGGTATCAAAAACGTATTAGCAAAACGCCTGGGAAGTAAAACCCCTTTAAATAATGCTAGAGCTGCCATGGTTGCTTTGGCTGAGTTGCGAACTCATAAAGCGACTGCCAAAGAACGCGGCATTTCTTTAGAACAGATTTATTCTTGAAATCCATGAAACCAACACTTGATGCTTTAAAACCTAATTCTGGTTCTCGCAGACGAAAGTTAAGGAAAGGTCGTGGGATTGCCGCTGGCCAGGGAGCTAGTTGCGGTTTTGGAATGCGCGGTCAGAAATCTCGTTCAGGTAGACCCACTCGCCCTGGATTTGAAGGGGGACAGATGCCTCTTTATAGAAGAGTTCCAAAGCAAAAGCATTTTGAAATAATTAGTCAGAAATTATTTACTGTGATTAATGTCTCTGCTTTGAATGACCTTAAAGCAGGGAGTACGGTAAATATTGATTCACTTGTCAAGGAAAAAATAGTAACTAGTCCTAAGCATCCTTTGAAGATTTTGGGAAATGGAAAACTAACTGTGAAATTAAATGTACAGGCAGCTGCTTTTACTGCCTCAGCAAAAAGCAAGATAGAATCTCTTGGTGGAACTTGTGAAATTTATTAGTTCTTTATAGAAAGAAATTTTTAGTTTTAATTCTTACTATCATCTGATTAGGAAAATTAAAATCATTTATTTATTTTTGTAGATGCTTGTTAGTCGTGGTAGAAACCCAAGTGCAGGAGAAGTAATAACTCAGTTATTACTAAATAAAGAATTAAGAGGAAGGGTTTTGACAACCCTTGCGCTTCTTCTTCTTGTACGTCTTGGGATATATATACCTTTACCAGGTATTGATAGAGAAGCTTTCAAAAGTTTTATTGAACAAGGGGGACAGCTTATAGGCTTTTTGGATATTTTTACTGGAGGAGGGATTTCCACTTTGGGCATCTTTGCTCTTGGCATTTTGCCCTTTATTAATGCGTCAATAATTATTCAATTATTGACGGCTGCTTTGCCTCAGTTGGAAGATTTACAAAAAAATGAAGGAGAGGCTGGAAGACGAAAGATTTCGCAAATTACAAGATATGTGGCATTGGGTTGGGGTCTTGCTCAAAGTGTTGTGTTTTCATTGGTATTAAGGAGCTATGCAGTTGAAAGTTTGAGCGAATTATCTTTTGTAGTTCAAACGTCACTTGCACTAGTTACTGGTTCAATTATTGTCATGTGGTTGAGTGAAATCATTACTGAGAAAGGAATAGGTCAAGGTGCTTCATTAGTGATCTTTTTAAATATTGTTGCTACTTTGCCTAAAGCTCTTAGTTCAACTATAGAGAAAGCTCAAACTGGAGATAGAACTGATGTTGTAGGAATAATTGTTCTTTTATTAGTTTTTTTGATAACAATTATAGGAATTATCTTTGTCCAGGAGGGTTCTAGAAGAATACCTATTGTAAGTGCAAAAAGACAGATAGGTGGAACTGCTTTGTTACCTAGTAGGCAAAGTTATCTGCCATTGAAACTGAATGCTGGTGGGGTAATGCCAATTATCTTTGCTTCTGCCTTGATATTTCTACCAATAACAATTGCTAATCTGACTAAAAATCAAATCTTAATAAGAATAGCTAGTTCGTTGAACCCTAGTGCTTCAAACCCTTGGCCATACGCGATAACTTTCTTTGCTTTAATTTTAGGCTTTGCATATTTTTATGCATCTTTGACCATTAACCCTGTAGATATTTCTGCAAATTTGAAAAGAGGAGGAGTCGCTGTGCCAGGAGTTAGGCCTGGGAGCGCAACATCTAATTATATTTCTGGAGTTCAAAATAGATTAACTTTGCTTGGGGGCTTATTTCTAGGTTCTGTTGCGATTATCCCCGCTGCTGTCGAGAGAGCTACGAATGTCCAAACATTTCAGGGTTTAGGAGCTACTTCTTTATTAATCCTGGTTGGTGTGGCAATAGATACTGCTAAACAAGTCCAAACATATGTCATATCCCAAAGATATGAAGGTCTTGTTAGACAGTAAACTTTTTAAAGCTTTATTTATTATTTAAAAATATTTTTAGATGAAAGAACGTCTTCTATTTCTTGGCCCTCCAGGAGCAGGCAAAGGTACCCAGGCCGCACTTCTATCGAAAAAGAATCATCTTTTGCATTTGTCCACGGGTGATTTATTGCGTATAGAAGTCTCAGCTGGCACTGTTTTGGGAAAAAAAGCAGCTTTGATTATGGATAAAGGAGAGTTGGTAAGTGATGAAATTGTTTTGTCAATTGTTCAGAAAAATTTATCTGGTCAAAGTCAAGGTTGGTTATTAGATGGATTTCCGCGAAACCTTGTTCAGGCAAAGGCTTTGGAACCATTACTTGAAGAGATTATGCAGCCTATACAAGCGGTAATTTTGATAGAAGCTAATGATGAGATTTTAGTGAAGAGACTGCTTGAACGTGGAAGAGCTGACGATAATGAAAAAGTGATAAGAAACCGCTTAGAGATTTATAGAGATAAAACTGCCCCTTTAATAAATTATTACTCGGTTAAAGGCCTTTTAAAATCTGTTAAAGGCAATGATGAAGTAAATATTGTGGCCAAAAGAATCCAAGAAGCTTTAAATTGAACGATGTAGTAAAATTATTGTTTGGTATTGAATAGAGCAACACCCTTATGAAGGTTAGATCCTCAGTCAAAAAAATTGATCCTGACGATCAGATCGTGAAGCGCCGAGGTCGCATTTACGTCATCAACAAGAAAAAACCTCGCAACAAACAACGTCAGGGTTAAAGCTCTGGCAATAATCTTGGAAACAAATTATTAGTTTTTACTGGTAATTTTTTTTAAGTATCCAACCTAATATCTCAACTATAGGTCGGTTAATTAGTTCTCTTCCTTTCTCCATTAAACAATTAAGTGGCACGGATTGCAGGCATCGACATACCTCGCGAAAAGCGAGTTGAAGTAGCCCTCACATACATCTATGGAATTGGCTTAACAAGAGCCAAAACTATCCTTGTAAAAACAGGGGTTAATCCTGACATTCGTGTTAAGGATTTGGATGATGGTGATGTACAGAAGCTCAGACAAGCAACTGAAAGCTTCACTCTTGAAGGTGATTTACGTCGTCAAGAAGGTATGGCGTTGAAAAGATTACAGGACATAGGTTGCGTGAGAGGACGTCGTCATCGAATGAGTCTCCCAGTTAGAGGACAGCGCACACGAACTAATGCGAGAACTCGTAGAGGTTCTCGTAAAACAGTTGCGGGTAGGAAGAAATAAATAATTTTTCAGCTCAGCTTTAAAATCTCTCATCTTTTTCTAAAAGGCCCCCAAATATGGCCACACCCACTAAGAAAACTGGTTCCAAAAAGGTCAAGCGCAACGTCCCAAATGGAGTTGTGCATATTCAAAGCACCTTTAATAACACAATAGTTTCTATAACTGATACGTCAGGGCAAGTCATTTCATGGTCATCTGCTGGTGCCAGCGGCTTTAAAGGTGCCAGGAAAGGTACGCCATTCGCTGCACAAACAGCAGCAGAAGCCGCAGCCAGAAAGGCCTTAGAGCAAGGTATGCGTCAAATAGAAGTACTTGTTCGTGGTCCAGGATCAGGACGTGAAACAGCTATTAGAGCTTTACAAGTTGCTGGTCTTGAGATCACATTGATTCGTGATGTCACTCCTCTTCCCCATAACGGATGCAGGAGACCTAAACGCCGTCGCGTTTAACTAATTCACAATTCACTTTAATTAGTGAAAACTTAATTGTCCCTTTTCTCTATCTTCTTAGACCGTTGCCATACCAGATTGACCGAATTGAGCATCAAGTCTCTAAAGACCGCTCCCAAACAGGGGTTTTTCTTATAGGCCCACTTGAAAGAGGGCAAGCTACCACTCTTGGAAATTCCTTGCGAAGAGTACTTATGGGTGGAATCGAGGGTAGTGCTGTTACAGCTGTTCGAATAGCAGGTATTAACCATGAATATGCAACTATCCCAGGTGTTAGGGAGGATGTGTTAGATATTCTTCTGAATTGTAAGCAGCTTTCTGTTAATAGTCGCAGTGAAGAACTAGAGATAGGAAGACTTGTAGTTTCTGGACCTGCTGAAGTAAAAGCAAAAGATATTCAATTCTCTTCACAAGTTGAAGTTATAGATGGGGAAAGGCCAATAGCAACAGTCAATGAAGGACATAATCTGGAACTTGAATTGCACGTAGAAAGAGGTTCTGGTTATCGTCCTGTTGATCGTCATAATGAAGAAACCACAGCAATTGATTTACTTCAGATTGATGCTGTTTTTATGCCAGTAGAAAGAGTTAATTTCACAATTGATGAGACAGCAGTTGCGGAAGGTGGTTCTACCAGAGAAAGACTTCGTATGGAGATAGTTACAAATGGTTCTACCACTCCAGATGATGCAATGGCAGAAGCTGCAAATCAGTTAATAGAGCTTTTCCAGCCTTTGGCAACAGTTACAATGGTGGAAGAAGTTCCTCAAGAGCCTGAGCCTTCTGCTGAAGCTCAAATACCTCTTGAAGAGCTTAATCTTTCAGTTAGAGCTTACAACTGTCTCAAGCGTGCTCAAGTCAATTCAGTATCTGACTTGATGGGCTTCAGTTATGAAGATCTTTTAGAGATTAAGAACTTCGGTTCTAAATCTGCAGATGAGGTTATTGAGGCTCTAGAAAGAATAGGAATAACCATTCCTCAAAGCAGGACTTCTGCTTGAATTCCAATCTTAACTAGTTCCACAAAGCTATTAAAAACGATGAGACATCAACTACGAGTACCAAAGCTGGGTAGACCTGCTGATCAGAGAAAAGCTATGCTGCGTGGATTGACTACTCAATTGATCCGTGAAGGACGTCTTACAACAACTAAAACAAAAGCTAAGGCAATAAGAGATGAAGCAGAGAAAATGATTACTTTAGCCAAGGAAGGTAGCCTAGCTTCAAGAAGAAAGGCAATAGGATATATCTATGATAAGCAATTAGTTCATGCTCTTTTTGATAAGGCTCAAGACAGGTATGGGGATAGGAATGGTGGTTATACCCGCATAGTAAGAACAGTTCCAAGAAGAGGAGATAATGCAGAAATGGCTATTATTGAACTCGTTTAGAAGATAATTTATTTCTTTCAAAAATATTTTTAGAAAAAATTGGTTTTATCTAGCCATAAAGCTGGACAATCTTTAGAAAAGAGAATTGGTTTATCTCTTCAATATGATGGATCAGGCTTTTGTGGGTGGCAAAGGCAAAAACATGGAGAAAGTGTCCAAGGATGCATAGAGAAAGCTATCTCTGAATTAGATCCTTATAGACCTATAAAAGTTATTGCTGCAGGAAGAACTGATAGTGGTGTGCATGCTGCAGGTCAGGTTGTGCACTTTGATTGCTCAGGGCATATTCCTGCAAATCGCTGGGCTTCAGCTTTGAATGGAAGATTGCCTAAAACTATAAGGATTAGAGAGTCAATTGCTAGACCTATGGATTGGCATGCATGTTATTCCGCGATTTATCGACGTTATCGATATACGATTTTTAATGCATGTAAACCAAATCTTTTTTTGTCGAATTGGACCTGGCATAAATATAATTTTCGCCTCGATGAGAAGTTAATGCAGAAAGCACTAGAAGGATTAATTGGGTTTCATGATTTTGGCGCGTTTCAAAGAGCTGGGAGTAATAGAGCACATTCTTGGACAACGATTCAAGAGGTTCAGTTGATTAGGCAAGGTGATTTAATTTCTATCGATATTCAGGCTTCTGGATTTTTGTATGGAATGGTTCGACTTTTAATAGGACAATTGGTTGCTATTGGCGAACATAAATTAAGTCTTGAAATGTTTGAAAAACGCTGGAAAGAGTGCCGCCGATTTGAAATCAGAGAAGCAGCACCTCCACGAGGACTTTGTTTCATTCGTGCTGGATATAAAGATTTAATTTTTTCTGAATCTGCTTGGTTTGAAAGTTTTCCTCAATATTTTTTATCTACTATTGATCCTCCAATGAATCCTTCTTGAAAATTTTTCAAAAATTGAAGGTTTGCATGAATTAAAAAGGCCTTATTAAAGTGTAAAATAATAGGTTGAATCTCTCTATTCCTATATATGGGTTTTAGAGGTTTATATATCCAACACTATTTGTGAAAATAGTGGCGCTTTAATACTGGCCTCACGGGGCGATGAACAAGACAACTATTCCAAAATCAGATTCCATCAATCGCCGTTGGTATGTGGTGGATGCAGATAATCAAACTCTTGGCAGGCTTGCCACGGAGGTTGCCTCAATTCTTAGAGGCAAAAAAAAAGCTACTTTTACTCCTCATTTAGATACAGGAGATTTTGTAGTTGTTATTAATGCTGAAAAGATTCAAGTGAGTGGGAATAAAGCTGAGCAGAAGCTTTATAGAAGACATTCAGGCCGTCCTGGAGGAATGAAAGTAGAAACTTTTCAAGCTTTGCAAGAAAGAATTCCTGAAAGGATTGTTGAGACAGCAATTAAAGGGATGCTTCCACATAATGCTCTAGGAAGACAGATATTTCGTAAACTTAAGGTCTATAAAGGTTCTGAACATCCTCATTCCGCTCAAAATCCTGAAGTTTTGAAGTTTGATTCTCCTGCTCTATCACAATGAACAGTTCTATTGAAAAAAAGGTTGTTTACTGGGGCACTGGCCGCAGAAAAACATCAGTTGCCAGAGTGCGTTTAGTCCCAGGGAAAGGGACTATTACAATTAATGGTCGTCCTGGTGATCATTATTTAAATTTTAATCCTGCCTATTTATCTGCAGTTAAATCTCCATTAGAAACTCTTGGCTTAGGAGATGCATATGACGTGTTAGTTAATGTTTATGGAGGAGGTCTTACTGGACAGGCTGATGCAATTAAACAAGGAGCTGCAAGGGCTTTATGTGAACTTTCGCCAGATAATCGAAAGCCTTTAAAAATCGAGGGTCATCTCAGTAGAGATCCAAGAGCTAAAGAACGAAGAAAATATGGCCTTAAGAAGGCGCGTAAAGCACCTCAGTTCTCTAAGCGCTAACAATTTCGCTTTTCCTCCTATTTTTTAATTCAATTTCAATGCCTAAATCTGACATTCATCCGAAGTGGTATCCCGAAGCAAAAGTTATTTGCAATGGTGAGGTGGTTATGACAACTGGCTCAACCAAAGAAGAGTTACATGTTGATGTTTGGAGTGGTAATCATCCATTCTTTACCGGTACCCAAAAGATTTTAGATACAGAAGGTCGGGTTGATAGATTTATGCGTAAATATGGAATGGCTACAGACGAAAGTGATTCTAAGGAAAATAAAAAATCTTCTGATACGAAAATAAATGAGAGTTCTTCAAATTCATCTAAAGAAAAGTAAATCGGCTTTAATAATGTAAAAATTATGAGGTGTTGATGGGTATGGACTCTTCAACCCTGAAGTCAAGATTAGAGACAGCTAAGACAAGTTTCAGGAATCTGGAATTGCAATTAGCTGATCCTGATGTGGCATCAGACCCTAAAAAACTACAAAATATTGCTCGAGAAAGATCTCGATTGGAACCTCTTGTTCTGGATTATGAAGCCTTGCAGAATTTTGAAAAAGAATTCGCGGAAGCTAGAGATTTATATAAAGCCAGTAAAGATGATAAAGACATGGAATCTCTCGCTCAAGAAGAAATGCAGCGTTTGAATTTATTAAAGGAGGAATTACTTAAGAAACTTACATTAGCTCTTTTACCTAAAGACCCACGTGATGAAAAAAGTGTAATGCTTGAAATAAGAGCAGGTGCTGGTGGAGATGAAGCATGTATTTGGGCTGGAGATCTAGCTCGAATGTATGAACGCTATGGTCAAAGAGTTGGCTGGATTGTTAAACCAATTAGTTCAACAGAAGCTGATATGGGTGGATTTAGAGAATTGATTATTTCGGTCAAGGGAGAATCAGTTTTTAGCCAACTTAAATTTGAAGCAGGAGTCCATAGGGTCCAGAGAGTACCTGCTACAGAATCTCAAGGAAGAGTGCATACTTCTACAGCCACTGTTGCAGTGATGCCAGAAGCAGATCCAGTAGAAGTTCAGATTGAAGCGACAGATATAGAAATTAGTTCTGCTCGTTCAGGTGGAGCAGGAGGACAGAATGTTAATAAAGTAGAAACAGCAATTGATTTATTTCATAAACCAACAGGTATTAGAGTTTTTTGTACACAAGAACGTTCTCAACTACAAAATAGAGAAAGGGCATTTGAAATTTTACGAGCAAAATTATTGGAAATTGAAATAGCAGAAGCCAATGCTAAAGAGAGATCTGCAAGGTTAGCTCAAGTGGGAACAGGAGATAGAAGTGAGAAAATTCGAACATATAATTACAAAGATAATCGCACTACAGATCATAGATTAGGTTCTAACTTCCCGTTGGAAAGTATTTTGACCGGGCAGCTAGAAGCCTTGATAGATGCCTGTATTGCTAAAGAACAAAAACAGAAACTTGAAGCATTAGCTGAAGAACCTAACGATTAATTGATTGAGCCAATTACATATTTTTCCCACTCTTGATTTTTGCCAGATTTAATTTGCCTTTGTGCTTCAAAGCTAAAGTTATTTATTGGTTTATGTGGTTTATTCTTTAAAGGCATTTTTGCTTCTTCAGGTGTTTTATTACCTTTAAGAACATTGCATGTTAAACATGCAGTGGTCACATTCTCCCAAGTATCAGACCCTTCCCTACTTCTAGGAACAATATGATCAATAGATAATTTTGGTCCTTTATATCCGCAGTATTGACAACTATTGCCGTCTCTTTGAAGAATATTTTTCCGAGTTAAAGGTATTTCTCTATAAGGTACTTTGATGAAATATCTAAGTCGAATAACGGATGGCAAATATATATTAGGCCTGATTTTCAAGTCAAGATTTTCCTCAAGACTTTCCGCCTTGCCTTTTAACATCAACACAGCTGCCCTTCGCCAGCTAGTGATGTTTAGAGGCTCATATGAAGCATTTAAAACTAGAACCTGGGCCATTTGAGCCCCTTAATGAATTCTCATGTTAATAGGACTACGAGTGAGGTGCAGTTTTTCTGATTACAGCTTAAATAAACTTGTATGCAAGTATTTATGCAAGTAGCAGGATCTCAAAAATTAAGTCATAACAATTCTTTGTTGGCAAGATTTGATCCTCGCCAAAGAGCATGGTTAGAAGTTAATTCATATGCAATTGAATCCAATGCCCGAAAATTAAACGAATTCATAGGCCCTCAATGTGATCTGATGGCCGTAGTAAAGGCTGATGGATATGGCCATGGAGCAGAGACTGTAGCTAAGGCAGCTTTATTGGGGGGTGCGAAAAGTTTAGGTGTGGCAACACTTCAAGAAGGAATAGAACTTCGCAATGCTGGTTTGAGTTGTCAAATTCTAGTTCTTGGAAATTTGACAAATGCCAATGAATTAGCTGCTTGCTTGCATTCGGATTTAATTCCAACTTTGAGCACTATTAGAGAAGCATTACTTTGCGAGAATTTGGCAGAAGGTTATGGGAAGAAATTTAATGTTCATTTAAAGGTTGATACAGGTATGACAAGACTTGGCTGTGATTTTTCAGATGCTTTACAGCTATATAGATCAATTGGACAACTTGAGAATATTCATTTAGAGGGAATTTATAGTCATCTTGCTTTTGCCGATGGAGATTTAAAAGGAGAAGGAGCATATGTTACCGAGCTTCAACAAAGCAGATTTGAAATACTTATCCGAGAGTTGGCCCATGAAAAAGAGTCTTTATGTTTTCATTTGGCAAATTCTGCCGGTACTCTTCGCTCATCAAGTTTGCATTACGACATGGTCCGAGTTGGATTATCTCTTTATGGGGAAAATCCTTTGACTGATTATTCTTTAGATTTCTCTTTGCAGCAGGCAATGTCGGTGAAGGCTCGAGTAACACTCTTAAGAACTGTGCCAGCTGGTATAGGTGTAGGTTATGGCCACACTTTTAAGACGCAGAGAAAAACTCGTTTAGCTGTAGTGGGAATTGGTTATGCAGATGGTGTTAGTAGAGGTCTTTCTGGGAAAATTTGTGCTCTACATAAAGGAAATTATTTACCTCAGGTAGGATCAATTGCTATGGATCAGTTGGTTTTAGATATAACAGAAAATCCTGAAATACAAGTTGGGGAAATTGTCACGTTGTTAGGTAAAGATGGAGACGCATCTATTAACACTCGTACATGGAGCGATATAAGTGGTTCAATTCCCTGGGAAGTTCTTTGTGGTTTTAAACATAGACTTCCAAGAGTCGTGGTTTGATAATTCTTTAATCACTAATAGTTTTTTTGGAAAGAAAGAATAACTTGATAAAGTATATCCGCACCTGGAGAGGTGGCTGAGTGGTTGAAAGCGGCTCCCTGCTAAGGAGTTACAGGAGGTAACTTCTGTCGAGGGTTCGAATCCCTCCCTCTCCGCTTTTAGTGTTTTAGACGACTTTAATAGAGGTTTGGATTAATTTGGTTTTCATGAATTAATGGTCTGTCTGAGTTTGATTAAGAGCAGTTTTTTGAATTAGTCCATCTTTTTAAAAAAGTGTATATATAAAAGTCGATCTATTAAATTCAGGCTTCGAGTAGCCAGTCCAAGAAAAGCCCACCTAACTTTTTTAGAGCTAGTTCGGACTTTCCGCTAAATATCTTGGCTCGATAAGAAGAATAATCACTTTTTTTGATTTACTTTTTGTGAGTATGGTTAAAAAATTAATTACTAGTTGATTGCAAGCGGTAGCTTTTAGGAATTTCTCTAGGGGTAATGATGCTTGAATAAGCTTATATTTTTTGGATAAATCAGTGAAAGAGAAGAAGGCAGCTGAAGCTAAGAAGGCGGCT
Source organism: Prochlorococcus sp. AG-402-N21 (assembly GCA_003216435.1). Classification (GTDB taxonomy): domain Bacteria; phylum Cyanobacteriota; class Cyanobacteriia; order PCC-6307; family Cyanobiaceae; genus AG-402-N21. Next base: position 28,739 of record QCIW01000006.1, read on the forward strand.
GAAGCTAAGAAGGCAGCTGAAGCTAAGAAGGCAGCTGAAGCTAAGAAGGCAGCTGAAGCTAAGAAGGCCTCTTCCGCTTCTAGGGCTAAGAAGCTTTCAACAACCAAGCCACCGATAAAAAAACAAGAGAAAACAGTTTCAGAACAGAAAAGAGAAAAGAGAAATGAACTTCTGACTATTTCTGTTTATATAAATTCTGCGAAGATTGCAGGGATTGTGGCTGTGGGTATTTTTGCCTCTGCAGTCTTAGTTGCCGCAATTACTTTCATCGCAATGTGACTTAGTTTTAGTGTTAAGAGAAAATCTTTAGTTAATTAAACTTTTTTCATCTTTAATAGAGTCGCATTAAGTGCTTGAATGTTTAACCAATTTCGAGGATGAACTTGTGGTGAGAGAGAGGGTTAAAGAGGTTGTTGATTTTGCTACTAGTACATCTCCGTACAAGAATGCAAATAAAGGATGGATTACCGAGGATGTTTATCTTCAGTGGGGCTCTTCTACAGAAACACAATCTTCTCCCACAAATGAATTTTTAGATGTATTGGTTTTTTGGGAGCCAATTAAAAAGTTAGTTTCTATTCTTTTTATAGTTATCTCTTTGGCAGCTCTGTTGGTTGTTTCAGCTGTCTCATATAACCATGGAAGGTTTCCACTATTAATCAAAATCCCCGTAATTCAATCACAGCCCAATTTGGTTGAAGAAAATAATCAATTCTTGAAAATTGATCTACAAGATCCAGAAGGAGTTGATGCTGTAAATACAGATAATGTGCCTTTGACTGTTTTAGAGGCTAAAAAACAGTTGGTAACCTCTGAGATGGATCAGACTGTTTCTAGGGATTCAATAGAAGAGCCTTTAGGTTCTATAGAGACTATTCCACAAAAAACAGCCAAAAAAGACTTAGGAACTGCAGGGAATCTCTTCTAGGAGATCTCATATAAATGAATTGTTATTCTTCAAGTTCTGCTTGAGAAGGGATTATTTGTAGGAATTTTTGTGCGATTGTTTTTCATCGTCTTTTATGGCGACTTCCGATGCTTGAATATGGAGGCTTTTACAGGAATTTAAAGTGGCAGAAAAAAAAGGAAATGAGTTGGCAAGCATATCAGTTTATCTAAACACGCCAATAGCAGCAGTTTTGTTGGGACTAGGTTTTTTAGCCGGCTCGGTTTTGTTTGCCGGAGTATTGCTTGTTGTCCGTTGATCAAATGAGGGAAACAAGTGATTTCTATCTATATGACATTTTCGTTGACACGTTGGTAGTTCCGTGTCTAGAAAAGAAAAGTCAGAACACTCCTCACCAAAAGTTCTGATCAAAAAAGGGCACCTAGTGAGCAGGGTGCCCTTTTTTAACGATTATTAATTTTTTGCGGTTAACTATAAAATATAGAAAATTTTTAATTCATTTAAAGAGAATGGTCAAATGAATAGAGAACTAATCGCAAAGAGCTCTCCATTATATGAATATTGGCAGACCAATCAAGACTCTAAGAATGAGACTCAGCGCCTTTCTATTATTAACAAAAATAGTCCTGCATCAGTCTTATTTGAAAATGAGCCTTATAAATGGGAAAATTTATATCAGAGTATAATTAGAGAGCTTTATAGAGGGGATAAGGAATCAGTTTTTGCAATGAAAGTATTATTAGAAACTATTACTCAAGAGGAAAAAATAAAACTTGTAAATAAAATAAAAAACTATAATTTATTGTCTAGAGAGATCATTTCTTTGATAAGTGAAAACTCCTTGGAAAGTATTCCTAGAAAATTCAAAATATTTAGATTTTTGAGGATTTTAGTGGCTATTTATACTAATCCATATGGAATAGAATTAAAGTCGAAGAAGAAGCATTTGTATGAGAAAACAGGAAGCTTAATGCATACTTTGAGAAGTTATATCTTGATAGTTTTTAATAAAATTAAAGCATTAAATAATTAAGTTAGATATTATTTGAAGTGATTTTTTGACCATAATTTTTTAATTCCTTTGCAATAGAAGGGAGGAAAATATTATCTTTCGAAAGTTCTTTGCCTTTTGAGAAAATTACTACGAGCATTGGATATTTGTCTGCTTCTTTCCACCAAGCTGCATCATGCCTGGCTTGGCTCATCCATCCTGCTTTGCTCCATATCTCACTCGATTGAGATAAACCTTCTCCTAGAAATCCATCAATTTGATTCTCTGGGTTAGCTTGTCTTTCTAATGGAATTAATGATCGATATAGATATTTCTTTAATCTTTTTGAGGAATTAGACGTCAGAAATTGATTGCTCATTAATGATTCAAAAAATCTTGCTATAGAACTTGTATTGAGGGCATTTCGGTTGTTATTTTTTTCTCCATAAAAGTCTTTATCTCTGCCATAGGGACCTTCCGTCCAAGTCTTTTGACAGCAATTAATTTTTTTAGTTTCCTCCCATCCTAAGTTTTCTATCCATTGGTTTATTAATTTTCTTTGTAATTGCCACGATTGCCAGCATTCACCTCTAAGAGATGGACCACTTGTTGTGCCTGTTAATACGTCAATAATGTAACTAGTTGCATCATTACTAGAGTGTCTAAGCATGTCAGAAAGGGCCCTAAAAAGTTCCTCAGATTCAACAATTAATTTGTTTCTTATCCATATTTCAGTGGCTATTGCATATATAAGTTTTACTACGCTTGCAGGATAGAACAGTTTGTTTGCGTTCCAGCTAGCTCCAAAGCCACTTCCTGGAGTCGGACTTAGACTGTCATAACGAATCCAGCTTATTGCAATGTTTTTATTGAAGTCTGGACGATCTTCTTTCTCTAATTTTTTTATTACAGATTTCAGGTGGATCAACATATTTGGATCTGATTGGTAAAAAGCCATATTTTTGTATTAACTAAAGATGAGTTTGGAAGCTTTTTTGAGATTAGAAAAAATAATTGAGGGAAGTTCCTGGCAAGTGGATGGTGTCATAAATGGCTACGAAGCTTTTGAGGGCAATAGTCTTAGTACGCAGGCGGGCATTGGTAGAAGGTTTAAAGTGATTAATTGCCCAGAGCTGAAGGGTGAATTACAAATTGAATCTTCAAGAATCATGGTAAGTCTCTTGGAGGATGGTTATAAATGTTGGTTTGAGATTTCAGAACTTCTTCAAAAAGCTAGTTTGAAAAGTGATTGGGTCCCTAATCTCCTATCCGAAAGTGAGATAGAAGAAAGAATTCCAAGTGTCCTGCAATGGTTACAAGCTAAATCAACTATTCCTAATAAATATCTTTGGGGTGGAACAGTAGGTCCAGATTATGATTGTTCTGGATTAGTACAAGCAGCTTTTTCAAGTCAAGGAATTTGGTTGCCAAGAGATGCCTATCAGCAAGAACAATTTTGTGAAAAAGTTAATTTCTTGAAAGAGGACTTTAAATTACTTTTACCAGGAGATTTAATCTTTTTTGGAACAGCTGAAAGTTGTAATCATGTTGCTATTCATATAGATAAAGGTAACTATTGGCATAGTTCGGGAATATTGCATGGAAGTAATGGAATAGGAATGAATTCTTTAGGTGGAACTGATTCTATTTCAGCCTACTATCAGGCTATATTTCGATCTATTGGAAGAGTTTCTCGTTGCCATGACGGGACAACACTCCCTTGATTACTTTTATTAATTACTTCTTCAATTGGGATTAACTTAATGACTTCTTATAATGTTGATATTTCGATAGTGATACCTATTTTTAATGAAGAAGAGAGTATTCACTTGCTAGTTGACCAATTATTGAAAGTAATGCGGCCTATAGGAGAAAGTTTTGAGATTGTTCTTATTAATGATGGATCTACAGATAAAACTGAAGATGCCTTATCAAAACTTACTTTGGAAGTTCCGGAACTTGTATGTATTTTATTGAGAAAGAATTATGGACAAACCGCTGCTATGGCAGCAGGTTTTGACCTTGCAAAAGGAGAGATAATTGTAACTCTTGATGGCGATTTGCAAAATGATCCCAGAGATATTCCTTTGTTAATAGCAAAAATCAGAGATGGATTTGACCTTGTAAGTGGATGGCGTTATCGAAGAAAAGATTCAGAACTTACCCGCAAACTTCCATCAAAGATTGCTAATAGACTCATCGGTTATGTTACAGGAGTTAGGTTAAATGATTATGGCTGCTCTTTGAAAGCATATAGAAAAGAGGTTTTATCTGATATTAGGCCATATGGAGAACTTCATAGGTTTTTACCTGTTTTGGCAAATATTGAAGGAGCAAAGATTACTGAGTTAAGAGTTAATCACCGAGCTCGTAAGTATGGAAAAAGTAAGTATGGAATTGATCGTACTTTCAGAGTGCTTATGGATTTGTTAACAGTTTGGTTTATGAATCGTTTTCTAACTAGACCAATGTATGTCTTTGGCTTTGGTGGAATGATTGCTATTTGTGGAAGTTTTCTAACTAGTTTGTATCTTTTAGGCATTAAAATCATGGGAGAGAATATTGGAAATAGACCATTACTTATGTTCTCACTGTTGCTTGGTATCGCAGGTGTTCAGCTCTTTTGTTTCGGATTATTAGGTGAATTACAGATTCGTACTTATCATGAAAGCCAGGGTAGGCCAATTTATCGAATTAGAAATACATTACGAGGAAGACGTTCTTCCTCTTGATTATCGTTGATTTTTGAGCTTTGTTTATATTTTTGAATACCTTCTGCAGCTGCGATTACTATTCGTGTATCTGAGTCTTTCAGACCTCTTCTAATTATTGGAAGAACACAAGAGTGACCCCATTGATTAGCTATTTCAATTGCATGCAGTCTATCTTCTGGTGATGAGCAGATCAATTTAAATAATTTTTTACGAAGACTTATACGTTCATTTTCATTCTTGGGTCTGCAAAATGAGGGGTTTTCCCCAACTTTTTTGGATAATGGCTTTATTTTGTTGTTTATTCTAACTAGGGTTGTGAAAGTCTCTTCCTGAGGTTGAAACAAGTTTTCTTGAGAGGTTTTCTTAGGTTTTTTGCCAATTCCCCAAAGTAATAAACCAAGGATTAAAGCAATACCGCCTGCAAGAATTTGATTCATGAGTCAAAAATAGATGATTTGTGCATTAAAGAAGATTAAAAATCTTATGAAGGATTGAACTTTTATGTCATCAATGAGGATTAGAGATATTGAATCTTTAGACTAGTCAAGAACCTATTGATATATCAAATGACTAGTGATTTCGCAGTACAATTTTTGCCGCAAATTTTTGTTCCTCTTATTGGGATCATGGCACCTGCAGTTTTCATAGTACTCATAGGTCGCTACATAACAGCATCAGCTGATTAAGTTTTGCTTTCCCTCTGCAGTTACTCTAAGCCTTTTATTTACCTCAATGACTGATACTAAAGAAACACCAATGATGGAAAAGTGGGCCGTTAAGACAGTCTCTGATCCTTTTGTCGGGAACCTTTCCACCCCTGTTAATTCAGGTTGGTTTACTAAATGGTTTATCAATAATCTTCCTTTTTATAGAGAGGGCCTTTCTCCTAATTTTCGTGGTCTTGAAGTAGGTGCTGCTTTTGGATATTTACTTTATGGTCCATTTTTTATGACAGGACCTCTTCGAGATTCGGATTTTGCTCTTACTGCTGGGTTGCTTGGTTCTGTGGGGGCAGTTCATATCCTCACAGCGCTTTTTGTTTTATACACCTCTGCAGGTGGTGCACCAAATGTTCAGCCACCAGATGCAACTGTTGATAATCCACCTAAGGATTTATTAACTAAAGAAGGTTGGTCTGATTTTGCGAGTGGTTTTTGGTTGGGTGGATGCGGTGGAGCAGTATTTGCATGGTTATTGATGGGAACTTTGCATTTGGATCTACTTCTACCTCTTGTAAGGCAGTACCATTTATTTGGAGCATAAACGTTTAATTTCGTTTAAATATCAAATTAATAACCCCCTGAATGAAATTTCTCATTCAGGGGGTTATTAATTGAGGATTAGTTTGAAATCAATTTTTATAATCTAAGTAAATATTGTTTTTGAGTTTGATGGGAATTTTATGAGTATGTTTATAGTTATTTTTGATTGGCCGATGTATCTCTTTTAGCCTCAATAAAAAACCCCTACAATCTTTTGAAGAATTGCAGGGGTTTTTGTTGAGGCTTATTGGAATGAATTTATCCGAATTTACCCGATGTTGAGGCAACCACAAAGGCGCCAAAGGTTACAAAATTACCAACCGTGAAATGAGATAAACCTACTAATCGAGCTTGAACAATTGATAATGCTACTGGCTTATCTTTCCATCCAACTAGATTTGCAATTGGTGTTCTTTGATGAGCCCAAACGAGAGTTTCAATAAGCTCTTGCCAGTAACCTCTCCAGGAAATCAAGAACATGAAACCTGTTGCCCAAATTAAGTGACCAAATAGGAACATCCATGCCCAAGGAGATAAGGCATTAACCCCAAATGGATTGTATCCATTTATCAACTGAGCACTATTTAACCAAAGATAATCTCTAAACCATCCCATTAAATAGGTTCCAGATTCATTGAATTGAGCTACATTCCCTTGCCAAATAGCAAGATGTTTCCAGTGCCAATAAAAGGTAATCCAAGCAATGGTGTTTAAAGCCCAGAACATTGCTAGATAGGTTGCATCCCAAGCAGAACTGTCACATGTACCACCACGTCCAGGACCATCACATGGATATGCATAACCGAAATCCTTTTTATCAGGAATTAGTCTTGAACCACGAGCATCAAGAGCACCTTTTATGAGGATTAATGCTGTTGTATGTAATCCAAGTGCAATAGCATGATGAACTAGAAAATCAGCAGGTCCAATAGGTAAGAAATTAGTTAAAGCATCTGGTCTATTAATCATATCCAGCCAATAGTGATTGCCTGGCATTGAGGCAGAAGCAATTGTGGCTGAACTTGCTGAGTTAGAAAGAAGCGCATTAAAACCATAAAGCACTTTTCCACTTGCAGCCTGAGCAAATTGAGCAAAAACAGGCTCTACTAATATCTGCTTTTCAGGGTTGCCAAATGCAACAACAACATCATTGTGAACATAAATTCCAAGAGTATGGAAACCAAGCAACATAGTTACCCAGCTCAAATGACTTATGAGTGCTTCTTTGGTTCCAAGAACTCTTGCTAATACGTTATCTCTATTAAGTTCTGGATCATAATCACGAACAAAGAAAATAGCTCCGTGTGAAAAAGCCCCAACCATCAGGAACATCGCAATGTACTGGTGATGGGTATATAAAGCTGCCTGAGTTGAATAATCTCTTGATAAAAATGCGTAAGCAGGAAGCGCATCCATATGTTGAGCAACAAGGCTACAAGCAACACCTAAGGAAGCTAAAGCAAGACCTAATTGGAAATGCAGAGAGTTGTTGACTGTCTCATATATTCCATTGTGATTGATCCCAAAATAGCCTTTGTGAGGATCTTTAGGATGGTTTGTATTATGCGCCTCAGTGATTTCTTTGAGAGTATGACCAATACCAAATGTATTTCTATACATATGGCCAGCAATAATGAAAACAACTCCAATTGCTATATGGTGATGAGCTATATCAGTTAGCCAAAGAGATTCACTCTGAGGGTGTAATCCACCTAAAAAGGTAAATATAGCTGTACCAGCCCCTTCAGATGTACCAAAAACAGCATCTATAGAGTCGGGATTTTGAGCATAAGCGCCCCAGTTCCCTGTGAAGAATGGAGCTAATCCTTCAGGATGAGGAAGAACTGTGAGCCAATTGTCCCAACCGATATGTTGTCCACGAGATTCTGGTATAGCTACATGCACTAAATGACCAGTCCAAGCAATGCTGCTAAATCCAAATAAGACAGCCAAATGATGATTTAATTGAGCTTCTGCATTCTTAAACCATGCAAGCGCAGGTCTGAATTTTGGTTGAAGGTGAAGCCAACCGGCAAATAACATCCAGCAAGAAAGAGTAATCATTAAGATTGACCCTTGGAAAAGCTGTTCGTTAGTCCTCATACCGATGGTGTACCACCAGTGATATAAACCTGAATAAGCAACATTAACTGGTCCTGTGGCACCTGCTTGAGTTAAAGCATCGGTTAAACCTTGGCCAAAGTGTGGATCCCAGATTGCATGAGCAATGGGTCGAACATGAGTTGGGTCAGTTACCCATTGTTGATAGTTACCTTGCCATGCGATATGAAAAAGGTTTCCTGCTACCCATAAGCCGATAATTGCAAGATGACCAAAATGAGTTGAGAAAAGCTTTTGATAAAGCCTTTCTTCAGTCATCCCATCATGACTTTCAAAGTCGTGGGCAGTAGCTATCCCGTACCAAATTCGACGGGTTGTAGGGTCTTGAGCTAGACCCTGACTGAATGAAGGAAATTTCGTTGCCATTTAAGGAGAAAATCAGTAAAGGTCAGCCAAGCCCAATTAGGCGAGCGTGGAAGAATGCCCAAGTTGTTGCAATTCCTCCAAGCAAGAAGTGTGCAACACCAACAGCGCGTCCTTGTGTAATAGATAACGCTCTAGGCTGAATTGTAGGCGCTAACTTCAATTTGTTGTGTGCCCAGATGATTGATTCGAACAATTCCTGCCAATAACCTCTTCCACTGAAGAGGAACATAAGACTGAACGCCCATACAAAGTGTGCTCCTAAGAACATCAAGCCATACATGCTTATAGGTTGACCATAGCTTGTTAAGACTTGAGATGCTTGAGCCCAAAGGAAGTCTCTAAGCCATCCATTAATAGTGATTGAACTTTGAGCAAAATTTCCACCAGTTAGTCCCCAGACATCACTTTGCATTTTCCAGGAGAAGTGGAAGATGACTACTGATAGACCGTTATACATCCAGAATAAACCTAGAAATACGTGGTCCCAAGAAGAAACTTGACAGGTGCCTCCCCTTCCAGGGCCATCACAAGGGAATCTGAATCCTAATTTTGCTTTATCTGGAATTAATCGTGAGCTACGAGAGAAAAGGACACCTTTTAGGAGGATCAGTAAGGTTACGTGAATCGTGAAAGCATGAATATGGTGAATCATGAAATCAGCGGTTCCAAGTGGTATTGGGGACATAGCGATTTTCCCACCAACTTGGACGACATTCCCATTGAATACCTCGCTAACAATTCCGCTCTGAAGCTGCACATTGGTTCCGGCTAAGGTTGTTGAACCAAAGGCTGAAGCATGAATTCCTTGAATCCATTGTGCAAAAACTGGCTGAAGTTGTATTGCTTTATCACTGAACATGTCTTGAGGTCTACCTAGCGCTCTCATTACATCGTTATGGATGTAAAGACCAAAGCTATGGAAGCCAAGGAACATACATGCCCAGTTCAAATGACTTATTAAGGCATCTCTTGCTTTAAGGATGCGATCAAGAACATTATCTATATGCTTACTTGGGTCATAGTCTCTAATCATTGCAATAGCAGCATGAGCTGCTGCACCGCAAATAAACAGACCACCTATCCACATGTGATGGGTGAAAAGTCCTAAAACAGTTGGATAATCAGTTGCAAGGTAAGGATAAGGAGGCATCGCATACATATGATGCGAAATAATGATGCTTAGAGATCCAACCATGGCTAGGTTTATAGCCAATTGAGCATGCCAACTATTAGCTAGAAAATCATATATGCCTTCATGTCCTTTAGGAGCTGGGAATAGAATTGGATCTCCTTTATGGTTGTCAAGGATTTCTTTTAGACTATGACCAATTCCATAACTTGTTCTGTATAGATGGCCTCCAAGAATAGCTAGTACACCAAATGCCAGATGGTGATGTGAAACATCTGTCATCCAAAGACTGCCTGTTACTGGATTTAATCCACCTTTAAAAGTTAGAAAATCTGTAAAAGCCCACCAATTTGCGTTAAAGAAATTTTCCGCAGATCTTGCTGCTAAACCAGGAAATATCTGACTTACCAAAGCAGGATTACAAAATTCATGTGGCAAAGGGAGTTCAGCTACTGAAGTTATTGGAGTACCGTTTAAGACCAAAGGTTTTCCGGCGTCAATAGCATCAAGTAAAGCTGCTGTTGGAGCACCAATATGAATGCAATGACCGGCCCAAGCAATTGATCCAAGCCCAACCAAACCAGCAATATGGTGGTTGAGCATGGACTCAAGATTCCTAAACCAATCAAGCTTTGGAGCTGCTTTGTGATAGTGATAAATACCACCATGCAGCATGATTGCTGCCATAAGAAGAGCGCCAATGGCTAATGCCATCAGTTCCGTCTCATTAGTAACACCCCATGCTCGCCACATCTGGAAAATACCAGATGTAATTTCAATGCCGTGATAGTTACCACCTAGATCAGCATTGAGCATTTCTTGGCCAACAATTGGCCAAACAACCTGAGCACCAGGTTTTACATGAGTTGGGTCGGCCAGCCATCCAGAGTAATTGGAGAATCGAGCTCCATGGAAAAATGCAGCGCTCATCCAAATAAAGATGACCGCTAAATGGCCGAAATGAGCAGAAAAGATTTTCCGGCTTGTTTCTTCTAGATCTCCGACATGGGTGTCGAAGTCATGCGCGTCAGCGTGGAGGTTCCAAATCCATGTTGTGGTCTTTGGACCTTTTGAAAGTTTGCTAGACCAAAAGCCAGGTTTATCTAGCTTCCCAAAGTCAATAGGCTTTGGGTCAGTCTCGACAGTTTTGTCGAGGATTGGTTTAGTTTTTTCGCCACGTTCTGGTGGGCTAATCGTCATCGAGTGATTCCTGAAGGAATGTGATCGAGGTGGGGAGCCACCGCTAATAGATCCGTAAGTGCAAGCATAAAGCCGCGAAGCAGTTACTACGGGATCGTGTAACAAATGTTCTACACCCTTGAGGCTTAGAAGATGTCTTGACCTATAGCATTTGAGCTACCAGGAGTTTTAGCCAAATATTGAGATTTGACTTTTTAAGCATCTTCTAAGGAATTTTAAAAATAATTCATTTTAATTATAGAAGATTTATAGACCAGTAAATAAAAATAAATAGATCCTGTAAAGCTTTATTGCCATTGACTATATCTTAGGTATTAACTCTTAATTTAAAGCTTATTACTCAGAGACTAATAGATTTTTTTTTATTCCCCAATTTTTTGAAAATATAGGTGATTTATTTTAAATTTCTTCATAATTTTTGTTTTCTTTTAACCACTCGTTTAAAGCATTTTTCTTGAATGGCGCTAGGTTAAATTTCTTTTGAAAGTCTCGTTTCCCTGAATAAAGAATTTCGATCTCCTCACAGTAAAAGAGTAGCTCTGGGACTGGCATCTGGGGCATGGCCATTATTGAAGCGGTTGAAATCACGTAATCATGTAGATCAATTAGCTCTTACACCCTCTGCCTTTAAAGCTGTTAATACTGATTCAAAAGAATTGTTAGTAGGATCTGCCTCCGAAATAGTTCATCGATATTGGAGAGCAGGTGGCATTTTGATTTTTGTTGGGGCAATTGGTGCTGTAGTTCGATTGATTGCACCATTTCTGGGAAGTAAGGAGACAGATCCTGCCATTTTAGTAATGGATTCTAAGGCTTTAAATATTATTCCTCTTATAGGAGGACATTCTTCTAGAGCTAACGAGTTTGCGTGCGAATTGGCAGAGGATTTAGGTGGTAAAGCAGTCTTCACTTCTGATTGTCATAGTCAAGAACGTATATCTTTAGATAGTTTTGGATTTAATTGGGGTTGGGATCGTTCTGGGAACCAGGACGATTGGAATCAGTTAATGATTCATCAAGCTTCTGAACGAGTTTTTGGTATAAAACAATCTTCTGGTTCATCCCTTTGGAAACAAACTGCATTGGCATCCACAAGCTTGGATCAAGAAAATGCTTCTTATGTATTGAATATTGGTTCAAAAGTATTACCTGGTTGTTCTTGGCACCCTCATAATCTTTGGGTAGGTATTGGTTGTGAAAGAGATACAAGCGAAAGTCTTATAAATAGAGCAATAACTGAAATCTTTAAGAAAACTCGATTAGCAAAACAATCTATAGCTGGCATATCGACTATTGATTTGAAGTCAGATGAAAAAGGATTATTGTCTCTTTTGAAAAAAAACTCTTGGCATCGCAAGTTTTTTTCTGCAGAGGCTTTAGATGCAATATCAATTCCTAACCCTTCTGAGACCGTAAAGCAAGCAATTGGGACGCAATCTGTTGCTGAAGCTTCAGCTTTATTAGCTGCAGGAGAAAATGGAGAGTTATTGGTTGAAAAACATATTTTTTCTTCAAGGAATGATGAATATGGAGCAGTAACGATTGCAGTTGCACAATCAATTAACTCTTTTGCACCTAATAGAGGAGAGCTTCATATTATTGGAAGTGGTCCAGGTGAGATTTCTTTACTAACTAATGATGCTAGATATGCTTTGTCTCAATGTGTTATTTGGGTTGGGTATGGGCTTTATTTGGATCTTTTAGAACCCTTACGCAGGAAAGATCAAGTGCGAATAAATAGTCAAATTACCCAAGAGCATGACCGTTGTATGCAGGCTTTGGAATTAGCTAAGCAAGGTATAAAAGTAGCCATAGTTTCTTCAGGAGAAAGTGGAATTTATGGCATGGCGGGACTTGCTTTAGAACTTTTGTTGAAACAAGAAAAAAATGACCGTCCTAAGTTTGAGGTTCACCCTGGTATTAGTGCATTTCAAATGGCATCTGCAAAATTAGGAGCTCCTCTTATGAATGATTTTTGCGCGATCAGCCTTAGTGATCTTTTAACACCTTGGGAGAAGATTGAGGAACGTCTTAACTTTGCAGCAGCAGGAGATTTTGTTGTGGCTATTTATAACCCTCGGTCTAAAGAGAGGAATTGGCAGTTGCAGCGAGCAATAGAAATTTTTCTAGAAAATCGTTTAGCTTCTACTCCGATAGCTTTAGCTCGTCAACTTGGTAGAAAAGATGAGCATACTGAGATTTTTAAACTCGATTCTTTCCCTGTTCAAAAAGTTGATATGTTAAGTGTCTTGGTTATTGGGAATAGTAAAAGTGTGGTTAAAGATGGCTTTTTTGTTACACCACGAGGGTATTTGACTTGAATTTTAAGAAATTCCAAAAAATATTCCCTTTCTCAGAATCTTCCTAAAATTTCTTTATTAGAGGTTCAGCATTGCTTAAACCCGATTGGTTACGCGTTAAAGCCCCACAGCACCAACGAATTGGAGCTGTGGCTGATTTGTTGGTAGATCTTAAATTAAACACTGTCTGCCAGGAGGCTAGTTGTCCAAATATTGGCGAATGCTTTGCAGGGGGGACAGCTACTTTTTTGATAATGGGACCAGCCTGCACAAGAGCATGTCCTTATTGTGATATAGCGACTGATAGAAGTAAGCGAGATTTAGACCCTACGGAGCCAAATCGTTTAGGAGAAGCAGTTGCACGCATGGCACTTAGTCATGTTGTTATCACTTCTGTGAATAGAGATGATTTGGATGATGGGGGGGCTAGTCAGTTTTTAGCTTGCATTGAAGCGGTGCGTAAATTATCTCCGAATACAACTATTGAGCTTTTAATTCCAGATTTGTGCGGCAACTGGGAGGCTTTGAAAATCGTATTAGATGCTGCTCCAAATGTTTTGAATCATAATATTGAGACAGTGCCAAGGCTTTATAAGCGAGTGAGACCCCAAGGAGAATACAATCGCTCTTTAGAGCTTTTAAGTAGAGTTAGAGATGGTTGGCCAAAGGTTTATACGAAATCTGGATTAATGGTTGGATTAGGAGAAAAGGATGAAGAGGTAAAAGAGGTTCTGGTAGATTTACGTCGTAATAAAGTAGATATAGTTACCATTGGCCAATACTTGTCTCCAGGCCCCAAGCATTTGCCAGTGGATCGTTTCGTAACTCCTGATCAATTTAAGGGTTTTAAAAAAGAAGGAGAAGAGCAACTTGGTTTTTTACAGGTTGTTAGCTCTCCTTTAACTCGAAGTAGTTATCATGCAGGTGAAGTTCAAAGATTAATGTCTACTTATCCAAGGTGATCTAAATTATTAGTTCTCCTGAGATAGGAATCCATTCTTGCAATCTCCAAGTAACAAGATTGTTTGTAATCATGGGGTCTTCCTTGATAATGGCAATAGCTTCTTCGAATGAATTTGCTTCAATTATTAGCAATCCCCCTCCTCCTGGAGCTTTGCTTTTATTAACTAAGTATCCGCTACTAATTTTTTTTCCTTGAATCTTTAAATTTTTAACCCAAGACTTGTGCTTGTCAATGATTAAGCGACGATCTTTTTCAAGTAATGCAAGAGTTTTTTCTGTAAATTGTTCAGTTTTAATGAACCAAGACATTTTTTAAGTTAAAACTGTTCTTATTTCTTGTATTCCTAGTTTACTTTTTTCACTAGGTGGGACTATAACTTTGAATTTATGCTTCCAATGACTCCAGTTAGTGAGAATTTTTCTTGCTTTTTCACTTTTGGTGTGTTGTAAGTGCTCTTCAAGTAGTGGCCTTAGAATATTTTCTTGTTCTGAAGTAGTTAACTTATGGATTTGAACTATTTCTTTATTGACTTTTTGATCGAATAGTTCACTTTCATCTAATATAAAAGCTACTCCACCAGTCATACCTGCGCCTACATTTCTACCGGTTGCTCCTAGAACTACCACTATTCCTCCAGTCATATATTCGCAGCAATGGTCACCACTCCCTTCAACTACTGCTTTAACACCACTATTACGTACTGCAAAACGTTCGCCAGCTCTTCCTAATGCAAATAATTTACCTCCTGTTGCCCCATAAAGACAGGTATTTCCTAGTATTACTTGATCTGATGCATTATCTCTCTGAATCGGAGGTATTACTGTAATTTGCCCTCCATTAATACCTTTGCCTACATAATCATTTGCTTCTCCGATTAATACAATATTCATACCTTTAATTAAAAATGCTCCAAAGCTTTGCCCTGCAGCTCCTATGAAAGTCAAATTAAGTTGACCTTCAAACCCTTGGTTGCCATGCTCTTTTGCGATCTCTCCAGAGATACGTGCGCAAACACTTCTATCTGTATTGACAATAGGGATGGTATGACTTGTTTCGCGATGGTATTTGATAGCTTCTTGAATCTCAGACTTAAGTAGAAGCTCGTTCTCAAGTACATTCCCATTGCTGTGAGCATCTAGTTCATGTTTTAGCCATGATCTATTGGTGGAATTATTGTGTGGCTTGATAAGACTTGAGAGATCAACTTGTTGAGTCTTGTAAAGATTGACATCTCTTGCTTGTAGGAGATCTGTTCTTCCTATTAAATCTTCCATTCTGGATATTCCAAGAATGCTCATTAGTTGACGAACTTCTTCAGCGATAAATAGAAAAAAGTTGACAACATGTTCAGGTAGTCCAGGAAAACGTTCCCTTAATCTTTCTTGTTGAGTGGCAACTCCTACAGGACATTTATTGGTATGACAGATACGAGCCATAATGCATCCTTCTGCAATCATTGCAACAGTCCCGAAGCCATATTCCTCAGCACCTAATAGAGCTGCTATAAGAACGTCCCATCCTGTTTTTAGACCACCATCAGTTCTAAGTAATACGCGATCACGTAATCCATTCTCTAAGAGGGAATTATGTACTTCCGTTAGCCCCAATTCCCAAGGTAGTCCAGCATGTTTGATCGAACTTAAAGGAGAAGCTCCTGTGCCTCCATCATGTCCGGAAATTTGTATTACATCCGCATTTGCCTTCGCAACACCAGCTGCAATAGTTCCAATACCAATTTCTGCTACGAGTTTTACGCTGACTTTAGCTGATGGATGAATCTGATGAAGGTCATGGATCAATTGAGCTAAGTCTTCAATTGAGTAGATATCGTGATGCGGAGGAGGTGATATGAGTGCTACGCCTGGTTTGCTATTACGTAGCTTAGCAATATAGGGATCTACTTTTGGTCCAGGTAGCTGACCTCCTTCTCCAGGCTTGGCACCTTGCGCAACTTTTATTTCTAATTGTTTTCCACTTCTTAAATACTCTGGGGTTACTCCAAATCTGCCTGATGCAATCTGTTTGATTGCAGAACATGCTGTATCACCATTCACTAGACCTTTAATGGTAGGCAATGTTGCTGATCGATTATCTGTATCGACATCTGTCAGCGTGTTGAAACGAGCAGGGTCTTCTCCTCCTTCACCGCTATTGCTTTTCCCTCCAATACGGTTCATTGCAATGGCGAGCACTTCATGAGCTTCTCGGGAAAGAGCTCCTAGGCTCATTCCTCCAGTGCAGAATCTGGCGCAAATATTCTCAGCACTTTCAACTTCATCTATAGGCAATGGAGATTTTGCAACACGGAAAGTGAGTAAATCTCGTAAGGCTGTTGTTGGCCTATTTTCTAAAAAATTTTGGTAAGTGGAAAAGTGATCATATCCAGGCCCTTCCTTGACTGCGGTATGAAGTAGTTTGGACATCTCTGGAGAATTTAAATGAAATTCTCCACTACTTCTATATTGAACAAATCCGAGAAACTCAAGCTTGTTTCTATCAAGTGTTGGAAAGGCTTTTGAATGGAATCTAATGGTTTCGCTTGCTAATTCTTTAAGGGTCAGTCCTGCAATTCGACTTGTGGTTCCCTTGAATGCAATGTCAATTAAGTCTGCTCCAATACCAATTGCTTCAAAGATTTGAGCGCCATGATAACTAGCTAGTAAGGAAATTCCAATCTTAGAAAGAATTTTTCTGAGCCCATCTTCTAAGGCTTTTTTTAAATTGTTTTGAGCTTGACCAATTGTTAACGGAGGTAATTTACCTGACTCAAATAGTTTCTGAGTTTTTGGGAGGTTCCACCAATGCCTTGTAGTTTCCAAAGTTAACCAAGGACATATCGCACTAGCTCCATATCCAATAAGACAAGCAAAATGATGGGTACTCCAACATTGTGCAGTATCAACTATTAAAGAGGTATGTAGTCTTAGACCTTTTGTTAATAGATGATGATGCACTGCTCCAACTGCTAGTAAGGGAGGAATATATGTGGTCTCTGAATTCATCCCTCGATCAGAAAGAATTAGAATTTCCGTGCCATTTCGAGTTAGATTTTCAGCTTCAAAGCAAAGAATAGTTAGTTTTTCTTTAAGTCCGTCTATACCTTTTGAGATGTCTACTAATGTCGATAAAGTGGTTGTTTTAAGCCCGTGATTTGTGATGTCAATTAATTCTTTTTCATTTAGGACTGGAGTATTAAGATGGATGATTGCATTTAAATTTTCTTCTACTAGAAGTGGCGACTTACGTCTGCCTAAATGCATTTCTAAACTCATTACCAGTTTTTCTCGTAATGGATCTATAGGTGGATTGGTAACTTGAGCAAACCTTTGCTTGAAGTAGTCGTATAGAAGATGTGGCTTGTCGGAAAGGATTGCGAGTGGAATATCATCGCCCATGCAATATGTTGGTTCTTTTGCACTCCCTGCCATTGATTCAATAATTAAGTCAAAATCCTCAGCTGAAAACCCGAAGGCTGTTTGCTGTTGTAGTAGTTCTGATTTCTCAAGTTGTGCTTTTTCTTGCCAAGGTTGATTAGAGATATGAATGTGCTTTTTCTGAAGCATATTGATGTAAGGATATCTGCTTGCGGCTTCTTTTTTGACATCCCAATTGCGAAGAAGCCTTCTTTTCTCAAGGTCGACAGCAAGCATTTGACCTGGCCCAAGTCTACCCTTCTCGATTATTGTTTTTTCTTCAATTTCCACAACGCCCGTTTCGGACCCCATGATTACAAAACCATCACTTGTGATGGAATAACGCGCTGGTCGCAATCCATTGCGATCTAGTGTGGCACCTATATTTGAACCGTCTGTAAAGACAAGGAGTGCTGGCCCATCCCATGGCTCTTGCATGCCTGCTGCATATTCATAAAAAGCAGTTATTTCTGGTTTGTTATTTAATTCAGGTTGATTCCTGAAGGCCTCTGGAACAAGGGTTAAAAGACTATCGGTTATAGGTCTGCCGCTTCTTACAAAGAGTTCGAGAATTGCATCTAAATTTGCCGAATCACTAAATTGGTCGTTGACTATTGGTTTGAGGTCTTCTGCAATATCTCCCCAAAGTTCATTCAAGCTTACTTCTGATGCTTTTGCCCAATTTAGGTTGCCAAGTAGAGTGTTTATTTCGCCGTTGTGACCTAGAAGCCTCATAGGTTGTGCAAGTGGCCATCGAGGTAAAGTGTTTGTACTAAATCTTCGGTGGTAAACCGCATATGAAATTTTAAAGTTCTCATCTTGAAGATCTTCGTAAAAAGCTGGTAGAATTTCAGATCTAACCATGCCTTTATAGACGATCGTATGAGCACTGAGAGAAGTGATATACAAGTCAATAGATTTCTTTCCCCAAGCCTCTTTTATGCGTTGACCAATACGTCTTCTTAGTTGAAAGAGAATTGAATCTAGTGCTTTACCTTTTTGTTCTCCTTTTACAAGCCATTGAGTGATAAAGGGAGCATTATTTCTCGCTAAGGGCCCTAAACATGAGATGTTGACGGGTACATCTCTCCATCCTAGAGATGTTAGGTTTAGATATTGCGCTTCTTGCTCGCAAATTATTTTAGCTTGATTTCGAAGTTCTTTATTTTGGGGCATGAAAATCATGCCTAATCCAGTTGAATCTTCAGGAGCTTTTTCAGCAGCATCCCAGATATTTTTTAAATAAGTCCATGGGATTTCGCAAAGGATGCCCGCCCCATCTCCAGAATCACTGTCTCCACCGCATCCTCCGCGGTGTTCCATACAACTTAAGCCTCTTATCGCTTGCTGTAGGACCCAATTGCTTTTTTTGCCTTCAATTTGAGCGATAAAACCCACTCCACAGGCATCTTTCTCTCCAGACAGTGCGTTAGGAGAGTGGCTATCGCAGTAGGGCCAATTAATGGGATCTTTAAGCATGATCTTCAACCGTACTGCCTCCCCTCTCCAAGCGAGAAGAAATTTGTACGAAGGGCATTTGAGGATCTAAGAGTGGCAGTTCTCTTGATTCATGATTTGTAAGCACTTATTGGCTTTTGGTCAATAGCAGGTACTGCCTAATTACTTCTATAGCGCTTAATGGAGATAATAGGGGTATTTTTTGATTGATTTGACATGCCCTTAAATGATGATTTCCTGGTAATTCATTAAAAACTTCCTAAGGCATTTTATGAGAAATTTGACTTCACTAGCTCAAAAATAAATATGATGGTCGTATGACCGAGTAATCTGTTTATTTATTAGATCAGGTCTAATTAGCGGCCAAAGCTTCATTTTCAATGCCAACCATTCAACAACTCATAAGAACCGGGAGATTTACTCTCACAAGGAAGACCAAGTCCCCCGCATTGAAAGCATGTCCAGAAAGACGAGGTGTTTGTACTCGGGTGTACACATCTACACCCAAAAAACCCAACTCAGCATTGCGTAAAGTTGCAAGAGTTCGCTTAACTTCTGGATTTGAAGTAACTGCTTATATCCCTGGAATAGGTCACAATCTTCAAGAACATTCAGTTGTTTTGCTAAGAGGTGGAAGAGTTAAGGATCTTCCAGGTGTTCGATATCACATAATTCGTGGAACTCTTGATACTGCTGGTGTGAAAGACCGTCGTCAGGGTCGTTCTAAATACGGAGCCAAATCTCCCAAAGAGTAAATAATTATCATTTAGTTTTTTAAACAACTTTTAATTAAATTATTTTTTTCCATGTCTAGAAGAAATGCCGCCGAAAAACGACCAGTTTTACCTGATCCTCAATTTAACAATCGATTAGCCACGATGATGGTTCATCGACTTATGAAGCATGGGAAAAAATCAACAGCGCAAAGAATATTATCTGATGCTTTTGGTCTGATAAATGAACGTACAGGTTCTAATCCTCTTGAACTTTTTGAGACAGCTATTAAGAATGTCACACCCCTGGTGGAAGTAAGAGCTCGCAGAGTTGGGGGAGCTACTTATCAAGTTCCAATGGAAGTTCGCCAAGAACGAGGAACTGCAATGGCTCTTAGGTGGCTAGTAAATTTTTCTAGAGCAAGAAATGGCCGCAGTATGGCTCATAAGCTTGCAGGTGAGTTGATGGATGCTGCAAATGAATCTGGAAGTGCTGTTCGTAAGAGAGAGGAAACTCATAAAATGGCAGAAGCGAATAAAGCCTTTGCACATTATCGATATTGAAAATCTATTAAAAACTTTCTTTTTTGCAGACGGGCTTGTAGAGTCTCTCCCGCCTTTTAAGCCTTAAACGGAGAGTTATCTGTGTCTCGCGACTTTCCCCTGGAACGGGTAAGAAATATCGGTATTGCTGCTCATATTGATGCAGGTAAAACCACAACTACCGAAAGAATTTTATTTTATTCAGGAGTGGTTCACAAGATTGGTGAAGTCCATGATGGTGCTGCAGTTACCGATTGGATGGCACAAGAGAGAGAAAGAGGAATAACAATTACTGCAGCTGCAATCTCTACCAGTTGGCAGGAGCACAGAATCAACATTATTGATACTCCAGGCCACGTTGACTTCACTATTGAAGTTGAGAGGTCTATGAGGGTGCTGGATGGCGTTATAGCGGTCTTTTGTGCTGTCGGAGGTGTTCAGCCTCAATCAGAGACCGTTTGGCGCCAGGCAGATCGTTATAGCGTCCCAAGAATGGTCTTTGTAAATAAAATGGATCGAACTGGGGCAGACTTCTTGAAAGTTTATGGTCAGATTAAAGATCGGCTAAAAGCCAATGCCGTTCCTATTCAATTACCAATAGGTGCAGAAGGAGAGTTGAAGGGGATTATTGATTTAGTGGGAAATAAGGCATATATCTACAAAAATGACCTTGGTACTGATATTCAGGAAACTGATATCCCTGCCGAAATGGCAGATGAAGCAGCGGAATGGCGAAATAAGTTGATGGAAAGTATTGCAGAAACAGATGAAGAATTGATTGAACAATTTCTTGAGAATGGAGAATTAACTGATGAACAATTAAAGAAAGGAATAAGAGAGGGTGTATTAAAGCAAGGCCTAGTTCCGCTTTTATGTGGTTCTGCTTTTAAAAATAAGGGAGTTCAGTTGTTATTGGATGCAGTTGTTGATTATTTACCTGCACCGGTTGATGTTCCGCCTATCCAAGGGCTTTTACCAAACGGGAAAGAAGCGATTAGGCCATCTGATGATAATGCGCCTTTTAGTGCACTAGCTTTTAAGGTTATGGCAGATCCATATGGGAAGTTGACATTTGTCAGGATGTATTCAGGAATTTTGGAAAAGGGTAGTTATGTAATGAACTCAACTAAGGATTCAAAAGAGCGTATTTCGCGACTAGTAGTTCTTAAAGCCGATGAGAGAGAAGAAGTTGATCAATTAAGAGCTGGAGATTTAGGAGCGGTCCTTGGCCTGAAAAGTACAACAACTGGAGATACCTTATGCACAACTGATGATCCAATTGTTCTAGAGACTCTTTTCATTCCTGAACCAGTTATTTCTGTTGCCGTAGAGCCAAAAACAAAAGGGGATATGGAGAAGCTTTCCAAAGCTCTGCAATCTCTATCTGAAGAGGATCCTACATTTCGTGTCAGTACTGATCAAGAGACTAATCAAACAGTGATTGCAGGTATGGGTGAACTGCATTTGGAGATACTTGTTGATCGTATGTTGAGGGAATTCAAGGTCGAAGCAAATATAGGCGCCCCTCAAGTTTCTTATAGAGAAACAATTCGTTCAAGTTCTAAAGGTGAGGGTAAATATGCAAGGCAAACAGGAGGTAAGGGACAATATGGTCATGTTGTGATCGAAATGGAACCTGGAGAACCTGGATCAGGGTTTGAATTTGTCAATAAAATTGTTGGTGGTGTTGTCCCCAAGGAATATATTGGACCAGCTTCAAATGGAATGAAGGAAACTTGTGATTCTGGAGTTCTTGCTGGATATCCATTGATTGATGTCAAAGTGACTATGGTTGATGGATCTTTTCATGATGTGGATTCTTCTGAGATGGCCTTTAAGATTGCAGGATCTATGGCTTTTAAAGATGGTGTCAAGAAGTGCAATCCTGTTCTTCTTGAACCCATGATGAAAGTCGAAGTAGAGGCTCCTGAAGATTTCTTAGGCTCTATTATTGGAGACCTGTCCTCTCGACGAGGACAGGTTGAAGGACAGTCTATTGATGATGGACAATCTAAAGTACAATCAAAGGTTCCTTTGGCTGAAATGTTCGGGTATGCCACTCAATTGCGTTCGATGACTCAAGGCCGAGGTATCTTCTCTATGGAATTCAGCAATTATGAGGAAGTTCCTCGAAATGTTGCTGAAGCCATCATCTCTAAGAATCAGGGCAATTCCTGATCTGTAAAATAAAACTAAATTTCTAACCAAACCCCGATTCTTTAAAAAAATGGCTCGCGAGAAGTTCGAAAGAAACAAGCCTCACGTCAACATTGGAACAATAGGCCACGTTGACCATGGCAAAACTACCCTTACAGCTGCAATCACTAATGTGCTTGCTAAAAAGGGACAAGCTGAAGCTCAGGATTATGGCGATATTGATGGCGCCCCTGAAGAGCGTGAAAGAGGTATCACGATCAATACCGCTCACGTTGAGTACGAAACAGAGGGACGTCATTATGCCCACGTTGACTGCCCTGGTCACGCTGACTATGTGAAAAATATGATTACAGGGGCAGCGCAAATGGATGGAGCAATTCTTGTTTGTGCAGCAACGGATGGTCCTATGGCTCAAACCAAGGAACATATTCTTTTAGCAAAACAAGTTGGTGTCCCTGCACTTGTAGTTGCTCTTAATAAGTGCGACATGGTCGATGACGAAGAAATTATTGAGTTAGTTGAAATGGAGATCTCAGAACTCCTTGAAGGATATGGATTTACTGACGTACCAATTGTTAAAGTTTCAGGCTTAAAAGCCCTAGAAGGAGATGCTGATTGGGAGTCTAAGGTTGAAGAATTAATGGCGGCTGTAGATTCTAAAATCCCTGAACCCGAAAGAGAAATAGATAAGCCATTCTTGATGGCTGTTGAAGATGTTTTTTCAATCACTGGCCGCGGAACAGTAGCAACTGGGCGAATTGAAAGAGGTAAGGTAACAGTTGGAGAAGAGGTTGAAATTGTTGGTATCCGAGATACTCGTTTAACGACTGTTACTGGTGTTGAAATGTTCAGAAAGCTTCTTGATGAAGGAATGGCTGGGGACAATGTTGGATTACTACTTAGAGGAATTCAAAAAGAAGACATAGAAAGAGGAATGGTTCTTGTTAAGAAGGGCTCTATTACTCCACATACGAAGTTTGAAGGGCAGGTTTATGTTTTGAAAAAAGAAGAAGGAGGAAGGCACACACCTTTCTTTGCAGGTTATCGCCCACAGTTTTATATTCGTACAACCGATGTTACCGGCCAAATAACTGCCTTTACTGCAGAAGACGGAAGCAATGTAGAGATGGTTATGCCTGGAGACAATATTAAAATGACTGGAGAATTAATTTGTCCTGTCGCTATTGAACAAGGCATGAGATTCGCAATTAGAGAAGGCGGACGCACAATTGGTGCAGGTGTTGTTTCAAAGATTGTTGAGTGATAATTGCATGATGGTCAGGAAAGTACCTGACCATCATTTAGGATTTACTTACTAGGATCTAAATTTTTAGTAAATACTAAAAATCAATTGAATCTTGAAAACTTGCCATCCCTTTCTCTTAAAGGTAATCAGTTAGATTTTTCTTATGTCCACAGCAATTGCTCAACAGAAGATAAGGATTCGTCTCAAAGCGTTTGACAGACGTATGCTTGATCTTTCATGCGAAAAAATTATAGAAACAGCTGACAACACAGCAGCTACAGCTATTGGACCGATTCCACTTCCAACAAAAAGAAAAATTTATTGTGTTCTTAGATCCCCTCATGTAGATAAAGATTCAAGAGAACACTTTG
Source organism: Prochlorococcus sp. AG-402-N21 (assembly GCA_003216435.1). GTDB lineage: Bacteria > Cyanobacteriota > Cyanobacteriia > PCC-6307 > Cyanobiaceae > AG-402-N21. Next base: position 52,594 of record QCIW01000006.1, read on the forward strand.
AAACCCGTACCCATAGACGAATTATTGATATTTATAGTCCATCTGCGAAGACGATCGATGCGCTTATGAAATTAGATCTCCCTAGTGGTGTTGATATAGAAGTTAAACTTTGAAACTTTTAAATCATCATTTTCTAGAACCAGTCTCTATTATTCAGTTGTATTTTTAATGGTTCCCGTGACCGAACTTTCAGTCAGGGAGTTGCCGCTTTTCCCGCTCCCAGAGGTTGTCCTTTTCCCTCAAGAAGTTCTTCCTCTTCATATTTTTGAATCGCGTTATCGAATAATGCTTCAGAGTGTATTGGATTCTGATAGTCGTTTTGGGGTGGTTAGGTTAGATGCTAATTCTAAAAAAATTGCTGATGTTGGATGCTGTGCTCAAATAATTAAGCATCAAACTTCTGAAGATGGAAGGAGCAATATCGTCACGATTGGTCAACAGAGGTTTCGTATTCTTGAGATAACAAGAGAAGCTCCCTTTTGCACGGCTTTGGTGACTTGGATTGATGATCTACCAGTAAATGATCAGGATGATTTGTATAAGCTATCTGAATCAGTTTTAGGTGCTTTAAAAGATGTTGTTCTTTTGAGTGGCAAATTAACCGATTCTCAGACCTCTTTGCCAGAGAATTTACCTGAAATTCCAAGGGAATTATCTTTTTGGATTGCTTCTCATTTAGGTGGACCTGCTGCTGACGAGCAACAACAACTTCTCGAGATGCAGGATACTACTAAGCGGCTAGAAAGAGAGTTTCAAATGTTAGATAATACAAGGCGGCAACTGGCTGCAAGAACTGCATTGAAAGATACTTTTTCTAATGCAGACCAGAAAAACAATTGATGTTAATGTGGCTTTTATTTATATTCTTCATATTTAGTGCATTCCTAGGATTCCTATTTACTTGGCTTAGAAAAGATCGAATTTATATGTCGAGTAAAAGTGTTGCAAATGCTTATGACAAATGGACTAATGATTCTCTTTTGGAAAATCTATGGGGAGAGCATATTCATCTCGGTTATTACAAGTCTTTAAAGAAAAAAAGAGATTTTCGTCAGGCTAAAATTGATTTTGTTCATGAATTAGTCCATTGGAGTGGTTTGGATAAGCTGCCCAAAGGTTCTCGAGTTCTTGATGTTGGATGTGGAATTGGTGGTAGTGCAAGAGTTTTAGCTCTTGATTATGGATTTGATGTTTTAGGGATAAGCATTAGTCCAGCTCAGGTTCAACGTGCTAATCGTCTTACTCCTGAGGGATTACTTTGTCGCTTTGAAGTTATGGATGCACTTGATTTAAAATTAGATAAGGGCAGTTTTGATGGAGTTTGGAGTGTCGAAGCAGGCCCTCACATGCCTAATAAGCAAAGATATGCAGATGAAATGCTTCGAGTAATCAGACCTGGAGGAGTCTTGGCGTTAGCCGATTGGAATCGACGTGATATTTCTTATGGATCAATGAGTACGTTTGAGCAATTTATTATGAAGCAATTGCTTAATCAGTGGGCTCATCCTGAATTCTCTAGTATTAATAGTTTTAAGAAAAATTTATTAGACAGTCGATATAATGGTGGCTATGTAGATACAGATGATTGGACTAAATATACTTTACCCTCTTGGAATGATTCGATATTGGAAGGACTAAGACGTCCTGAGGCAATATTTAGTCTAGGTGCTCCTGGGTTATTTAATGCTATAAGAGAAATACCTACGATTCTTATGATGAGATGGGCTTTTGCAACTGGATTGATGAAATTTGGAGTCTTTAAAACGAGGGGTTAATAGACTAGTCTTCTATTTTTTGATTAGGATAAGAACCAAAAAAGATAATATTTTCACATAAAGGTTCTAGTTTTTCTTTTAATTTCTTATTGATGTCTTTTGTATCATTTTTTAATTCAATATCTATAAAAAAAGTATATTCACCTAACTCTCTTTTAGAGGGTCGAGATTCGATTCTACTCATATTCAATCCTAAGCTGGCAATAGCATTTAATGCATTTAATAGCGCGCCAGGAGCATTTGAATGAAGTGAAAATGCCAAACTTGTAAATTGACTTGGCTGATCGATTTCTTGGGTGTGTAGTAATACAAATCTTGTGCAATTTCCTTCTATATCATTGATTGGATAGGCAAGTTCTTTGAGGTCTTGCAATTCTTTTACTTCTTTAGATCCTATAGCTGCTCGAAATTTACTACCCCTAATCATTCTAATTGCTTCTGAGGTTGAATTAGTAGGGAGCAAAACAGCATTTGGGAGGTTGTTATTTAACCATTCACTGCATTGTGCAAGTGCTTGTGGATGAGATAACACTTCTGAGATATCAGTAATCAAGCCACTGCTATATAAGGCGTGACGAATAGGAAGTACTAATGCTCTTCTAATGAACAATTCAGGATGAGCCCAGAGAGAATCTAGGGTTGTAGTAACTCCTCCTTCTACAGAGTTCTCTATAGGTACTACAGCAGCTTCACAATGCTTATTGGCAGCATGCTCAATAACTGAACGAAGACTCTTGCAAGGTAAAAACTCTGGTGCATCTAGGTTCTCGAGGGTTGCTAAAAGGATTGCGGCCTTTTCTGCATAGCTTCCTTTTGGTCCTAGATAAGCCACTTGAGTGGGCATTAGCAAAAAATTGAGTAAGAGAAGATAAGATCATGCCCATAAGCATCTGAACATGTCTCTGGCTTTTCAAGCAAAACAGAAACTCGATCTTTCAGTAAGAAGCAATTCTGAGCGTCTTTCTGAGTATCTCTTGGAAGAGGAAAGAGTTGTTGGTGCCATGCTTGATCCCAATAAGCTTACCCCTCTTGGTCCAAGTAGTTTTAGATATGTTGTTACTAGTTTTAATGTATTCCAATTGCAAGTGAATCCAGTTGTAACTATCGGAGTAGTCAGTTCGGAAGGGAAATTAAGCATGCATGTTACAGATAGTCAGTTGGATGGTCTTGGTTTTATTGATGACTTTGACTTGAAGCTCAAAGCTACTTTAGAAGCTACAACACAAGGATTAGAAGGTGAGGCACTTTTAGGAGTAACAGTAAGTCAACCATCTCTTTTAAGGTTGATTCCTCCGAAAATTCTTGAATCCACCGGGCAATCTATTCTCAATGGCATTTTGGTAGGAATTAAAGCACGGGTTGGCAAACAACTTATTGAAGATTTCAACGATTGGTGTCGAGAAAACCAATAACAAAGAAGATATTATTTTCTGGGTTATGTAAGAGGAATATTTTTTAGGAAAGTAATTCTATGCATCTTTGATGGGCCATAGCATTTTATTTGTTTCCGATGGAACTCTGTACCATATCCAACGTTAGTCTCTAATCCATAGTGAGGGAATTTCTTAGATAATCGCTTAATTAATTCATCTCGAGAGGATTTGGCTATAACACTTGCTGCTGCAATTGCTGGTGATTTGCTTTCGCCTTGAATTAAAACCTCTTGATTCCCTTTCCATTGTCGTATTGGAAGTATTCCATCAACTAGTACCAATTCTGGTTGCTTGGATAATTTTTGAAGTGCTCTTAGCATTGCTTTTTCGGTTGCTATACGGATTCCTATAGTGTCGACTTCTCGGGCCGATGCCTGCCCAACCCCCCAAGCTTGCGAATTCTCTTGAATAATTGGAGCCAAAAAGGATATTTTTTTCTTGCTTAATTTTTTGCTGTCTTTTAAACCGAAATTAATTAACTTTTGTGCATGAAAATCATTTAATATAACTGCCGCGGCAAATACAGGCCCAAACAAAGATCCTCTTCCGACTTCATCTACTCCTGCAATTATGGCTTGTTTTATGCTCACCTTTAGGTAGAGGCTGATGAACGCCTTCTTTTTCTTCGAGGATCTTCAATCTCATCTGATGAAGATGATTCTTTATTCTCTTGATCATTGATCATATCTGTAGATTCATTTGAGGTAATATCTAAATTTAGAGTGTCGCTTTCTTTATATTTTTCAGTAGTAGTATCTATAGAACCTTCATTTATAGATTTTTGACTATCTATAATTACTTTGCTTGATAACTTCATTGAGGAACGTCCTTTTTTTCTTGATTTGCTTGTACCATTTGTTGCTTGCTCATTTGCTTCTTCTATAATTTTATTAGCATCTTCACCAGGTCTGACTATATATACCATTAAATTTTCATTGTTTGGTTGTTCTTCAAGTAGTAGTGTAGGACTTAAACCAAGATTGCTGTAAACCTCTTCTTCTTCTGGGGTAATATTTATAGGAATTGTTTCTACTTTTTGTCTGTGACTATGTACATCAGAAGGATTATCTTCGGTGTTACTTTGTGGAGTAATAGATAAACCTAGATTCTCATTTTTGCCTTCATTTCCAGTATTATTTGTGTTTACTTTATTAGTTTCAATTGGAATGTTTTGGTTTGTTTGTTTGTTAATATCTTCTTCTTTTAGGAGATTGTTAGAACTTTCTAGATTTGTTGGAATTAGATTTTCTTGTGTATTTTCT
>QCIW01000007.1 GCA_003216435.1 Prochlorococcus sp. AG-402-N21
GTCTGAAGGTAATTTACGAGAACGGCGCGAGATCAATTCTTTGTCAAACGAATAGGGGGACTTAAACACAACAATATCCCCCCTTGTTGGAGACCTTTTTCGAAAAGTTATTTTTTCAATTAAAAGCCTGTCATTAATCTGTAAGGTTGGGAGCATCGATCCTGAAGGAATATATCTCGCCTCTGCCAAAAAACTTCTAATCCCAGTATATAAGCCTAACGTGACCAATAATGGTGCCCAAAAATCCCAAAAAGCATGATTTTTCTCTTTTATTTCTTTTTGATTAGAATTTGTTTGTAAGTTATTTTGGTTCATCCTAAAACTTCCAATTTTTTATTCCTAATAACATTAATAAATTTCCTTAATGATAAGCATTATAAAAAATCACCTAGCTGAAATTTTTAAATAATTAAATAAAAGATCATTTTTTCTTCCTATTTTCTCTTATACAATTTTGCAATAGTCCCTCCACTTCATCGAAATCTCGCCAACCATCTATTTCAATCACCCTCCCATCCAAACTTTTATGAGTTCTGAAAAATTCCGAAACATCTTCGAGTTGACTAGGAGCTATCTGAAGAATGCTAGTTATAGTTTTTTGGCGAGGATCGTCAACAGGGACACATAGTAATTTCCCGTCATAAGCACCAGTATCATGTAGATCAAGAACACCTATCGGCCTACACTTGATTAAACATCCAGCAAAAGTAGGCTCCTCCATAATTACCATTGCATCAAGAGGCGCTCCATCTTCTGCAAGAGTATTTGGAATAAATCCATAATCAAAAGGGTAGCGCACTGATGAATGCAAAACCCTATCAAGAGACATCACTCCTGCTTGCTGACAGTATTCATATTTATTTCTACTACCTGCTGGTATCTCAACTATCAAATTAACCAAACCTTTTGCAGGGGAAGCTGGGATTGAAGATAGATCCATCAGTTTCTTTTAAAGACGGGCTCGAACTTTCCTTAAAGAGAGTTCTTTACTCAAATTAAAATTGCTAGAAATAATTAAATAATAACCGTAAGAAGAGCCATAAGGAGTGAGGGAAGTAATTAAATTTTAATTACCAAAGAGCTCAATATGATCTTTTGATCCGCTGGAAACTATCCATAACAATATATTTATAAAAGCATCCTTGAATAAACTAAGAATTAAGCCACTGAACGGTCATTGAGATTTTTATGATTGGTTATTGGCTGTGGTGGCTCAGAGGTCTGTTCTAAATGTGTTCTAATTGCACGAAGCTCTTCCAAAATCGAATTGAGTACATTCTGAGTGACAGTAGAAGGCGAATTTAAGACTTCTACGTTTACCTCTTTGATCCTAAGAATATCTTTAGCAAAACGTGCTACTTCATTTGGATGAAAAAGTAATGGATCTTTCTGATCAGTTCTATATTCAGGATTGAGTTTTCTAGGATTGAAAGCAGGGTTTATATTTCGTGCATCAGTATTTGTATATCTATAGACAGAAGCTCTTGAACGATTTAATGACCTCTGAACTTCTTCTATCCCAATCAAAGTATCATCACTAGTAGATAAGGATTGAATTTCATTATTTACCTCAACGAAATTACCAGGGAAATCTTTAGAATTTTTCAATGAGCCATTAAACATAGATCTAAGAATTTTTAAATTCTCAAAAATTTTTCAGAACCTAGCAGATGTCCTTCAAGAGAACAAGCAGGAAATATACCGAAAGTTTGAAAGAAGTTTTCTCTAGCAGAAGATAGGTATCATTACTACCAAAGAAACAACCCTAATGAGAGTCTCAAATCTCATGCTAACCACGCTGAGAAACGTTCCTGCAGAAGCTGAAATAACCTCTCATAAACTACTTTTAAGGGGGGGGTTCATACGAAGAGTTACATCTGGGATCTACGCGTATATGCCAATGATGTGGAAAGTTCTAGAAAAAATAACAAAGATTGTCCAGGAGGAAATGAATGCAAAAGGCTGCCTTCAAACTCTCCTCCCACAAATTCATCCTGCTGATCTATGGAAAGAGAGTGGAAGGTGGGAAGGGTATACCGCAGGGGAAGGAATAATGTTCAACTTAAAAGATAGACAGGAAAAAGAACTAGGACTTGCACCAACCCATGAAGAAGTGATTACAAAAATTGCCGGAGAATCTATAAATTCTTATAAACAACTACCGGTAAATCTCTATCAGATTCAAACTAAGTTTAGAGATGAAATCCGTCCAAGATTTGGGCTAATGAGAAGTAGAGAATTTATAATGAAAGATGCATATTCCTTTCATCAAAATAAGTCTGATTTAAAATTAACCTATAAAGAAATGGATGATGCATATAGAAAAATTTTCAGAAGATGTGGATTAGAAACAGTTGCTGTAGATGCTGACAGTGGAGCAATAGGTGGCTCTGCTTCCCAGGAATTTATGGTCACCGCAGAGGCGGGGGAAGACATGATCTTAATAAGCTCTGACGGCCTTTATTCAGCGAACCAAGAAAAGGCTGTTTCAAGGTATTCAGACCCGATTATTAGTGGTTTCAACAAAGCGGAAGTAATTACCACGCCAAATCAAAATTCCATAGAAGAACTTTGCAGAACACAAAGTTTTGATCCATCTCAAATTATTAAAGTAATAGTAATGCTAGCAATATTAGAAGAAGGAATAAAGCAGCCTATATTAGTAAGTATAAGAGGTGATCAAGAGTTAAATATTGTTAAATTAACTAATTCCATCTCTAAACATCTAGACAAGTTAGTAATAGATATCTTCCCGATCACAGAAGAACAATTATCTATTGAAGGTTTAGATCAATTACCATTTGGCTCAATCGCCCCAGATTTGGAAAATACATTCCTAAGTAATGCTAAAAGTTGGGAAAAAGAATTTTTAAGATTTGCAGATTTAACGGTATCAGAATTAAAGAATTTTGTTTGTGGTGCAAACAAAAAAGATCATCACAGAATAGGTATGAACTGGGATTTAATAGGTGGACTTCCAAAGGAAATTGATATTAGAAAAGCTAATCCAGGTGAGAGATGTATTCATGATGAAAAGCAGATTCTCAATGAGTGTAGAGGTATAGAAGTTGGTCATATTTTCCAACTTGGATGCAAATATTCAAAATCATTAAATGCAACTTTTACTAACCAAGAAGGCAACCAAGAGCCATTTTGGATGGGTTGCTATGGGATCGGGGTTTCCAGGCTCGCTCAAGCTGCTGTAGAACAAAATAATGATGAGAATGGGATTATTTGGCCTTTAACAATTGCTCCTTATGAGGTAATTATTACGGTGGCTAATATTGAAGATATAAACCAAAAGGCATTAGGTGAGAAATTATATAAACAACTGAAAAAAGAAAAAGTAGATGTTCTTTTTGATGATAGAAAAGAAAGGGCAGGCGTAAAGTTTAAAGATGCTGATCTAATTGGTATCCCATGGCGAATTGTGGTTGGGAGAGATTCAGTTTCTGAAGAAGTAGAGTTATTTGAAAGATGTACAAACTCAATAAAATCACTAAAAGCTGAAAAAGCCCTCCAAGAACTAATCAAAGAAATAAATCTAAAAAAAAGCTAAGTAGCCTCCTCGCATATAAAGTTAATGCAAATCAAGACTCGCCCAATGATCTCTGCTTTTCATTGCCAGCTAAACAAAATCTTCAAATTTGCACTTGCCCTTATTTTAAGTATTTGCGTGGTTGTAATGCCCTTTGCGGAACAAGCACAAGCAGGAAGAACGTCCATGACTGGAGACTATGTTAAAGACACTCTCAACGTTGCCAAAGCTCTAAAAGAAGAAGTCGTTTCAGAGGAATCTGACGAGTCTCAATTTTCAATGTCCGATGAAGAAACAGTTTTCCTTATTACTGATTACATATCTCGATACAGAAATCGTTCTCAAATAAATAAAACTGTTTCTTTTACAACTATGCAAACCGCTCTTAATGCACTTGCAGGCCATTACAAAACATTCCCAAACAGGGCAGTACCTGAAAATCTCAAAAATCGTCTAAGCCAAGAACTTTCCAAAGCAGAAGATCTTGTTTTAGAAAAAGAATAAATTACTAACGATTAATTCATTCTTTTGACGCAAGTAGGGTTTATCTGTAATCCTATTAGTTTCTGCATTAGAACGGCTTAGTGCCGCACGGTCCTTGGCAAATGTTGTAGTCATAGGTGCTCAATGGGGTGATGAAGGCAAAGGCAAAATCACCGATTTGCTTAGTCGATCTGCTGACGTAGTAGTCCGGTATCAAGGTGGTGTAAATGCCGGTCATACCATTGTTGTAGATAATAAAGTCCTAAAATTGCATCTAATTCCTTCAGGAATTCTTTATCAAAACACAATTTGTCTTATTGGTTCAGGAACGGTAGTAGATCCGAAAGTGATGATTGGGGAACTGGAAATGCTTGTTGAAAATGAAATTGACATATCTGGTCTACAGCTTGCTTCCTCAGCACATGTGACAATGCCATATCACCGTCTCTTAGATAAAGAGATGGAAAAATCTCGGGGAAACAAGAAAATTGGCACTACAGGGAGAGGGATTGGACCTACATACGCAGATAAGGCTCAGCGTAATGGAATAAGAGTTATAGATTTACTTGACAAACAAAAACTAGAAGAGCGCATAAAGGTTCCGTTATCAGAAAAAAATGGCTTGTTGACAAAAATATATGGAGTAAATCCACTCAATTCAAACGAAATAATAGAAGAATATCTTGAATACGGGGAAAGACTTAAGCCTCATATTGTGGATTGCTCAAGGGCAATCCACCAAGCTGCTCGAAATAAAAAAAATATTCTTTTTGAAGGGGCCCAAGGTACTCTTCTAGATCTTGATCATGGAACATATCCTTTCGTAACATCTTCGAATCCCATATCTGGAGGTGCCTGCATTGGTGCTGGAGTTGGTCCTACTCTTATTGACCGAGTAATCGGAGTAGCAAAGGCTTACACCACCCGCGTCGGGGAAGGGCCTTTCCCAACTGAACTCCAAGGCACTCTTAACGATCAACTTTGTGACAGAGGTGGCGAATTTGGAACGACTACTGGCCGAAGAAGACGTTGCGGATGGTTTGATGGCATTATTGGCAAATATTCTGTTGAAGTAAATGGCCTTGATTGTCTTGCTATTACAAAATTAGATGTTCTTGATGAACTTGATGAAATCAAAGTTTGTATCGCATATGAATTAAATGGAGAAAGAATTGAATATTTCCCAAATAGTGCCGAAGATTTTGAAAAATGTAATCCCATATTCGAAACCCTTCCTGGATGGAAATGTTCGACTGCTGATTGCAGACGTCTCGAGGACTTACCTACACAAGCTATGAACTATCTTCGCTTTCTTGCAGAGTTAATGGAAGTACCAATAGCAATAGTTTCTCTCGGTGCTGATCGAGACCAAACAATAGTTATAGAAGACCCGATCCACGGTCCAAAGAGAGCTCTTTTAAGGCAATAGTTAGCTCTTTTATTAACTCATACTTCTAAATTTCGACTGCAATCCATATGAAAAATCAAACAAATAATGGAGTCACTTCCTTAGATGTAATAGGTATTGGGAATGCCATTGTTGATGTTCTTGTCTATGCCAAAGATTCTTTACTTGAATCAAAAGCATTGAATAAGGGCAATATGACCCTAATTAATGAAGCTCAGGCTGAAGAAATTTACAGCTCAATTGGACCTGGACTGGAAACATCAGGTGGTTCTGCAGCTAATACTCTTGCGGGCATTTCATTATTAGGAGGCAAAGCAGGATTCATTGGAAGAGTGAAAGATGACAAACTTGGTAGAATTTTTTCAGATGAAATAACTTCTACTGGAACTTTTTATCAAACTCCAGCAATAACCAACGGTCCTTCTACTGCAAGATGTTTAATTTTAGTCACTCCAGATACAGAAAGAACTATGTGCACCTACTTAGGAGCATCAGTCTTTCTTGACAAAAAAGATTTAAACCTGGATGTAATACAAAACTCAAAAATCTTATACTTAGAGGGTTACTTGTTTGACACTGATGCGGCAAAAGATGCTTTCTTTGAAGCCGCTAATGTTGCCAAAAACTCTAACAATAAAGTAGCTCTTTCCCTTTCAGATTCTTTCTGTGTAAATAGACATAGAGAAAGCTTTCTAAAACTTGTCGAAAGTTACGTAGATATCTTATTTGCAAACGAAAATGAAATCTTATCTTTGTATCAAACAGAAAGTTTGGAAAAAGCCTTGGAGCAAATTAAAGGTATCAGCGAAATAGCAATAATTACAATGGGAGAAAAAGGTTCCATAATACTTACCCAAAAAGAAACAATAAGAATCAATCCATATGTCATTGGTAAAGCCATCGACACAACCGGGGCAGGTGATCTTTACGCAAGTGGTTTTCTATATGGCTATATAAATAAAAAAAGTCTAACTACTTGTGGAAAGATGGGGTCAATCTGTGCAGGACATATAGTCACTCAACTTGGTCCTAGGACTAGCATCTCACTTGAAAATTTAATTAAAAAATATTTGTAGTTCATATGGCTTCTTTCAGCCAATTTAGATAAAGCTCAGAAGCTGATGCCTCCCAAAAAACTATTTCAGGATTTTCATAACTATGAAAATCTTTTATTGTAGATATTAAGTCTTCTAATTTATTATTTTTAGTTTTTATAAGCAATTGAATTTCTTCTGCATTTTCTATTGCACCATTCCACCAAAAGGAAGATTTAACATTATTAAATTGTACACAGGCAGCATATTTTCCATGCAATATCTTATCGGCCAGTTTCTCAGCATTCAAAAGATTAGATTCTGTTGTAATAACAATAATCAAAGCCTCTTTTGATATGAAATTATTATCAGTTTGATTTGGGATTTGACTCATCGTTTTAAAAATGTTTAGTATCAATGCGATCTAAAATATCTTGTGTATTATGAATAATTTCAACTTCTTTGGGATAATTAGGGCGAGACATAATCCATAACTTTAACTTGTTTCTAATCGAAATTTGCCGCCATAGTTTCTCCATCTTCCCGCCAGATTGCCTGCAAACAATTCCTGTAATAGCCCACTTCCGGCAAAGTGCTAATTCAAAATCCCCAAAATATTTACCCTCACTTGGTCGAAGTAATGCCAAATTATCTTGAGGGAGATGGCATGCCAAAGCATTTCTCAAGCTCATTGGAGTTGGCAAAACCCTAGCAAAAACATCCGCTCCAGATTCTTGGGTTACTGCTACAGCCTCACTTAAACATCTTGAACCTAGTGCTATCAAAATCCTATGGCTTCTAAGATCAATAGAAGTAAAATCTCTTAAAGATTTAATTACCGTTGCATCGGAACAATCTTGGAAAGGTCTTTCAAAACGAATTAAAGGTTGGTCATATTGATTACATGCTCCTTTTAAATAATTACTTATTAGGACAGCAAACGGATGCGTCATATCAATAACCCATCTAAACCCTTGATGCTTTTTTTCAGATTTTAAAAGAAAATTAATTATTCCATCTACCCCTTCAATAGCCCCAACATTTAAGCTCTCCAAAGGCAAATCTTTATATGAGAGTGAGGCTTGATAGGAAACTACACTAACTGTTACCTTCCATCCATGTTCAATCAAAGCCTTTGCAAAAGGGGGTCCTTCGCCAGTTCCTGACAATAACCAAATATGCCTGTGGCAATTTCCTCTACGGTGCATCAAGATACGCCTCAATAACCATAGAAGAAATGAATCATTGCTTGCTTGAAGTCAAGGTTAAACAGCCTCCAACAGTTCGTTATACCCAAGACAACAAAACCCCAATTGCTGAGATGGAAGTACTTTTTGATGGTCTTAGGGCGGACGATCCACCTTCCACGATCAAAGTTGTTGGTTGGGGAAATTTGGCACAAGAACTCCAAAACACCGTAAAGGAACAGCAGAAACTTATTATCGAAGGACGCCTGCGAATGAGTACTCTTCCAAGGCAAGATGGGACTAAAGAAAAGAAAGCAGAATTCACACTCTCAAGATTACATTTGATTGGTGAAATCTCGCAAAACCCTGATAGAAATACAAGTCCTAATCAAATTCCCCCTAAGTCAAATAGTCAATCAAATTCAAAGCAATTCAATAATGAATCCTCTCCGAAGAATGATCTCAGCTGGGATACATCACCACTTGTTCCTGACACAGATGAAATACCATTTTAAGAATCTATTCTTCGAGCTTTTCAGAAGCCCTAATTAAAAGTAATCCCAATTCCCTCTCTAATGCCGCCAAATCTAGCCGCAATTCTTGCCATCGTCCCTGATCTATCTGCTCCAATATCCAAGCTCTATCTTTATTTAACTGTGCCAATAACTCAGCGCATTCATTTAAATTCTTATTAGGTGAGGTCATAAGACTGTCTCCCAAAGCCCCAACTTAACCCTATTAAAGTCAAAATTAATGGCATGAACGCACTATTCTCTCCAGGCAGCATAATTACTATTTCTGGTGCATCCTTATCAGTCATTGGACTCCTTGCATACTTTACTAATGCGACAAACCTAAGCGTACCAACTTTTTTCTATGGGGTTCCAATTTTACTAATTGGTCTCTCTCTAAAAACCGTGGAACTTCCCCCTGCAAAGCAAGTTACGAATCAATCTTTAATTAATGAATTTAAAGGGCAAATTGCTCCGGAACTAAAAAAAGTCGTAAAAGATGTTACTGGATGGAAATATGGCCCTGCTGCTCATCTTGAATCATCATTAAAAGTTTTGAGGCTTTGGGACATAGACAATCCCCCACAGTTAAAAGAAGTAGAGGAATTAATCTCAGAAGAAGGCTATGGGATTCGACTTAGATTTGAACTTGGATCAGTTTCATTAGAAAAATGGCAAGAAAAAGAAGCTCGACTTAGTAGATTCTTTGCAAAAGATCTTCAAGCTAAGCTCATTACCCCTTCCTCTGGGGTTTTGGATCTAATACTTTCTCCAAAAACAAACTCTCAAGATACGAATTCTCCGGATGAAACAAACTGAATCTATCAATATAAATAATCCTAAAAACTCCGTTATCAATTCAAAAGAAGATTCCTTAAGAGTTTCTGTTTTAAGCGAGGCGCTTCCATATATTCAACGTTTTTCCGGGAAAAGAATAGTAATAAAATATGGTGGTGCTGCGATGGCCGATGGAGGTCTACAAAATGCTGTATTAAGAGATATAGCTCTACTCTCTACTGTTGGTGTACAGCCTGTAGTTGTACATGGTGGAGGACCAGAAATAAACAACTGGTTACGGAAACTAGAAATCAAAAGTGAGTTTCGAGATGGATTACGAGTAACCGATTCAAGAACAATGGAAGTAGTTGAAATGGTTCTTGTAGGCAAAGTAAATAAACAAATTGTTAATGGCATAAATACGCTAGGAGCCTCCTCAATTGGCCTTTGCGGCATAGATGGGCGACTTGTAGAAGCACGAAAATTGGATAATGGAAACTATGGGCTTGTAGGAGAAGTCACCAGAGTAAATAGTGCGATTTTAGAGCCATTACTTGAACAAGGATATGTTCCCGTCATCTCAAGTGTTGCCGGCTCAAAAGAAGGGCAATCTCTTAATATCAATGCAGATATTATTGCGGGTGAAATTGCCGTAGCTTTAAATGCTGCAAAATTAATTCTCTTGACCGATACACCGGGAATACTCAAAAACAAAGACGACAACTCATCTCTTATAAGCCAATTAAACATTTCAGAAGTTCATAAGCTTATCGAACAAGGCATAGTGGATGGTGGGATGTTGCCTAAAACAGAGTGTTGTATTAAAGCTATAACTCAAGGAGTCTCAGCTGCACATATAATTGACGGAAGAATTCCACATGCTCTTTTACTGGAAGTGTTTACCAATGTAGGTATAGGGACTATGGTTGTAGGGAATAAATAAGCTATGGCTCTATCAGCAGTTGTGAGTGCAGAAACTGCTTTAGGGAGAGGTGATTACGGACAATGCTTAACATTTCTAGAACCGCTTGCTAAGCAATTTCCCATAGAGAGTGAGGAAGGATCTCAAATTAGAATGCTTATGATTACTGCATGGATGGGTCAAGGGGAGGATCGTAAAGCAATTTCAATATGTAGGCTTCTTATAAAAAGTAAAGACCCTGTAATTCGCCAACAAGCAAAGCAATTAATCTCAATTCTAGAAGCTCCTGATCTCCCTCGACCTGAAAGTTGGTCTGTAAAAATGCCAACTATTAATGTCGACTCTACTAAATGGAGCAATCATTTCAATAACCACAAAAATCCATCTAAAAAAATCTCCTACTATCATCCTCCTACTGGACCAACTAAAGCTTTTGGCCTAGGGTTTTCAATTTTTATTTTAATTTCATTAATATTATTAACTATTTTCTTTAGTTTTTGAACCCAACCTCTACAAGAATTGAGAAATCTACTCACGTAAAAACAGATTAAAGCTGAATAGGATCTGGGTCTACAGAAAGAGTAATCCCTTTAGGAATCCCATCCCAAAGTGAGGAAGGACTTGGGAGTGGTAATGGACTTAACTCAGGACCATGGAGTAAAAGTTGCCATCTACTTCTACTTGATACTCTCGAGACAAGAGCAGGTGCTGGGCCAACAATATTCCAGCCATAATCATCACAAATTGGCCTTAACTTTTCAACTAATTTTTTTGCTACCGAAGCAGTCTGAACATCAGAGTCTCCCGCGAGACGTAATAAGCAGGCACGACTATAGGGGACTAAACCAGCATCACGCCGTACTTTTGATTCTTTATTTAAGAACTCCTCATAACGGCCATCTTCCAAATGTCTAACGACTGGATGATCTGGACAGTAAGTCTGAACCAAGACCTCTCCTGGAAGTGAACCTCTCCCAGCCCTTCCAGCTAATTGCATAAATAGCTGCAAAGCTTGTTCTTCGGCCGACAAGTCTGGGCGATATAGCAACCCATCTGCAGCTAAAACTACAGCCAAAGTGACTCGATGCAGGTCCATCCCTTTGGCGAGCATTTGAGTACCTATTAAGACATCAGCTTCACCAGCTGCAAACCTCTCGAGCAATCTTCGATGCCCATCACGGCCGGAAATGGAATCCCTATCAAATCGTAATACTCTCAAACCCTCAATTTCTCTTGTGAGATGCTCTACAACTCTCTGAGTCCCAGTCCCAAAAGGCTTGAAAGCAGTTGAACCACACTCGCCACACTTCATCTCAATCCTCGCTCGGTAATCACACCAATGGCAACGAAGCCATTGGAGATCTTCCCTCCCTTTGTGAACAGTTAAAGCGACATCACAATTAGGGCATTGAACAACTTCTCCACAGCTTCTACAACTTATAAAACTGCTATATCCTCTCTTAGGCACCAAAACAACAGCTTGTTCTTCGCACTGAGTTAATTTAAGTAGACGTTTTCTTAAAGAATGACTTATAAGCCCACGATTTCCATTCGCTAACTCTATTCGCATATCAACAACATGAACAGATGGGAGGGGTTTTCTCGAAATCCTGTTAGCAAGGCGAGCCATCTTAATAGGGCCCTCAGGGGATAATCTCCTCCATGTAGCTAAGGAAGGAGTGGCGCTTCCCAAAATAATCTTTGATCCTTCTCTTTTGGCACGATCCAATGCCATATCTCGCGCGTGATAACAAGGCATAGGAGATTCTTGCTTATATGAAGTGTCATGCTCTTCATCAAGGACAATTAAGCCCAATGGAGACAATGGTAAGAAAACAGCCGAACGTGTTCCTATAACTACAAATCGCTCAGGAGAATGCAAAATTTTCTGCCAAGTAGCAATTCTCTCTTTAACTGAACAATGACTATGGTATTCCAATACTTTTTCCCCAAAACGTCTTTTAAATCGGTCAACTAATTGGGGGATTAATCCAATTTCAGGAGTTAAAACCAAACAATGCCTGCCTAGTTCCAACTCTTTATAAGCAATTTGTAAGTAAACCTCTGTCTTTCCAGATCCAGTAACTCCCCACAGTAAAAGAGCAGATCCAGGTGGAAGCGAATCAAATAAATCGATAGCAGATTCTTGTTCTTCTGTAAGAGATTGAGGAGCTTCCAGAGTGGACGAAGAATGATTATCAACTTCACGACGCACTTCCTGTTGAGAAGATCGTGTTTTCCTCTGCTTAGTAACTACGCCAATAGACATCAGCTTGTTAACAAGTCCCGTAGAAAAACCTTCTTTATTTAAATCTTGCAACCATGCTCCTCCTCCCTTTGCGATCAGAAAAGTTTTTAATTGCTTTTGGCGATTAGAAAGAGCTCTCCCATGATAGGCCTCCAGAGTGACCCAATAAAATTTCTTTGGGATAAGATTCTTTCTCTTCTGCTGTCCCAACCAACCAGGAGGTAAAGCAGTTTTTAACATTCTAAAAGAAGTTGTGCAATAAGAAGAGGCCATTGCATCTAACCATTCACGCCATCTAGAGTCGACAGCAGCATGCTGAACTAGTCCTTCGATATTGGCTAAACAAAATTTCTTTTTATAAGAATCTAATTGCGACTCATTCTGAATTTCTTTAATAATCCGCTTCTTTACAACCAGTCCATGCATTGGACGACCTTTAAGCCTTACTAGAACTAAATCCCCAAGATCAATTCCTAACTGAAGTCCATCTAAATAAGTAAAACACCTGCCCTCTCTACCAATTTCCAAGCACACATCCAATTCTGTATATTCCATAAAACTAAGAACACTTGCCGACTTCGAAAGTTTTTCTTAAACTTTGAGAGTCGGCATTACTAAGCTTATTGCCGAGAACGTAAAAGATTGTGTTCAGAGGGAAGGTACGCAGTTCGAACAAAACGGGCAAACTCCCTTTTAGTTCAACCGGCCTGAGAAAGCCCCAAACAATCTTGATACGATCACTCAATAGACTATTCATTTTCACTCTCAATCACTAATAGTTACTTCTAATCGCATAAGTAAAATCATTTATTTCTTTTAAATATTGAATAGATGATTAGATCATATGCGGTTCACAGAAAAACTCATTATGTATTTTGGTGTAAATGACATTCGTGTGCCCTAAATAATTTTCTCTTTACCAGACCCTTCCTTCATCTTGTTAATTAGACATGAGTACTGTTGCCGCCCAAACATCAACCGAGTCCAACAAGGCCGATGCCTTAAAAAAAACTGCGGTTGCTGCAGTTGAAAAAGCTGTAGTAAAAAATCCCAAGAAAAAGAAAGTTAGCAAGACATCAACCAATCAGAAAACAACTCCAGAAAACGTAATTTCTCAAGTAAATGATCTAGATAAAGCTGCAGATGAATTACTTGCTCAAGCAGAAAATACAATCCCAACTTCTGATTTAGATATAGAAGAAAAAGATAATCAAGTAATCTCAGCCTCAGACTTAGAGCTTGATGCGAGAGCAAAAGCACTGGCGAGTGTAAAGGTAGGCCCCAAAGGTGTTTATACAGAAGACTCCATAAGAGTTTATCTTCAAGAAATAGGTCGCATCAGACTACTCAGACCAGACGAAGAGATTGAACTAGCAAGAAAAATTGCTGATTTACTTCAACTAGAAGAACTAGCCGCTCAATTCGAAAGCGAAAATGGCCATTACCCAACCACAAAAGAATGGGCAGCATTGGTTTCAATGCCATTAATGAGATTCAGGCGAAGAGTAATGCTAGGAAGACGGGCGAAGGAGAAAATGGTTCAATCAAATTTACGATTGGTTGTCTCAATTGCAAAAAAATATATGAATCGAGGGCTTTCTTTTCAAGATCTGATTCAGGAGGGAAGTCTCGGCCTTATTCGTGCTGCAGAAAAATTTGATCATGAGAAAGGATATAAATTTTCTACTTATGCAACCTGGTGGATTAGACAAGCCATCACAAGAGCAATAGCTGACCAAAGTAGAACAATTCGATTACCAGTCCACCTTTATGAAACTATCTCAAGAATCAAAAAAACCACCAAAGTTCTAAGTCAAGAGTTTGGGCGCAAACCCACAGAAGAAGAAATTGCAGAAAGCATGGAAATGACAATCGAAAAACTACGTTTCATTGCCAAAAGTGCTCAACTACCAATATCACTAGAGACACCTATTGGGAAAGAAGAAGATTCTCGACTCGGTGACTTCATCGAAGCTGATATTGAGAACCCTGATCAAGATGTAGCGAAAACACTCTTAAGAGAAGACTTAGAAGGTGTTCTAGCAACTCTTAGTCCGAGAGAAAGAGATGTACTTCGTCTTAGATATGGTCTAGATGATGGACGAATGAAAACTCTTGAAGAAATTGGTCAAATTTTTGATGTCACCCGCGAGCGAATCAGGCAAATAGAGGCCAAGGCGCTTAGGAAACTAAGGCACCCAAATAGGAATGGAGTCCTTAAAGAATATATAAAATTCAATTAGAGATTTTTACCTAAAACAAAACTATTCATACTCTTAGCTTCAACTGAAAAATAAAAAAATGACTAAATCAAATAAAAGATTGTCTGGACATAGTAAAGATTGTTATCTCGTGAGTTTAATGTAAATAGGAAATAAAGAATAAAAATGGGAATAGACCAACTGCGCATTGCCTCTCGCAGAAGCCAGCTCGCGATGGTCCAGACTGAATGGGTCAAGCAGGAACTGGGAAAGGCGCATCCCAACCTTGCTATCTCTATAGAAGCGATGGCTACTCAAGGGGACAAAATCCTGGATGTCGCACTTGCAAAAATTGGTGATAAAGGACTTTTCACCAAAGAACTAGAGGCTCAAATGCTAGTCGGTCGGGCTGAAATAGCTGTTCATTCATTAAAAGATCTTCCAACTAATTTACCTGAAGGCCTAATCCTGGGATGCGTAACAGAAAGAGAGGATCCTGCTGACGCTTTAGTGGTCAATAAAAAAAATGAAGCTTACAAAATCGACACCTTACCTTCCGGATCAATCGTTGGAACGAGTTCTCTAAGACGACTAGCTCAATTACGTCATCATTACCCACATCTAATATTTAAAGATGTCAGAGGAAATGTTATAACCCGACTCCAGAAATTAGACAGTGATGAATATGACTGTTTAATACTCGCTGCTGCGGGATTAACAAGATTAGGATTTAGCAATCGTATTCACCAAATTATCCCAAGTGAGATCTCTCTCCATGCAGTTGGCCAAGGCGCTCTTGGAATTGAATGTGTGGAGGGGCAAGAAAATGTTCTAGAAATAATAAAAAGCCTTGAGCACTTACCAACTGCTCAAAGATGCTTAGCCGAGAGATCTTTCTTGAGAGAATTAGAAGGTGGGTGCCAAGTACCAATAGGAGTTAAAAGCATAATTGAAGGCAATAAATTAACTCTAGAAGGAATGGTTGCAAGCCTTGACGGAAAGATATTAATTCGGGATATACACAGTTCTTCACTAGAAAATCCTGAGTCTATTGGAATAGAACTGGCAAATAAATTAAAGTCCCAGGGAGCAGGAGAAATACTTCAAGAGATTTTCAAAACCCAAAGAAATTAATTTATTTTTAAGCAATTAATTAGTTAACTTAATCTCAATATCAGTTAGATATCGAGATTCACATGTTTTTATAATTTCAATAGCTTTTTCTATTCCAAAAAAGCCATTTACAGTGCAGCTTCCAGGCTTTTTTAAATCTTTGTAATGCTCCCAATAATATGTCGTTTCTTTTATCCAATGATCTCCTAATTGCTCAAAACTTCTAATATGATCCATCCTCTTATCATCAGCAATAACAGCAATAACTTTGTCGTCGACTTCTCCTCCATCATCAAAGGTCATTATTCCTATAATTCTTGCCTCTACTATTGATCCAGGTATTAAAGGCTCTGTTACTCCAACTATCTCTATATCTAATGGGTCTCCATCCTCATCCCATGTTCTAGGAATACAACCGTAAGCAAAAGGATATGCCAAAGAAGAATACCCAACCCTATCAAGCTTTAAATGACCTGTTTCAGTTATCAATTCATATTTATTGATTGTATTTGAATTTAATTCAACAATTGTATTGACTTTGGTTTCGGCTTCATCTGCAAATGCTGGTAATACATGCAGGAGGTTGGGCATAGTCCGACTTGGAGCTTGATCAAGATTGGCCATATTAAAGAAATCCGAGCTGCGGCATCCTACGAGTTACTAGTAAGAAGTTCCAACTTCTTCTCTAAATACTTCAAGAAAAATTCACTCGACAGTTCCTTGCCAGTTACTAACTGGACCAATTCTTCAGCATTCATTTGTCTCCCATGACAATGCACTTGCTTTCTTAGCCAAGAAAGCAAAATTGATTCATTACCATCTCTAATACAAGTCGAAATAGGATCTACCCCTTTTACGCCAGATTCTCTAAGACTATTCGACATTGCCTCTGAAAGCTGAGCACTAATGAGATGACCAAGTAAATAGGAAGGGAAATAACCAAATGCGCCTTCACTCCAATGAACATCTTGCAAACATCCCTCACTATCATTTAAAGGGATTACTCCAAGTAAATTTTCATACTTTTTGTTCCACTCTCCTGGCAAATCTTCCACGTCTAAATCATCTTCAAGCATTGCTATTTCCAGCTCAGTACGAATAACAATATGTAATCCATAACTAAGTTCATCTGCTTCAACACGATTTAACCCAGGAGCTAAAGGATTCATCTCATGCCACAAATCTTTAGCACAACTTAATGGCGCCCCTTCGTGTACAAAATCTTTCCAATATCTTTCAGAAAAAGAAAAGCTTCTGGCAACTCTATTCTCCCAAAAAAGAGATTGGCTTTCGTGCACCCCCATAGAGGTAGCCTGGCCAAGAGGCCAAGCAAACCACTGATGGCTACTGGAAGGTAACCCCTGCTCATAAAGAGAGTGGCCCCATTCATGAGCAGTTGCCAAGAAACAAGAGAAAGGCTGACCAGGGACCACACGAGTGGTAATTCGAAAATCGTCAGGGCCAAGTGTTATTGAAAATGGATGAGGAGATCTGGCTATCGAAGTATTTTTAGAGTTCCTAGACCAACTATTCAATAATTTTTGACATAACTGCTCTTGCGACTTTTCAGATAAATCCCATGATTTAGATATTGGCTTCCTCACCCTTTTAACCTTATCAATTAATTCTGGCAAACATTTTTCAAGAGGCTTAAAAAGCTCTTTCAATCTTTTAATAGTTAAATCTGGTTCATACGGCTGTGCAAGGGTTTCCCAGCAACTTCGATTTTCTGAAAGTTGATTAGCCTCCTCCTTGCGAAGAGAAACTAAATTTTTTAATGCTGAAGAAAAATACTTGAAATCAGATTTTTCTTTAGCAGCTTGCCAGAGGTTATAACCATCAGCTTTGGCAATTGCAAGGCTTACAACCAAATCTGGATCTAAGCTTTTTTGGCGCTTCAAATCTTTTTCTAGCAATTGAATATTTCGAGCTCGTTGAGATATAACAAGTTGATTTAATTCCTTAGAAGAACAATCCTTCTCAAATTCATCTTTGGCTGTTTTTAAAAGAAGTTCATACTCAGTACTAGTTTGTCTTGCATGCAATGATTTCGCCAAATAACTCAATTGCTCTCCTCGCCAAGTTGAGCCAGCTGGAGGCATACTGGTGTTCTGATCCCAATAAAGAGTACTTTGAATAGATCCAAGTAACTGGGTCTCTCTTAGATAATCTCCGAGTTGATTCCAAGCTTCCGTCGAGGTCAATTTCTAATTATGTATTCATCATTAAGCCTAATCTGAAATCAAATATAACCAATCAATGCTCTTAGAATGAGAAAATTATCTTTGAAGATCAAACTCTCCTAAAAAACCATGTCTAACTTTAGAGACAAAGTCAACTCTCACCTTCCTATCGTTCTTCAATTCTTAAGTACTGCTTCTTTAGTTGTAATAGCTTTAAGTGCTATATGCGGAACTAATTCCTTAAAGAAGCTTGCTGGCAGCCATGAGAACCATATGGGAATGCCTGCAGGAGCAATTCATAAAAGTAATTCCAACTAAATTAAAATTATCCAATAATAAATCTCATTTACATTAGTGAAACAAATACTTTCAGAACTTACTTTTAAGACTTCTTCTGAAGGCTTCACTAATATCACCTTAGATATTAATGATTGGATCTTTAAAAACAAAATAAAGCAAGGGATTCTTAATATCACAACTAAACATACAAGTTGTAGTTTAACAATTAATGAAAATGCCGACCCAAACGTTTTAAAAGATCTCTCTACTTATATGAAAGGTCTCGTGCCAGAGGAAGGATTTGTTCCAATTGATGGATTAAGTCAAAAGAAAATGTATCTTCATTCACAAGAAGGGAAAGATGATATGCCTGCTCACATTAAGACAATGCTTACTTCTACAAACTTGAGCTTAAGTATCAACGATGGGAAGTTAATTCTCGGTACATGGCAAGGTGTTTATTTATGGGAACATCGTTATTCAGGCAATTTAAGAAAATTAAATCTTCATGCAATTGGAGAAATACTATAAATCCTCATATATAGTTCTTAACTAATTCTTCAATTTCCATTTCAGGTTAATGACCGATAATGTATTTTTATTAGTTAGATGACTCTACTTAATTCCGAACAAATTCAAGCACTTGAAAATACACTCCCAAAGTGGGAAGTACAAGAAAATAAAATTATACGTCTATTTAAATTCGATAATTTTGTTGATGCTTTTGGTTTTATGACCCAAGTAGCAATACTTTCGGAAAAAATGAACCACCATCCAGAATGGTCCAATGTTTACTCAAAAGTAAAGATAGAATTAACCACCCATGACGAAGGAGGCATCTCCATACTTGACATTGAATTAGCATCTGCCATTGATAATTTGAAGAATCAATAGAAAATTTATATATTTATTTTTATATTTAATATTATTCTAAGCATTAATTCAAAAAAATTTTCAATAGATAAATAGCTATGCAAATGAATCAAGATATAGAAAAGCCAGGGGTAGACATCTCAATCGAAGATCAAATTTTAGGAATTCCAGTGACAATTCTAAGCGGATTCCTTGGAGCAGGTAAAACAACTCTCCTGAATCATATACTAAAGAATCAGGAGGGAGTTAAAACCGCAGTATTAGTAAATGAGTTTGGGGAAATTGGTATAGACAATGAACTCATCGTAACAACTGATGAGAATATGATTGAGCTGAGTAACGGTTGCATATGTTGTTCAATTAATGGTGAATTAGTAGAAGCAATAAATAAAATACTTAACCGCAAGGATAAAATTGATTATTTAGTAGTGGAAACAACTGGACTGGCGGATCCATTACCAGTAGCCATGACTTTTATAGGCAGTGACTTAAGAGAGAAAACAAGACTAGACTCAATAGTTACATTGATAGATGCAGAAAATTTCGACAATGAGCTAATACAAAGTGACATTGGAAGAGCACAGATTATTTATGGAGATATATTAGTTTTAAATAAATGTGATTTAGTCTCAGAGAATCGTATTCATGAAATACAAGAAAAATTAAGAGAGATTAAACAAGGCGCAAGAATATTAAGAAGCATAAAAGGAGAAGTATCACTCCCGCTACTTTTAAGTGTAGGCCTTTTTAAAACAGATCTTATAGGAAAAAAATCCTCTGAAGAAAATATTGAAGACCATTCTCATTGTGATCACGAGCATGGCCACTGTGAACATGAACATGAACATGAACATGAACACACTGGTCATGTTCATCAAATTACGAACATTACTGCAAAGCAAAAAGAAAGTTTCTTATCTATAGAAGGTTTTACTTCAATTTCATTCAAATCTGAAAGCCCTTTCTCTTTAAGAAAATTTCAAAACTTTCTTGATAATCAGCTGCCTGATGAAGTTTTTAGAGCAAAAGGTATTTTATGGTTTAATGAAAGCGAAAGAAGGCATATTTTTCATCTTTCAGGGAAAAGGTTCTCCATAGAAGATAGCAAGTGGGAAGGAAATAGGAATAATAAGATAGTCTTAATTGGTCGAGAACTAGATCATAAAATTATCAAAGAGCAATTAGAAGATTGTATTATTAAAGAAACAGTTTAAGAATTTTGAGAATAAAAATATAAATTATGCTATCAAGAAAAAATAAAAAGATAAATATTTTATTTATCTTTAAGCAAGAATTTTTCTATAAAAGATTTTTGCTTAATTTTATTGCTATTTTTATTGCCATATTAGCACTTTTACCACTATTTAATCTTCTTGCAGAAGGCTTAATTGGAGTTAAAAATGGAACAGTGAATCTAGGTTTAGATGGAATAAAACAAATTAAAGGTACTTTTACTTTAATTACATTTACATCTCTTTTAGGAGGAATCCTAGGAACAATAAATGGATGGCTTTTAGCGAATTGTAGATTCCACGGGCGCAAATTTCTTAGAATTGCTCAGCTTATTCCTCTTGCAACTCCAGCATATTTACTATCAGCAATTCTCATAGATCTAGGAAGTATTAATGCAATAAGAATTTACGGTATGAATTGGGGAATACTCATAATGGCATTAACAACCTATCCGTATGTATTTCTTCTTAGTACAGAAAGTTTTTCTGTATGCGGAAAGAAACAATTAGAAGCCTGTAGAAGTCTAGGGGTGGGGCCTTGGAAAAGTTTCTTCAAAATTGCCTTGCCAATGGCAATACCTTCTATTGGGGCAGGTATTGCTCTTATGGCAATGGAAATTATAAATGAACTTGGAGCAGTTCAACTACTCAATATTCCAACAATATCTGCAGGGATAGTTGAAAATTGGATGGCTGAAAATAATCCCTCTGGAGCGATAGGACTTGCTTTAATTGCACTAATCATAGTAATTGGCTTAGTTGCATTTGAGAGAATACTTAGAAGAAGAAGTAGAAGATGGACTGAAGGAATAGCAGGGGGAGAAGCTCCTGAATGGGAGCTTAAAGGGCACAAAAAAATTCTTGCTCAACTTATTTGTGGTCTTCCACCTTTATTTACTTTTGGAGTTCCAATATATTGGGTCGCAATTAATGTTGACCTAATTAAACAAGGATTTGATGTTGATATTTTAGCTCTAACAATAAGAACTCTTGGCATATCCTTTGCCGCATCCATTCTCACTGTAGTTAGCGCCTTGTTTCTATCAATAGCCAAAAGATGGGATCAAACAAAATTTATCAAAGGTATAACTTTTTTATCTGGTGTGGGGTATGCAATCCCAGGAGTTGTTTTAGCGATTGCTCTTCTTTCTTTTAGCTCAAACCTCTTAAGAATCTCTCCTTTCCTACTCTTAATTTGGGGATATAGTGATCGTTTCCTTGCCGTAGCAAAAGGAGGGCTTGATGCCGCATTCGAACGCATCCCTCCCAGTATTGACGAAGCTGCAACAGGGTTAGGCTCTCTGTGGCCAAGGGTTCTCAAAAAGATTCATCTTCCTCTTTTAAAAGGGCCGTTAATAGTAGGAGGTCTTCTTGTATTTGTTGACACCTTAAAAGAACTCCCCCTTACATTTGTATTGAGGCCATTCGACTTTGATACTCTTTCAGTAAGGATTTTCCAATATGCAGGAGATGAAAGAATGGCAGAATCTATTCTGCCTGCATTAATTATTTTATTTCTAGGATTACTTGCATCTGCTGCTCTTATACCTAGTCTGGATAAAAGTAACAATAAAACTTAGAAATTACTTTAATAGTATAAACAATTCAAATTAATTAGCTCTTTTGGACAAGATTTTTTAGAAAGTATTTATAACGAACAAATAAATAAGTAATCAGATCAGAAAGAGTGGAGATTGCTCTATAACAGAGTATAGAAGATATAACCTTTGCTTCTATATTAAGATTGGCAGTTAATAACAGCACGACAGACTCAAACACACCAACACCTCCAGGAGCAGCAGGGATAACCAAACCAATAATCCAAGACAAACAGAAAATAGAAAGCCAATCAAAAAGATATAGATTGTTATGAATAGAGAATATTTTCAAACAAATCCAAAAACCAATGAACCTTAGAAAGACAAAAGCAAACTCTGTAAATATTGCTTTAAAAGGAAAGATATTAAGATTAGAGACCTCTGCAATAATTGATTCTATAGAGAGATCTATGGGGATTTTTCTATTTAATTTAGAATAAGTCAGTCTACCAAAGTAGGAGATTAATAATTTCCTAAAAGAAGGATGTAAGAGTATCAGAGGAAGTATAGAAATAGTTTTAAAGATTAAGCTAAAATCTCCAAAAAGCATCCAAAGAGAAGCTGCTGCAATCATCATCAAAGGCTCTAAAAGAATGGCTGTTATTGAACTTGATAATGTAATCTTAGATTTCAACAACGAGAATCTTTCAATAAAATGCCAGAAACCTCCTGGGAGATATTTAAATATATTTGTTCTTATAAATAACTCTGTCAAATTCAAATCGATTATATTAAACCCAAAGGATTGAATCAAATAAGACCAAGCTAATCCATTAACAACTATACTTAAGCAAGTAATAAGTAAAGAAATAAATAATAATAACAAAGCAATTTCATCTAAAGACTGACTAAAGATCTGAGCAGAATTATTGAATATCGAAGAAGAAATAAAGACCAAACTTAAGGAAGTAAGTAATATTTTAATTTTAGATAGAGAAAATATTTTGTTTATACTTGAGGGGAAGAATTTCAAAATAGATCTAATCATCAAGAAGAAAATGACCAGTCTTCATTGGGAACAAACTTGTCAGAAACAAGTATTATTTCTTTTCTAAGTTGATCCAAAGATTGTCGAGATTCTGCACTAACTCTTAACAAGTCACTGTGTTCTGGTTTTAAAGTAAAACTCCCATCTGGTCTTTTAACTTGCTTGCAGGCAATCTCTCCGTAAGAAGTCATACATGACCCCCTTCTCCTTGGTAGCAACCATCGGCCAATAACACTTTCACGCAAGCCAATTGTTGTTCCTTTTAAAAACCAAATCGATCGTAATTTTTCAGCGAGATCAGAATGAACTATTGCTTTTACATTCATTCCTATCCTTCCCTTTTTCATCTGTACAGGATTGCACGCTACTTCTATAGCCCCAGTTAACCTTAATTGATCTATGAATTCTGCTAAATCTTCTGGAGACGCATCATCTATCCATGCTTCTTGAATTAATAGATTCTGCCAAAAAAGATCTGGCATAGATTTGGAAGATTTGATTTCGAATTCCGAATTTTTTATTTTGCAAATTCTTAACATATTTGGACAGCCAAAATCCTTTGACCCTAGACCCACTCCAGTTTTGAGAACTTCATAAGAAGAAGGTTGTTCGAACTTATTGGCGAACAAACTCATTAAGGCAATACCGGTAGGGGTTGTAAGTTCTTCTGAAGGGAAATTTTCACCTCCCAAAAGTTTAATTTGATTTCTTTTGGCTATTTCCAAAACAGTTGGGACTGGGACAGGTAGCAAACCATGACTAGTTTTGACATAGCCAGAACCAACAGGTGGAGGCATACAAAAAATCATTTTTGGCTTAAAAAAATCAATCCCTATACAGACTCCTAAAATATTTATAAAAGTTTCATAAGAAGCAATCTCATGGAAATGAACTTCGTTCATTTCACAACCATGAACGAACGCTTCTGCCTCTGCAAGCTCTTTATAAACATTCAGAATATTTTCTTTAATTGCATCATCTAAAGGAGTTGAGTATATGTATTTTTTGATATCTAGCCATCTACTTTTTGGAGAAAACTCATCAGGGCCTTTAACTGAAAATCTTAATCCTCTCAACCCATAGCTTTTAGTTTCATATACTTTCAAAGAACAAGTCTTTTCTGCAAAAAAAAGTTTTAATTTAGATTCTAGCAATTCTTTTGGCAAGCCTAGATCGAAGAAAGCTGCTAGCAACATATCTCCCGAAAGACCTGTTGGGCACTCAATAAAAAGACTTTCCATATAATGATAATTTAGCAAAAATTAAGTCCATATAAATCAATCCATAAAGTATTTTAGAAGAGAGAGAGACAATTTAAGTTCAGAGAATAGCAGCTTAAGAATCATTCTAAAAGGTTATTTTTCAAACCTTTGGCTGATTCTTTTCTATTTTATTCTGATGCTTTGAACCTTTAGTTGGAATAGAGCCAATTATTTCATAAGCCTCTAGTACAAGCTTCTGCCCATTCCTCTTAACTTTCAAGCTTGCGAAACAACGGAGATGTTCAATAGGTATCTCACCTTCTAATACCAACTTAAAAGGTAAGGCTCTCTTTAAATTCGATCTCTTCCTTTGTCGAATTTTAATTACAATCTCACTTGTTTCAGGTCTAGTAAAGATAATTTCTCCACGAATAGAAAAGTAATCGTCCCCCTCAGGTAATTGATCAACTTGATTAGTCTTTACTTGTTTCTCATCCTTATTTTCAGAAGCAAGTTCGATTTCAGTTTTATCTAATGTGCTTGGCTCCCAAATCCCTGCAATCTGCAAATGTAAGCTTCCTAAATCCCTGCATCTGGGATAAACAACCCATAAATGGGGTTTATCAATAGCTAAATGCCGCTTCATCAGAGTAATTACTCTTCCAAGTACGACACTGTCTATTTTCCTTCCATTTTCATCAATTAATTTTCCTCTGGTGAATTTATCTTGGCTCTCCGGTTCATAGATACCTCTAAACACACCTATGGCTCGATATTGAAAAGCTTCGGTAACTGGTGGAATCGGATGATCTTTCATCGAAATAAAAAGGGGCTAATTTGCCCAATTAATAAATTAGCTAGCTTTTAAAAATTCTCATCATGATTTAAAGATTCCAAAGCTTGATCTATTGCATCTGAAGGACTAGTTGCATCATCCATCGCAGATGATCTCTGCAAAAGATACATCAACTCCATTGGATTAGCGGGCAAGGGATTATTTTTTTTCTCTTCGTCACCTAGAGTCTCAAAAATATCTCTCTCATTACTTTGGATATACTCCTCAGCAAGTAAATTATTTTTCTTATTATTGTCAAATACCATTCCTAAAACCATGAGGGGGTAAATAATCAGCAAAAGAATAGGGCGGAAATATTTCATAAATTTTATCTTCAACTTTTAATTAATTAAAAACTTACATCAATATCATCATATAAGACATCGAAAATAATCCACTGTGTTAATTGCCACTTGGAATGTGAATTCTATTCGAACTCGTCTTCCCCAAATAATGAATTGGCTAAAAGAAGTGAAACCTGATTTACTTTGCTTACAAGAAACAAAAGTAGAAGATAAGCTTTTCCCAAAAGAAATCTTTGAAAAAGAGGGCTACCAAATAAGTTTTTCAGGGCAAAAAGCTTATAACGGAGTAGCTCTCATAAGTCAGCACTTACTATCTGATGTGCGAGTCGGTTTTACTGGGGAACTCCCAGAGAATGCTGAGACCTCTTTATTCAATGAGCAAAAGAGATTAATTAGTGCTTTAGTTGACGGGATCAGAGTTATTAATGTCTATGTCCCAAATGGTTCAAATTTATCGTCGGAAAAATATAAATATAAAATTCAGTGGCTACATTTTCTAAAAAAATACCTTCAAGAGCAATCAAAAAGGGAAGAACCAACCTGCCTCCTGGGAGACTTCAATATCGCGCCAGAAGACCGAGATCTCCATAATCCAAAAAGATCAAGTGGCGGAATAATGGCTAGTAAAAAAGAGCGTGAGAATCTTAAAGATCTTCTAGACGATAAATTAGAGGATGTCTTTAGAGTCTTCGAACAAGGAGAAGGGCATTGGAGTTGGTGGGATTACAGAACTGCTTCCTGGGAAAGAGATCAAGGCTGGAGAATCGATCAAATTTATCTGTCTGATCAACTAATCAGGAATGCAAAAAGCTGCAAAATACATAAAAAACTAAGAGGAAACATCCAACCTAGTGACCATGTTCCTGTAGTTGTCGAAATTAAATGGCCTATTGATGACTTTGATGAAGATTTTCTAAGTTTCTGATTTGAATTGTGAAGATCTATTGTCAAATCATCACAGTATTTTTGAAGGTCATAAAACGCTCATTCACAATTATTGAGGCATGAGATTTTTCGTTCAAATCCTTCTTCCTGAAAGGAAAGTTACAATTTGAGAATTGGCTTCAAAAAGCCAGTTCTGACAAAATTGCCTATAAAAAGTTATAGAACAAACAAATTAATTTAAGACGAATCAGACACTTATAGGCCAATATGGCCAACTGTGTTTATTAGCCTATTTGCAGAGCTGCTGTGACTAACACGTTGAACACTAATCGTTCCGAGGAAATCTTCAGTGATGCTCAGGCTTTAATGCCTGGCGGAGTAAGTTCTCCAGTACGAGCCTTTAAATCTGTAGGAGGCAACCCAATTGTCTTTGATCGCGTTAAAGGGCCTTACGCCTGGGATGTAGACGGAAACCGGTACATCGATTATGTAGGAAGCTGGGGTCCAGCAATATGCGGCCATGCTCATCCAGAAGTTATTGCCGCTCTTCAAGAAGCTTTGGAAAAAGGCACAAGCTTTGGCGCTCCTTGTGAGTTAGAAAATCAGCTAGCAAAGATGGTTATAGAGGCAGTTCCTAGTGTTGAAATGGTTCGTTTTGTAAATAGCGGCACTGAAGCCTGTATGGCTGTTCTTCGCCTAATGAGAGCTTTTACAGGAAGAGACAAGGTAATCAAATTTGAAGGCTGTTATCACGGCCATGCAGATATGTTCCTTGTAAAAGCTGGTTCAGGAGTCGCAACTCTAGGTTTACCCGATTCTCCAGGAGTGCCGCGCAGTACCACTTCAAACACACTTACAGCCCCTTATAACGATCTTGAAGCTGTTAAAGAATTGTTCGCTGAAAATCCTGATGCAATTTCAGGAGTAATACTTGAGCCAATTGTTGGTAACGCTGGATTTATCACCCCTGAACCTGGATTTCTAGAAGGACTTAGAGAGCTAACGAAAGAAAACGGGGCTTTACTCGTATTTGACGAGGTGATGACTGGCTTTCGTATTAGCTATGGAGGAGCACAAGAGCGTTTTGGAGTTACCCCTGATTTAACAACCTTAGGCAAAGTTATAGGAGGAGGTTTGCCAGTTGGTGCTTATGGAGGGAAAAAAGAAATCATGTCAATGGTTGCTCCTGCTGGCCCTATGTACCAAGCAGGTACTCTTAGTGGCAACCCTTTAGCCATGACTGCAGGCATAAAAACATTAGAGCTACTTCGTCAAGAAGGGTCTTATGAACGTTTAAGTTCAATAACTCAAAGACTTCTTCAAGGAATAATTCAAACTGGGAAAGAGGCAGGCTTCCCTATAACAGGTAGCAGCATTGCAGCAATGTTCGGCTTCTATCTTTGCGAAGGACCTGTTAGAAACTTTGAAGAAGCAAAAGCTGCCAATGCAGACCTTTTCGGGAAACTTCATAGAGCAATGCTTAATCGCGGCGTCTATCTAGCACCTAGTGCTTTTGAAGCGGGTTTTACATCATTAGCTCACACCGAAGATGATATAACCTCAACTCTTCAAGCATTCCAAGAAAGTTTTGCAGAGATTAAGTAAATAAATTATTTATTAATTTATAAATTCAACTAAGAGATAAAAAAACAAAACATCACTTGAATAAAATTCATTATTCAAGTGATGTTTTGTTTTTTAATTTAAGAATGCATACTTTCTAATTACCTCGACCTCCAACAATTACAGGGTTGCCAGCACCTTTACTTCCAGGGAGTGCAGGAACAACTTGTGTTTTACCATCCCATTTATCTAAGAAAAGCTTGAACAAAACCTGATCATCAAGACTTTTTGTCAGCGTTTCATATCTCAAAGCCTCTTGTTCGGCAATTTTTACTTCTGTTTGTGCTTTGAGTAATTGCTGTTCTGCAATTTGCTTTAATTCAATTGCAGCTCGATACTCCTCTGCAATTTGCAAACCAGTCAAATCAAGCGCTTGAACATCAACATAGTCAAATTTATCGAGTTCTCTTGCCACAGATTCTTCAATAGTTCTAGAAATATCTCCCCAATTACTAGCAATAGCAACGAGATCATATTTAGAAAAAACGGACTTCAATGCTTTTAGCAAAGAAGGTTTGATGATTCGAGGATAAACATCTGCATCCGTGTATGAAATCTCACTAAATACATCTCCAGCCTTCTCTTTTTTAACTGCATATTTCACAGTTGCTGTAGCTTGAATAACCTGCAAATCCTTAGTCAATGCCTCAAAATTTTCAGGGATAACCTTCGTTCTTACATCAAAAGGGTATATAGCCTGAACAAAAGGGACTTTGAAATTAAGTCCAGGTCTCCTAGGTTTCCCACTCACCTTGCCTAATGTGGTTACCACAGCAACCTTTCCTGCGGGCACTACAAACAAAGCCTGCGTAAGGAGGAGAAAGCCGGTAAAAGAAAGAACCAACACGAGAGTTGCCGCTCCGCTTGGCCCATTTGGAGTGACGTTACGAAATGGAGTTGTCATTGGATTATTTGTCTACCTGAATTTTATAAATAACTAGCTAATTATGTGATTATTTTTAGTTTATCTGAGTAATTCAGTTCAATTCTTTAACTCTTTCCAAGAGCGCAAGATATAGATCTTCATCAATTTCTCTTATGTCATATTCAGATGGCATAAGCCCATGATGATGTTCATGAACTATCCGCCAGCATTCCTCTTCAAACTGTTTTCCTGATTTCCTATAACTTTCTTTAACCTTATAGGCTAATTTCTCAATAAGCTCTTTTCTATTTAGTTCCATGAAATTACATTCTATTTAAATAATATTCAAAAAGGGTAAAGACTCTTGCCAAAAGAAAGCATTAAATCATCTGTAATTTTCATATTGCAATGGAAAATCCAATTCACTCTCTTCAGCTTTCAATATTAAAATCGCTTCCTGCAAATCATCCTTACTTTTACCTGTAATCCTTAAAGAGTCACCTTGAATAGAAACAGTAACTTTCTTCAAATTATCTCTAATTAATTTACTTAACTTTTTAGCTATTTCCTGAGAAATGCCTTTTTTTAAAATAACCTCTTGTTTAACTCGGTTTCCACCTGAGATTTCTGGAGTTTGAAAATCAAATATCTTCAATGATAGATTTCTTTTGGTGGCTTTTTGCCTCAAAACCCCTTCTATTGCTTGCAAAGTCATATCACTAGCAGTTGTTATTATTAACTCATTGTCTTTTAATTCTATCTCTGTATTGGAATCCTTAAGGTCATAGCGCTGGTCAACCTCTCTTTTTAACTGATCAATAGCATTGACCAATTCTTGGCGATCAAAGTCAGAGACTACATCAAAAGAATAGGTAGAGGCCATTTGAGATTAATCTAGAATAAAAATAATTAAATTAATATTATTAATAAATACACTTCTATGCATCTATAAACTTGAAATTAAATAAATCTGAACAAACAAAATTCTAATAAATACTGAACCTAAAAAGGTCTTAGATTTAATCAATCAAAAAACAATAAGCTAACTATCTTGCCCATTTCCTCAGCATTATGACAACTGCTTATTAGAGTCTCACTATCATGAAAAGCAAAACAAATTAATTGGTCACAGCGATTAATAATTTCCTGATTGCAAAGACTGCTCGCCATTGGCAAAGGTAAATCATCATTATCCGGCCTTTCTATCAAATGAAGAACCTGATCTAATTGCTCACGAATCTCTTTGGTTTGACGATCCAAGCTTTGTGGAAGCAAAACAGTCAAAAGAGAAGGATCAATTTCTAATACAGCTCTTATTACAGCTGCATTAACTCCTTGAGAACCAGAAGTGATCAAAGAATGGCCTTCTTGTGCCAAGGATCTTGCTATCAACTCAACAAGATGAATAGCTACGACAGGAACATGCCTACTACCTAAAAAAGCAATTCTTCTTTTGCCCTTGTCTTGCAACAAAGCTAATTCCTGAGCCAATGTGTCTACACGGCCTAAAGCAGGAAGATCTAATGAGCGGCTCAAGGACATCCTCCTATATATAAATTGTAGCTAAGAATTTTCATGAAATTTTGGATTTAATTCCAGGGCCTCAAATAATCGATTTAAATCACAATGATCTTCCACAAGTCGGAATGCATAGCTAGCTTTTACTGATTCATGCAAACGAACATGTCCAAAAGCATTCTCTATCACTTCTACTGTTGAAAGTGTATCTCGGTCAACCTTCAACAAAGGTACTTCTAACTCTTCTGCCCTATTAACCAATTGAGGTAAAGGTTCTCCAGCTCCTGTGAGTATTAGACATTGAGTAGAGGCCTCTAAAGCCGCTAATTGCAAATCTGTCCTATCTGCCCCAGTAACAACTGCCATATTTCTTCGCCTTCGAAAAAATTCCATTGCAGAGTTAACGCTCATCGCACCAATACTTAGTGTCTCAACCATCAATTCAAGACTTTCGGAACAACAAATAACTCGTGCATCCAACCTTCTGGAAAGTTCTTCAACAGTAACGCTCCTAAGAAGAGGTGATCTTGGCATCACTCCAAAAACATCTATCCCAAGATCCCTTAAAGAAGTGGTGACTTTACTCTCAATATTATTAATTTCATTTGGAGTTACAGCATTTAGAACCACTCCTACAAGATGGTCTCTTAATTGTTGTTTGGCAGCTAATAACTCCTCTACACTCCTGGAGTCCTTCCAGGGGTGAACTAATAAAACAGGTAAATCTAATTTTTTTGCAACTTCTACAAGGCTTAAACCATAAAGAAGCCCTTCATTTAAGCTTCCTGCCCCTTCAAGAATATTAATTCCCTCAAGAGGCTCTAATACAGTTTTTTTCAATCTTTCGAAATCATTCCCAGGTTCAAGGTTGGAAGCAAAAAGGCGTTTCTCCGAAATATATGATGACAAATAATCCACCGATGGTATTAATTGCTCTTCAGATAAACCAAGAGTTTTTCCTATAAAGCGCACATCATCATCAATTATTTTCGAAGTAATCTCCCCAGAATTAGGAGCCACCTCCAATGTGGTGGCAAGAGGTTTACCAAATCTAACTAATTTTTTAGATTGGATAAACTTACGAGCAATTCCCAAAACCAGAGCAGATTTACCACTAAATGGCTCACAAGATCCGATCAGTAAAGTCTTTCCCATGACCGGCCTCAAAATACTTCTTTCTAAATAATTTTATAATTTTAAAAAATTTCCTCAACAGCATTAAAAATAAATAATTGGAGATCAACAACATTTGAAATTTGATTTCTATAGAAAAAACCATTTATGATCAAATCAAAATTCTTCTGCACACTTAAGTTTAATTTCTTTTACTTCTATAAATTAAATATAAATAATGAGCAAAATTACTAAACATTTTAGCAATTGGGATCAACTACGCGTAGGTATAACTGGGGCTTCAGGAGCTCTAGGAAGAGCTCTAACTAAAGAATTAAAAGACAAGGGTGCTTTTGTAATTGGATTTACTACAAAAGATATTTCAAAGCAAAAGCCCTCTGAATATTCTCCACACAAATGGGTTAACTGGGAATGCGGACAAGAATCATTATTAGACAGCACCTTAATAACGCTAGATATAATAATATTAAATCATGGTATAAACAAACAAGGAGTTAGCGGAAATAAAGATATAAATATGGCCTTAGAAGTCAATGCTATCAGCTCTTGGAGAATAATAGAACGCTTTGAATATCTATCCGAAAAAGATATAAATAATTCCAAATACAAAGAAATATGGGTAAACACATCAGAGGCTGAAATACAACCAGCCTTAAGCCCTTTATATGAAATAAGCAAAAGACTTTTAGGTCAAATAGTTTCTATTAAGATGGCAAGTATAAATAAAAGTCCACAAAAATCACTGAAGATTCGTAAACTTATCTTAGGGCCATTCAAGTCAGATCTCAACCCGATAGGAATAATGGATGCTGAAATAGTTGCGAAGCAGATCTTAAATTTGGCTAAATTAAGAATAGATCTTATTATTATAAGTCCTAATCCTATTACATATATTACTATGCCTATAACTGAACTATTAAGGTATATTTACTTAAAATTTACCCTTAGAATCAAACATTAGACTTACAGGTTATATCTGGCGATCAGTAAGGATATCGCAACCTTTACTTGTAACTAAAACAGTATGTTCCCATTGAGCTGAAAGACTTCCATCTTTTGTTACAACCGTCCATCCATCTCTTAAAGTTCGACAATTTTTTTCTCCTAAATTAACTATTGGTTCTATAGCTAAAGTCATACCTTCGCGCAAAGTGACATTAGGAAGGTCATTAGTTCTAAAATTAAAAACAGAGGGTTCTTCATGAAGGTTCCTCCCCACTCCATGGCCTGTGTAATCCTCAACAACACTAAAACCATTAGCTGTTACTAGATCTTCAATCGCTCCAGCAATATCCAAAAGACTATTTTTAGGCCTAATTTGAGCAATCCCAGCTTTAAGGGCCTCCTGGGCAACCCTACTTAAATCTTTAGCTTTACTTGAAACTTCTCCAACGCAAATAGTGATACAACTATCTCCGTGATAACCCTGGAAAAATGCCCCTGTATCTACCTTCAACAAGTCTCCATTTTTTATGATCTTTTTAGGTGAAGGTATCCCATGAACAACTTCATTATTAATACTTGAACAAATGCTTGCGGGGAATCCATGGTAGCCCTTAAAACTTGGGGTAGCCCCCATTTCTCTAATACGACCTTCTGCAAATTTATCAAGATCAGCTGTTGACATTCCTGGCGCCGCAATTGAGTTAATTTCCTTGAGAACTGTTGCCACTATTCGACTAGCTTTCCTCATTATTTCTATCTCTCTTGCTGATTTAATCTCAATACCTCTCCTTTGCTGAATAACAGGTCCATTAGAATTACTCTGATGAGGACGAGAGGAGGAGAGAAGATCAGAAAAAAGTTTCATAATTTCTGCAAAATTAAAATTTTTCTTTTAAGGCCATTCCATTCATTTTGATAGATGAAATCCCTCTGTATATCAACTATATCGATTTCTTTGCAGGTTATTTCCTGATATAAAAAATCTACTCCTAAAAGAAAAGAAAAGAAATTAGCCAAGACGGATTACCCAGAAGCTACAATGTTTATCTTGAGGAACCTAAAGATCCGAGGATGTCAGAAGATTCACAACCTACCTCACAAATGAAGGAGGAGGAAACAAGTACTGGAGCAGATCCAAGCTCCTTAAATACTGAAAGTTCGGAACTGGAAGCAAAGAATTCCACATCCGAATCAAATAATCCTTCTCCTAAAATGAGTGCAAATGCACTTATTGATGAATTCCAAAAATCCCAACAAAAAAAGAGTCTCCCTGAAATTTATGTTGGCGATACGGTAAAAGTTGGAGTTCGTATAAGTGAAGGAAATAAAGAAAGAGTTCAGCCATATGAAGGCGTAATCATTGCAAAGCGCCATGGAGGCTTAAATCAAACAATTACAGTTAGACGAATTTTTCAAGGTATAGGTGTTGAAAGAGTATTTATGGTTCACAGCCCGCAAGTAGCTTCTATAAAAGTCGAGCGCCGCGGTAAAGTTAGAAGAGCGAAGCTTTTCTATCTGCGAGAACGTGTAGGCAAAGCCACACGCGTCAAGCAGCGCTTCGACCGCTGAGGTTTCGGCCTCATTTTATCCACCTGTCATTATTGTGATAATGACCAAAGGGTATTTACAATGCGCCGTTAGTTCAGTTGGTAGAACGCAGGTCTCCAAAACCTGATGTCGGGGGTTCGAGTCCTCCACGGCGCGTTCGATCACCCTCAATGCAGTTACTTTGTTTAAAGAATGGAGTTAGATCTTCAACCTGGTGATGTCGTTAAAGTTCTTGAATCAGCCGCCTTAGGCTGGGTTCGAGCAAGAGTCATTCGAGTTAAATCTGGCGGAAGAGTTGTAGTACAAAGCGATCAAGGGAGAGAGTTTACGGCCAGAGGTAATCAAGTTCGTCTCATAGAACCTGCGGGATTTCGTCCTTGAATATTTCAATTCTCTAAATTTTCCCGCAGCTATTAGCAAATAAAACTTGCTATTTTCAATTTCCCTAAAAGTCTTGACTCTAAAATTTATTAAAAAAACAAATTTTCTGAGTTGACGATTAGCTGGTATTAGATTGATACTTCTCTGAGGGTTTAAAAGCCAACCATATCTCTAAAGTCCTTACCTGGACATTAGAACTATGGGACCGTAGTTCAACTGGTTAGAGCACCGCCCTGTCACGGCGGAAGTTGCGGGTTCGAATCCCGTCGGTCCCGTTCCAACATAAAAACAAAGTGTGACGGTTAGAGTAAGACTTGCCCCCAGCCCAACAGGAACACTCCATATAGGAACAGCCAGGACAGCTTTGTTTAATTGGCTTTTTGCTAAAAAAAACGCCGGGAAATTTCTACTTCGAATAGAAGATACCGACAAAGAAAGATCAAGTCCAAAATTTTTAGAAAACATTCTTGAAGGATTGAAATGGTTAAACCTTGATTGGGATGAACAATTAACTATTCAGAGCTCGCGTATAGAAGAACATAAAAAAGCCATCAAGACTCTTTTAAAAAGAGGTCTCGCTTATCGCTGTTATGCCACTGACAATGAACTTGAAGAAATGAGGAAGTCTCAAAAGCTTCAAGGGAAACCACCTCGCTATGACAACAGATGCAGAGACTTAAATGAAGCCGAAGAAAAGAAATATATATCCGAAGGAAGATCTTCAGTAATTCGTTTTCGAATAGATGAATCTCAATCCATCGAATGGGATGACCTAATCAGAGGAGCAATGACATGGAGCGGTCAAGATCTTGGAGGAGATATGGTTATTTCCCGGAGAACAAACAATTCTGAAATTGGAGAACCTTTATATAACTTAGCTGTCGTTATAGATGATGCAGCAATGGAAATAAGTCATGTAATCCGAGGTGAGGACCATATTGCCAACACTGCAAAACAAATACTTCTTTACGAAGCTCTTGGACTCAAAACACCTAAATTTGCCCATACTCCCCTAATACTAAATTCTGAAGGTAAAAAGCTTTCCAAAAGAGATGGGGTTACATCCATAAGTGACTTTAAAGAAATGGGCTACACCTCAGAGTCCTTAACTAACTACATGGCTTTATTAGGCTGGTCAATTCCTGAAGGAATGAATGAAAGATTTACTCTTCAAGAAGCAAGTAAATTATTTAGTTTTAATAAAGTAAATAAATCAGGTGCGAAATTTGATTGGGACAAACTCAACTGGCTAAATTCCCAAGTAATTCATGAATTACCACCAGAAAAGTTATTTAAATCCGTTGAACCATTATTAATAAAAAATGGATGGAAAATTCCAAGTCAAAAATGGGGAAATGATCTAAGCACCCTTATAGGACCTTCATTAGTCACTTTTAATGATTTCTTAAAAGAAGCAAAACCATTCTTTGAAGAGCCTTCCTTGCAAGAAGACGGAGCTAATCAGTTACAAGCAACAGGAGCAAAAGAAGCCATTAGTGCTCTAATTAATGAATTAGAAGAAAACCCATGGAATGGCGAAGATTTAAACAAAGCAAAAGATTTGATTCAAAACACCTTTTCCAAAACAAAAATAAAAAAAGGTGTCATTATGAAAAGCCTTAGAGCAGCTTTACTTGGGAACTTAAAAGGACCAGATCTAATTAGTACCTGGGGACTCTTAGCTCAAATGAGTAAAGATATAAATCGTTTAAAAAAATGCCTTGATTAATTATTCTTCTTTTTTTAACAAGCCCAATGCTCTTGCGAAAGGTTGAGCAGTAAGGCCTTGAATTCCTACTGTCATAAGAATTGTCAAAAAAACCAACCCTTGTAATGGTCCTGCTCCCAAAACACCTGCTTGTTCCAAACGAATAGAAAATAAAGAAGCTACTGCAGCCGTAACAATTCCTCTTGGAGCTAGCCATCCTAAAAATAATTTCTGCTTGAAATCAAGAGGCAATCCAATAGTGGCAAGGCTAACTGCTACAGGACGAACAACCAACATCAAAACAAGAACGCAAGTAATCCCTCCCCAACCAAGTGGACTTAATTCTCGCCAAGAAACATCTGCAGCCAAAAGTGGGAACAACATTGTTATTGCGAGTTGAGCTAATTGGCGGATTAACTCATCTAACTGATTTGCATTCGTAGATGGCCTTCTGCCAACTATGAATCCAGCAGCAACTGAGGCCGGCAAGCCAGATTCCGGCAAAATCCATTCTGAGATCCCATAAAGAAGAAATAGGAACCCAAGAGTTAATTGCAATCTAATTCCGGATGTTGGATCTGATGGCACCCGCTTTAAGCATTCTGAAAGGAGCCAACCAACCAACAAACCCATTAAGACTCCTCCTCCCAATCGCGCGAATAACCCCAGAGCCAATTCCTTCCAACCATGGAGATCACCAACCAAGAGCTCTAATAAAAGCAATGCAAGCACTGCTCCAATAGGCTCCAAAACCAACCCTTCTGCTTCCAAAACATCGCTCAGAGGAGAATCTAGACGAATTTGTTTAACTAATGGACTTATTACTGTTGGTCCAGTAGCTAAAACTATCGCGCTATAAACAGCCGCAACATTCCAACCCAAACCAGCTAAAAAATGTGCAGCCAGGAGACCTGCTGCCAAGGAAATTGATAATCTTAAAAATGAAATCCTAATTACAATTGCCTTGATTGTTTCTCCAGGAAGTCGAAGGTTTAAACCACCATCAAACAAAACAAGACTGACTAATAAGCCAACAATTATTTCCAATCCCTGCCCCAAGTCAAGCGGTTCAACTAAGCCCAAACCTGAACGACCAATTAACAATCCAGACAGCAGAAGCAACACAACGCCTGGAAGACCAGTTAATAAAGACAAAAATCTCGCCCCCGCTCCAGCAAAAACGGTTACCCCCCAGAGAAGGCCGAGACGCTCAGGCGTCATAAATAACTTCTAATAAAGTCATCAAACTCAGGTCTTTAAAAATTTAGATGGTTCTAGGAATGGAAAGCTAATCTCACCAAATAACATTACGTGCATTATCAATTGGTAGAAAATTAAAGACTCCCTTCTTGTATAACTCTATAAGCATCAAAATGGTAGCGATCTATAAATGTTTTATTTATAAAATGTCCTATATCCAAATCTCGATCTGAGTTAGTTCCCAAAAAATAAATTTGAGCCAATAAAGGTTAACGCTAACAACAAAAGTCCAGCTATCGCCATACGCCCATTCCATATTTCAGCTTGGTAAGTAAATCCTCTTCTCCAGGAATTAAGCTCCTTTTTACTAACAGGTGAAGATGATTTTATTGGATTATTTTTGGATTCAGAATACATAGAGAGTCAAAGAAAACCAAAAACTTGAAGTTTTAAAAAGGTTGGATCTGCTTATAAAGCAAATCAGATTGTTCTAATGGAAGGCGACCTTTAACACCTAATTGCAAAGAACTAGACTTTACTCCAGATTCTAAGCGCAATAAAGCTGCTGCACCAATCATGGCTGCATTATCTGTGCAAAAAGCTTTAGGAGCAAGGTGAACCCCAATAGAATTTTCCAAAGCTTTTTTAGACATCATTGTTCTTAGCCTTGTATTTGCAGCAACACCCCCGACCATAACTATATTCTGCATTCCTTGATCAGTAGCACAGCGCACACTTCTACTAACTAAAACTTCAGCAACTGCTTGCTCAAAACTTGCAGCAAGATCATCAATTGGCAACCTTTCATTTTCCTCTTTGAGTTGATTAATTTTGCGAAGCATGGCTGTTTTTAGACCACTAAAAGAAAAATCATATGGATAAAAACCTCCTTCAGGCTTGGAGACTCTTCCTTGGGGTAACACAAACCTTTTTGGATCTCCTCTTTCACCATATTTTTCAATCTCTGGACCACCCGGATAAGAAAGGCCCAGCAAACGAGCAACCTTATCGAAAGCTTCTCCCGCAGCATCGTCATGACTACGTCCTAGACGATGAAATTTAAGATGGGGATCTACTCTTATTAATTCAGTATGTCCTCCACTGACCAATAAAACCAAGTATGGAGGCCTTGGTGGTAAATCTGATAACAAAATTGAAGCAAGGTGTCCTTCTAAATGGTGCACACCTAAGAACGGGACTTTATTTAACATCGAAAGGGTTCTAGCCGAAACAGATCCAATTAACAACGAACCAGCCAAACCTGGTGCCACTGTTGAAGCAATGGCATCTATTTCTGCGATTGATTTACCTGATTTACATAATGCGTCGCCTATTAAAAAAGGAAGAACTTCTAGGTGCATTCTCGATGCAATTTCAGGAACAACCCCTCCCCATTTGGCATGTTCAGCAATCTGAGAAGAAATACAATTAGATAAAACGTGTATTTTGCCTGACCGTAAACCCATCACTGCAACAGCAGACTCGTCACAACT
This sequence comes from Prochlorococcus sp. AG-402-N21, assembly GCA_003216435.1. Taxonomy (GTDB): domain Bacteria; phylum Cyanobacteriota; class Cyanobacteriia; order PCC-6307; family Cyanobiaceae; genus AG-402-N21. The sequence goes on from QCIW01000007.1 coordinate 38,219, forward strand.
TGTTTCGAGGGCTAGTACTGTTTGCATTTTGGAGCTAAATGTCATCTAAGTTGTAGTAGTGAAGGCTTTAAAAAAAGCTAATTAAATGAAAAAAGAATTAAATCTAATTGGGCGACTATTAGGGATTTTCCTATCAGCCTTGATTCTTCTAGGATTCACTCCTACTGCAAATGCTGCCAAAGGAGCTGTCTTAAATAAAGATAGACCTCCAACTGACATTGCGGCCTCTGCTTTAACACCTTGTTCAGAGAATGCTCGCTTTCAAGCAAGAGCTAGCGAAGCCACTACTCCTAAAGACATTGCAAGATTTCAACGTTATAGCAAAGCATCCTGTGGAGATGATGGACTACCCCATCTTTTAATAGGTCCACCAATTGAACCATTTGGAGCTCTCCTAAATAGAGGTCATGAAGGGGATTTGTTAATTCCTGGAGTCATGTTTATATACATTGCAGGAATTATTGGATGGTCAGGCAGGGAATATCTAAGATTTGCCAGAACACAGAAAAATCCCGCCGAGTATGAAATTATTATTGATACAAAAGTTGCATGGGAATGTTTAAAGAAAGGAGCCGCATGGCCATTACATGCAAATAGAGAAGGTAAAAATGGTGACCTTAGGGAGAGCGACAAAAATGTATCCCTAAATGGTCCTAGGTGAGCTTTGTTAATTAATAAACGAGCCGCCTTTGTAAATTTACTTCCAATTAATTAACAAAACTAATGCTAAAAATCTTTTACACAAAATGGTTCAGATCCGCTCCTGTAATGGCAGCTATATGGATTTTCATAACAGCAAGCATCATTGTTGAGTTCAATAGATTTGTCCCAGATTTACTTTTCCACCCAATCTAAATAAATTAATCCTAAATATTATTTATATATCGCCTATAAGTTCTTCCAAAGCTAATAAGGCCTGAGATAAGTCATCATTTATTACTACTGCATCAAATTCATTTTTTGCCTGCAGCTCTTTTTTGGCTCTACTTAACCTATTTCTAATAGATTCTTCTGTCTCAGTTCCTCTTTCACGAATACGTTTCTCAAGTTCTTCAAAATTTGGAGGGGCTATAAAAATTTGGAAAGCCTCCGGACAACTTTTACGGACCTGCCTGGCCCCTTCAAGTTCAATTTCAAGCAGTACTTTTTTCCCTAAATCTAATTTCTGCTTAACTTGAAAACCAGGAGTCCCATATAAATTCCCAGCAAACTCTGCCCACTCAAGAAAACCATTTTCATTGATTAACTCCTCAAACCTTTTACGCTCTAAGAAATAGTAATGCTTAGAATCTTCTTCTCCTTCTCGAGGCATACGGGTGGTAGCAGAGATAGATAGCCATATATTTTTATTACGTTCAAGAAGTTTTTTCACCAACGTACCCTTACCTACTCCACTGGGGCCTGTAATTAAAATGAGCTTGGAAGAAAAAGCCATTTTCATCTTCAGAGTTTCCAACAGGATAGGTAACTGTAATGACAGCCAACTAAAAACAAATGGCTAATTCCAAATTACAATTAATGGATGTAACTAGCCTAAAGGCTGTAATCAAAGATATAGAAGGAAAAATACTGCCAAGTCGATTTGAAAAAGCACAACAATCAGAAACAAATACTCTGCAATTGGGACTTAGGACATTAACAGGTCTCACTTGGTTAGAAATTTGCTGGACGGGAGAGGCTCCAAGGCTAGTAGAAATAAATGCCCCTCCTAAGATAGGAACTAACAGCACTCTTGCGAAGCAAATTCAACATGGATTAAAGAATCTTGCATTAGTCGATTTAAAACAAAAAGGATTTGACAGAGTCGTTCATTTTGCTATGGCAAAACGTCCAGGAGATGCAATCCAAAAAACTTTAATTCTTGAACTAATGGGAAGACATAGCAACTTATTTCTATTAGACCAAAACCAAAAAATAATTACGCTTGGCCGCCAAATTCGAAATCATCAGTCTCGGTTAAGACCAATTAGCACAGGTGATATTTATGTTTCTCCCCCTATTTTGAAGGGAATTCCACCCAACAAAGAAGAAACTTTTGAGAAATGGAAACAAAGGTTATGCTTATTACCAATAACTCTAAAAGAGTCCCTACAAAGTACATATCAGGGTATCAGTCCATCTTTAGCTATTCAATTAGTAGACCATGATAGAGATTTAGCGAGAAGTATTCTCGATCTTAATGTAGAAGATCTAACCTTAGAAAGGTGGGAAATGATATTCACTAATTGGCGTACTTGGCTTCATGATATTGACAACAAAGAAGCCCATATCTTCTTTAATGGTCCAACGGATTTCCAAGTTTGGGCAACAGAAAAATCCTCATCTTCACAGAAAGGTGTCGGTCTGGAATTAGGAAATTACTATCGAAAGAATCTAACTATGAAGAAGATCAATCAAACTCAATGTGGATTGGAAAATGCTCTTAAGAAACTAAAAGAAGAAGAAGAAAAAGAGTTAATAAGACAAAAAAGTCTTCTTGAAAATACTTTTGAGGACAAAATTATACAAGACAAAGCCGATAGTATTCTTTGCCAAAATTCACTAAAAAAAGAAAATATTGAAGAAGCACAGAGACTATATAAGAAAGCAAAAAAGCTTCGCAGGTCTGTTGATGTAATAAAAGAAAGAATAAATCTTCACAAGCAGAAATTATTTAGCATAGAAGAAAGCCTCACCTTCCTAGAAAGTTTAATCTCAATAAAATGGGAAAATGAAAACGATCAATTGAATCGTCTTATAGAACTACAAGAAGAATTACAACTCTGCTTGATTAAATCAAATAAAAAAAGAATTAACAAATCCAATATGAATAAGAAACCCTTATCTAATCACATCGAGATATTAACACCAGGAGGAGTTGTACTCCAAATAGGAAGAAATCATCGCCAAAATGAATTCATAAGTATAAAGAAAGCAAAGAAAGGTGATCTTTGGTTTCACGCACAAGAATGTCCAGGTAGTCATGTGGTCCTGAAATCATCAAGCAATTTATGCAACGAATCAGATATCCAAATTGCAGCAGATTTTGCCGCATTATTTAGTCGGGCAAAAGGTAGCAAAACTGTCTCCGTGGTAATGGCCCCAGTAGAATCTCTAAATAGAGTGCAAGGCGCCCTCCCTGGAACAGTTAGCCATCGTGGTGGCACAGTAATATGGGGAGAATCTCAAAGAGCTCTCAAGCATCTTCAAGTAAAATCAAGTCTCAATGACTTATCATCTACCAAAAGTTCTTAGTTAAATGATTGATTTCCTTCTAGGTACACATGAGTTTCTTGGGAACCATTCGATTCCGGAGTTTTTAGTTGGCTATATATTTGGCGCAGCACTAATAATCGGAGCACCTTCTGTATTCCTTCTCCTAGCTTTCATGAGTGCTCTTATGAAAACCAATGGAAAAATGGGAGGTTATAAAGAATATGCTAATTACGGCAAATCCTCACTAAATGACTGTCCACCTTTTATCCTGCCAGACCCCACCAAATCAAATTAAATAGAGCTAGCTTTATTATTGCTATTAAATTAAATTCATTTAAATAGATTTTACATAGAATATAATTGTGTTTAATTATTCGTTTAATTACACACAAAAAATAACTTAATCCATGGCAATATAAGGTCAACTCATCTTGCCCATTTTATCAAAATAAGTTTGGAGAATGGATAACCAGCCAGATAATAATGATTTAAGAATGCCTTTAACAGGTCATTTAGAGGAATTAAGGCAAAGGGTTATAACTAGTCTTTTTGCAATCATATTAGGTTCGGCTATCAGTCTTATATTCGTTAAAAACATAATAAAAATCCTAGAGGCACCTGCTAAATCAATCCATTTTTTACAGTTATCCCCTGGAGAATTTTTGTTTGCCTCTATAAAGGTTGCTGGATATTCAGGACTAACAGCAGCATTACCTCTAATTCTTTATCAAGTCCTTAGATTTATTTTGCCAGGTCTTACAAAAAGAGAAAAACAACTAATTGCTCCTGCTGTAATTGGCTCAGCAGTTTTATTTATCATAGGAATTTCTTTTGGATTATGGATACTAAGCCCAGCTGCTCTTAAATTCTTAGTGGCATATGGTGCTGATGTAGTTGAACCTCTGTGGTCTATCGAACGATATCTAGATTTTGTATTTCTCCTTATGCTCAGTTGTGGATTGGCATTCCAACTGCCAGTTCTTCAATTAATTCTTGGAAGCCTGGGATTAATACACTCAAAGAAGATGCTTTCCAGCTGGCGCTTAGTAGTAATGAGTTCAGCACTAGCAGGAGCAATATTAACTCCCTCAACTGATCCAATTACAATGCTTCTTTTAGCTACTGCTATAAGTGGACTTTTTTTAATAGGTGTAGGCATGGTTGCTGTTATAGAAAAATTCAAACAAGAAACTCCCCCAATCGTTCATCCGCCTTCAGCCGCAAAGTAAGGGGTCTTCCTATTCTTGGCCTAGGTTCTACATTTTCCATCCACGTCCTTGTGATATCTGCTTGGCCTAAACGATTAATAATTTCCAAAACTTCATTGATATGAACTCTAAAAGCCTTTTCGCTCATAGGAAAAGATTGCTGTTCTAAATAACCCCACATAATTTGCAAATAAAGAGAACCTTCTCTCACTATTAGGTTCAAATCATAAGCAAAACCCCAACGCCTTCTAAAGCAACTGATCACTTCATCAACGGTTAATGGAGAAGGCAATAAAGAGATTTGATTATCTGACAATTTAATTCCTCCTAATAAGAAACCAGTAATTGAATAAAACAAAAATGGCCCGATGAAGCCGCGTTGGTTTATATTCTGACTCAGGTGTACATAAGTAATGACACAAATGACCGCCTCAGATGTGCCCTCAATGGGCAGGAGGCAGTTCATGAACCTACTTACCTTCGGAACAGTGACTGGTGTCGCACTAGGTGCTTTATATCCAGTTGCTAATTACTTCACACCAGCAAGGGCTGGGGGAGGCGGAGGAGGAAGTTCAGCAAAAGATGAACTAGGTAATCCTGTAACTGCATCTGGCTGGCTATCCAATCATGCTGTTGGGGACAGAAGTCTTGTTCAGGGGCTTAAAGGAGACCCTACCTATTTAATTGTTGAAGGGCCTGAAGCAATTACTGACTATGGCATTAATGCTATTTGCACCCACTTAGGTTGTGTAGTGCCATGGAATAGTGGAGAAAATAAATTCAAGTGTCCTTGTCATGGGAGTCAATATGATTCCACAGGTAAAGTAGTAAGAGGACCTGCGCCACTATCACTAGCTTTAGCACATGTGTCTATAGACGATGACAATGTTTTAGTTAGTCAATGGACCGAAACCGACTTTCGGACTAACACTCCTCCTTGGTGGGGTTGATTTTAGAAATAGATGATCATCACCAACAAACTTAAAAACATGCGTCGCTTAATAACATTCTTTCTAAGCTCTTCTCTTTTAGCGCTCTCTATATTCATCCTTCCATCAGCAAGTTGGGCTTATCCATTTTGGGCTCAACAAAATTATGAGAATCCTCGAGAAGCAACTGGAAAAATCGTATGTGCTAATTGCCATTTAGCCAATATGAAAACGCAAGCAGAGGTGCCGCAATCTGTGGCGGCAGATAGTGTTTTCAAGGCAGTTGTAAAAATACCCTACAAAAACGGAACAGAGGAAATAGGAGCGGATGGCAGCAAAGTCCCTCTTCAAGTTGGTGCTTTAGTAATGCTTCCTGATGGGTTTAAACTAGCGCCACAAGATAGATGGACGGAAGATATAAAAGAAGAAACAAAAGGTGTTTATTTCAGTCAATACAGCGAGGAGAAAGAAAATATAATTATTGTTGGTCCGCTACCTGGAGATCAAAACAAAGAAATTGTGTTCCCATTACTTTCGCCCAACCCACGAGTAGATAAGCAATATCATTTTGGGAAATACTCAATTCATGTAGGCGGAAATAGAGGCAGAGGTCAGGTTTATCCCACAGGAGAAAAAAGTAATAATAATTTCTATACTGCAGAAAATGCTGGACAAGTTACAGCAATAGAACCTACAGAAGATGGATCTACATTAATAACTTTACTCACTGAAGAAGGAGAACTTTTAAATGAAACTATTCCCGTAGGACCAACTATTCTAGTTAATATTGGAGACAAGTTAGAGAAAGGGGCCCTACTTACAGAAAATCCAAATGTTGGGGGTTTTGGTCAATTAGATACTGAAATAGTTTTACAAAGTTATGCAAGAGTAATTGGACTTGTAGTTTTTCTGGGTGGTGTCGCGCTTTCTCAGATAATGCTTGTCTTGAAGAAAAAGCAAGTGGAGAAAGTACAGGCTGCAGAAGGAATTTAAAGCTAAAATTAAATCTTAAGATCAATTAACTAATATTTTTGCCTTGTTCATTTCACCTGGACCAATAATATTTCAACTTGGCCCTTTTGCATTGAAATGGTATGGAGTACTTATCGCAATATCTGTATTAATTGGCCTAAATATCTCAAGTAATTTAGCAAAAAAACGTGGTATTCAATCGGGATTTATCAATGATCTTACTCCTATTCTCATACTATCTTCAATATTTGGAGCAAGAATTTATTATGTGATTTTTGAATGGCGAAATTTTTCAGGTTCATATTTCTGGAGTGACTTAAATTTTTTCAGATTAAAAATACCGATCCCTTCTGCTTTCGAAATATGGGGGGGAGGTATTGCTATACATGGAGCATTAATAGCGGGGACAATATCAGTGATAATTTTCTGCAAACTGAAAAAACAGAATTTTTGGAATGTCTTAGATGTTTTAGTCCCATCAGTAGCTCTAGGACAAAGTATAGGAAGATGGGGTAATTTTTTTAATAATGAAGCTTTTGGGCTTCCTACTTCTCTACCATGGAAATTATTTATTCCTGTAATTAATAGGCCTACATTATTTTTGGGACAAAACTATTTTCATCCAACATTCTTATATGAATCATTGTGGAATATATTAACCTTTGCCCTACTAATTTATTTATTTCAACTTGGTTTAAAAGGTAACCTAAAATTACCACCAGGGAGCTTATCCTTTGTATATATGTTGTCTTATGGTTTTGTAAGATTCTGGATTGAAGGAATAAGAATAGATCCTCTTTGCATCAATTCCGTTCCTCCATTTTGCGAAGGAGGATTAAAAGTAGCACAATTAATTAGTTTCCTATTATTCTTCGCAGGTATGATAGGTCTCTGGTGGATATACAAAAGGCAAAAAATGCTAACCATAAAAAAATTCCAATCTAATAAAAGAATTTAGTGTCAAAAATTTCAATAATTGGAGCAGGTCCAGGTGCTTTAGACCTTATGACCCAAAGAGCAATTAAACGTTTAAGAGAGGCGGAAGTCCTGGTGTGGACAGATTCATTAATCCCTCAGAATATTCTTACTCTTTGCAAGGAAAATTGTGAATGCATAGCAACAAGTTCATTAACTCTTGAGCAAATCCTACCTATTTTAATTAATGCTGCGGAGCAAGGGAAAAAAGTAGTTCGTCTACATGATGGAGATCCCTGTCTTTTTGGAGCTCTTAGCGAACAAATTCAACTTCTAGAAAAAGCCAAAATCCAAGTTGAAGTAATCCCAGGGATAAGTGCGTACCAAGCAACAGCAGCTGCACTAAATTCAGAACTGACTATTCCAGGAATAACGCAAACAATTATTTTAAGCAGGGCGAGTGGCCGTACAGGAACTCCGGAAAGGGAAGGCTTAGAGAAACTTGCATCTACAAATGCATCTCTATGTCTATATTTAAGTGCTCGTCATGTTAGCAGTGTCGAAAAAACTCTTCTGAATTTTTATCCGGAAGATACCCCCGTAGCAATTGGCTATAGGGTTAGCTGGGAAGATGAATGGATCAAGATAGTGCCTCTAAAAAAAATGGCATCCACTTCGCAAGAAAAAGGATTAATCCGAACAACTATCTATATAATTAGCCCAGGGTTGGATGTAAAAAACAAACGTTCAAATCTCTACAATTCAAATCACAAACATCTATTTAGATCGCAGTAATTAAACTCTTAGTCTACTTATAAAGAATATATAATAAGATAATCAGAGAAAGATAATAATAGCAAATAGATGAACTCTTAGGAAATAAATAAGCTCTATTAAATTAGATCTGAAGCCAAGACAAATTAAGCAGTTTGAATATATTTAAAAGTAGGCAAGAAAAGAAATACAAGGTTTAAAACATATCTGCCTGATTTGCGATAGAACTATTAGAATACAAAAACTCGTCGGGTCTTAGTGGAAAATATAAAAATTAAAACCCCAATTAATCGTGAGGAGAGCAAATCCCCTCTTCAGAAAGCGGGAGCCTTTATCAGAGAAGCAAGGCAAGGGAGAAGCATTTCAATAAAAGACCTCTCCTCAAGTCTTCGGATTGGCGAAGAGCAACTAGAGGCTTTAGAGAATGGCCAAGAAGACCTTCTTCCAGAAAGGGTTTTTGTTAAGGCTATGATTCGAAGAATTTCTGAGAAACTAAATTTAGATACTAATTTTATTCTAGAAGAACTACAAGGACGAGAGATATCTATACAGAAGATCTATGAAAACTCACCAAAAGAGAAGAAAAAGATAGATCTAAATCGATTTGCACCATTAATGATTCTCATCTCAGGAATTCTTGGCTTAGGCACCTCAATACTTGCAATAAGCTACATTCAAAATTTTGATCCTAATATCAAAACCGAACAAAACTTACCTAAAACTTTTGATCCCCAATAAAACAAGAAAGAATCAAATCTTCACTTAGAAAGTTTAGCTAAATTTCTACTTTAACTTTCACATTTATATGTTCTTTACTCATTAATAATGCTTTTTTCAAGCTCCACTTTTCTAATTCCAGATTCTGGGCGGGATTTTCAGAAGTAAGCTTTATGATCAAATCTCTACTATCTCTCCTAACATCTATTGATCTAACAAGAGGGTCAGGTCTTTGATCTAAAGCAGCTGCAAATCGTAAAAGTATCGACATGTGCATAACAAGTTGGCGATGCTCCTTTTCAGTTAGACATTGCCATGAGTCATGACGTTTTTTAGGAAAACTTTTTCTATGATATCGCGCAATTGCTGCAACCATCAAATGCTCAGATTGAGAATATCCCAACAACTCACCATGACGTATTAAATACCAAGAGTGTTTGTGATATGAGCCTAGATTAATATGTTGGCCGCATGTGTGTAGCATTGAAGCAGCCCATAGCAACTGCCTACCTTGACCATTATCACGATGTAAAACCCCAAATGTATTGTCATATAAAATCAGCGCATTTTGCGCAACTCTTTCAGATCGTAAAAAATTAACTCTAAAGCGCTTGGCTTGATGCAAAACAGTACGGTCCCTAATGCTCCCTTGCAAGCTAAACCGATTCTGCAAAAACTTATTTCGGAACATCCAATCAACCACTAAACCTTCTCTAAGAGCTCGCTCACTAAGTACAACTTCATGCACATCAAGCATCTCCATAGTGGTTTGCAAAATTAAAATTCCAGGAACAATTATTTCTGAACGTCTATCACTTAAAGCCGTTAAACCGCGCAACTCCTCAAGAGTCATTGTCAATAACTTTTTAGCTAAATCATCAATTTGCGATTTAGAAACTTTATATCCCTGTAATTTAGATTTCAGACTTGTATTCTCACTTAAAATCAGAGAACCGATAGCCATTGCGGTCCCACTAGTTGCAACCATTACTGGATTTTCTCCTGGTCTTAGACGGCGTAAGATCTTATCCACAGATGGTTCCAAAGAACCTTGAATAAATGTTCTTAAGAACTTACTTTTCCCAGCAGATATTGGCTCTCGAGTAATAAATTCGTTCTTCAATCTTACTGCTCCAATCTTTGTACTAGTAAGAGCTTTTGAATCATGGGCATCCGCAAGAATTAATTCTGTAGAGCCACCCCCTATATCAATCAAAACATGAGACTTCTCTCCAAACTCCATTCCAGACAAGACTCCCAAATAAATCAATCTTGCTTCTTCTGATCCACTGATCACCTCAACTTCCAACCCAATATGATCTTTAATGAGGCTTAAAAATTTTTCACTATTTCTAGCTTCTCGGACAGCACTAGTAGCAGCTGTTAGAAGACTCTCTACTTTATAACTATCAGCTAAATCTTTAAACCTTTTTAGTGTCTCTAAGGTTCGCTGAATAGAAACATTTGTCAGTTCACCTGTTAAGGGATCTTTTTCACCTAACCTAGTTGTTGATTTCTCCGCAAGTTCAATGCTGAATGTTTTCAAAACAGTGTCTACTGCGGCAATCAACAAATGTGTTGAATTAGTCCCTATATCGATTGCGCCCACATAGCTTATATTTTCAGCCTGATTCAACTGAGAATTCTCCCTGGAAAGGTCTTTCTCGATATAAGTGTCTAATTTGACACCTGACATTTGAATCAAATTCCCAACAAGAACACTCTGCCATCAGAAAGACTATCTGTGCAGGAATCTCAAATTCTTTCAAATAAAAAACCTTGAAATCAACAACTTTAAAAAGCCACATAGAACCTTTTATAAAACTATTACGATGGAACAAACCCAGTGGCAGACTTATCCTTCTAATACCTGCAGGGTGGTCATTATGGTTAACCCCTTCAGCACCTCCTGAAATAAGCCTTGTAACATTGATATTGGCTGGGTCGTTATTTATTAGTGGAGCAGGATGTATAGCAAATGACTTATGGGATAAAAATTTTGACAAGAAAGTTAGTCGAACAAAATCAAGACCTTTAGCGCTCGGAACCATAAAAATATCTACAGCATGGCTATTACTATTCTTAATGCTATTGCTCAGCTTAGTAATCGTTTTATTGCTACCAATCGAAAGCAGAGCTGTCTCCCTCAAACTTTCACTACTTGCATTACCCCTAATAATTGTTTATCCCTCTGCAAAGCGATGGTTTAAATTCCCCCAAGCAATTCTTTCTCTTTGTTGGGGTTTTTCAGTACTTATCCCTTGGGGAGCAAGTCAATCAATTATTGAAATCAGCGTACCTTTAATATCATGTTGGCTAGCCACCATGATATGGACATTCGGGTTTGATACTGTTTATGCAATGGCTGATAAAAATGATGACGCCAACCTAAAACTGAATAGTAGTGCTTTAACTTTTGGAGGCAAAATCATTAAGCCTGTATCCATTAGCTATGGAGTTTCTTCTCTGCTATTAGGTTGTGCAGCTTTCTTCTCGGGAGTAAGTTTACTTTTCTGGCCCTTTTGGGCAATCGCAAGTATTGGCATGCAAAAAGAAATTTGGCTTCTAAAAAACTCAAAAAAGCTAACTATCCATCTTGCAAGTCATTTTAGTAATCAAGTCCGACTTGGAGGTTTGATCTTATTGGGATTAATAGTTGGGAAAATATAACGATTTCATGCTTGAAATTCAACCAAAAACTACTGCTACTCCTCTCCAAAAAGGTGACCAATATATTGCGGCCGCAATAAGCTCAGTAGTTCAGGATAAAAAATGTCTATCAGAAGGTTTAAAGATATTTGAGGAATGGGGATTAGTTTGCAAACCACAAAATCTCATTGATCGTTCTTGGGGTTATTTTGCTGGCACTGATGAGGTTAGATTTGCAGATCTCCACCCTATGCCCCCCTCACCATTAATTGCCTTTGCTCGTGGAGGCTGGGGAGCAGCACGTTTATTAGAAAGAAAACAACCATGGGAACCAGGATGGCTACTAGGATTCTCAGATATAACATCAATACTTTTATCAAGAGTTTCAGCGGGATTTGATGGGGCTATTCATGGGCCTTTAATAACGTCACTTAGCAAAGAGCCAGATTGGAGTAAAGAAAGGCTCAAGGCGTTGTTATTTGGAGTTGAGCTACCTGTCTTATATGGAGAAACTTGGACCAAAGGAGTTGCAAGAGGCCCTTTGATAGTGGGAAATCTAACCGTAGCAACACATCTCCTAGGAAGTAGACATATGCCAGATTTAAAGGGTGCAATTTTAATTTTGGAAGATACAAATGAAGCCCCATATCGAATTGACCGAATGCTTACACATTGGCGTTTGACTGGAGATCTAAAAAAAATATCCGGGTTAGGTTTTGGTGATTTTCATGAATGTAAAAATAATATTGAGGATCCTGAAGAATCAGCAAGAAGTTTCAGTATTCAAGAGATTCTTATGGAGCGATGCTGTGACCTTGGTATTCCCATTCTCGGAAATTTACCTATAGGTCATTGTTGCGGCAATGCTGCCATGCCGCTTGGTAGATCTGCGGTCTTAAATGGGGACAAAGGAACCCTTACTGTTCTGCCTTCTTAGCAAGTAAAGCTTCGGCTATTAATAAATCAAACTTATTAGTAACTTTGATATTTGAAGATTCAGATTCCAAAATTTGCACAGACCATCCCAGTCGCTCATAAAGTGAGGCATCATCTGTAACCTCCCATTTGTTTTCGAGTGCTTGTTGATGAGCTTGTCTGAGTGCATTCACCAAAAAACCTTGAGGAGTCTGGGCGGACCAAAGACAAGACCTATCAGGAGTTTCAAGAATTATTCCATTAGAATCAACTTTTTTTATCGTATCTGTGACTGGAGTCGCAGCTATCACCGCTTTACCAAGAACTACCATCTCAGAACACTTATTAAAAAGTTCTGGATCAATCAAGCATCTGGCTCCGTCATGTATAAGAACATGCTTTACATCTCTAGGAAGGGCAGCAAGACCTAACTGCACAGATTCTTGTCTTGTTCTTCCACCATTAATCCAACTGATTGGTTTTGAATAATCTTTCGCAAAACCCATAATTGAGTCTTTATCAATAGGTTGTCCAACAATTCCAATCCATTTAATTGAATTGGCAGCTATAGCTGCATCTAAAGTCCATTGAATAATTGGACGGCCAGCTACTGGTAAAAGGAGCTTATTAATTCCAGCTCCCATTCGTTTTCCACTTCCTGCTGCTGCAATTAACAAATGCACAATTCATCCTCTCTGCAAAAAAACTTAAACACCCTCCAAATTTAATTCCTATTGTTTAGGTAATCTTAATTGCACTTCAGCAGCAAAATGCTTAGGCCCCTCTGAGCTTGATTTATGGAAATAAACTTTCATAGATTACTTTGAATACAAAAGATTAAGTTCTTAATCAATGAATCTTTAAACTCCTATCAAGATATCCGATCAATGACTAAAACAACACAACTAGAAGGTCAAACTGCTTTAGTAACTGGAGCAAGCAGAGGCATTGGACGAGCAATTGCCTTATCACTCGGGAAAGCAGGGGCAGAGGTCGTGGTGAATTATTCACAATCACCTCAAAAAGCGGAAGAAGTAGTTTCAGAAATAAATTCTTTTGGGGGGAAATCATATGCTCTTCAAGCAAATATTGCAGAAGAAGAATCAATTAATTCATTGATAAGTGAAGTTTTAAATCGCAGTAAAAGAATTGATATTTTAGTCAATAACGCTGGGATAACAAAGGATGGCCTTTTAATGAGAATGAAAACCGAAGATTGGCAAGCAGTTATTAATCTGAACCTAACTGGAGCTTTTTTGTGTACCAGAGCTGTTGCAAGACCAATGCTCAAGCAAAAAAAAGGAAGGATAATCAATATCACATCAGTTGTTGGAGTAATGGGTAACGCAGGGCAAGCAAACTATGCTGCTTCAAAGGCAGGATTAATAGGCCTTACGAAAAGTACTGCAAAAGAATTTGCAAGTAGAGGTATAACTGTTAATGCCGTTGCACCAGGATTTATAGCCACAGATATGACAAAAGATCTTGATAACTCTTCAATTCTTTCTGCAATTCCACTAGGAACTTTTGGAAATCCAGAACATATAGCAGGAGCAGTCAAATTTTTAGCATCTGATCCGGCTGCTTCTTATATAACCGGACAGGTATTAAATGTTGATGGCGGAATGGTGATGAATTAAAAGATTTTTATTAGGGACTACTCATTTTCCAAAGACTGTCCTAATTCGTCGCGCAATCTTCTAATCCTTTGTAAAAGTTTTAATCTTCTACTTCGCTCTGTAGCAGTAAGAAAAAAACGCAAGGGAAAATAAACCAAAGTCATAGTCCCAGCCAGGCCGGCCATAAGAACAAAAAACAGAACTCCTGGATCATTCATGTTTAGACCATAACTTCCTTCTGAAAAACTTGGTAGCAAAAGTTCTCAAAGGATTCGGCTTTCCCCACTTAGTCTCTTTACCATTTAGGAACTCTACTGTGGGAAATTAAGTGCACCCTTAAAGAAAAATGGCAAAACTTCTTAGCTTTTCTGATGATTCTCGAGGAGCACTTGAAAACGGTGTAAATGCTCTTGCTGATGCTTTAAAAGTCACAATCGGACCAAAAGGTCGCAATGTAGTAATTGAGAAGAAATTTGGAGCCCCAGACATTGTTAATGATGGAGTCACAATTGCCAGAGAAATTGAATTAGAAGACCCTTTTGAAAACCTTGGTGCAAAACTAATTGAAGAAATAGCCTCAAAGACCAAAGACAAAGCTGGAGATGGCACCACAACCGCAACAGTACTTGCTCAACTATTAGTACGTGAGGGCTTAAAAAATACTGCCGCAGGGGCAAGCCCAATAGAACTAAGGCGAGGAATGAATAAAGCTCTAGAAAAAATCCTGGAAGAACTTTCTCAAAAGAGTCAATCTGTCAGTGGCGATAGAATTTTGCAAGTTGCCACAGTCAGCTCTGGAGGAGATGAAGAAATAGGCAGAATGGTTTCCTCTGCTATGGAAAAAGTAACTTCTGAAGGTGTTATTACAGTTGAAGAGTCGAAATCACTAACAACAGAATTAGATATTACAGAAGGAATGGCCTTTGATAGGGGATATAGTTCTCCTTATTTCGTTACCGATCAAGAACGACAAATATGTGAATTTGAAAATCCTCTTCTATTAATTACAGACAGAAAAATTAGCTCCATCTCTGATCTTGTTCCAGTTTTAGAAACAGTCGCCAAAAGTGGATCACCACTTCTTATCTTAGCCGAAGAAGTTGATGGAGAAGCACTAGCTACCTTAGTGGTGAATAAGAATCGTGGTGTTTTACAGGTGGCCGCAGTAAGAGCTCCATCCTTTGGAGAGCGAAGAAAAGCTGCTCTAGCTGATATAGCAATACTGACAGGTGCAACTTTAATTAGCGAAGACAAAGCAATGCCTTTAGAAAAAGTTCAATTATCAGATTTAGGTAAAGCCAGAAGGGTAACGATAAGCAAAGATACTACGACAATCGTTGCAAATGAAGATCACAAGCAAGAAGTCGCTGAAAGAGTTTCAGCAATTAAACGCGAACTTGACTCAACTGACTCAGAATATGATAGAGATAAATTAACCGAAAGAATTGCCAAACTTGCTGGAGGAGTAGCTGTGATAAAAGTAGGTGCCCCAACCGAGACAGAATTAAAAAACAGGAAGTTACGAATAGAGGATGCATTAAATGCCACGAAAGCAGCTGTTGAAGAAGGTATTGTTGCTGGTGGAGGTTCTACTTTCCTTGAATTGAGCAAAGGTTTAACAGCACTTGCTAGTGAGCTTTCACAGGATCAAAAAACGGGGGTAGAGATCGTTCAAAAAGCATTAATAGCCCCCGCCAAGCAAATAGCTATTAATGCAGGACATAATGGTGATGTTGTCATTTCAGAAATGCAAAGGCTAGGGAAAGGTTTTAATGCACTTACTTGCGAATACGAAGATCTCTTAAATGCGGGAATTATTGACGCCTCAAAAGTTTTGCGTCTAGCACTTCAAGATGCAGTTTCTATAGCCTCCATGCTTATAACGACTGAAGTAGTAATAGCGGATAAGCCAGAACCACTTCCCGAGCCAGGTAGTGAAGGAGCTGATCCCATGGGTGGCATGGGCATGCCTGGCATGGGTGGCATGGGTGGCATGGGTGGCATGGGCATGCCTGGCATGGGTATGCCTGGCATGATGTAATTGTAATTAAATCCGCAACAAATTGTTTCTTTAAACTATACTTAAGACTTTAGTTTAACCATCTTCTAAGATCATTTATAGAAGGTGGTGGTGGTGGTGGTGCAACATTTTTGTTTTCAGAAAGTTCATCATTTTCTTTGTGTTGTTTCGCCTGCTCTTTATCGTTAGTTTCCTCCTCGAATGAGGGTGACTTGTTTTCATTAATATAAGTATTCTCTTCTAATTTATCTTCAATAGTATTAATATTATCACGCATAATTTTATAGTTCTGATTATTTTCATTTCCACTATCTTCTACTTCCTCTTCTAACTCCTCTTCTAACTCCTCTTCTAACTCGTCTTCTACTTCCTCTTCTAACTCTTCTTCTACTTCCTCTTCTAACTCTTCTTCTACTTCCTCTTCTAGTTCAGATAATTTATCTTCAAATAAACTTACGTTTCTTTCTTCAATAAAAATAGAGTCGGCTTCAAGCTGATCATCCCATTTCAGCTTTTCTTCATCCTCTAGGCTTTCATTGTTTGTATCTATGCTCTGACTTGAGACTGCTTCGTCTGGATATATCTCAGAAAGAACTTTTTCATCTGGGAGATTATCCAAACCAAATCTATGTACCCATAAGGATTTCAAATAAGAGACTCTATCAAAATCTTTATGATTAATTGCTTCAAAAATTTTACGCAAAAGTTCTCTTTGGCGTGAAGGAAATTGATTTGTAAAAGTTGAAAAATTCACTGATTTAAGCAAGTTTTCTATTTAAAAGAGGTCTAATCATTAGAAATAACAGAATGGTTAGGAAGGTTAAGATAGCCAAGCATCCATAACCAGTTATCTCACCATAAGGGGCAAAGATAATTATTTGGTTGAGATCAAGAGATCCTTGATAAGCAGAACGTATTGGCTCAATAGCAAAAGTCAATGGATTAAGAGAAGCAATCCATCCAAGCCACTTAGGCATAAATGAGATCGGAGCCAAAGCTGTGCTTGCAAACAAAAGAGGTAAATTAAAAACAAAAATCACAGCTATTAATTCAATATGTCCAGGCAATGAAAAAGCCAGTCCAAGGCTTAAAGCAGTTACAGAAAAAACAAGCAGCAAAAGGGTTATAGCAACAAGAAATACACCTCCAAGCCCTGGCCCACCATAACCAAGTAGGAATGCTGTACCCATAATGGCAAAACTCTGCAAAAAGCTTATGAAAGTAATGTAAATAACTGAAGCAAAAATAATTGAATTTCTACTAACCAGTGGAGCAACTAGCAATCTATTTAAAAAGCCAAACTCTCTATCAAACATAATTGGCAATCCAGCATTCAGTGCACCACTAAAAGCCGTGAAAACAATAACTCCAGCACCTAGAAATCTTCCATAGCTAATACCACCTGGCAAGAACTCATTAGGAGCATTTGAGAATAAGGCTCCAAACAACATAAGCCAGATCAAAGGCTGAAGAAGACTTGCAATTAAAGTAGATGGACGCCTAATTAATTGTATAAACAATCTTTTTGTTAAGGCTAATATCTCTTGTATCTGATCTAATAATAGATCTCGTTCCTCAGAATTTTTTTGAACTTGCTCTACTGAAGCAGACATAGATTCAGTTAATTGTGAAAAAAGGAAAGGGATTGATCACCTCATGGCTGTTTTACTTTCTAGCTTGAGATCTCTCTGACCAGCAGCGGAAAGTTCTGCATCCATAAGGGTTCTACCGGTGGCTTGTAAATAAACATCATCCAAGCTTGGTCGACTTTGAGAAAGCGCAAAAACATCAAACTTCTCACTTTCTAGCTGCTCTCGCAAACATGACAAGACAGCTTCATCATCTACAACAAGATTTAAAGAAAATCCTTGCGCACGATTAACCACAACTCTTCTTACGCCAGAAATACTTTCTAATAATTTCTTTACTTTCTTCGACTCTTCTTCATTACTAAACTCCCTAACGCGAAGAGTTATACGATCTCCACCAAGTTTTTGCTTCAATTCATCAGGCGAACCTTCTGCTATTACATGGCCATCGTCAATAATTGCCATTCTATCTGCAAGTGATTCTATTTCTTCTAAATAATGACTACTAAGAAGAATAGTGGTTCCTTGAGATCTAAGTTGTCTTAATAACTCCCAAATCACTGTTCGACTTTCAATATCCAAACCAACAGTTGGTTCATCTAAAACTAATAGCTCAGGTCTATGCAACAAACCAGAAGCTAAATCCAATCTTCTTCTCATCCCACCTGAATAGGAACCACACCTACGATTTATCCAATCGCTCATATCTAAACGAATTATCAATTCATCTATTCGAGAATCCCTATCTTTAGAAGACAAGTGATATAAATCTCCCTGGAGCTGGAGAAGCTCTCTGCCAGTGAGTATTTTGTCAATAGCAACTTCTTGTGCAACATATCCCAATTGCCTCCTTACAGCCCGAGAATTATTGAGAGCATCTAAACCTGCTATTGAAATTTGGCCAGAATCTGGAGCCAACAAAGTGCATAGAATTCTCAAAGTGGTACTTTTCCCAGAACCATTAGGACCTAACAAACCAAAAAGAGTCCCTTTCGAAATATTTAAACTCAAGCCCTTCAAGGCTCGGACAGAACCATAAGATTTAAATAAACTTTTAATCTGAACTAATGGCTCCAAAAGAGTTTATCCTGGGAATGTTATTTTGAATCTAATAAACAATTCCCCAAAAAGTAACGGGAATCTTAAAAATTTTCTAAACACTTAAAACAAAGTGAAGAACATCGC
>QCIW01000008.1 GCA_003216435.1 Prochlorococcus sp. AG-402-N21
GCGATTATTTTGGGTCATGTTTTTGTGAAACCTGATGAAAGAGCAGAATCATCCACTTTACTTAGTAGACCGAGACCATTTAAATCGATTGATGGCTAAAGACTCTCCTGAAGATCAAGATTTAATAGATTTGGCAAGGTTATTTATAAGATACGAGGGTTTCCCTGGTGCGACTGATCTGCAATCAGATATGGCTAAAATTTTAAATTTATGGGGAATTTCAAAAGAATCACTAAACAGTAGAACCAAGGACATATGGGAAAAAGGCTTTCGTCCAGGCTATAACTCAGTAGATGTTATCGGTTCTGGTTTTGATACGTCTGATGACTCTGGTAGTTGATTTATAACTAAATTTCTCTTTTACTAACTGCTTTCAGTCGTTAGTGAATAGCTTTCTATCATGTTCTTGTGATTAGAATATTTAGTTCTGAAATCTAATGTCTTTATCGTTTGATTGGCCAGGACTCCTTGAAAGTCTTTTGTCTGGAGAAGATTTGACTGAGAAAGAGGCAAAAGCAATTATGAATGCGTGGCTCTCCGAAGATCTTATGCCAGTTCAAACTGGTGCTTTTCTTGCAGCATTTAGATCAAAAGGAGTTTCAGGTATTGAGCTTGCATCTATGGCAAAGGTTTTACGAGAAGCCTGTTCATTGCCTCTAACGTTGCCTTCTATTCCTATGGTCGATACTTGTGGGACAGGGGGTGATGGTGCCGATACTTTCAACATTTCAACTGCGGTGGCTTTTGTGGCTGCTTCTTTTGGAGTCCATGTTGCTAAGCATGGTAATCGAAGTGCTAGTGGGAAAGTTGGTTCTGCTGATGTATTGGAAGTTCTTGGACTTCGATTGGATGCTCCCCTTGAAAAAGTTATAAATGCAGTCGAACAAACAAGAGTCACTTTTCTTTTTGCTCCTGTTTGGCATCCTTCTTTAGTTAACCTTGCCCCATTAAGAAAAAGTCTTGGTGTTAGAACTATATTTAATCTTTTAGGTCCTTTGGTTAATCCTTTGAGGCCCAGTGCTCAAGTCCTAGGAGTGGCAAAATCAGAATTACTAAAACCAATGGCAGAAGCATTGCTTCAGCTGGGTTTAGAACGTGCTGTAATTGTGCATGGTGCTGGGGGCTTAGATGAAGCTTCACTTGAAGGACCTAATGAACTAATTTTGCTTGAGAATCAAGAATTGAACTCAATCACTTTAAATCCCTCTGATTTTGGTATTCCCAAGGTCTCTAATAGTGAACTTAAAGGAGGAAGCATAGATACTAATAAAGATATATTTTGTTCTTTGCTTAAAGGTGGAGGTACGGAACCTCAGAAACAAGTTGTAGCTCTCAATAATTCTCTGGTTTTGTGGGCTGCAGGTATTGAGAAAGACTTTCAATCTGGCTTTAAAAAATCATTAGATTGCTTAGAGTCGGGTTCCCCATGGAATGTTTTTGAAAACTTAAAAACTTTTTTAGATGAATAGTTTTTAAACAAAGATCTTGATTGTGATTTTTTATTGATGAAACCTGATTCTCTTAACACAGCCCAACTTTTACTTGCAGATGGCACCTTCTTAGAGGGAAAGGCATTTGGGTATAGAGGGACTACTTGCGGAGAGGTGGTATTTAATACTGGAATGACGGGTTATCAAGAAGTTCTTACTGATCCAAGCTACTTTGGACAATTGGTTACATTTACATATCCTGAGATTGGAAATACTGGCATTAATGAAATTGATAATGAGTCAAGCAAACCTTCTGTTCGAGGAGTAATTGTTCGTCAATTTACTGATATACCAAGTAATTGGCGTTGCTCTAGAAAACTAGAAGATTGGTTTGTTGAAGAGAAAATCGTTGGTATTTGTGGGGTAGATACGAGGGCATTAGTAAGGCATCTTAGAAATTTCGGAGCAATGAATGGGGTTATCACTAACGAAGGCAAACTCTCTCTCCTTGATTTAAAACAAGAACTTAAGAACACTTCTCAGATGGAAGGACTAAATCTTGCAAGTATTGTTTCTACAAAAAAAGACTTTATTTGGAGAAATGCTTGTGCTTTGAAATTTGATCAAAGAATTAAAAGAAAAAAAGATTCTCCTTATAGGGTTGTTGCTATAGATTTTGGTATTAAGAGGTCAATATTAGAACGTCTAGTTGCTCACAATTGTGAAATATACATTGTGCCATCTAATTCCGATTTTTCAAAAGTTATGAGTTTTGATCCTGAAGGAATATTTCTTTCAAATGGACCTGGAGATCCATCTGCGGTAAAGGAAGGTATTAACTTGGCAAAATCTTTGATTGAGGATACTGTTCTGCCAATTTTTGGAATATGTCTAGGTCATCAAATTCTTGGATTAGCTTTAGGAGGGGAGACTTTCAAATTAGATTTTGGTCATCGTGGTTTGAACCATCCTTGTGGGATAAGAGGTCAATTAGAAATAACGAGCCAAAATCACGGTTTTGCTCTTGAGGCTTCTTCTTTAGATGAAGAAACCATCGATATAACTCATTTTAATTTAAATGATAAAACTGTTGCAGGAATCTCTATGAGAGGCAAACCTGTTTTTGGTGTTCAGTATCATCCTGAAGCAAGTCCAGGTCCACATGATGCAGATCATCATTTCGATCGATTTGTTTCTCTAATGGAACAACGACGTAAAAGCATGGTTTAGTTTGAAATAACTAACTAAACTTCTTTCCATAGCCAAAGGAGGATTAAAACCATAAAAGATTTACAGCGTCTTACCGTCTCTTTAAGAGGTGGATTTGAAAAACGCAAAGGCTGTTTGGTGTTTTCTTTCACTGGACAGCTAGATGCATATTCAGAAAAACAGTTCAATACTTATGTTTCTGAAATTCTTCAGGCAAATAATCTTTCTGTGATTTTAGATTTGTCGAAAATTGATTTCATTGACTCTTCCGGTTTAGGTGCAATGGTACAAACTGCTAAACAGTGCAACAAACAAAAACGATCTTTTTTGGTTGTAGGTAATGCAAGAGTAATGCAAACAATAAAATTGGTGCGCCTTCAAGATTATCTTCATTTGGTTGATGACCTAAACACAGCACTTAATCAATTAGCGGCTTGACTGATTGGATTAGTTGTCAGAGCCCATCAGGTTCTTCAGATGATTTGGGACCATTGCAATTAGCATGGCTCGGTGATGCTGTTTGGGAAATGCATCAACGGCTTAGGTATTGTCAAAAACCTGGCCGCTCAAAAGATCTTCATCATGCTGTTGTATTAGAGGTAAAGGCTTGTGCTCAAGCTCAGGCATTAATTTTATTAAATCCCTATTTAACAGAAGCGGAAAAGGATTATGTTCGGAAAGGAAGGAATCGAGCTGGCCGTGGTCCTCGTAAAGTTGATCCAGCTACATATGCAATGGCTACAGGATTTGAGACAATGGTTGGGTGGCTATTTCTGAAGAATCCTCCAAGGCTTTCTGAATTATTAGAACGTCTTCAAGACACTCCATCTAGTACTTAGGTAAAAACAATGAGTTATCGTTCTGACAAGAATCGAAGTAAATTTAATGATCATTCATCTAGGAGATCCAATAAAACTTCTAGCCGAAGAAATAAAAAGCAGAGTAATGAACCATCTCCCAATTTTAATAATGACACCAAGTCTTTTTCCAGGTCAACAGAAAGAAATTTTTTCAAAAACGAACCGAATACCTCTATAAGTCAAAGAAATAATTTCCGATCTAATTCAGATCGACATACTAGCTCTGATATAAATTCTTCCTCTCAGTCACCTTATGAATTAAGAAGATTCAACAATTCAGGTGCAAAATTTAAGCCTAATTTTCGGCAAAGAAGACGCTTTTTATCAGCTCCTTTAGAAAGCCCTTATTCAAATCAACCAAGAAAATTACAGGATCAACAAAATACCGATTATTTAGCTAATCAAAATAATGGTTTAGAAGAAGATTCAATAGATTTGCTTTGGGGGCGTCATGCTACACAGGCTGCATTTGAGACTGGAAGACCTATCCATAGAATTTGGTGCACTTCGGAAATTAGAAGTTCTTCAAGGTTTTTTCAGTTTTTGCGTGATGCAAAGACTTCTGGAGTACTTGTTGAGGAAGTCTCTTGGGCACGACTTGCCCAGATAACAAAAGGTGCAGTGCATCAAGGTATTGCTCTACAAACAGCAGCAGCCGAAACTCTTGATTTAAATAAATTAATTCAGGCTTGTTCTTCTCTTAAAGAATCAGCTCTTTTGTTGGCATTGGATGGTCTAACAGATCCTCATAACCTTGGTGCAATTATTAGATCAGCGGAAGCCTTGGGTGCTCATGGAATTGTATTACCTCAGAGGCGAAGCGCAGGCCTTACTGGTTCTGTCGCTAAAGTCGCAGCTGGTGCCTTAGAGCACTTACCTGTTGCGCGAGTAGTTAATCTAAATAGGTCTTTGGCAAAATTAAAAGAGCAAGGCTATAGCGTGATCGGTTTGGCAGAGGAAGGAGAAGTTACTCTTCAAGAAGCTGATTTAAGTGGACCTTTAGTAGTAGTCATTGGATCCGAGAATAAAGGTTTGTCTCTTTTAACTAGGAAACATTGTGACCAATTAGTGCGGATCCCTCTTAGGGGAGTGACAACAAGTCTTAATGCATCAATAGCAACATCAGTCGTTCTTTATGAAATTGCAAGAAATAGTTGGATGAAAAGAATTTCAGGTTACTCTCCTTCCCCAAAGTTAATTAAAGCAAAATTTACTTAACATAAGACTTGTCTTTTGATGAGCACCTAATTCTTAGCTGCTTGAGCAAAAATCTAAATAAATGAAATTTATAATTCAGAAAGAATGAATTGAATTTAAATAAATTTCAATTCTTAAAATAATGAAAGAGTTATGAATTCAAGATTTCTTAAGTAAATAAGAAAATGTTTTATTTGATTATTTAAATAATGTAAGTAAAGTAGAAAATATGCTTTGGATCTCATGAGCCCAATCAGGGCGTTTCGCAGTTTGGGAAACAGTTTTGGTCTTACTTGGTGGGCCAAGGTGGAAACATTAGATCCAAGTGTTAATTACTGGTTTGGCCCCTTCCTTACAAGAAGGAGTCTTAAGAGAAATCTTTCTATATTTCTAGATGACTTGTCATTAGAGGGAGCGACCTCTATAAGTCACAGGTTTATACGTTGTCGTCGCTCTGAGCCACTTACTACATAGCCCTTTTTAGGCTATATATGTTTAATTTTGAATTACCAAGGATAATGTCGATTGCCGAATGGCGTAAACAACTAAAAAATGGCGACGCTTCTTCTTTAGAGCTTGTTCAAGACTATATAAAGAGAATTCGAGAAAAGGATGAAACATTGCACTCGTATTTAACTCTTAATTTTGAAGCAGCCTTAAAGAAAGCACAGAAAATAGATGAAGATCGTAGTTCAGGTGTTCAGTTGCCGCCTTTAGCTGGAGTACCTTTCGCTATAAAAGATAATCTTTGTACAAGCGGAGTTAAAACTACTTGTTCAAGTCGAATGCTCGCGAATTTTGTACCTCCCTATGAATCAACAGTTACTGAAAGGCTATGGGATGCAGGTGGAATTTTATTAGGGAAGACTAATTTAGATGAATTTGCTATGGGTAGTTCTACCGAAAATTCAGCCTTTGGTGCAACTTCAAATCCATGGGATATAAGTCGTGTTCCTGGGGGTAGTTCAGGAGGTAGTGCAGCAGCAGTTGCTTCTGGTTTATGTATGGCATCTTTAGGTTCTGATACTGGTGGATCGATTCGGCAGCCGGCCTCCTTTTGTGGAGTCGTTGGCATGAAGCCTACCTATGGTCGTGTTAGTAGGTGGGGCCTTGTAGCTTTTGCTAGCTCATTAGATCAAGTTGGTCCTTTTAGTTCATGTGTATCTGATACGGCCGAGGTTTTACAAGTAATTTCTGGATATGATTCTAGAGATTCAACCTCTTTGAAGGTCCCTGTTCCTAACTTTCTAGAGCAGTTACCTAAGTCAATTGAAGGTATGAGAATTGGATTAATCAATCAGTGCTTTAATCAGAGTGGATTATCTCCTGAGGTTAAGGACGCTACTCTTGCAGCTGCTAATCAACTTCAATCATTAGGAGCAGAATTAGTAGAGATAGATTGTCCTTGCTTTAACGATGGTATAGCTACTTACTATGTTATTGCACCTTCGGAAGCTTCCGCTAACTTAGCTAGATATGATGGAGTCAAATACGGTTATAGATCCGATAAGGTAGACAATTTAGCTTCAATGACTTCTTTTAGTAGATCGGAAGGTTTTGGTAGCGAGGTAAAAAGAAGAATATTGATAGGGACTTATGCTTTATCCGCTGGGTATGTAGATGCCTATTATAAAAAGGCTCAAAAGGTGAGAACATTAATCAGGGAAGATTTCCAAAAGGCTTTTAATAAGGCCGATGTTTTGCTGACTCCAACTTCCCCGACGACTGCATTTAAAGCTGGATGTCATGACAATAATCCTTTGGCCATGTATCTTTCGGATTTGCTTACAATCCCAGCCAACCTTGCTGGTTTACCAGCAATAAGTCTTCCTTGTGGTTTTGATCAAGAGGGCTTGCCAATTGGTCTACAGCTAATAGCTAATGTTCTCGATGAAAAGAGACTATTACAGACTGCCTTTCAATACGAGCAAGCAGCAGCAGTAATGAAAAATAGCCCAATCTCTGATTTCATTCCTTGAATAAGTCTGACACTTTATATGGTGTGTGAATATAAGCGCTAGTCTTTATATAGTGTCTTGTGGATAGTGGCTTGTGGGGTTCGTTCCGTTACACAATCATAGTGATTACAGCCTTTTGGATGGGGCAAGTCAACTTCCTAAAATGGTTCAGAGAGCGAAAGAGCTTGAAATGCCAGCTCTTGCTTTAACTGACCATGGAGTTATGTATGGAGCTATTGAACTTTTAAAACTTTGTACCGCAGCTGGGATTAAACCAATTATTGGCAATGAAATGTATGTCATTAATGGATCAATAGAAGACCCACAACCTAAGAAAGAAAGGAGATATCACTTAGTTGTACTTGCTAAAAATACAGTTGGTTATAAGAATCTTGTAAAACTTACTACTATCAGTCATCTAAGAGGAATGAGAGGTCGTGGTATTTTTTCGAGACCTTGTATTGATAAAGAGACACTAAGAAATCATAGTGAAGGTTTGATTGTCTCTACTGCATGTCTTGGTGGAGAAATTCCTCAGGCGATACTCAGAGGCCGTTTAGATGTTGCAAGAGATATTGCTCGCTGGTATCAAGAGACCTTTGGGGAAGATTTTTATCTTGAAATTCAAGATCATGGTTCAATTGAAGATCGAATAGTAAATGTTGAAATTGTTCGAATAGCAAAAGAATTAGATATAGAAATTGTTGCAACAAATGATGCTCATTATTTATCTAAAAATGATGTTGAGTCTCATGATGCTTTGCTCTGCGTTCTTACAGGAAAACTTGTTAGTGAGGAGAAAAGGCTTAGGTATACAGGTACTGAATATATAAAATCAAGAGAAGAGATGCAACAATTATTTCTTGATCATTTAGATAAAGATATTATTCTAAAGGCTATAAATAATTCGTTATCAGTAGCAGACAAGATTGAGGAGTATTCTATTTTAGGTAACTATAAAATGCCTCGTTTCCCTATACCTAAAGATACAAGTTCCGTTGATTATTTGAAAAAAGTTGCACTAGATGGTTTGCTGGAAAAACTTCATATTAACTCCTTAAATGACATCGAATCTAATTATCTAGAAAGATTAGATTATGAAATAAATATTATAGATAAGATGGGATTTCCTACTTACTTTTTAGTTGTATGGGATTATATTAGTTTTGCAAGAAAAAAAGGGATACCTGTCGGACCAGGAAGAGGTTCTGCAGCAGGTTCTTTAGTTGCTTATGCTTTAAGTATAACAAATATAGATCCAGTGGAAAATGGCTTATTGTTTGAGCGATTTCTTAACCCAGAACGTAAATCTTTGCCAGATATTGATACTGACTTCTGCATCGAGAGACGAGGTGAAGTTATTGATTATGTAACAAATAGATATGGTGAAGACAAGGTTGCTCAGATAATAACTTTTAATAAAATGACGTCAAAGGCAGTTTTAAAGGATGTAGCAAGAGTTTTAGATATACCTTATGGAGATGCTGATCGTTTGGCAAAGTTAATACCTGTTGTGAGAGGAAAACCTGCAAAACTATCCGCGATGATAGGTAAGCAATCGCCAAATGTAGAATTCAGAGAAAAATATCAAACTGACCCAATAGTTCAACGTTGGGTTGATATGGCCATAAGAATAGAAGGTACAAATAAAACTTTTGGAGTACATGCAGCTGGTGTTGTAATAGCTGCTGATTCTCTTGATGATATTGTTCCACTTCAACGTAATAATGATGGTCAAATAATTACTCAATATTTTATGGAGGATATTGAATCATTAGGTTTATTGAAAATGGATTTTTTAGGCTTGAAAAATTTAACTATGATAAATAAAACTGTAGAACTTTTGCAGGATTCTATTGGACAGAAATTAAATCCAGATAATTTTCCTTTAGATGATAAGCAAACATTTGATCTTTTATCTAGAGGAGATCTAGAAGGAATATTTCAACTTGAATCTAGTGGTATGAGGAATATTGTTAGAGATTTAAAGCCATCATCTTTAGAAGATATTTCATCTATACTTGCCCTTTATCGTCCTGGACCTTTAGATGCTGGACTTATCCCGAAGTTTATAAATCGTAAGCATGGAAAAGAAGCAATTGATTTTCCCCATGAGTTATTAAAACCAATCCTTAAAGATACATATGGAATAATGGTATACCAGGAACAGATAATGAAAATTGCTCAGGATTTAGCAGGATATTCTTTGGGACAAGCTGATCTATTGCGGAGAGCAATGGGTAAGAAAAAGATTAAAGAAATGGAAAGACATAGGCAACTTTTTGTTGAAGGAGCAAGCAATAAAAGTGTTGATTCTTTGTTAGCCAATAAACTCTTTGATCAGATGGTTTTATTTGCAGAATATTGCTTTAACAAAAGTCACTCAACAGCATATGGGGCAGTTACTTATCAAACAGCATATTTGAAGGCTCATTACCCTGTGGCTTATATGGCTTCTTTATTAACAGTTAATTCTGGCTCCACAGATAAGATCCAACGTTACATATCAAATTGCAATTCTATAGGAATAGAAGTTGAACCACCTGATGTTAATTCATCCGGAATTGACTTCACCCCAAAAGATAATCGAATTCTTTTTGGGCTTTCTGCGATAAGAAACTTAGGAGATAATGCTATTAACGAACTAATAAGAACTCGCAGCTCTGATGGAAAATTTACTTCATTAGCAGATTTGTGTGATCGCATTCCATCCAATGTTCTCAACCGTAGAGCTTTGGAGTCATTAGTTCATTGTGGCGCTTTGGATAATTTAGAGGAATCTTCTAATAGAGCACAATTAATTGCAGATTTGGACTTGGTAATTGATTGGGCTTCATCTAGATCAAAAGATCGCTTGACTGGTCAGGGTAATTTGTTTGACTTGAGTTCTGCTGAAAGTGATTCCAAAGAGCAAAAAGATTTTTCTACTGCACCAAAAGCCTCATCAATTCCAGATTATTCTCCTACAGATAGATTAAGGCTGGAGAAAGAAGTAGTTGGCTTTTATCTCTCTGATCATCCTTTAAAACAACTTGCCAAACCAGCCAAATTGATCGCTCCAATCAGTATTGGCTTGATCAATGAACAAAAAGATAAATCAAAAGTAAGTTGTATCGCCATGATTCCGGAAATGAAGCAAAGGACTACACGAAAAGGCGACACTATGGCAATACTTAAACTGGAGGATTTGACTGGCTCTTGTGATGCTGTTGTCTTCCCAAAAAGTTACCAAAGATTATCTGAACATTTGATGTTGGAAACTCGTTTGCTTGTTTGGGGTTCAGTTGATATTCGTGACGAATCTAGTCAATTAATTATTGATGATTGCAGAGCTATTGATGATCTTAGATTCCTTGTAATAGAATTGTTGCCAGAACAAGCTGGTGATATTGGGATTCAACATAAGTTGAGAGAATGTTTATATAAACATCGTCCTAATAAAGGAGAATTAGGTGTAAGAGTTCCCGTTGTGGCGGCAATAAGGGGTGAATCTAAAGTTAGTTATGTGAGATTTGGTCATCAGTTTTGTGTTCGTGATGCAGACACGGCCGTAAATTTTCTGCAGAACAATTCTTTCAGAGCATCCTGCAGTGAAAGCTTACTTAATTAACCTTATTTAGGTACTTCTTGAGCCTTAAAAGCTTGTTTCATTCTTGATATATTGGGCTTTATATTCTCTATGCCTAATAATGTGCCGGAGCTTTTTTCCCAGCTAGCAGAGAGGATTCCATAGCTTAGTCCTAATAAACCAATTAAGAAGCATCCTCCGGAGGAGATTAAGGTGATTACAGGAGGTATTTCTGCAATACCTTCAGTTATTAAATAATAACTAAGCACAAAAACTCCCATACCACTAATTGTTGGTATGCCAGTAGTGATAGCTATTCTTCTTGCCATTCTATTCGCAATTTCTTTTGGAATTCCGCTTTCTCTTTTGGGATTATTCCTATCTTTTTTTAAATTCTGACTTTTAGATTGAAAGCCAGGATGACTAATTTTGCTGCTGAAATCATTTGATTGAGAATTTTTTTCGTTCATCCTCTTATTGAGAGTTTGCCTATCAATTTGGTATATCTCTTTTCACTTTTTTCTTTGACATAATTTAGAAGCCTTTTTCTTTGGCCTATCATTTTTAATAGACCTTGTCGAGATGAAAAATCGTGAATATTGTTCTGAAGATGCTCACTGAGCTTGGAAATGCGTTTAGTTAGCATTGCTACTTGTATTTCAGCTGAACCTGTATCGGTTGGATGAGCCTGATGATCGTTGATTAGGCTTTGCTTTTCTTCTGTATTTAGTGACATGCTCGTTTAAAGAGACTTTATTGTTAATCATATCAATCTAACTCTTTAAGTTCCTTTTGATGAAAGATCTTGACTTAGCAATACAAGAGCCTCCTTGAGACATGAGTCAAAAGTCTCTTGATTTAATTTGTTACGAGCAGGATTTTCAGAAATCGTATATTGTTCAAGACCATCTATAACCTGCTTCAAAGCTTTATTGATTTCTTCCTCTTCATAATTAAGACTTCTTAGAATGTCTTTTAGTTCTTGAAAATTATCTATCTTTGCGTCATAAGGACTAATTAAAGGTCCCTCTGAAACTCCTGGATCTAAAACTTCGTTAAACTCATTCAGTTTGCCTTTTAATTCAACTGACAACCTTTCTGCTATCCTTTTGCCTACTCCAGAAGCCTTTGTAAGTTTTTTTATATCTGCATTCTTGATTGCATATAATAAATCTTTGAGTCTATATTGTTCAAGAAGCGACATTGCAATTTGTGGACCTATCCCATTTATTTCAATAATCTTTCTGAATAAATTTCTTTCTTCTTTTTCCTGAAAGCCAAAAAGTGTATTCCCATCTTCTCTGAAAATTTGATGAACCCAAAGAGTTATGTTTTGGGAGTTATTTGTTTTGATTAGATCTCTTGAAATGAGCTGTATTTCATACCCAATACCTCCACAAGAGATTAAAATTCCTTTTTTATTAGATGCTTGCCAAGCATCTATCTTTTCTCCTTGAAGCCAGCTAATCATTATATATATTTCATATTGAGGCTTATATTTGTTTTGTTTTTTTTCAGTTGCTTATTGCTTTTTTTTAATGGATAACATTATTTTAATTTAAAAAATCATCCTCCATCAAGTTGACATCCTATTAGGGCCCCTGTAACTCCCCCTGTTGGGATAGCCCACATACGTCCTTTACCTCTAGAGCTTGAAGCTGCTATTCCAGCACCTAAAATTCCACCTAGTAAACTTCCCTCCTTACAGTCGTTGTTATCAGTCTTTACATTTTGGTTTGGATCACATGGAACCTCAACATATTCATACCAGTTTTTGACATATCCAGGGTTTTCAGGGGTCCCAGGTATATATTCTTCTCTATATTCTCTTCTAGTGCAGGTCCTGGTTGTACTTGACCCTCGTCTTCTATAGGAATCAATATCTTCTGATAATGCTGGTAATGATGAGCCAAGACAGATTAAGACGGCAAGTAGAAAATTTTTCATAGAGCACTTTCCCATAAACTTATTTTAGGGAATTTTTGGTTTTGCGCTAATACTTATAAGAGTTGATGCAAGAATAAATAATGATCCAACTAGTAGGTAATTATTTATCGGTTCTTTAAAAATAACTATTCCAAAAAAGCAAGCAAGAAGTACCTGTGTGTAATTAATAGAACTTGCTCGAGCAGCAGGTAATAACTTTAAACCTTTCGTAATAGCAACTTGTCCTATTTGAGTAAACATTCCTATGCCTATTAGCCAAATCCATTCGATATTTATGGGCATTACTCCTTTGCTTAAGACAAATGGCAAGGTTATTGGAACAGATATTAGAGGGAAATAATGAACAATAACTAGTGGATGTTCTGTTTGGGATAATTTTCTTACAGATGTGTACGCTAAAGCTGTTAGAACAGCACCGCATATAGCTATTAATACATGATAAAACTCTAGGCTGACTTCGGTTGCACCTAGCCAACCTGGCTGCACAATTAATGTTATTCCAATAAATCCAAGTAATATTGCTAGCAATATTTGAGCGTTGATTTTTTCTTTTAAGAATATCGAGGCTGCTAGTGAAGTGAAAATCGGATAAGTATATTGGATAATTGTTGCAGAAGCTAGAGGTAGGATTGCAAGTGCTTTAAATATACAAAAGAGAGCGCCTGTACCAAGTAAACCCCTAATTAATAAGAGTTTTTTATCATTACCCCATGGATTAATTTGATTTCGGAAGAGTATAAACCTTGTAATTGCTAAACTTATTATTGCTCTCGTAAAAACTAATTCTGCAACTGGTATACGGCCTTTTAAATGCTTTACACAAACAGTCATTAAACTAAATGCTATTGCACTACTAATTAAGTATTTAGCCCCTTGTAGATACCTAACATTTATATTGATATGATTTCGAATAAAGATCCACATAATTAAATTGATATAAAAAAAAGGAACTTTTAGCTATTTCAATAAGAAAATATCTGCAAGATTTAATTTTTGGAATTTTCTGTAGACCAATCTGTTTAAGACTATCAAAATAAGTTGATGATCAGTCCACGATTTCATCCCAGAACCATAGAGGCCGTTAAAGAACGGGCTGATATTGTTGATATTGTCGGTGAGCATGTTGTCCTTAAGAAGAAAGGCCGAGAATTTGTTGGAATTTGCCCGTTTCATGATGACAATAAGCCGTCTATGACGGTTTCTCCGGCAAAGCAGTTTTATTACTGTTTTTCATGTGGAGCCGGTGGAAATTCAATTAAATTTTTAATGGAACTTCAACGTCAAAGCTTTGGCGAAGTAGTTCTTCAATTGGCAAGTAAATATCAACTTCCTGTTGAAACTTTAGATGCACCTCAACAGGAACGGCTCAGAAAACAAATTTCTAGAAAGGAACTACTTCATAATGTTCTTTCATTAGCGATGGGATGGTTCCAAAGCCAATTGAATAGTTCATCAGGGTCTCGTGCATATGATTATTTGGTAAATAAAAGACAATTCACTAAGGGAACTATAGATAATTTTGAACTTGGTTTTGCTCCAGATAAATGGGATGCCCTACTTAATCATCTTAATGGAATAGAGAATATATCTTTAGATCTTCTCGCTTCTGCAGGTTTGATTATTCCTAGGAGGGGTGGCGATGGTTTTTATGATCGTTTTAGAAATCGTATAATTGTTCCAATTTTAGATCAGCAGAAAAGAGTTATAGGATTTGGTGGCCGTAGCCTCGATGGTTCAGAACCTAAGTATTTGAATTCCCCAGAGACTGAAGTTTTTGAGAAAGGAAAGCATCTATATGGTCTAGATAAAGCTGCTAACGCTATACGAAAGGAAGATTGCGCAGTCGTCGTGGAAGGATATTTTGATGTTATTGCTCTCCACGAAGCTGGTGTTTCTAATTCAGTGGCTTCTTTAGGTACAGCTCTTAGTAATCAGCAGATCACATCTTTATGTCGTTGTTCCTCAAGTAAAAAAATTGTTCTTAATTTTGATAGTGATTCAGCTGGGATTCGAGCAGCCAATAGAGCCATTACTGAAGTAGAGCATTTAGCGATGCAAGGTCAACTGGAGTTAAGAGTTCTCCAGCTACCTTCTGGGAAAGACCCTGATGAATTCTTAAAAGAAAATTCTGCCGTTCAGTACAAGTCTTTGCTTGAAAATTCTCCACTTTGGCTTGATTGGCAAATTGACAATGTTATTAAAGATCTAGATTTAAGTAGAGCTGATCATTTTCAATCTGCTGTAAGTGGTGTTGTTCAATTACTAGGCAAACTTCCAAATTCTGCTATTAGAACGCACTATATTCAACAAGTTTCTCATCTTTTAAGTGGTGGCCAAGGTCGGTATGCTCTTCAGTTAGAAGAAGATTTACGTAAACAAATAAAAGGTCAAAGATGGCATGGCCGCTCTAAAAAATTTGAACAGCCAGGTGACTCAAATCTTAGAGAACGTAGTGAATCACAGATTCTCAGATTATATATACATTGCTCTGCGCATAGACCCTCAATTCGTAAGGAGTTGAGAGTTAGAGAAATAGAGGACTTTGCCTTTTATCATCATCGCTTACTTTGGTCTTCCATCAATGAATTGGAAGAAAAAATATTAGGCATATCACTTTTAGAATCAATAATTCGAGGAGATGACCCAGGACATGAATTAATTGACATTAATCTATCTAATCTTCTTTTTGATCAACTTATTTCTGAGGATAAGAAGACTCTTTCTAAAATTATTTCAATTTTACAACCAAGTGAATATCAAATTGCAGAAATGTCTCAGCCAGTTTTACATTTACGTGGAGCTGCAGCAACTTTAGAACGTCAAAAGTCACTCAAGCGTTGTAGGCATTTAATCGAATCCTGGAGTTCTCAACGTCTTGAAACTTTGGAGAAATGCATCGGTAATTTAATCAATAATGATAGTATCAACTCTTCTGAATCTGTTGATATGGAGATCGAGATTAACTCAATGTTCAATAAGCTTAATAATGATGCTATTAACTTTCAGAACCTCTATTACACCGAACGTAAACATATCAGTTATTTAGATAAGCAAAGATGTTCTAGTATTCTCGGCCAGTAAATATACTTTGTTTTTAATATTAATTTTATAGACAATATCTTTCTAAAGCAGAGATTATTAGTTTTGGCTTATCTTCTAAAATATAAGCCTGATATTCATGTTCCCTTTTGCCTGATATATTTGTAGATCCTTTTAATGCTTCTAGTTTATAAGGATTCAATTTTAGCTTTTTTTTGCTATCTATCTTTATTAGATTTCCATTATTGCAATGTTGTGCAACATGTACTGATTCATGTCTAAGTGCTCTTCTTATAAAAATACCTGTTTTGTCGAAATGATCACTTTGTTTAAATTTAGCGAATATATGGCCTCCTTTTTCTTTTGCATTATCTGTACAAATAACTATGGCTTTTTGATTCTTTTTAAAAAAACCAACGTAATTCTTTCCTAGTAAGCATAGAGGTGTATTCTCTTCTGCTCTGTATCCTGCTTTTTGAATAATATTTAGGATCTCTTCTTCTTTTGCATTAAGAAATAGAAGAAATTCCATCACTTGGATTCAGTCTACTTTGATTAATTTATTGATCCTAACATTTTAATTCCTTTTCCTTGACGCCTGTTATAAATTCTATTAATTTTATGATCTTATATCAATTTAATTTTTTTTCATTAAATATTAGGCTTTTACAATTGGAATATCTTTCAGTTTTGTTGTTCGCGCAGGCGTTAACTTATTGCGTTTCATGTCCCAGTCTTTTTTTGTACCACATATAGCCCACGAGATAGTGCTATTTCCGTATCGATTATTTAGCATGTCAATTGTTTGCATTAATTTTTCTTTTTTTAGCTGCATTTCTATGTTTATAGGTTCTCTTAGATCTTGTTGTATGTAGTCGATATTCTGTAGATCTTGCATAAGAACACCAGCTTTTATTAGCGAATAATTAGAATGATAAATTTCATCTATTAGAGATAGAGATGCTTTTAATAAAATATTACTATCATTGCTCGGTGTGTTCAGCTTTATAGTTGCTTTCTTGCTATAAAAATTTTCTGTATAAGTACTAGTACGTGTATAGATAGTTATTTTACCTGCTAGTTGTCTTTGCCGTCTCAACTTTTCGCTTGCACGTGCTACATGATTGGCAAGAGCCTGTCGTAATTCTTCTTTGCTTGTAACAGCTCTACTAAAGCTTTTACTTACACATGTTTCTTTCTTTTGTAATTGATTTAAATTAAAACCTATGCAAACATCCCCAAGTAATTCTTTTTGTATTCGCAATCCAGTTACTCCATATTTTGCATGTAATAGATTGCTTGGCATATCACGTAATTCTTTTGCGTTTGTAACTCCGTTTAATCGGCACCAATATGCTAGTTGATTCCCTATTCCCCATACATTTTCTATGCTTACAATTTCAAGCCAATTATCCTGATTCTTTTCAATATTTAGATCAAATATACCTGCATATGTTTCTAAAGTTTTTGATAAGTAATTTGCAATTTTAGCTTGTACTTTATTCTTGCCAATACCAATAGCAATGGATAAACCTAAATTACGATGTAATAAAGCCCTAAGCTCTCTAGCCCATTTTTTTAGATCATATTCTTTTGGACGAGTTATTTTTACGAAAGCCTCATCTATAGAATAAATCTCTAATTCTTCACAATGAGATTTTATTAGAGACATTAACCGACTACTCATATCTCCATATAGTTCATAATTTGAACTACATACTTTTACTTCAAGCTCTTCTAATTTTTTATTTATCTTGAAATAAGGTGTCCCCATAGCGATCCTAAGCTTCCGAGCTTCTGCGCTTCTAGAAATTACACATCCATCATTGTTTGAGAGAACTACTACTGGTTTACCTGCCAATGAGGGATCAATCATCTGTTCACATGCTGCGTAAAAATTGTTTCCATCTATTAGTGCTACAGCTCTTGTCATAAGGAGCTGGTAACATTTTTTAAATCATGAATGCAATAGATAACTACTCCCCAAATTTGAACAGTTTCGTATTGCTTTATATCTATAGTTGGATAATCAGGATGAGCCGCTTCTAAATAAAGACTTCCTTTGTTACGAACAAGTTTTTTCAAGACAAAGCAATCATCTAGGATCGCGATTACAATTTTTCCCGGCTCTGCATTAATACTCCGGTCGACTATCAGAAGATCTCCATCATAAATACCTACATTGGTCATAGAATGACCGCTTACTCTCAAGAAAAATGTACTTGCTGGATGTTTGATTAACTGTTCATTAAGGTCAATTCCATTATCTATATAGTCATCAGCTGGAGATGGAAACCCTGCTGAGACTGTCTCGGTTGCAAGAGGCAATATTATTTGAGATTTCTTATATGACCTTGAGTTATTTTTCCGAGGCACACCCACAATTAACGTTATAGTACTAGTGTATTAGCAGTATACCGTTGGTTGTGGGTGTGCCTCGGCAAGTCATTGAGAAAATTTATATTCGGTGGTAGGAGTTTCCTTGGAGAATAGTTTGGGCGCGATAAATTTGTTCGGTAAGAAGTAATCGAGCAAGATCATGAGGAAAAGTCATAGGCGAAAGACTGAATTGCCAAGAGGCAATATCTTTAATTTGAGAGGGAATTCCATCGGGACCACCAATAACAAAAACAATACGTTGGCTTCCTCGTTGATTAAGTTCATGGGCAAATGAAATAGAAGATAATGTTTTGTATTCTTCACTTAAAACAGCTAGAGATTCATCTTTTTTTATCGCAGCAAGTATGGCTTCAGTTTCTTTTTTTGGATTAGCATCTCTGATTTCATTTATTATTAATCCTGGGAGCCTAGTTAGATATGAATTGGTTCCTTCTAAAATCCATTTTTTCCGAGCTTTTCCTATAGCAAGTATTCGATATCGGGATGAATTAAACAAAGGTATTTATGTGTTTATTTAATTCTAGAAATCTTCTTCTAAAAGAAGATTTTCAAAGGAAAAGTAAAGATTTTCATTTTTATCTTTTGTATTAATAGTGGATTTTTTGCGATTATTATCTTTAGATGTATTCGTATTAATAGAAGTATTATGAAGCTTAGCTTTATCTTTTGATAATTCAGCTTCTTTTAGTCTAGTTATTAAATGAGGTGGAATAGAACCATCCCCAGAAACGTCAATGAGTGAATGAAATAATTTTTCAGGATCATTTTCTGTTTCTATCGGATGCTGTTTGTTTTTCGAAGGAGAGGGAGTCTTGTGCTCCTTTTTGGGAGTAGGATTTTCTTTGGGCAGTGAATTTTTCAATTCCTTTAAAGCATTGATACTTTTTTGATCTAAAATCATTGTTTTATATAGGTTTATGAGATTTTAGAGAAGAGTTTAAATCTTTTTGAATGAAAATTGCAATTAATCCAATAATAGTTGGGAAAAATAAAGTATAAAATCTTATAAATAGCGTCGCAGCAAAAGCTTCTACTTGACCTGATCCGTAGATAATAGCCAACCCAATGGATGTTGTCTCACTTGTTAATAATCCTCCAGGAAGAAGAGAAATTGCTCCTCCTATACCCATAGTTGTTCTTATTAATGCGGCTTGTTGGAATGTTAAGCTAACATTTAGATTATAAAAAGTTATATATAAGAGAATAGCTTCAGTAAGCCATGAAAGAGAACATAAGAAAGTGGAGAAGATTATGGGTAAAGGCTTGGATAAGGATTTCAATACTAAGGTAGTTAAGGTAACTTTATTTACTAGATCTTTTTTAGATAAATAGGATTTGATTAATGAGTTGGAATTTATTATAGTCGTTGATAAGTATCTCAAAAGCGATTTAAACTTAAATAATATATACTCCTGTTTGAATATATAGTTTAACAGCAACAATATACAAAGAAACAAAATAATCTTATTAATATTTCCAGTTGACCAGAAAATAATAAAAAGTGCGCTTAAAAGGTCACTAATCCTTTCTGTGATTGTGATTGCCAGACCGTTGCTGACACCAATTTTATGACGAGTAGATAACCAAATACTTCTTATAGCCTCGCCAGTTCTAGCGGGTGCTGCCATAAAAGATAACCCAGCTAGATATATTTTCAAACTTTGAAGATAATTCAATGAGAAATTTAAATACCTTATAAAATATAGCCACCTTAAACTAAGTATCAAATGACTAGAAATTGTAAAAAGTGAGGCTGATATAAACCAACTGAATGGAATTTTAAATAGTGTATCTTGTAAATTAAAAAAACCAGGTATAAATGCAAATAATGTATATATTAGTATAAATATAAGTAATATTTTAATCCAATTAAATTTCTTCATCTTATCTGATAAAGCGTAATTTTTTTGCTGCTACTAAACACATTTTAAAGAGTATTAGTCCTTCTTTTATATGAGATATATTAGATTTACCATAAGTTCTTTCTTGATATCTGACTGGAACTTCTGCTATCTTAAGATTCAATTTATTAGCTCCAAATAGTAAATCAAAATCTCCAAATGGGTCAAAATCTCCAAAATAAGACCTGCCTTTTTTTAGATCTTGATAGTCTTTATTCCATATTACTTTTGTGCCGCAAAGTGTATCTTTGAGACGTTGTCTTAATAACCAGGAAAATACAATGGCAAAGAAGCGATTTGCGAGGGTATTTAATAATGGCATCGCATTACTTGATCTGGGATATACGAGTCGACAACCATTTATAAACTCAGCTGAACCTTCTTCCATAGATTTAACGAATCTAGGTAAATCTTCTGGTCTTACGGTTAAGTCAGCATCGAGAATTATAAGCATTTCACCAGTTGCTTTTTCAAAGCCAAGCCAAACTGCATCTGCCTTTCCCTTGCCTTTTTGTCTATATTTTGACAAATTATGAGGTCCAGTATATGTATCTAATACACGGTTTATTTGCTCCCACGTATCATCAGTGGAATGACCTTCTACAAAGATTATTTCTGTAGCTGATCCAAGCTTCGGCATACGACTGACCGCAGAGGAGATATTCCCTGATTCGTTTCTGGCAGGAATAATTACACTTACCGTTGAAGTTACTTTTTTCTTCTTTGTTAAACGTGCCACCATCCAGTGCGTTACTCCTAAGTTATCAAATACGGGTAATTGGCTAATCCATCGATTAGAAAAGGGAGTTATAAATGGTATATGACGGGGTATTAAACATCTGTTTCCTTTTTTTATCACCTCCCAACCAGAAATATCGAGTAAATTAGTTATATCTCCAGGTGTTAACCAGCTCTCGGGAGGTTGTGGCTTCCTTTGGCCAAGCTTTTCGCCTAGTTTTAAAATAGGTTGCCAAAGCCAATTGTGAAAACTTATTATCAATCTCGTATTCTTGTGAGAGAACTGCTCAATTTTTTCTAAAAGACCTTGTACGTCTTTTATTACATTTAAAGTATTGTTAATGATAATAATGTCAAAAGGCTCTTTCTCATTTATTAGCTCTGGGCTAATTGATTCCACATCTGCCAAGTGTATCTTGATATTTTTATAGTTGTTTTCTGCATATTTAACACAAGCTTCGTCAGATTCTATGCCTACGCCGTAACTTGGAGAGAGTACGTTAAGTAAATCACCAGTACCACATCCTATCTCTAGAATTCTTTTGGATGTAGGTACAAGGAGTCTATGAATAGTTTCTAAATCTTCATAGTAGGTCCTATTTTTTTGGCGGTAGAAAATCTTTGAGTGTGATTTATTCATTAGAAACTTTGTATCATCTAACTATACAGGATTGAGAACTTGAATCTTTATTTATCTTTTTTATTTCTCACAAGAATCCATGGGTCAATAATCTTATTTCTATATATGATCTCTATTTGAGAAGCATTAATTTTAGATTCCTTATGGTTGATCCAAATAAAATCTTGAGAATCTGCCTCGGATAAATCTTTTATTCTAGAACCTAGATTGGGAGAATATAATGATATCTTTACTAACTTTGAGTATAAATCATTATTCAGTTTATCTTTATAATAAATATTTGCCCTCGAATCTTTTAGATTGGAATGTAATGCTTCTTGTTTGAATATAGATAATGTATGAATGTCTCTATTAGATAAAATTCCATTTTGAACTGTAAATATGAACGCTAAGTAAGGTCCTATGATTGTAAGAAGAATTAAAGTCTTTTGCTTTTTTGCTATAATTATAAGAGACCAAAAAAGCCCAATAAAAAGAAATATCAAAGCAACGTCTGTTTTATCTATATTTCCTAGATTAATTGTATTAGATGCTTTGGATTTTAATAGATATGTACTTATGACTATTAGAATAACACCTATAATCGAAGAAATTATTTTGAATGAACTATAGAGCTGATGTTTTCGATCTGAAATTATTTGAATACCTTTGCTAGCAGCGATTGCTAGAAAGGGGGACAGTTGTAATGGGTAATAGGGTGTTTTTGTTTTAAATATACTCAACATTAAAAATAGTAGAGTTGGGTAAATAAAAAGTATTAATCTTTTGTCTAGTTTATGCGAATTGACTATACCTAGTAATCCAACTAAAGAAAATATAGACCATGGTAATGTATTTACCGGTATATTCCAAAAGTAGTAATAGAATGGGGCAGCAAAATCATTACTTATGGAGAGATAATGCACTTTATTTATTATCCCTAGCACACTCTCTACTCCATACTCTCTAATGCTAAATATGATCCAGATTGTACAAGGTAAAAACCCCAACAATAGTCCTGATATAAAAGCTTTTGATTTATATATATTCCTTTTATAAAATATTATGTATGGGATTAGAGCTAACAAAGGGAGAAAAACCATCACTCCTTTAATTAGAAATGCAAGCCCAATCCAGAAACCGCTGAAGAAATTACATATATTTAGATACTTCTTATTGTTACTAGTTAATGAGTATATCCCAATCATCTCTAATGATAATAGTGGCATATCCTGAGAAGCTAGATGTGCATTGTTTACCCATAAATATGTACAGCAAAGTATTGTTGGGCTTAACCATTTATAGTCTTCTCCTAAATATCTTTTTGAGAGTTCATATGTTATTAATAATGTTATAAATGCACATAATAAAGATGGGATATGAGCTGAAAATATAGTAGGCCCGAATATTCGTTGTGAGATTGCTATCAACCATTGTGTTCCTATCGTCCTATCAAAACTAATTTGTTCCCACCACATAGGAGCCAGCCAATTATTTTTCTCTATAATCCATCTTGCTTGTAGAGCATAATACCCTTCATCTTGAGCTATATAACTCCTTTCTCCAAAATATAGCAATACTGGTAGCCATGAAAATATAAGAAAATGAATTTGTTTTATATATTTCTTCATGCAAATAATATTGATTTATTTAATGTCACCAATATACATCTAAACCTATCATGGTACAAAGGAGATGAATTTGACTATGTTTAATCACTTATTGATTAATTGCATTTATCAGATATAATAAAGTATTAATCCTTTAATATATTTATTTCATAGATGAGTGGTAAATACTCTTCAGGTAATTTTAGAGGCCATTTCGCAAAAAAATACTTTGGTCAGCATTGGTTAAAAGATGAATCAATACTTCAAAAAATAATTTCAGCGGCAGAGATTAAAGATACAGATAATATATTAGAGATAGGCCCTGGACGAGGCAGTCTCACAAAAAAGTTACTACAATCTCCAGCTAATCTTATAAAGGCTATCGAGGTAGATGCTCAATTAATCAATTTTCTCCAAGACCGATTTGTCGATTATTCTAAATTTAACCTTACCAGGGGAGATATTCTTTCTACTTCTTTCAATCTTCCTAATGGTGATTTCCCAAATAAAGTAGTCGCTAATATTCCGTATAATCTTACAGGTCCAATATTAGAAAGATTATTAGGCAAGTTAGGTGAAATACCGACGCATACATTCCAACATCTTGTCTTGCTTGTTCAAAAGGAAGTTGCTGACAGAATTACATCTACCCCAGATAAAAGCTCTTATAGTGCTTTAAGTATAAGAATTCAATTAGTAGCTGAATGTAGCGAAGTATGTCATGTACCCCCATCGTGTTTTGAGCCTCAACCAAAAGTACATTCAAAGGTGATCTCTCTTAAGCCTTTTTTACCACAACAACGTTTATCTAATAAAATAGAAAATAAAATTGATAATCTTCTTACCGCAGCATTTATGTCAAGACGCAAGAAAATAAGGAATACCCTAACGACTTTGTGTAGTCTGGAAATATTAGAGCAAGTGACCAAACAAATTGGTATAACACTTGATCAAAGACCACAAGAATTATCCCCTATGAATTGGGTAAACTTAGCAAATTCAATTCAGCTCACAGATCATCTTTCTTCAAATGAAAAATAATAATCGTAAAAATAATCTACTTATATCTGCTCCAGCAAAAATCAACCTTCATCTTGAGATTTTAGGATATAGGAAAGATAATTTTCATGAATTAGCTATGGTAATGCAAAGTATAGATTTAAAAGATCTACTTTCTTTTTCTTACAGGAATGATGGTTCTATTACATTGATATCTGATGAAAAAAATCTGAGCTTAGGTGATGATAATTTAATTGTTAAAGCAGCAAAGATCCTCCAGAAATATTCGAATAATCCCTTGCTTGGTGTAGAAATACATCTTACTAAGAATATTCCAATAGGAGCAGGATTGGCAGGAGGATCGTCAGATGCCGCAGCTACATTAGTGGGTCTAAATCTTCTTTGGGATTTGCAATTATCAAATAATGTTTTGGAAGATATATCATCTCAATTAGGTTCTGATGTGCCTTTTTGTATCTTAGGCGGAACTCAACTTTGCTTTGGTCGAGGCGAGCTACTTGAACCGGTAACATCACCCTTAACATCATTCGCAATCATTTTAGTAAAAGATCCCTCCATTACTATCTCTACACCTTGGGCCTATTCATTAAATAAACAACAAAACTCTTCTCATTATTTAACTACTGGTTCTCAATTTGAGTTGCGCAGGAACATACTTAGGAACTCAGAGTGGTTGAAATCTTCTTCTAAGTCGGTTATTCCACCTTTATATAATGACTTACAAAAAGTTATAGAACCCATAAACTCTTCTGTTAGAAATAGTTTAAAATTGCTTCAATCTATTCCAGGATCTTTATCTGTTGCAATGAGTGGATCTGGCCCCAGCTGCTTTGCATTATTTAATAACCTTAATTCTGCAAAAGAAGCACTTGAAGACAATAGAACGAGATTTAGATCTATGGGACTAGATGCTTGGAGCTGTTCATTGCTTAATAAAGGTACTTACTTAGACTGATGCAAGATTCTGATACACCAGAAATTAACTCTTCAGTAAAAAAGGCTGAGGAATCTATTCCTACTAGTTCGACTGAACCAAATTCTTCCCAGCCCCCTGAGAAGGGACCTGTAAGTTTTTTTTCTGGTGCCGTTACTAGTCTGATTTTCTCTTGGCTTAGCTTATTACTTAGTAGACAGGTTGTTCTTTATTTCTCAGTTCATACCCCAACTTATAGTTCTCCAATTGCACAAAGTGTTGCTTCAGGATTTAAAACTTTAATAATTGGCATTGCTTTTCTGTCAACTTTTACCTTCGGATTTATTGGACTAGGGCTAACTATTGTATTTATTCGAAGCTTATTTAAGGTAAAGCAACCTGATCTTAAATAGCCTATGGATACTTAAATATCAGCTCATCTACACCCTCAATTAAAATGAATGTTCATGACCTTGGTTTGTTGATTTTGTTGCTTTGTCCAGGAATGTTGCTTTCTGTTCTCATATTGACCACTTTTGCGGCAGGAGGCTGAATAGGCACCCTTTGATATAGCTTGGATATTAAATTCGTTTAATCTCTTCTACTACTAGACCTGTGGCTGGGACACTTTTATTTAATGCGCTACGTGAGGCCATCGATGAGGAGATGGCTAAAGACCCCCTTGTATGCGTTATGGGAGAGGATGTAGGTCATTATGGAGGTTCTTATAAAGTAACCAAGGATCTTTATGAGAAGTACGGTGCTTTAAGGGTTCTTGATACACCAATAGCCGAAAATAGTTTTACAGGGATGGCTGTAGGAGCGGCTATGACCGGTCTACGTCCAATTGTTGAAGGTATGAATATGGGATTTCTTTTATTGGCTTTCAATCAAATTTCTAATAATATGGGTATGTTGAGATACACAAGTGGTGGAAATTACACAATACCGACAGTTGTAAGGGGACCTGGCGGAGTAGGAAGACAACTAGGAGCAGAACATAGTCAACGACTTGAGGCCTATTTTCATGCTGTTCCTGGTATAAAAATAGTTGCATGTAGTACTCCAACAAATGCCAAGGGTCTTATGAAAGCGGCTATTCGCGATGATAATCCAGTATTATTTTTCGAACATGTATTGCTTTATAATTTAAGTGAGGAGTTACCAAAAGGTGATTATATCTGTGCTTTAGATCAAGCTGATTTAGTAAGGGAAGGTACAGATATAACTATTATTACTTATTCTAGAATGAGACATCATTGTATTAAAGCTATTGAGCAATTAGAGGCAGAGGGTATAGATGTTGAATTGATCGATTTAATTAGTTTGAAGCCTTTAGATATGAATACAATCTCTACTTCAATTAAGAAAACACATAATGTAATTATCGTTGAAGAATGTATGAAAACAGGGGGAATAGCAGCAGAATTAATGTCTTTAATTACTGAGCAATGCTTTGACGATCTTGACTCTCCTCCAACAAGACTCTCAAGCCAAGATATTCCAACTCCTTATAATGGAAAATTGGAAAATCTTACTATTATTCAACCTCACCAAATTGTTGAAGCTGCTAAAAATATTCTTAATAAGGAAATTTAATGTATGGCTAGACAACAAGGATGGATAGCCATAATTCTCGCTTTAGCAATAGCGGCTTGGTCAGTGGTTTTAACTTTTCCTTTTCAATTAGGTTTAGATTTAAAAGGTGGCAGTCAATTAACACTCCAGATTCAAACTACAGATGAAATTAAAGCAATTACCTCAGATCAGGTTGAAGCCGT
The DNA here is from genome assembly GCA_003216435.1 of Prochlorococcus sp. AG-402-N21. Taxonomy (GTDB): domain Bacteria; phylum Cyanobacteriota; class Cyanobacteriia; order PCC-6307; family Cyanobiaceae; genus AG-402-N21. Next base: position 26,191 of record QCIW01000008.1, read on the forward strand.
AAAGTCTGTATTAGATAGAAGAGTAAATAGTCTTGGTGTTGCAGAGTCTACACTTCAAACAATTGGAAAAGATCAATTAATTTTAGAGCTACCAGGTGAACAAGACCCTTCTTCAGCCGCACGAATTCTTGGGAAGACAGCTCTTTTAGAATTTAGATCTCAGAAACCTGGCACAAATCAAGAATTTAAAAATTTAAGAATACTTCGGTCAAACTTTAAAAAAGATTTTAATAAAGATTTATTTGAGAAAGAAAAAACTAATTTATCTAATTATCAAGAAATCGATGAAAAGATAATTTCTAAATATCAAAAAGAATTAGGCTTAATTTCAAATAGTACCAACAAAATAATACAAATTAATCAAATAGAGAAAGAGATAAATAAAAATCTTGCTTCATTATTTGAGCCTTCACTTTTAACAGGAAAAGATTTAGTCACAGCAGGAAGAAGGCAGGAACAAAATTTGGACAGTTGGGAGGTAACACTTAACTTCAATAAAGAAGGAGGAGAAAAGTTCGCTAATCTTACTCAATCTATAGCAGGTACTTCTCGACTACTCGCAATTATTTTAGACGGAGAATCTATTAGCGAAGCCTCTGTTGGGAGTCAATTCAAAGCCGCAGGAATAACTGGAGGATCAGCTACCATAAGTGGAAGTTTTACAGCAGAGGATGCAAGAGAACTTGAGGTTCAATTAAGGGGAGGTTCATTACCTTTGCCAGTAAATATTATTCAAATAAGAACCATTGGACCTTCGCTTGGTGCGGAAAATATCCAAAGAAGTCTTGTATCAGCTGTCTTAGGTTTGATATTGGTAGGCATAATAATGTTAATTGTTTATAGGCTCCCTGGCTTTATCGCAATTTTAGCTTTACTTCTTTATTCTTTATTTAATATCTCATTTTATGCACTTATTCCTGTAACATTAACTTTACCTGGAATAGCTGGATTTATATTAAGTATAGGAATGGCTGTGGATGCCAATGTTCTTATATTTGAACGTATTAAGGATGAATTAAGAAGAGGTAATACTTTAATTAGATCTATAGATTCAGGTTTTTCAAAAGCATTTTCTTCAATAATAGATAGCCATATAACAACTCTAATTAGTTGTATCGCACTTTTCAATTTTGGTACTGGGTTTGTTAAAGGCTTTGCCGCAACCCTTGGTATTGGTGTAACTCTTAGCTTGTTTACAGCTCTAACCTGTACTCGTGTTATTTTGAAATTCCTGATGTCATATCAATCACTTCGTGTTAGAACTAATTTTTTGCCAGAAAGACAACTCCCTCAAGTTCTAACTGATTCAACAACTTTATAATGAATAATATAAACACAATTTATAAAATACCTATATATTCCCGAAGAAAGAATATATGGCTAATTTCTTTTTTGGCAGTTTTCCTAAGCCTTACTGGTTTTATTCTTTCTTTGACAAATAGCTCTATAAAAGCTCCTTTGCGACCTGGTCTTGATTTCACTGGGGGTACTCAAATAAAATTAGAAAGACAATGTAATGCCGAAACTTGTACGACAATTAATACAACCTCAATAACAGACAGATTGAGTGAAATTCTTGACTCTTCTGGTTTTCAGAATACTTCCATTACAACTTCTAATACAAAGATTCAACTTCTAGATAATTCTAAATCTCTAGTAATAAGACTTCCATTTTTAACCTCATCTCAAAGTAAGCTTGTACTTGATTCAATGGCGTCAGAGGTTGGTCCATTGGAAGCAGGTGGCGCTTCTATAGATACTATTGGTCCAAGTCTTGGAGCACGATTACTTAAAAGCAGTTTGATCTCTCTTTTAGTGGCATTTAGCTGTATTGCTATTTATATATCTATAAGATTTGATCGTAAATATGCCTTTTTAGCATTATTAGCTTTGGCCCATGATTTGATTATTGTCTGTGGAATATTTGCATGGTTAGGTTTAATGTATCAAGTAGAAGTTGATAGCCTATTTACTGTTGCCCTTTTAACTATTGCAGGTTATTCAGTTAATGATACGGTTGTTATTTTTGACAGAATAAGAGAGTTAAATAAATTTGATGATCTTACCTCTGTAGAAAGAATTGATATCGCGGTATCTTCTTCTCTAACAAGAACCTTATACACCAGTTCAAGTACATTATTGCCTCTTATCGCGTTGATATTTTTCGGAGGCTCTTCCCTAAAGTTATTTTCTATCGCTCTAGCAATAGGAGTAGTGGTAGGAAGTTGGTCAAGTATAGCTTTAGCTCCATCTTTGTTAAGTCTTAATATCAAATCGAAGAACAATATTGTTAAAGTTAAAGTCTGAAATGAATGATAATTCAAAAAAAATTAAACTTGTTCCAATTATATTATTACTTTTAGCTGTGTTTGATCTAAGAATTGAAATTAGGTTGTTAATAGATCATTTAACTTTTACATCTATACTTTATTGTATAAAGGAACATTCATTAGCTATAGCAATCTTAGTTTTTTCCCCTTCTCTGTTTAAAGTTTACAACAGAAATTAGTTTTCTGCTGTTCTATTTATATAATTCGGACTTATGAGAATAACTATTCCTTGTAGATGGGTTTAGATCCAGAGGTTATACCATCTACTAGCAAGGATGGTTACAAAGCCAAAAAGCTAAAGGGAGATAGAAGTATTTATTTTCTACTAATTTTTATCTTGCTTTCATTTGTGATAATTGTAAAAATTTTGATTAAAACTATACTAATTGGATTGGGCATTGGTTACATTTTTCACTTGGCGTTTGATAAAGGTAAAACATCTAGTTGATATATTCTCACTTAAGCCATATTATTATTGATAATGGATTAGAATTGAATTAGTTTATTTAATCAACAATGAATTTAGATATAGTTCATAGTGTCAATATTATGATAGCTATATTAATAGGAGCAGTTTGTTATTACATCTACTATATTTTTCAATATGATAAATCTTAATTGCTATATTCTTCATCAATATCTATATCTAATATAGATATCAATTCATCCTTTAGGTTATTACTATTTTCATAAACCCCCAATTCCTTTATCTCATTTATTAGTTTTTCGAGATTATTAATTATATTTTTCGAGTTAATTTTTGGACTAGTTTTTGTATCCATTTTGTTCTTTTTTGTTTCTTATTGGATGATTTTTATTAATTATTTTGCTTTAGGTTTTCTAGTTGGCTTTGATTCTACGACTTCTAAGAGTTGTTCCATCTTTGTCATTAGATTTTTGACATCTATTGCATTCGGTAAAGTTAGCTCTTCAGTTACACAAAGATGCATTTGACGTAGTTCTTTTCTGAGTAACTTTAGTGATTTTTTTACCTCTTCTTTTTTTTCTTTTGCAGATGCCATGAAGAGTTAATAATTTTTTATATCATACCATCTCATTTCAGAATGATACAAGTATTGCAATTAAATTTAGATTCATCGGTCATTTATATTTAGTCTTTTAAATAATAAGACTTCTTATTTAAGCTATCCAAAGTTCTTTTGACCTTATGATTAATCTTCTAAGAAAGGCCTACTTAAAGATTTGGGTGCCCACTATGGGAAGATTCCTTACTTCTTTTATTCCCCTTATTGAAGGGAAGAAACCAGCAAAGAAACCATCATATAAATTAGATGATAAATAGAAGTTGAGTAAATTTTGCTTATGGCTATTCGGCTATTCCGCTATTACAGTATTTAACTGCTTTTGCTTTGGCTAATATAGAGTTACTTTCTTTTTTGGCTAGTTCTCTAAACTTACTATCAATACATACGTTTTGACTTGTGAAGTATTTGGTATAAGGATTTATATAGGCTAATCCACTAGCTAGTAATAATATAAAAATTATAGTTTTTCTATTTTCTGATAGGAATTTCTTTGAGTTGCTTTTACGTCTTAGGATTGCTGGTAGCCATCTATCTGGTAGGCCTATTTGAACAAAAAGCAGCTCAACCCACCACGGTAGGTTTGGGCTTGCTTTGGCTTTTATTTCAGAATCCTTTTGTTGGCTACTTGACGACATTCTGTAAATGGATCCTTGATAGAGGCTCTTAAGAGCTCCTAATAAAGTATAACTTTATTAATATATTGTCAAAGGCTTATATCAGCAGATAGTTTTTATTTCTTAATTCGACGCGGTTATAAAAAGTTGTGAAACTGTCTTAAAAACTAATTATGTTTTATATTCTATGTGTAATATTTTGTCTCGATGCCAAAGAAACGTAGAAAACTCAATAAGGATATGGAGAATCAGATTTCTGCCGCAAAGAAGAAAGTAGAACTCATTACAGCCAAGATAAATGATATAGAAGAAGAGGATATTCAGATTGAATATCGTCAGGCATTTCAAAAAGTAGTTATAGAAATAACTACTTTAAGTGAATATTATAAAACCTCAGGATTCACTTCCGAATCTGAAAAAATGCTCTCTAACTATTCAGATTATTTAGATAAATTTGTTTCTGAATACGAATTATGATAACTATAACTTTTCTATTTTAACCTGTAAGGTCTAATTTTAATAGGAATAGGTTTTGCTGGTAGTTTTCTGGGTATCGTTTTTTTATAACGTGTATTAACATTAAACTCGTCTACACATTCTTGATAATCGTATGCGCGACTACATAATTTCCTTATTTGATAATTTCTATCAGCTGCCTGGCTAGAGCTAATAAAAATTAATGAAAACAAAATAAAATATCTCATAGATTAGATAATATTTTGTGAGATTTGAAATCTTCTGTATCTTTATTATTCCTTAATATGCTTAAAGGTAATCTAACTATAATACCAACATATTCCTTGCTTCTATACATATGATTTTTAATTTAAAAGAAGTAAACAGAGCCATGGATAAGATAAAAAATGAAATGATTAGCGAACTTTATGATTCACTTGTTAACCAAAACCGAGATAATAAGTTAACTAAATTCAATTCAAAGAATTAAGATTTCTTCTTAAGTAATAGTTCCATATCTTCATATCCAAGATCAGTTACTATATAGACTTCTTGGTATGAGTTTCCTTTTCTTGCAATAAGTTTGAATCCTCCTTGAGTTTGTCTAGTTATTCTTATTTGTAATCGTTGTGTATTCGATTTGGTTTTCCCAATGACTCCCGGCGTAATTGTCTTAATGCCTTTTGTCTTTACTATAGATTTTGCCCACTTTACCAAACCCTCTAAGTAGGTACTGTGAGTTAAAACAATTCTTCCCATTACATTAATTGCATCCTAATATTTACTGGTATTGTTGGTTCTAAAATAGATAACTTTTAGTTCCTCTAGAACGTTACGATAGAGTATAATCAAATAAATATTGAGTAAGACTTTCAATGTTATTCACATTTGCATGGGCAGCTCTAGCCGCTACTTTCACGTTTTCTATAGCTATGGTTGTTTGGGGGAGAAATGGTGATGGATCAATTGATATCTAATACTCTTGATATAGGGAAAGGTTTTTCTCTGTACTCTTTACTTTTTATTGCTTCATTCATATCTTTACTATTCATTACTATATCGATCATTTATATATCATTTATTAATTTTAAGGATAAACGAAGATCTAATATTAATAAAGATAGTAAGAATTAGCTTTTTTTAGAGTTTATTGCTTCAATTAGCTCTAGGGCTTCTTTTATTTTATTTACATTGGAAGTGAATAGACTTATATCCTTTTCTACTCTGTCTTTTGGGTAGCCTAATTTAACTCCTATTTGAACAGTCATCTTCTCTTTATCTATTTTAATTTCTTCTTTTTCTGCTTTAGGTATACTCTCTAATAAATTATAAATACCTATAATTGTTAATCTATTATATGAGCTGTTTTCAGTTTTTATTATTTCCTCAGTTGCCTCACTAGTATTAATGAAATCATTTATCTTGGCCAAATTAAGAGATTTGTTTTCTTCAATGATTGTATCGCATGATTTTTTTATAATTTCTGGATCAATGTTATTACAATTGCATAAAGCATTAAAAAGTAAATCTAGATGTTTTAGTGGCTTGTAACCAATAGTCAAATCTTTGAATGCTTTAACAAAACCCATAGAGACTAATGAGTCCACTTTGAAGTTTTTCTGGTGTGTCAATAGATGCAGTTCTACAAGCATTTCATCTGCAACTTTCCTGAAGATGTGGGGGATAACATAAGGAAATTCTTTATAGAATTTTTCCTTGCTGTCTGAAATCGTATTTAAGGCCAAAAAAGCTTTTCAACTTAATTCTCTTGAAACCTTAGCTCAGCTTATCCTCCACCGTTAGGATTAGATGACCTTTCCTATTGATTATGATCCCGATCGTTATAGAAGAATCAGGTCGAGGTGAAAAGGCGTTTGATATTTATTCAAGACTTCTTCGAGAAAGAATTATCTTCCTTGGCGAACCTGTTACTAATGAATCAGCTAATCGAATCGTCGCTCAACTCCTTTTTCTTGAGGCAGAAGACCCAGACAAGGACATTTTTCTATATATCAATTCCCCTGGAGGTTCCGTTTATGACGGTCTGGGAATTTTCGATACAATGCAACATGTTAAACCTGATATACAAACGGTTTGTGTTGGTCTTGCTGCAAGTATGGGTGCTTTTCTTCTTTGTGCTGGTACTAAGGGGAAAAGAAGTAGCTTGCTTCACTCAAGAATAATGATTCACCAACCATTAGGAGGAGCAAGAGGCCAGGCAAGTGATATAAGAATTCAGGCAGATGAGATATTGTTCTTGAAAGATAGATTAAATAATGAACTTGCAGATAGAACTGGTCAACCAATTGAAAGGATTAAAGAAGATACCGATAGAGATTTTTATATGTCTCCTTATGAGGCAATTAATTATGGATTGATCGATACTGTTTTTAATAAAAAACCAGTTAAATCAGTTTAAAATAAATTTATTATTGAGGAATCGGGTTGAACCTTTCTTTCTCTGGAATAGAAGTGTAACCACTAAGAATCTGTCTGAATTCATCACCATCAATTGTTTCTTTCTCAATAATTACTTCAACTAACTTGTCCATCGCTTCTCTATTATCTTTCACTATTAATAGTGTCTCTTTATAGCATTGTTTAACAATAGCTCTTACTTGTTCGTCTATTTGTTGTGTGATCGTATCTGAGACATCATTTCTTGTCATCAGATCTCTTCCTATAAATACCTCTTGGCTATCTCCTTCAAGAGAAACTGGCCCAAGGTTACTCATTCCAAATCTTGTGACCATTTGTCTTGCCATTGAAGCTACTTGTTGAATGTCTCCACCTGCGCCTGTCGTTACTTCGGCTCTACCAAAAACAATATCTTCTGCAGCTCTTCCTCCTAACGCTCCCATTATTCTTGCTTTTAATTGAGCTCTACTGACTAACATTTGATCGTCATCTGGTGAGAACCAAGTAAGACCTTTTGCCTGACCCCTTGGGATCACAGTAACTTTTTGAACAGGGTCATGAGCTTGGACAAGGGATCCAATAAGGGCATGGCCTATTTCATGATATGCAATGAGTCGTTTACTTCTACCATCAACTAAAGCTTGGCCTTCCATTCCTGCAATTATTCGATCTACAGCATCATCAATTTCTGATAGCCCAATTGAGTCTTTCCGCCTTCGTGCGGTCAGGATTGCTGCTTCATTGAGTAAGTTTGCGAGATCTGCTCCTGTAAAGCCTGGAGTTCTTTTTGCGATACTTTCTAGTGTTAACTTTTCTTCTAGTTTTTTATTTCTTGAATGAACTTTTAATATAGATAATCTTCCGTTAATATCTGGCGCATCAACAGTTACTTGCCTATCAAATCGGCCAGGTCTCATTAAAGCAGAATCAAGTACATCAGGTCTATTTGTAGCAGCAATTATAATAATTCCATTATTACTTTCAAATCCATCCATTTCGGTAAGCAACTGATTTAAGGTTTGCTCTCTTTCGTCATTTCCACCTCCAATACCCGCTCCTCTTTGTCTACCAACAGCATCAATCTCATCAATAAAAATCAGGCATGGACTGTTTTCTTTTGCTCGCTTAAATAAATCTCTAACTCTACTTGCACCTACTCCTACAAACATTTCGACAAACTCAGAACCTGATAGTGAAAAGAAAGGTACACCGGCTTCTCCTGCTATGGCCTTTGCTAGTAATGTTTTTCCAGTTCCCGGCGGTCCTACTAAAAGCACACCTCTTGGTATTTGTGCCCCTACCGATGTGAATCTTTCTGGTTGTTTTAGGAATGTGACAACTTCTTCTAAATCTTCTTTAGCTTCGTTTACCCCCGCTACATCATCAAACTTAACCCCTGTTTCTGCTTCCATTGCGAATCTTGCTTTTGTTTTACCAAATTGCATTGCTTGTCCTGGTCCACCTGGCATTGAATTAGATCTTCTAGATAAGAAAATCAGACCTCCTATCAGTAAGAAGGGGAATAATAGATTTCCCAGGATTCCAAGCCCTGGAGGAGCTGTCCGCGCAGGATGAATATCAAAACTAATATCATTTGTTTTTAACTTTTCTATTAATTCCGGTGTAATCCCAGGTAAATCGACTCTGAACTTCTCGATACGATTATCAATGTCAGGATCAATTGATTCAACGACAGCATTCTGACCACCTTCAAATATGTCTATTGAGGTTACTCTTCCTGAATTTACATAATCTAAAAAGCGACCATAGCTAATCCTTGCTACGACTGTATTTCTTGGAGGAGATGAAGGACTTTTTGTTTCTAAAGTTGTATTAGCTGTATTGCCAAGTATCTGCCATGAGAGGAGCAAAACAATTGCAATAGGGAGTAGCCATAATGCTATGCCTCGCCATTTAGGATTCATTTGGACTGAATTTTTGGACTAATACTAAACGAATTGGTGGCCCTTCTGTTGGTTTTCTTGAAAGGGATTTTTGAAAAATATTAATTAATTAGATATTTTTTTTACTTAAGCTGAAGAAAAAATCACTAATAGTTTTACTTAGCGATAAATGTCTCGATTCAAAGTATTAATATTTATAGACTTCTTAGGGCTACTATTGGATCTAACTTTGCAGCTCGATTGGCAGGTAAAACTCCAAAGGTTAGCCCTATAGAGCCTGACAGTATAACTGTGAGAATAATTATATTAGAACCAATAGTTGCAGGTAATGGGCTTATTAATGCAATTAATTTGACAGTACTTAAGCCACCAATTGTTCCTACTAGACCTCCGAGTATTGCAAGTATCAAAGATTCAATAAGAAACTGAATTAATATATCTGATTGCCTTGCTCCTAACGCTTTTCTTAATCCTATTTCTTGTGTCCTTTCATTAACTGCTACAAGCATTATATTCATAATTCCAATTCCCCCTACAATTAAAGAAACTCCGCCAATGGCACCTAGCATTAATGTTAATCCGCCTGTTATTGTAGTAACTATTTGGAGAGCATCTTTTTGAGATCTAACTGCAAAATCATCATCTCTGATTATTTTATGTCTTTGTCTAAGCAAATTCGTGATCTGAAACTTCGCGGCTCTAGTTGAATTCTCATTAATTGCCTCAACACTTATAAAACTTAGGCTAATCCCATAGGTGGGATCTTTGCCTGTTATTCTACTAACCATTGTAGATAAAGGAATATAGGCCGTTTCATCTTGATTGTTACCAAATACAGCACCTTTCGGAGCCATTATTCCTATTACTTCAAAAGATTGATCTTTTATCCTAATTGTTTTCCCTATTGCTTGACTATTAAGGAAGAGTTTACTTTTTAAATCAGGACCTACCACAACAACACTTTTAGCACCTTTTACGTCTTGTGAATTTATAAATCTTCCTTTCGCTATTTCAAAACTTCTAACAGGAAGAAATTCTGGTGTAATTCCAGAAATAGAACTACTCGTACTTTTAGACTCGTATTGAATAACCTCATTAGATGTGATTTGGGGAGCTACTCTTTTTACCGTAGGAACTTGAGTCCGAATTGCTTCTGAATCACTTAATACAAGGTTTTTAGGGAAAGCAACTCCTCTTCTCCTAGTGTCATTATTCCCTGGGACCACAAATAATACATTTGCGCCTAAATTGCTTAGTTGATTTTCTGCTAACTTTTGTGCACCTCTTCCCACTCCAACTAATGTTATTACTGAAGCATTTCCTATAACTATTCCCAACATAGTTAAAAGGCTTCTTAATTTATTTGATTTAAGTGTTCTATAAGCCATATAAAGTATCTCGCTTACAGGTAATTTTCTTGCCATCTTCTTCTAGATAATTTGATTGTGCTTATCAGTTCCTTTGAATTTTGCTCCTACTATTCCAACTTTTATTAGATCGGTAGAACCGCTTACACCACTTAAGGTTCCTGCTGTTTGTACAACAACATCATTAGCGTTTAGTACCTTCATTTCCTCAGCTATTTGCATGGCTAAATCAAATGTTTTGGTGGGACTAATTTGATTGGGTATTAATAAAGGAATAACTCCCCAGACTAGTTGTAATCTTCTTGCTACTTCATCCTCACTTGTAATTGCAAGTACTGGCGTAGCTGGTCGAAATTTACTTACATTCCGAGCAGTTGCCCCACTCTTTGTTAAGGGCAAAATTGCTGCTGCATTTAGTTGTTTGGCAATGCTACTTACTGCTGCACTAATAGCATTAGGTATTGTACTTGGCAAATGACTCTCTAAGGCTCTTTGTGGGTAGTCCTTCTCAATCCTTTTAGCAATAGTTGCCATGGTTGATACAGCTTCAATCGGATAGTCCCCTACGGCAGTTTCATTCGAGAGCATTACAGCATCAGTCCCATCAAGAATTGCATTTGCGACATCACTTACTTCTGCTCTTGTTGGCCTAGGGCTTGAGGCCATAGAGTCCAGCATCTGAGTAGCAGTGATAATCGGGATCCCTAAAGAGTTAGCTTTTTTAATTAGAGATTTTTGTAATAGTGGTACCTCTTCGGCTGGCATTTCAACCCCCAAGTCGCCCCTAGCAACCATTACTCCATCACATAAAGGGAGTATTGAATCAATTTGATCAATTGCTTCAAATTTTTCTATCTTTGCAACAACAGGAATATTCTCTCCATGTGACTTAATTAAATCTTTTATTTCTTTCATATCGGAGGGATTTCTGACAAAACTCAGAGCTATCCAATCAACTCCTTGTTTTATTCCAAAAGCAAGATCTTCTTTATCTTTTGGTGTTAGGGCTTTAATCGAAAGTTGAACATCTGGGAAATTCACTCCTTTGTTATTAGATAAAACACCACCTACAGTTACTTCGCATTCAATTGTTTGTTCCTTAATATCAACTTTCTCAACTTTCATTTCTACACGCCCGTCATCCAAAAGGATTCTGTTGCCAGGACTTACTTCTTCAGCAAGAGTTTCGTAAGTAACATTTGCAATATTCTTGTCACAGTTAACAAGTTTAGAAGTTAAAGAATATTTGTCTCCTGTCAAAACTTTGACAGGCCCATCTTTGAATCGACCTAATCTAATTTTCGGTCCCTGAAGATCTTGAAGGATACCTATATGTATTCCAAGATCTTTGGAAACTTGTCGTATCGTGGCTATTCGACAAGCATGTTCTTTATGGTCCCCATGTGAAAAATTCAATCTAAAGGTGGTTGCACCAGCTTTAACTAGTTCAGCAATTCTTTGAGGACTTTCGGTGGCAGGCCCAATAGTCGCAACTATTTTGGTCCGTCGTTTGAGTTCAATCTTGCTCATTAAAGGGACCTGAGATTGTTTGAAAAATAACATCTTGCAGTCATAGGCTAAGTCTTTTTCAAGATCCAAATACTCTCATCATGAACCTAAATCATTACCAACTCAAATCTAAAAAGACAGCTCTTTATCCAAATGTTGGAAATAATCCAATTTATCCAACTCTAGGTTTAGCTGGAGAGGCTGGGGAGGTTGCCGATAAAGTTAAGAAAATACTTAGAGATAATAATGGTGTTTTCGATTCACTTGCTAAAGAGGCAATAAAGCTAGAACTAGGGGATGTCCTCTGGTACATAGCACAATTGTCAACAGAGCTAGGGTTTGAACTTGAAGATGTAGCTCAAGCCAATCTCGACAAACTTACAAAAAGAGCTAGTGAAGGAAAACTTACAGGTAGTGGAGATAACCGATAAATAAACTATCCGTAAAATTGAATAGCTGTATTTAAGGAGGCAAATCTAAGATAATTTATAAAGCTCTCGACAAAATTAAGTAATAGGAAAGCCAGGATAGGTGATATGTCTAGCCCACCTATAGGTGGGATTATGCCTCTAAATAAATTTAAATAAGGATCTGTTATAGCAGACAGATTTGCAAGAATCGGGTTTGACCAGTCGAGATTGGGGAACCATGTTAGTAGTACCCTAATGATTAAAAGATACGAATAGATAAGTAGTGTTTGGCCAAGGACACCAAAAATAATTGAACTGATTTCAAAAGCCATTTGATCTAGATAATCCTTTTTATATTATGCGGCTTTACCATCTTTTTCTGACTTTATATCTGGAAGGATGGTAAAAGTTTGATGAAATTTTTCAGAAAGAGTTAACCAATAAGAACGACCCTCTCTTTGTCGTTTCCTATCTATAAATTTTTGTGATACAAGCTCTTTAATATGTTCGTAAACTCCAGAACCTCTTATGTCTACAAGATCCGATTGAAGGATTCTTTTTTTTAAAGCAATTGTGGCAAGTGTTCTCAAGGTTGCTACCGAAATATCAACAGGCAGGAGATTTTGAACTAATTCCCCCAATCCCGCTCTTAGTTGAAGAGAGTAAGTACCATTCCTTTCGTTTATTTCAAGAGCTGTGTCTCTCTGGGCATATTCAGCGGTAAGAGCAAATAGTGCCTGCTCAACGATTTCTTTTTCTTCGTTGACATATTCGATTATTTCTTCAAGACGCATTGGTTTGCCTTTTAAATAAAGGATTGCTTCCAATCTTGCTGGAAGAGAGATATCAGGGATTTCCTTGCTGGAACTAGATAGCTCAGATGGCTGCGAAGAAGTAGTAATAGGAAAAAGATTACTGACCATTCAAAAAATAACTTGATTATTAGGATTGTGCACCTAGGAACATTTCATATGCTGGATTATTTGTTTCATCAAAACTCTTATAACCGACATTCTTTAAGAATTTATCCCACTCTTCTAAGTCTTCTTCTGCTACAAGTACTCCTATAACAATTCTGCCAATATCAGCTCCGTGATTCCTGTAATGAAAAATGCTGATACTCCACTGTGGTCTCATTGCGTTGACAAAACGCATCAATGCTCCTGGCCTTTCTGGGAATTCAAATCGATATAAAAGTTCCTTTAAAGACCCTTGTGAAATTATTTTTCGTTTGGTTGGCAGTCTTCCTCCAACCATATGGCGAAGATGCATTTTTGATAATTCATCATTACTAAGATCAAGACATTTAAGACCGTTTTTTTGTAACTTCTGGACTAAATTTTGTCGATCAGATAAGTCCTTAACTTCTAAACCCATGAAAATATATGCTGAGTTACCTTCTGACATTCTGTAGCTGAATTCGGTAAAGTTTCTTTTGCCTAGTAATTGACAGATTTCTTTTAAACTTCCAGCTTTTTCTGGAATTTCTATTGCAAGCATTGTTTCTTTTTCTTCTCCTAATTCTGCTCTTTCGGCTACAAAACGAAGTCTTGCAAAATTCATATTTGCTCCACAAGCAATAGCAACTAAATTCATATTCGTTAGATTTCGTTTTGAAACATCTGCTTTTAGACCTGCTACAGCAAGGGCGCCTGCCGGTTCAAGAATTGAACGTGTATCTTCAAAAACGTCTTTTATGGCCGCACAAATCTCGTCGGTTGAAACTTTTACAATCGAATCTACATATTTTTGAGTTAAGGAAAAGGTGTTTGCACCAACCTTCTTAACAGCCACACCATCAGCAAAAAGGCCAATTTGATCTAGCTCTACTATTTTTCCTGCCTCTAATGATTGGGACATAGCACATGAATCTTCAGGTTCTACTCCAATAATTTCAACATTTGGCCAAAGGCTTTTTACATAAGCTGCTACCCCACTTATTAGACCTCCTCCTCCAATGGCAATGTAAATAGCATTGGGGGGATTTTCAGACTGTCTTAGTATTTCTATTCCGATTGTTCCTTGACCGGCTATTACTTCTGGATCGTCAAATGGATGAATGAAAGTTAGGCCTTGATCTTTGGAGATTTGTAAAGCTTTTTCATAAGATTCATCATAGGTATCTCCATAAAGTATTACTTCTGCTTTTAAAGCTTTAACTGCTTCAGTTTTCATTAAAGGTGTAGTTACAGGCATAACAATTACAGACTTACATTTCAAATGAGCCGCACTAAGAGCAACCCCTTGAGCATGATTTCCTGCACTAGAAGCAACAACTCCTTTTGCCAATTCTTGTGGATTTAATTGGGCCATACGGTTGTATGCACCTCGAAGTTTGAACGAAAAAACTTGTTGAAGATCCTCTCTTTTAAGCCAAATATCATTTCCTAGTTTTTTACTAAGGTTTTTTGCTTTGTCTAAAGGGGTTTCTATAGCTACGTCATATACACGTGCTCTAAGAATTTTCTGAAGATAGTCATCCATAATTATATTTTGTCAATTGTTTAGTAATTTGGATTTCTACATTGCATTTGTTCTTGTTGTGAATTTCCCGAAAAGTGCATTGGAACGCCTAGATTAAGAATGTTGAGATCTCAGAAAATGCGCCTGAGCGAATTAAGTCATCCAAATGACCTGCATGGATTGTCTGTAGCTCAATTAGAGGATGTTGCCTGTCAAATTAGAGAAAGACATCTTCAGGTTGTTTCAACTAGTGGTGGGCACCTTGGCCCAGGACTAGGAGTTGTTGAACTAACACTTGCTTTATATCAAACCCTTGATTTAGATCTTGACAAGGTTATTTGGGATGTTGGTCATCAAGCATACCCCCATAAATTGATTACTGGTAGATTTAATAATTTCGATGGATTGAGACAAAAAGGAGGAGTCGCAGGATATTTAAAACGTAGTGAGAGTCATTTTGATCACTTTGGAGCAGGTCATGCAAGTACTTCTATTTCAGCAGCTCTTGGAATGGCTTTAGCTAGAGATAGACGTGGGGAGGATTTTAAATGTGTTGCTGTTATTGGTGATGGAGCTTTGACAGGTGGAATGGCTTTGGAAGCTATTAATCATGCCGGCCATTTACCAAAAACACCTTTATTGGTAGTTCTTAATGACAACGATATGTCTATATCTCCTCCTGTAGGAGCCTTATCTACTTATCTCAATAGGATGAGACTAAGTCCACCCGTAAAGTTTGTTTCGGAAAGTGTCCAAGAAAGTGTGAAAAACTTACCTTTTATGGGCGGAGAACTTTCAGAAGAAATAAAGTCATTAACTGGAAGTGTTCGACGACTTGCAGTTCCTAAGGTCGGTGCTGTATTTGAAGAATTAGGGTTTACATATATAGGACCAATTGACGGGCATAATATTTCTCAAATGATTAAAACCTTTCAGACTGCTCATAAGGTTGGAGGTCCCGTTTTAGTTCATGTTCTTACAACAAAAGGGAAGGGCTATCCCTTCGCAGAAGCTGATCAAGTTGGATATCATGCGCAATCTTCATTTGATCTAACCACTGGTAAATCCCAACCTTCATCAAAGCCTAAACCCCCCAGCTATAGCAAGGTCTTTGGTCAGACATTAGTTAAACTTTGTGAGCAAGATAGCAAGGTTATAGGAATTACAGCTGCAATGGCGGAAGGAACAGCACTAAATCTTCTACAGAAAGCAATTCCAGAACAATATGTTGATGTAGGAATAGCTGAGCAACATGCTGTCACTCTTGCTGCCGGAATGGCTTGTGAAGGGCTTAAGCCTGTTGTTGCTATTTATAGTACTTTTTTACAAAGGGCATATGACCAATTAATTCATGATGTGGGTATTCAAAAATTACCAGTAACTTTTGTTCTTGATAGAGCTGGGATAGTTGGAGCAGATGGCCCTACCCATCAGGGGCAATATGACATTAGTTATTTAAGGTCTGTCCCTAATTTCACGGTGATGGCTCCTAAGGATGAATCTGAACTACAACGAATGATGGTCACATGCTTACAACATAATGGACCTATTGCCTTAAGAATTCCAAGAGGCCCAGGCGAAGGAGTACTTTTAATGGAAGAAGGATGGAAGCCTTTGGAGATTGGCCATGGAGAGATACTTATCGAAGGGGATGATTTATTGATAGTTGCTTATGGATCTATGGTTTCACAGGCACTCAAAACAGCAGAGTTATTAAGAGAATCTGGAGTATTCTCTACAGTAATTAATGCGCGTTTCTTAAGACCACTCGATGAGAATCTAATAAATCCATTAGCTAGAAGAATTGGCAAAGTAGTCACTATGGAAGAAGGAACACTTCTGGGTGGTTTTGGATCTGCAGTTGTAGAATCACTATCCGATAATGAAATATTAGTACCCACCTTAAGAATAGGAATACCAGATAAATTAGTAGATCATGCTAGTCCTGACCAAAGCAAGGAATCCTTATCATTAACACCTACTCAGATGTCAATCTCAATAAAACACCGGTTTGGATGGAAAACTGATGATTCCCTTATTTTGAAATAAGAGTAGATATATAGTTACTTGGAAAATTAACTTTAGATAAAGTTGAATATCGTTAACTTAATAATTAGCTTTTAGAGAACACCCCTAGCAGCTAGCCCCAATATTGAACCTATTCCTAAAACATGTCCGAGACAATTTGCTGCGACAAATGAACCATGGCTTAATCCTCCATAGTATTGAGGGTTAGGCATTGGGAAACCCTCATTTGGCTTCTCAATATTTGCTCTAGCGATCGCATAAGCAAGCAAATTGCAGACAATCATTACTACAGCACACTTTGGAGACCACTGAAAAGTTACTGGATCTGCAACAGCCAATAGAGATGTAAACATTGACCAAACTTGTTAAGTGAATTCATTCTGCTTTATAAGGGAGCAATTGTGGAAGATTTTTGGAAACCTCTTAAGAGTTTTTTACTTCTTTGGTCTTAAGCATTTGGAGAAAACCAAAAACCACAAGAGCGTCACTAAGAGTGAGAAATGCTTCTGCTGCCCCATGAAGGCCATCTATGTTTGTTAAATCATCTTGATATAACTTGAGAGCAATTATTGCAAAAATAATAGTCATAAATACGAATAGAATTGTCAACCTAAAACCCCATAAGGATATTTTTGGAATAGCTTTGCTTTTTTGGGCATAGTATAAAAATATGATGTATGGAAATAGGGACAACACAAAAAATATACTTGGGTCAACTTCATTAAGTAAGCTAATTAGTCCATTTTCTGGAAGAAAGTTCATAGCTTAATAAGTTCCTTTTTATATAGATTGAAAGCAGCTAGGGCCATACATGTATTTCCCAGTACAGTTAACCCTGCTTGTAAGACAACTAAACCTTTTAATTCATTAGAATTATCAAATATATGCCAAGTTATTGCAGCCATGGCACTTGCCAGATTTGGGAGCATAGAAAAGGCTAGCCATTTAAGAGAAGGATTATTGGTGTTGATAGATATTGTTTGGATCAGTACTATTGCTAAAATCCATTCAAATAAGGTTGCAATGTGAATGAACCATGTACTTAGGGAAAGCTCGTGCATTTTTTAGTTTAAAAATTTAGTTAACTTTGCCGAGGTTAGTCTTATATATCTAGATTAATATTAGTGATCAAAATTTGATTCGGATATCGGTGCGAGGAATATAGAATTAGTTAGATATTGTTTAAATCTACACCTAGAGATTTCGCATAATTACCTAGCCCTTTTTTCTGAATAGTTTTGAGCGCTCTCGTTGTAACTCGTAGATTTACCCACCTGTTCCCCTCGGCCCACCAAAGGCGACGCTTTTGAAGGTTTGCTTGTTGTAGTTTTTTGGTGCGAATATGAGAATGACTCACAGACATTCCATTATTTGCTTTCGTTCCAGTGAGTTGGCATACTCTCGACATGATTTGCCTTCAGATTAGATAATCATAATACCAACAATCTGGACAAATTTATATTGTTTTGGAGACTAGCTTTCCCATAATCTCCGCATTTCGCATTTGAAAACCATTCATTTCTTTGGGATCAAGCCCTCCAACAGCTAAACGAGCCATGTCATATATATGTTTAGCAATATCTTTGCCAATATTGCTCGATTCGGTAGTTTTGTTTGAATCTAGGAGAATTTGTCCATCACTTATTTTTAGTAGTCCCTCAACTAGGGGATGTTTCTTGTTAACTAAGAGGACATGGTGATCTGGAAGTCCAGGTAGTCTTTGTTCCATTAATGCTCCGATATCATTAATCCTTCGCATTTGCTCGGGGAGAAGAATCATTGATGGGGGTGCATTCTCACCTTTTAAGGATTGAACTTGTATTGTTATGTTTTCGTTAGAGATAGCTTCTTTCAATAGATTCCTTATCTTGTCAGTCTCATTTTCTCCATCCTTGTCAAGAATCTCTGGATTATCTTCTTTAAGTTTTTGATCAAGTTCAGAATCTACTCTTTGAAACTTTAGTTCGTTATTTCTAGTTTCTAGCCAGGGAATAAATTGAGTATCTATCACTGTATCTGCTTTAAGTACTTCTGCTCCATTGGATTTCCAAAGGTTTAAAGCACTTTGCTGTGCTATTTCATCCGTAAAATAAAGTATTCTTTTGTTATCTATTTCTTTCTGCCTTTTTATATAGTTGTCTATAGTTGTATAGCCTTGACCATTTACTTTTATTAGATCAGGTATATTATCTTCTGATTTTAATTCTGTTTTATCGATACTAGTAGAAAAAAGCATTATATCTTCTATTTGATCTGCAAATTTATCATCCTCCATGCAACCTATTTTTATAAAAGGTGAAATAGAATCCCATATCTCAGCGTAAAGATTAGGATCTTCTTTATATAGTGATTTTAATCTGTCTGCTACTTTCTTAGCGACAAAGTTACCGATAGATTTTACTCTTCTATCGCTTTGTAGGGCACTTCTACTTACATTTAATGGTATATCTGGGGAATCTATAACTCCTCTAAGTGGTAGTAAGTATCTTGGGACTACTTCTTTAATTGAGTCACTTACAAAGACTTGGTTACAAAACAACTTTATTTCGCCGTTTTCCCAATCTGCTCTCCCAGTGATTTTAGGGAAGAATAGTATTCCTTGGAGGTTATAGGGATAATCTGTATTTAAATGAACCCATAACAATGGTTCTCCTTGAAATGGGTATAAGTATTTATATAGTTCTATATAATCATTATCTGTAAGTTCCTTTTGATTTTTTCTCCATGGCGGGTTTCTTTTATTAATGACCTCTTCCTCTAATGAGACTTCAATTGGCATAAAATCACAGTATTTAGTAATTAATGTTTTTATTCGAGATGGTTCTATATATTCAATCTCTTCTTCTGTTAAATATAATATTACGTCGGTTCCAATCTCTTCTCGATTAGCTTCTTCTAGCTTGAATGTAGGAGATCCATCACATTGCCATCTGATACTTTGACTTCCTTCTATAGCTGATTTCGTGATAATTTCTACGTTCTTAGAAACCATAAAGCTTGAATAAAAACCTAAACCAAAGTGCCCGATAAAAGAATCTTCGTCTTTTTTATATTTCTCTAGAAATTCTTCTGCACTTGAGAAAGCAACTTGGTTTATGTATTTTTTAATCTCTGAGGATGTCATACCTATCCCATTATCTGTAAAAGTTAATGTCTTTTGCTCTCTATCTATTTTTATATTTATTTTACCTTCTTCACCCTCCAAGCAATCACCAGCCATTGAAACCATTCTTCGCTTATTAATAGCATCAACTCCGTTGCTAACCAACTCTCTTAAGAAAATCTCGTGATCAGAATAAACTGCTTTCTTTATAATTGGAAAAATATTCTCAGTATGTATTTGAATCTGTCCTTCTTCTAAAATTGACATGATTAATATTTTTAGATATTTAATCTTAGCTCATTCTAATTCTTTATGAGGTTGTGTTCTCCGTACTCTTTCCCATATATATCTAAGCCTTGGGTGATAATTAAGTTAACCATTCAAGCTTATTACAGTTTCTTATTTCGAGAAGCTCAAATGCCTTTGATTTGTTTTGGCATGAATCTATTTCTACGATCGCAGTTTTACCTTTTTCGTGCAATTCTCTTTGTTTTTTTAATACTTCCGTAATACTTACAGAATTTTTATATGCTATTAATATTTTTTCTTTATCTATTGCATTCAAAGGAATATCATAGGTTAATTCTCTTATTTTATCTACAGAAAAACTAAATCCCACTCCAGTTGCATTGTCTTTATCTTTACTAAAAATACGAACGATGCCATCATATCTTCCACCTTTAGCAATTATTACATTATTACTTGGGACTTTGCATATCATTTGAAACATAAAACCATTGTATAAGTCAAAATGTGGACTATATGTTGGATCTAGTTGCATGATGACATTGTAATCGTTAGATATAGGTTCTATTATTTCAAATAAATTCCTCAATTCATCTATAATGGATACTTTGCCATATATATTTTCGAGTTTATTTATCACCTGACTTGGGATTCCTCTGCAATTTATTATATCGGTCAATTTTTCTTTTAAATGATCACTAATATTTAAATCCTTGATCTCTATTAGATTGTAATTAGTAAGAACTAGTTTTACTTGTTCTCTGATTTCTATATCATAGTCTTGTAAAATGAGTTCAATTAATTTTGTATGACCGATTAAAATAGTTGGTTTTAATGTTTTGTTTAAGTTAAGCGATTTATAAGAATCTAATAATAATGAAAACAGCTCAATTTCTGCTGCAATTGATTTAATCCCAAAAAGTTCTATACCGCATTCTTGGCTTTCTTCAATATATTTTTTTCCTTCTTTTGCTTCCTTACTTTTAAATACTGTACCTTTTGCCCATAACCTAAGTGGACGGGTTCTGTTTGCAAGTCTTGTTGAAGCAGCTCTAGATATCGAGGCTGTCATTTCAGGACGTAATCCCAGTGATTCATCCGAAACAACTTTA
>QCIW01000009.1 GCA_003216435.1 Prochlorococcus sp. AG-402-N21
ATCAATCTTTTGTAGTTGTCGATGACTTATTGGCTACTGGTGGGACTGTAAAATGTGTATCAGCTATACTTCGAGAATCAGAGAAAGAAATTCGGGGGTTATCGGTTGTAATTGAATTAAGTCAATTTAATGCAAAGGAATCTCTTCCTTTTCCTGTAGAATCTCAAATAATTTGCTAGGAATTACTAATTCATTCAAGCTCTATCCAGTTGCTTTACGAGAGGCTAGATTGAGCCATCTAGCCAAGGCTTTGTCTTCATTTGTTATTTCTTCAAGAGAAGTATAAAAATAATCATGCCAACCAGACGAAGGTAACCCAGCAAAAACCATCAAGTTCAAAGGATAATCCTCAGAGTCACTACAACGTCGAAAGTCGTCACGGAATAAAAAAATTTTTTTATTCATTGCTATCGCAACACCAAGTTCTATCATCACACCTTCATCTGGTGGTGTGCCATTTACAATTGCAAAAATACCATCAGCATTTTTAACATCTTCAATATCTGCTGTTGCGACCTTGTGTGCCCAACCTAACGCCGAAAGGTCAACTTGACTATTCCGGTGAAAAGGCTCCCAAACCTCAGCACCTAGGGCTTCAAGAATCGATATGAACTCAGGTAGCAGATTTTCTCGCCATTGCCTAGAAAATCCGTAAGGTGAGGCCAAGTAAATAGTTTTTTTAGTCATTGAATAGCAATCGAGAGCGTAAATATGCCTTCTGATCATGTTCAACAAGTTGTTTATTCTCCCAAGGAAATAAAAGCCACTCTTCAGGTGAAACAATCTGCACTGCATTCCACCATGTAGGCTGAACTTTGCTAAACCAAACAAATGTAGTGACCCCTCTCATTTCAGAAACTTCACTTAATGTTTTTCCAGTCTCATAGACATCATCAACTACTAGAGAAAAATTTCGAGGTACATCAAGCAAAGGAATATCTAGTGAATGACTCAAAGCCACCGCCAAACATAGTCCCCCTCGCGGGAATCCATAAACACCAGAAAAACTTTTATCACTACAAGAACAAGATATCTTCTCTACGCACACGTCAAATTCTTCCCAACTCAGTATTCTCATCATTAATAAAACTCAGAAATTTCTAGCAACATCTTTCGTATGTGCTCATTTTTAGCATTGCTTTCTTCTTTTAATTCTTTGCAAGCACCTTTAACTTGCATCCAATACACCTCCATTACCTGTCGTTCTTGTTCAGTAGGCGTCCATTTAGTTTTTCCCATATCACAGTTTTGGAGACAATCTAGAATCAATAAAAGATCAACCTCCTTCAAAGGAAAGAAGGGTCTAGGAGTGATGGTCGATAAGATAGTACGAACAATCTTTGTTCGCTCTTAATGGCAGTAATGACATCTTCTCCTGTGTGCCAAACCCATTGTTGTTGAGGAGATCTACCATCAACCTCAACACTTGCACTCACTGGAGGACCAAAACGATGTCTTAAACCTGCTAATACCTCAGTCATATTTTCATAGTCCATTTCATAAACAAGCTGTTTTAACCCCTGCTCATCGTCAACACGAACACGAAGATTATTAACAGGCAAATCACTCAACTGAACATTTTTAATTTCAAAGAATTCACTCCTTAGTGCGTCATTTATAGGCTTGAAAGAAACACCAAGATGTCCCTCGACAGTTGAGAGATCCATTCCCCAAGTCAAACCTTCAACGCATGCGATCACAGGTCTCGAGGTTAATTGAATAATAATAAAAAGACTCGCTAAAACAAGAGCTCTCAAAGTAACCATTTGAATATTCTTAAATTCATTGCTAGTTAAAAGCTAGTCATTCCTAGCTTGAAGATCATCTTTTGTTAGCTATCAACATTAAAATAGCTTGAATAGATTTTCAAGGAAATTATATCTGTGATCAAGGCAATCTAAAACTAAGCTATAGGGAATTAATCAACTCGTCTCCTTTGTCACAGATCTCTTGTTGAGATGGCACCTCAGTCAAACCAGTCCAACTAATTAATCCAAACCTAATTGGACAATTACATTTATTTCCCTTAGATAAATCATTTAATTCTTTACCTGTAAAAGGATCTGGATCGTCCATCAGCATTACTTCTCTTAAACGTAAACTTAAAGCTTCATTCCATTTCTCATATCCACGAACATGCTGACAGAAATCCAAGAAAGCGACTTTTTTACTATTAAATCCTTTTTCATTATATGTTTTTTGAAAAACTCCTCTCATAAAATTGGTGCAATTCACAGCCTCTAAATCTGTAAACGGGGTAAGCTTTTGGTCATTTAAATATCCATAATTTTGGAGAGTGGACTCAACCATAGACAGTCGTTCAACTAATAGATCAATACGTGAAGCTGCCTCTAAGTCATATTTATCGAAAGTTTGGCCATCTATTGACCTAGTTATTAAATCTGTAATATGTTCCGTAAGACTTTTCCCAGACATCATAGCTTGACGCTTGATCTTCTTAAGTAGATCTACTGACAATTTTATATTGAGCTGACTTCTAGTCATTCGAGTTAAAATGTTCTAGCAATCTGTTCTAGCAATCTAGTGATCATCCTAACGAAGTCAACAGGGGATACAAAGAAAATCTTAAGAGCTTGTTAGGCTTGTTACACATTTAATAATTCCCAGGACAAAGGCTAGACGATCTAGCTAAATAGTATTTTAATTAAAAAAACTCTGAGAGGATTAAAATTTTTAATTCCGATAACTCTAAATTTATAAAAATCGAGCTGGAATACAAAAGTATAGAAATTCTTAATTCTAGAGCTTCAAAGATGGGGATATCCTTGAATGACTATATTAACCTTGTATTAAAAGAAAGCACAAACGATGGAGAGAAAGATTCTCTTAAGTGATATTCAAATAATTAAAAGTAAGTAAATAAAATATAAGTATATCTCAAGAAGTTCAACCTAAAGATATAAATAACTGAGTTGGTTTTATTAGAATCTATAGCGAATACCTATCGTCCCATTTGTGTAATTACCATTACTAATAACAGTACTCCCAAAAGTTAATTCAGGTATAACAAGTGTTTGAGCTTTAAAAAAAACATCTATTTGCTCAGAGGTTTTATAACTTAAACCATAAGCTAATCCATATGTAAATCCACTGTCGTCATATCCATCGATATCAGCCATTGTAGCTCCGATCGCAGCTCCAACGAAAGGACTCCACTGTTTACCATCCCTAAAGTCGTAATAAAGAGAGGCTAAAAATGAATCTATTGTCGAATCAGTTACGATCGAATATCCAAGCCAACTAGTCTTGTCTGACTGGCCTCTCACCCAAGTACCTTCTAGGCGAGTCGTCCCAAAATCATAACCAAAGCCTAGATCTAAGCCCAATCCAGCTTCAAATTCAATATCTGAGCTAATCCCAACAACATCAATATCCCCTATTTGGCTGCCTCCAATACTGCCAGTAAAATAAGCACCTTTGTCTCCTTCACCAGAAAAGGCCGGGGCAGAAAAAATGGCCGAGACAAGTAATACCTTTAATAAATTCTTCATCAAAAATGAAATTCAAAACGAATCTACTATACAAAATAGTTCAACTATTCGATTAGCCCTTCTTCTCTTGAAATAATTCAAATTTGATGAATAATTCCATTTACCAGGCAATATGTGGTGAAGATAAAGAAATCACTAAATTCAATAAAAGAGAGTGCTGAATATAGCAAAGAAAGAAAGAAAGAAACCAATAAAGCTAAAGCCAGAAAAGCTTTGCTTAGAGAAAAAATGAAACTCGAAGGACTAAAAGAAGGCAGTGGGGTCCCTGGGAAAGACTTATCTTCATATGACCAAGATGAAATCTGGGAGCTAATCCAAGCAACTCGATGCTTGTCTAATATGCCAGCCCGGCAAAGCAAAATAAAAGCAAAAGTTCCTAACAAAAAAAATCATTAATTGCTCCGATATTTCTTTCAATATCTCTCACGAGCTTAATTCTGTTGTATTACCAATAATATCCCTCCGTAGAGACAAGACAAGAACTATCAGTAGATAGCATTTTTACTGATTAAATCTTCTTCATCCTATGGTTGATTTTCCTCAAAATAATTGCCAGGATAATTAAAAAATGAGTGGATTTTGCTATTCTCACCAGTGTCTGAGAAGGGCTTTAAAATATATTTTATAGTTTGAAAGTAGTATAAAATATTTAAATCATCATGGCTCTAGGTAAACAAATAGAGCTAACCAGAAAGATTATCAACTACTCATTAGTATTAATTCTGAATTTATGAATTCATTTTGAAACCAGAGCCACATATGCTTCTTTGCGCACCTTCAGGTGGACTAATAAGAAAGCCCCCACCACTCAAATCACCGAAATAATCGAGACTTAATCCTATAAATAAATCAAGCTGCGCTTCAGGTGCAAACAATGTGACTCCATCAGTTCTTGCAATAGGAGTGCCTCCTTGTTTCCCGCATCTAATTCGAATATATAACCATCCTTCCCCAAAACTATCGGGTAGCAAATCAATATGCATTTCGCCCGGAGTAGCTCCAAATGCAGATTGTCTTATTAATTCAGCAGCAGCAGATTTAGTAACACTTAAATTGCAAGCCATCTAACAGTTTTAGTTATTGATTGAGAAGATCAGGCTAATAGTTCTTAGCAACATTGGATTGTTGTTTCACCAGTTCAAAGAATTCCTGTTTCAAGCTTGCATCATGACGGAAATCACCTCTAACAACTGAATTAATCATGCTGGTATCTGGTTCTTTAACGCCTCTCCATTTCATACAATAATGTTGGGCCTTTATAAGAATTGCCAAGCCTTTAGGCTCGCATAGTCGTTCAATTTCATCCGCAAGGATCATTACAGCTTCTTCTTGAATATGTGGCCTAGAAAAAACCCAATCAGCTACCCTTGCAAACTTTGAAATACCAATAACTTTTTCCCCGGGTTTAATCCCAATCCAACAATCTCCCAATATTGGGACAAGATGGTGTGAACAAGCAGATCGAACGGTGATGGGGCCAAGGGTATAGATTTCATCTAAATTCTTATCATTAGGAAAGCTAGTAACTTTTGGTTGAGAATGATATCTCCCCTTAAAAACTTCATTTAAATACATCCTTGATACTCTTTCAGCAGTCTCTTGAGTGTTATGATCATTATCAACATCTATTAATAAAGTTTTAAGCAAATCCCTTACTCTTACAGCGACTTCCTTCTCAAGAGTCTGTAACTCACCTGGTAAAATATAATCAGATATATTATCATTTGCATGGTATCTGGCTCCATCTGAGATTATACGTTCGCGAATTATTTCTGATACTAACTTGCAAGAAATCTTTCCTTTAACGTCGTCTTTAATATTTTCATTTGGTGCTGTAGAAGTCATAATCTTTGATATGAAGAACTAAAACCAGTCTCTCTTCAGAAAATCGATAAGACCCTAACATACATAATGCCAAAATCTTTGGGTAGAAATTACTGCATTGCAAAGACAACTAAAGATTTCAATGAGAAATGTATAAGATATAACTTAGAAGACTTTCAAAAATAAGAGATAAATATTTCCGAAAGCATCTGTCCGTAAAGGGTTTTATAGTTTTGATAAGTATCAATCGATAATTCCGGTTTCTTGGGGAATTTCTTTCTCTGATCGTATCTTGGATAAATTCTAGAAAGAAAGTAAACCCAATACCCAAAGCCAAGGGAATTAATCTTAAAAAAGGTTTCTCAAAGTTTAACTTGATTACACATTGTCGCTCAAATCAATTGATATGAAAGGAGTTAACAAGTGTCCATGGAATACGTAAGATGGTTAAAACAGTGGTTTCAAAAGGAATTGAATAGTTTATTTCCAACTCGATCCAAAATTTGAGTTGGTTATTTTAATTACTCAAACTTCCAGGCAGCCCTAAACCGATCGGTCCATGTCAGCCACATCAAGAGATTTCGATTCTCCAAAAATAAAAAATTTCGCTGGTTTTTTACAACGAGCAGACTATTCCTTGATGGATTCACTCCTATCCGATCCTCAGTCAACTGAAGATGGGCAGGACCACTATCCTCGCCAAGTATTCTCAGGTCATTACGTACCTGTGATTCCAACTGCAATACCAGCCCCGGAATATATCGCGCACAGCAACGAATTATTTAATGAGCTGGGGCTGAGTAATGACCTTGCTCTCAACGAACAATTTAGCCGTCTATTTTCAGGCGACATAACGGTAGCGAGGAAGCCAATGCGGCCGATTGGTTGGGCTACCGGTTATGCCCTTTCGATCTACGGAACTGAATACATACAGCAGTGTCCCTTTGGGACAGGAAATGGTTATGGAGATGGGCGTGCAATTTCAGTATTCGAAGGCCTATTTAATGGAAAACGCTGGGAAATGCAACTGAAAGGCGGAGGCCCTACACCTTACTGCCGTGGTGCTGATGGGCGTGCTGTTCTCCGTTCCAGTGTAAGAGAGTTTTTGGCGCAGGAATACATGCATGCTCTAGGAATCCCAACCTCACGCTCTCTGACACTGTATGTGTCCCGATCCGAAACAGTTCGGAGACCTTGGTACTCCCAAGACTCCAGATCCATCGATCCCGATATCCTAGTAAATAATCCTGCGGCGATTACAACACGTGTCGCACCTTCCTTTTTACGTGTCGGCCAGCTTGAACTTTTTGCACGTCGCTTACGCAGCAATGCGCATCAAGGTGCTCTCAACGAGCTGCAAATGATCGTAAAACACCTTATCGAGCGAAATTATAAGCAGGTAATCAGCCAGGGTCTTGTCTTCACAGATCAAGTAGTTGAACTAGCCTATTTTTTTCGAAAAAGACTTACTTCACTCGTAGCTAACTGGATGCGTGTTGGCTACTGCCAGGGCAATTTCAATAGCGACAACTGTGCTGCTGGAGGCTTCACCCTCGACTATGGTCCTTTCGGATTCTGCGAACTGTTCGATCCCAGGTTTCAGCCATGGACAGGAGGCGGCGAACATTTCTCATTCTTCAACCAACCAGTTGCAGCCGAAGCCAATTATCAGATGTTCTGGGCCGCCATCAGACCTCTATTAAGCGAAAACTCCGAGGCAATGGTAAGGCTGGACAAGATCCGAGAAGGCTTCGCTGAAACTATGCAGCAAGAGATCGAAGCCATGTGGGCAAAAAAGCTAGGCTTAGAAAGTTATGACACAACCTTAACCAGCGAACTAATAGAGCTCATGGTTCTCTCCAAAGTTGACTACACGATCTTTTTCCGAGAGCTATCTAATATACCTGAGCAACTCACAACCTTGAAAGAGAGCTTCTACCTCCCAAGTTCAGAAAAGATTGATATGCAATGGGAAAATTGGCTCCAACGGTGGAGGAATCGCGTCACTACCTGTGGCGACCTCAGAGTAACATCCGCAACAATGAAACGTGTTAACCCTAAATACACCTGGAGGGAATGGCTGATTGCACCCGCTTACAAGCAAGCAGAACGAGGTGATCCAAGCCTCATCAAAGAGATGCAGAATGTCTATAGCAAACCGTACGACGAGCAATCATCAGAGGTGGAGGCAAAATACAACCGATTAAAGCCCAAAGAATTCTTCAACGCCGGAGGCATATCACACTACAGCTGTTCATCCTAATAGGGGGAATTACTTAATTCTTATGATAAGCCAAAAAAGAATCCAAATAACTTATGCGAATAAGATTAGGAAGAGATTGAGATCTAGAGACAATAATTTGAATTAGAATCAAACAAGCAAACACTAAGCGAACCATGAAAAGAGATTATCAGCCTGGTAATAGCTCCATGATGACAGTCATCTCATAATCACTTAACTCTTTTCAGGTGGCACCTATCAAATAAACTACTTGTCAAAGTTTCCCTTCTCTCAAAAGCTCGTTCAACCTTCAACGAGCTTTAAACATGCGCTACTCTTAATCTAAGCAAGGAAAGAACTCTCGAACCATATGGATGAATTAACTTGTAAAGCTACAGCTGACCGTGCGCTTAATCAACTACTTAAAGTTATTGTCGGGAGCAAGGATGCAAAAGCTACTGACTCCTTAAAAGCAGAGCCAATGAACAGAATTAAAAAGTGTATGGAATTAACCATGATTGAATATGCAGCAGCAGCACAATTGCTAACTGACTGCGTACCTGACGCCAAACGCATGGTTGCTCAATGCCAGAGAAAACAAGACAGTCTTAATTCTCTTGCTGTTCTTTGTAAGGTAATTAAAGAAGCGAATGGGATTTAATCAACTTCAATTCAAAGTACTAAACCCTAACAATAAACTAAATGGCCTCTATATTCGCAACATCCACACAAGCGAACCTTCTATACATCTTAAGCGCAGGCTTTATTCTTTTAGGAAGTTATTTCTTTGGAAGATTGATAACCTTCTTCTTTCCCAAGAACCCACTAATAAGGAAAGACACACAATATAAACCTAACTCAAAGAAAGACGCCTAAGTCAAGGAGCCGTTTTCCTATATCTCTAAACTCTCTTCATGAGAGTTATTTACGCTTTAAAATTAAGCCTTTTATCTCTTACTTTGAGTAAATTAAGAATTGCTTGTAAAGATAGAGCTCTTTACTCCAGCTTGTTCCCACTTTTTAATTCGTGGCCTTAAAAACGACATAGGAAGAGCTGTCACAACAGCAAATGAAACAACCAGTATTAAGTCAGTTGTAAAATGCCCTATACCAAATTCCGAATGAGCAAGAGCAAATAAAAAAATAGGCATTGAGATTCTCTAAAACCCGAAACATCAAGTTCCAGTGTATATATTGATTCGATAGTTTGTAAGAAATATTAGTTAATTTTGTCGTATAATGTCACCAGGTAATTGGCTAGTTGCTGAGATTTTCTTTACTTCAGTTGGCATTGAGGAACTCAAAGAAATTCATTCAATCAATATTTTTAGATTATTTCAGGCTTAATAAGGCTATTTGTTTCTGCTTCTATTTTGTCTAAACAGCTAGAACAAACAACATGTCCTTTCTTTCTCAGATAGGTCTTTGTTGATCTTTCAATACTCATACAGCAAATAACGCATTTAAAAATCGGCATCTTTCAATTTTCCTTCCAACTACTAACTACATCAGTACCAGTAATATCTCCACAACTTGCCATTAGTTCAGCATTTTTTTTCATGTAGGTCTAAATTGCCATTGAAAAATCTTGTTAATTAGATCACAAGGATCCAGAATTTAGGAGTAAAAATTGATACTTGATTCCACATTTCTACTTCTCGCTAAAACAAAATAATAAAAACAACAAGTGTATATAACTTGTATCTAAGAAGCTACTTTTTTAAGCTGCAAAATCTCCTCTTAAACCTCTGTCCCTACTCCCTTTGAACCATTTAGGCCTCGGCAAAAGTTCATTCTCAGGATGCAAATGACCTGTCTCAGCATAGGGCTTGTTAAGACTGGAAACTTCTGTAAGGACAGCTTTATACTCTCTCATGGAAAGAACAGCCCGAGATGGTTCAGGAGTCATAACTCTTAGCAATTTTTATAAATGATGAACTATTAATTAGATAACGTCGTTCAGAATGAACTTTTAGTGAAAATTATAGAAAATCGACTTTGTCGATGCTTTATTTTGGAGAGCTAGGAAGCTATTCAAGAATCAAGGGGTTAGAAGCATGAGCACTAAATGGGATGACACCTCCTGGCAAGAAGATTTCTTGCAAATGAAAAGACATACACCTGATGAAGAGAGACTTCTGATGGAAGGACCTAGAGGTTTTAAAGATGCATGGAAACTAGGGGCACTGCATGAGGAATACGAACGATTAAGAAAAAAGTATCAACAATTTCAAGAAGAGGAAGAAGAACAAAAAAATGA
Source organism: Prochlorococcus sp. AG-402-N21 (assembly GCA_003216435.1). Taxonomy (GTDB): domain Bacteria; phylum Cyanobacteriota; class Cyanobacteriia; order PCC-6307; family Cyanobiaceae; genus AG-402-N21. The sequence continues at coordinate 9,818 of QCIW01000009.1, forward strand.
CCAAAACGACAAAGTGCTTATTTAGAGATCTTGGATTGATTATTTGCACTCAATCATGACTATTAAGTAGTTCAACTTTTTAAAATTTGAATGTCTGCTTAGTTGATCTTGGAATCTGCAATGGCTAATAAAAACATACACTTTGGGCATAGAAGGACTTTTCAACAAATCTTAGAAATTCACTCAAGGTTTCTCTCACTTATTTCTCTTTACTCTTAGTCGGCAAACTGTAGTCAACAGTGAAGGAGAAACAGGATCGCAAAAAACTCTATCTATCCAAATCGGCCAGTAAATTATTTTTAATCTTTGAACAGTATCGCTTCTTTATCTTTACCGAACACATACAATTCCAGGACAACTACTAAAATTGAATTAGAAAATATCAACCAAATTCTTTAATACCATGACTGTTCACCAAGATTACGAAATTAAAATCAACATCAATGAACTAATAGAAAAAAGAATTCCCTGTTGTGACTTGCTCCACCCTGACCATTGTTTAACTGAGAAACAGGTTGCAGAAATAGCACATGATGTTCGCATGGATTTAAATCTACATGACATTTATAAGCAAGTAGATCAACACATTATGAATTACGCAACTAAAGCCGGTATTGACAATAAAGATCACTGGATAGAGCCACATCTTCCAGATTTAGATAGAGATATGAAAGAAGAAGTTGGCATTGACTTTGATTAATTAATTAGCTGCCCTTAATCGACGTTGAGATATCATCTGAACAATCTTGGATCCCAACTACTCCAAAAAGCAGGTGAACACAATTAATACAATGAGAAAGATGTAGCTAGAACTTCGATAGTCAATCATCCTTAAAAAATAATGAGTATTTCTATCAACTACGGCTTCAAGAATCTTGGAGTATTCTGCCTCTTGTTTTATGTAACTTTTCGAATAGCTAAAATAGCTATTTAATCTTCTCTCTTCCACTCTCTATACCATTGGCGATCATCAAGCCATCTAATCAACGGCCAATTAACAGCTACCGATGTAATAAAGATTATATAAGCAGGCAATCTTCCTGAATTTATGACTAATAAAAGAGTCGGGGGTGCAGACATTATTGCGGCAGTCAGACAAGCTCTTCTAGGGGACATCTTTGTTCTCATAGTCAAAGCATAGGTCGTTCACCTCGTTTAACCTTAGTAGTTATACCTATTTTTTATATTCAGCATAAAAAACCTATCCCACCCAGACTGCAATCTGAAAGGTATTTATTTAAACACAAAAAGTATTTGCACCAATTTCAAAATAAAAATTCCTGGCTATGCATTTATTAGGAAAGAAGTGTATTGATTAATGAATCATGATTCACAACTCAAAGCGATCTTGCACATGGCTATTAACAATGCCGTTTCAAGAATGGAAACCTTAAAAGAACCTTCCGATCGACGATGCTTATTCCATGAATACAAAGAATGGTTAGGAGAAAATATTAATGACGAAGTTTGGGCGATACCTACAGACGCAATTCAAGAAGAAAAGATATAAGCAAAAACTAGCAAGAGTAAAAACCTTGAAAATCTCTGTAACTCCTTCTATCCCACTAGTTCTTAACGTTGGAGAGTCCCATAAACCAGTGAGGTAAATCTTAAAAATTACAAAATTGTTCTAAATGCAATGAGTGGGCCACCTGCTACTAATAAAACTGCTGCTATAGCTGTAAATGCTATTACTGCTTCGCCAGATCCCATTCCCAAAGAATAAAAAGCTAAAAGGATAGCAATCAAAGAACTTGCTGCCCCTGTAACTTTGCAAATAAAACCTGTAAAAGAATTTACAGCAAGAGCTCTACAAAACTAAATCTGGAAATTAGTCAATTGTTAAATACTTACTAACTTTGATCATAATAAAGAACATTATTTGATGAGATAACCGGTTGCATTTAAACAAATACTCTCAATTTACACCTTATTAAACAAAGCACTCTTAAGTATTGGTGCCGCTTACAAAGCAAGATCTTCTGTTTTAGATGATGATCTAGCTACAAATATTCATATCTGAGTAATGTCTCAAAGACTGTTGGTCCTCTTGCCTTGTTCCCTAAAGATGGGGGAATCAATTGATCTAAGACAGATGCCAAACATGTAATCCAAAGGCTCCCTTTACAAGCAATTGCTGCTTGGCAAATATGGTCTGGAGCTACTTCAAGACAACCTTGAGTTCTAGATACTTTGATGCTTTCTAGTTGAGAATAAAGTTCTATATCTAAAAGTTCTGCTTCATCCTTAGAGATTGTTACTCCCTTGGCATGGCATTCAAGCAACATTTGATAGTTCATAAACCCTTTATAACTGATCCTGTTCAACTCTTCATCTAACCTTGTGCTTATTCTTTAAATCTACCTTAAGGTCCTTTAAATCTTTACCAAAAGCGAATGAAAGAGTCAGGAATAGCTTTTTGATAGGGATTATTTGATTTTATTAAAGAAGTCGTAAGTCTTTGATTTATTAAATTAATTTATAAAGTTTAACGAAATAAAAAACACCCCCAACAAGGCTCAATATTGCAGCACCATAAAAAAGAAGTGGAATAATTGGATATTTATAGAGGGTGGATCTAACTTTTTTCTGTATAGATTCTTTATCCAGCTTGGGCAATTCTACTTGTTTTTCTCTAGGAGGCAGTCCTAATTCTTTTCTTCTTTTAGCTTCTCCCATTTATTCATATCAACTATTCCCTTTCTAGCTGATTTGGATCAAATCTTCATCTTTTACTGTCTTCAATTGCCTGCCTGCCTTCTTTAAGAGTTTGCCCAATCCACCAAATAGAGATAGCCACAAAAAAAACAGCTAAGAAAATCATAGAAAATTGAACCTGATTCATTCAAATATCTTTTGTAAAGAGAGAGGGAAAGCTATAGGAATAAACTATTAACCATGACAAATACATTTTCCACCCTTCCAAGCTGAACATTTCTTCTTTTTGCATTTCTTTTTTTTCTTCTTATCTGGCATCAATTACTAATGCAAAGGTCCATTGAGTATGGGCGGGCGTTTACTACTGTTAATCTTATCAGCGATTAAGAGTGTGAGGCCAATACTTACTAACGTTGTTTCTCATTTGCATTTCTTGAGTGCCCTTTTGAAGGAAAGCTCTGTATGTAAGTCTTCTTGTTATGTTAAGCCTCCTAACAGCTTCTTTTGCGTTAATAAAGCTTTTCTTTATAACGACTACCTAAAGAATGGTTACTAGTATTTCATGAGCTTTCTATAATCATCATATGACTTATGTGGTGCTATACATTGCCGCCGTAGTTTTCATTTGGTGGGTCTATCGTGTCGGCTGGCAAGAGGCTCTTAAAAAAATGCTCAGTGTATTAATTCCCTCAGCATTGATAATTCTATTCAATGTGAAAGCTGGTCGATTACTTTTCAGAAGTCCTGTAGTTGGGATCATAAGTATTCTCCCAACTGCTATTTTTATATATCGAGGATCTCTACCTTTAGTAACTGGGCTCAATAGCTGGATTGACAGAAAAGTAAATGAATTTGTTAATTTTCAAGAGACAGTTGATGCAGAAGTTATCTCCAAAGAGGACGCTTGATTTATATTGACTCTTAAATACATTAATTCGTTATCTCATACCATCCATACTGTATTTTATTTGTTTTAGCGAAAAAGATTCGAGAAAAATACACATTTATAAACTGGCAAGTTTCCTTGTTTAATGTAACCCTTTAATTACCTCTACTTGGATGAATCCAAGGTATGTCTCAAGAGCCTAAAAACAGCCCAAAAGAAGCTTATTCAGAAGTGACAATCAGACTTCCAGAGCATATTGTTAGACGCTTTGATGAGCTCAAAGAACAATGGGGACTAGAACGCAGAGGTGCTGTACTGGAGAAGCTTCTCGACGAATTTTTTGAAGAAGAGAAAGATAAGCCAAAGAGTTAATGGGGAATCTGTGCTTAAGCAATTCCGCTTCTGGCAAGGTCAAAATTATCTGGGTTAGATGATGGTCTAGCCAAAAATATTTGATGGGGTATAAGCAAGGAAAAGTTGAGCCTGATAAAACTGAATAAGCAGAGGAATCAGAAAAAGTCTCATCAAAAGCAGAAAGGCTAACCTCTGTTTTTAGTGAAATTGAAAGCCGTTCTCATGGGACAGCCACCTCAGGAATCCGGATCACTTTTTATGACCTAGATGCCATGAAGTGCTGTAACTAAGATCTTTGGAATGCAACTATTAATAAATGGGTGATCTAAAGATATTTTCCTGTAAGTTGCGATCTATGGAAGTAGTCCGGGTTAACTGCTACTTTGCATTATCTCTCCTGAAGCTGGCATAACTATGCAAGCACCATTAAAAACTGACTCCCTGTAGTTCTCAGAAAGAGTCTTCTTAGCCTGTTCACAAGAAGCTGAATTATTAAATGTAAGAATCACAGTATTAGGTTCTTCTTGGTTATATCTCCACCACAAAAGACCACTTGGCTTACCCCCCATATATCCAATACTCGCAATTAAAACATGTTTTTCTTGTTCACCAACGCCATTAGCAGCATCAGCACGCTGAGAATAAAAGATGCCAAGACCTCCTAAAGCAGTCGCTCCAGTAATAAGGGAACCGAGAATTACATTTTTAAAAACCTTTTTCATAAAAAAAAATTATGTCTTTATTATCCAAAAGCAAAGATGCGCTATTCAAACAAAAAGATAAGTTTTTTTTAACTTTTCTATTTCTTTTTATAACCTAAACCTAAAGACAAGGGACAATAGGGAGAAGGAGGTCCAAGGGTTCCTGTGAAAATTGCAAGCAAGCAGCAGAACTTAATGATGAAGTGGCTGTGAAATTATTGAACGAGTATTGCGAATAAATTTATTTCTAGCATTGATAATTCCTCTATTACTCATTGGTTGTGCTTACCTACTTATTGTCGATAACAAAGGGTTGCATATATTGATGGAACAACTATCAGATAATAGTGGTTCAGCCAGGGTGCCTGCAGTCTTCAACGGAGTTTATGCCATACGAGCAAGTATGGGTCTGATTAGTCATTCAGGAATTTTCCCGAGAGGCAACCTTGATGGAGTAGCTGGAGTGATAGCAAGACTGAAATTAACTACTGGCTAATAAAAAGTAATCCATAAGTAATACCAATGGATCTCAGCAAAATTACGATGTGTAGATAGTGTATAGATGGAAGCTTCTACGGAATACTTTGTGATTTATTCACAATAAGAAACTTCATTCAGGCACCCTTTCCTTAGTTTTTTGATCCAATTCTGCAAAGACTTTAATGCTCTTACATCGAGTTTGTAATAAACCCAGCGCCCACTTTGCCTATCTGTGATAACCCCAGCCTGCTTGAGAACCTTGAGGTGAAAGGAAATTTTGGATTGCGCTAGATCTGTTTCTTGCATAAGCTCACAAACACATTTTTCTCCAGTGGACAAGGATTCAATTATTTCCAACCTGATAGGCTCTGCCAATGCTTTTAGTAAATCTATTGCTTTTCCATTGGCGGTAGCTGCACGCATTAATTAGTCAGTCCAAGATTAATGTTTTAATTTTACAAGAATTGCCACACTATCAACAGAGATTGATATATCAATCATTCTTGATATATGCTATGCGTGCGTTTTATCCTAGGAGTCTTATGCGCATTGGTATTAATGGGTTTGGTCGTATAGGGCGACTTGTCCTTAGAGCTCTCTGGGATAGAGAGAATATCGAGATTACACATATCAACGACCCATTCGGCGATTCAAAGGGGGCTGCACATTTACTTGAGTTTGATTCTGTTCACGGGCGATGGGATAAATCAATAAGTTCCGACCAGGACAACCTAAGTATTGAAGGTCACTCAATATCCTTTTCTAAGGAAAGCAATTTTATAAAAGTCCCATGGAATGAAACAGGAATAGATCTAATTCTCGAATGCTCAGGAAAATTCAAAACTCCTCAAACATTAAATCCTTATTTTGATACTCTTGGGATGAAAAGAGTTGTCGTTGCATGTCCTGTTAAAGGTGAGATCCAGGGAGAGGATGCTCTAAATATCGTCTACGGTATTAACCATGACTTATATGAACCAAATAGACATCGCTTAATAACAGCTGCATCCTGCACAACTAATTGCTTAGCTCCCGTTGTAAAAGTTGTTAATCAAGCTTTTGGTATCAAGCATGGAAGCATCACAACACTTCATGATTTAACCAATACACAGGTAATTGTTGATTCATTTAAGCCAGATTTAAGAAGAGCCAGAAGCGGATCACAAAGTTTAATACCAACAACTACAGGTTCGGCAAAAGCGATAGGGATGATTTTCCCAGAATTGCAAGGCAAATTAAATGGCCATGCAGTTCGAGTTCCTCTCCTCAATGGATCTTTAACTGATGCTGTATTTGAATTAGAGAAAGAGGTCACGCAAGAAGAAGTCAATCATGTGTTCAAAGAAGCTTCAGAAGGAGAGCTCAAAGGAATACTCGGTTATGAAGAAAAACCACTTGTATCAATTGATTATGTCAATGACTCAAGAAGTTCAATTATTGATGCTCCATCAACCATGGTGGTCAACAAAACTCAACTAAAAGTCTATATTTGGTATGACAATGAATGGGGGTATAGCTGTCGAATGGCTGATCTCATATCACATGTCATAAAGCTAGAAAAAGAATAAAAATAAAAGCATGAAATTATCGTCATTACAGCAATATGGAATCGTAACGACCAACTATTGGGCATTCACACTGACAGATGGTGCTCTAAGGATGCTAGTGATTTTTCACTTTCATAGCCTTGGATATACAACATTAGAAATCGCATTCTTATTCCTTTTTTACGAGTTCTTTGGCATCGTCACTAATCTCTATGGTGGATGGATTGGAGCAAGATATGGATTACGACTAACACTATGGGTCGGGACTCTTTTACAAATCGGTGCCTTATTGATGTTGATACCAGTTTCGAGTGGTTGGTCGAAACTTTTGAGTGTCATTTATGTCATGGTTGCTCAAGCGATTAGTGGTATAGCAAAAGATCTCAATAAGATGAGTGCTAAAAGTGCCATCAAAACTGTCGTTCCAGACTCCTCAGAAGAAGATGGTGGAAATAATCAATTATTTAAATGGGTAGCCATCTTAACTGGTTCCAAAAATGCACTCAAAGGAGTTGGCTTCTTTCTTGGTGGACTTTTGCTTACCAGTTTTGGTTTTAATAAAGCAGTTGAATTAATGGCTATCGGTTTAGGTCTGTCATTTTTAATGACTTTGAGTTTGCCTGGAGATATTGGAAAGATGAAAAGCAAACCCATCTTTAAAGACTTATTCTCTAAATCTCAAGGGATCAACGTCCTATCTTTTGCACGCTTTTTTCTCTTTGGAGCAAGAGATGTATGGCTTGTCGTAGCACTTCCTGTTTTCCTTGAAACGTATCTAAATTGGAATTTTTCTGAGATTGGAGCGTTCCTAGGCTTATGGGTTATTGGTTATGGCTTTATCCAAGCTTTTGCACCTTCTTTAAGAAATTTATGGGGAAATAAAACAAGTCCAGGAGTTTCTTCTGTTCAATTTTGGAGTGCTGTCTTAACTGCGATACCTGCGCTAATAGCAATAGCACTATGGAGAGAAAGCACTCCAGAAATAGCAATTACCGTTGGATTAATACTATTTGGATTAATTTTTGCAATGAACTCATCGATACATTCATATATGGTTCTTGCTTATACGGACAAGGAAAACGTAAGTCTAAATGTAGGCTTCTATTACATGGCAAATGCGGCAGGAAGACTGATTGGTACGCTCTTATCTGGAGTTCTATTCATGCTTGGAACCAATGCCTCTATAGGAATGCAACTATGTTTATGGTGTTCAAGCTTGTTTGTACTCTTATCATGGTTGACCAGTCTTTCGCTTCCTTCTTTAAATAACTCTGACTTTTTTGAAAAAGATTCTGCACAAGCCTAAATAATTATTGACATAAAAAAGGAGGCTAATGCCTCCTTTCCAATATCATGAGGTTTTAATTTACTTACTAATACGCTTTACTGCAGCGCGAGACTTGGCAAGAATATCACCTTTTAGAGGTACAAATCCAAGGGCAGGAGCTTTCTCTTGAGCTTTATCGCTAAGAAGATAGTTTAGTGATTCTTGTATGGCTTTTGTTTTAGAGCCATTACCAGTTTCATAAGCAAGTATCCAAGTTAAAGTAGCAATTGGATAGGCCCCTCTAGCTGTTGGATTTGGGTTCTTGCCTGCGAGGTTTTGATCCAAGCTGATACCATTTAGAGCCTTTGCACCAGCTTCGGTGCTTGGCTTTAAAAACTCACCAGACAAATTTTGCAAAGCCGCTGCTCTTACACTGTCTTTGATATACGACTGGTTAACATACCCAATTGCGCCAGGTGTCTTTCTAATAACACCAGCAACTCCTGCATTACCTTTTCCACCAACGCCTGCTGGCCATGCAACGGATTTTCCTGTCCCTAAAGTCCATTCTTTTGAAAAAGCTTCCATTGAATTTGTAAAAGCTTTTGTTGTTCCAGATCCATCTGAGCGGTGCGCCCAAGTAAGTTTCTGATCAGGGCATCCTAGCTCGCTCCAATTATTGATTTTGCCAATTGCTATTCGAACTGCTTGTCTCTGAGTGAGCTTGAGTTCGCAATCAGGATTGTTATATCCAAAAGCAATAGTACCTCCCACCATTGGGATCTGAACTAATCCTCGCTTAACTTTTTCTATATCAGTAGCTTTCATTGGATCATCTGATGCTCCAAAATCTACGGTTTCATCAATGAAAGCTTTTCGTCCAGAGCCAGAGCCAACAGCTTGATAGTTAACTCTGGGACCACCTTCATTATTAAGGTCAGCAAACCACCGGGTGTAGATTTTAGATGGGAACGAAGCGCCTGCTCCACTCAACCTGATGCGTGAAGTGGAGTCAGATGATCCACATGCAACGAGAGTGGCTCCAATTATGCCTGTAGAGGCAATAGATGCTGCCTTCTTTAAGAAGGACATAAGAAAAACAAAATGTTGAATCAATTATATACTAATCAAATAAAATTGCTTTAATCAAGTCCTCTTGATATGTTGACTGCAAAATAGCAACAGAATGGACGTCACTTAGAGCTACTTTCACCCCTTAAACGCTCGAGTCTTACGTCACTTAATCCTTGAATCATTTGCCAAGCGATTTCGCCACTAACCCTTTGCTCATTGCAGAAATCGCTGACAACAACGTCGAGAATCTCTGTTAGTTTCGCGGCTTGAAGTAGTAACCGATCAGGCTCTTCCAATTCAGGCAATACATGTGTATTTATTATATCAATTATTCTTGATTTGAAGCTATGTTTTCACTGAAACAGGCACGATTATATGAATAGAACTAATAGCTCGGTTTCTTCAAAAGCTAAAGATACCTTTTTCATTGCTTCTTTGAGAGTTTCTATATGGATGGAAAATTTTATGTTTTTTCAATTGGTGCCATTGTTAATCCTTTGCTGATCAGTTGCTGATGATATAGCTCTGCCTGTTCAAGCGGACCTCTCCATACTTCCGCCAAACCTTCGCTATCTACCGCAACGGCAAGTACCCATGATCTTTTTTCACTCATTCCTGGGATGATTGTCACGAGACAATTTGCCACATGTTCAAACGTATTAAAATTATCATCTAGAACTATTATCCTTGCTTCTGGATATTTCTTGTTTGTTGTCTTTGGATCTAAGACTGTAGTAGTTGAATTGGTCAAAGGAGTTAAAAAGATGGCTTTGCAAAGGCTGTTTTAAGGGATTACAGCAACCCAAGAGAAAGCAAGTCCTATTCCTATCCAAATTCCAGCAAATAAATTGCGACCATTCAATCCAAATTTATCAATAACTGATTGAGTAGATTGTGTGACCAGTAAAAGTAAAAATAGTTGTGCAAGAAGAAGGCCTAAAAAGTAACCAATCAGCGGGGTAGGTTCTGCTCCAACGATGGTGCTTCCAAGTAAGTAGCCATGTAATGAAAACATCGGCAGAAGCCATTTAGTGCTCACAAGATTCAGAACAATTAAGCCCTCTACAGCCAAAGTCAGAGAGACAAGTGCTTCGGCCCAAGGAGCTACTAAATCATGCAAGGGCTGTAGTTGTACTAGTGCACTTCCTGCTAATCCAACAGCTAAAAGTGGGAGAATCCATTTCATGGATCTTTTTAATCCCACCAGAGCGATTCCTAACATAAAAAGCAAATGATCAGGTCCAAGTAATGGATGACCGATACCACTAAAAAGAGCTTGCCATACTGAAAGATCAGTACTCTCTCCCATTCCAAAAGGATGATGGGCTAAAGCTGAGTTAGATAAGAAAGTAAGTAATAAAAAGAATGGAGTAAAAACTGCAGCAGAATACTTGCGCACCAAAAAGTGGAACCTCATAGGTCGATCCTCGTCGAATTGTGAAAGAAGGCGGGCATTCTGACTGGTATCGAAGAAGCTCGATACTTCACAGTTGCGGGACAGCAGCGGATTCTCACCACTTTTCCCCATTACTTCTAATAGCTGATCACTATTAGAACCTCATAAATAATTTTACTCTCCAGCACCAAACAAATTTAGGTATGACTGAAAATATTAACTACTGGCTAATGAAAACAGCAACTTCAAGCTAGAACTACGTTTTCGGCGAACCATAGAGATTTACCCAAACTTTCTCTCTCTTATTTCTCTTTACTTTTGGTCAATAATTTTTAAAAGAGGAAAGCTCTAGAAGGACCCATAATAGGTTTGGTTGACAGCCGATCTTCTGATCAATGAAAAGGTCCCTCTAAATAGGCGAATTTTTTATTTTGGAAATTATGAGTGAAACACCTGAAGAACGAACAAAACGCTTTCAAGCAATGTCCAGTTATCAAAGACAGGATTTGCTAAGGCAAAAAATGAAGGCTCAAGGATTAGTAGAAGGCAGTGGAGTAAAACCCTTGTCGTCTTATGGGACCGATGAAGTTTGGGACTTAATTCAAATCACTAGTTGTTTCCCTGAAATGCAAGCCAAGTGGAATGAAAGAAAAAACTCCTAAAAAACGAAAATCATTAATTGCTTGGATACTGATTGCAATAGCTCTAACCTTTGGAATGCTCTTCTATTACCAGCAATATCCATCCCCAGAGACAAGAAGAGAGCTTTCAGTAGATGGAATGTTTTTTGATTAATTACAATGAATCCCTTCCTGGCTCTGATCCTTCCTCTATTAATTCTTGGATTCATCTACATCCTGATCATCGACAACAAAGGTCTACCTCCGTGGATTGAAAGACTGTCGGATAACAGTGGAACTATATGGACCTATGGAGTCATTACGATCACTGTTCTATCAATCTTGAAGTACTGGAGTAACAACTAAATGAATCTCAGTGCGCATAGAAAACACAAAATTTATCTCGCAGCAACAATGGGATATGGTCTTAGCTCAGAAGATCCTGAAGAAGTTGCCTATTACAAGCAACTCAAAGAAGAGATGAAGAAAGATAGAGAGAACGGGAATCTAGGAATTACGAGATCAGACTAAAACTTTTCTGGATTTAAGAGATAATAGAATTAAGAAAACCCCGAAAGCAAAGGTTGGTTAAATGAGCATTTCCGTTACATCTCCATGCTCTCAAAGCACTAGCACCAGCAGACAAAAAAACTAAGCTTGCTGCTGAAGAAACTGAAAAGTGCACTGTTAAGGCTTAAGCCTTTTAAGCAGCCGAGTGATAGGGATCACTAAATAGGTATAAAGGGGCCGTGTCTGGCCCCTTTATTTTTAGACATGAAGAAGGGGGACGTATTTCGATGTCCCCCATTGAGTCCAGCTCTTATTTTAATACCAACGAGCTCGGACTCCTATTTCATTTCTAATCAACTAAAAACAACGCGCAAAGAGTATAAACACCTCTTTTTGATCTTTACTCGCCACACAAAATATGAGGTCAAGGTAGATCAAAAGAATAAAAGGGTGATGGCATTCATTTTACACGTTCTGCTCAAAACCAGAATCTCTTTATCAGTTACTAATACCCCACTCGCAAGATAATTCACACTCAGTGAGACTTTCTTTCTCAAGACGACTTAAAATTCTAACCATATCTACTGATGAGAGACTTCCATCAGCATTCCACTTAAGAGTGGTTTTTCGTTGAAGTGGAATGCATTCTTTATTTCTTGAAGAAGGAAGAAATTTAAGCCTTTTATTTTCAAGACAATCTAAATAGGATTTAGCAGCATGCAAATCGGCGGTGTAAGTACATTTATTTAAAGAACAAGCTCTAAACATTCTGCCAGTCAGGCCTTGCAAGCAAACAATTGAGCCACCATGAGAAGTTGTATGGAAAGGCTTTTGAATGGTCATTGATCACTCTCCATTACTAGAAATGGAGGGTAATTTTGTATCAATGACTACCGAATAGCAATAGGTCTTAATGCTTAAGCATTAAGCTCCTTGCTATTCACAAAGGTCTATTCATTAAGACAATGGCCCTAGAATCTATTGATATAGCTAACAAAGACTACTAATCAAGAAAAAGATAATAACGATCAGTTGTGATCTGTTTGTTATTAGTAATAGAAACCTGATTGAAATAGAATAAAGAAATGAGGGTGAGAATGTTAAGCCATCCACTCATAGCAATATCGCTGAGATCCCATGGCAAAACAGGAATGTAACTACTGGCTAATGAAGTATGATCCAGACTAAAGGATTAAGAATAGCAAGTTGTTTAATAAATTCAGCCAACTGATTATCTTAAATATTTCAAACCTCTATAAGTAAGAGTTATTGATGCCTTTTCTACAAGAGTGCAATAAACGAAAGCTTTTCCATTAAAAAACATATTTACCATGATGATGCAGTCTCCTTTCAAACGCTCAAGTCCCCGTCCTCTGGCTTGAGTCGAACTGCGGTCTACGAGTAGCAGATCGGACGATTAGGTAGTCATAGCTACTCTTTATTTATAGTATTTATACTTAAGAATGTCAAGAACTGGCGATTGGGGAGATGCCTCAACAGCACTCACAATCACTTTCACCTTCGGATGATGGGTTCTCGAATGCATCGGCAATATCTCTAAGCATTAAAGCTATAAACTCTGGAGGGCATTGAAGCTCATTCATATGGGAAGCGCATTGTTGGGCTATTCCCTGCATAGCTGGAAGAATTATTTTATCCACTTGCTCTTCAGTTGGCTTCCAAGTCGCTTGGCACTGATCAGCCATGAATTAGTAATGATCGTATGAGCACATTATGGCAACTAGTTAATTTTCTTGTTTGTGCATGACACTTTTCCTCGCATTTAGGAGGATCTTTGGTTGACATTTATTTAGGTATTTAGGAGCTCAAAAACTAGTTTTATGCTGCTAGATTTCCTCTCAAACCTCTATCCCTACAGCCTTTAAACCATACAGGTCTAGGAAGAAGTCTATTCTCTTGATACAAGTGACCTGTCTCTGAATAAGGCTTCGCAACATTTGAAGCTTCTGCAAGAACTGCTTTGTAATCCTTCATTGAAAGAACACTTCGAGTGGATTTAGAAGTCATAGTTCTTGGCTGTTTTATAGATGATGAGCTAATAATCAGATAATGACGTTCAGAGCGAGCTTTTCCTAAAGAATATGTGGAAGATCAGTTTTTTATAATTCTGGACTTTTGAGATTTCCTATCAGTTGCGATCTGTTAGCTATTAGTAATAGAAACCTGATTGAAATAGAATAAAGAAATAGGGGTGAGAATGTTAAGCCATCCACACACCATCCACACATCGCAATATCGCTGAGATCCCATGGCACCAAAGGAGATTAACTACTGGCTAATGAAGAGTGAGCCTGATGTCTACGGAATAGAAGATCTTCAGGAAGAAAAAATAACCTTGTGGGACGGCATTAGAAATTATCAAGCAAGAAACTTTATGCGATCCATGAAGGTCCAAGATAAAGCATTTTTTTATCACTCAAACTGCAAACCGCCTGGAATAATTGGACTAATGGAAGTAATAGAAAAAAACATAGTAGATCCCACACAATTTGATCCCAAATCAAAGTACTTCGACCCGAAATCTTCACATGAAACTCCTAGGTGGGACTGCGCTAAATTAAAATATTTAGGCAGGTTTAAATCACTTTTAAGTTTAAAAAAACTCACAGAAATATATAATTCTGAACAGTTGAAGGTTGTAAAAAGAGGCAATAGATTATCAATAATGCCAGTTCCAAAAGAAACTGCAATTGATTTACTAGAGATTCTTGGTGAACTAATTTAAGGCAAAATAAAGTCTCAAATTTATACTAATTATCAAACGAGTGAAGACCAAACATATTCCCTACATATAAACGAGTAATAGATCGTGTCTGAACTCCATTCTGAACAAGAAATCCCGCTAATGCTGCCTGTATCAATCTATATTGATCCCAGTTTGGATATCTCTCAATGAATTTATTCATTGCCACCTGAATAGAAACTGGTACATCAGCTTGAAAACTAACTACAGATTCAAAATCTTTTTTTTCAGAATCATTGTCAGCACATTTTTCGATGCTCATCGCTTTTAAATCAACCAATGTCATAAAAATCTTCTTTTACAATCACTAGTTGATCACAAATAGAGGAATAAGTCATCAGCTAATTAATCTCCTATTCTCGAGCAATCCCAAACAAAGACAATAGTAATTGCAATGACTTTCAAGGATGAAAAAATCAATTCTCGAAATCACCCTCAAACTGTAATCAAAACATACAAAAAAGGTAATTTTCCACAAATCTACTGGGGCATCAAGTTTGCAAGCAAAAATCCTGTGGAAAAACTGTGCAATACCAATTCAAAGTCTGGGTAGAGAGATACAAATCTTTGCGATTTTCAATAAGGATTATTGATAGGAATCCCACATTTTTCTCACTGCCAAAACAAAAGTTTGAGCAGTTTGTGTAGGCCAATACATTTCAAAGCTCCTTATTTGAGATCTATTCCCATTGAAAATTAATTTCAAGCTCCAAGAATCTTTTCCTCCATCAAGAGATGCCCACCAATTCTCTCTCTCCATTTCTAAATTGATCGATTCTTCTGCCAGTAATTGATTTTGATATTCCTTGTGTTGATCTATTAAATCAAATAAAAGTGGCACCATAGAAAGCCACTCATCATTAGTAATTTCAACAGAACAAAATTCTGACCCAATCAAAATAGAAAATTCACCTCTTGAGGAATCTTCAACTAAACGCCAACCTGAGCCCTCCTCTTTCCTCAAAGTTTCATCCTGGTAACAAATCAGGTTGATCTTGCTCGTCGCTTAATTCAACTATGGCTCTTTGTACTGGCTTCACAGTTGATTCCTCTAGTAAGCCATCAAAGTCATCAAATCTTCTCTGCTTTGCTCTGAAAGCAATTTTGACGGTTGTTAAATAACGGTTGGGTGCCTGACGGATAAGGCTTTCTCCTCGTTTTGCTAGATCTTTTGAATTAATTCCTGAGGAAATCACGTTACAAACTCATTTTCCACATTCTAAATGAAAAAGAGAGCAATGAATCTATTCTTTAAATTTCCAACTTAATATCTTGGCTTATTATCTTTGAAATTAAAAACCTTCGGTTCAGAGTTCAATTGATTTGGTCAAGCACTCATCTATTCCCATAAACCAAAAAGACTTTTAATTTGGAAAAAGAAAACACAATCACCAATAATTCTTACATTCCAAGAGAGAAAGGGACCTTGGCTATTGACCTTGGCAACTCCACAACAGTTGTTGCATTTCAGAATGAGAATAATTCACAAATACAATTACTTAATCTGGCCCCACTCTGCAGAGAACCTGGTCAAATCCCAAGCATCGTCTGGTCCTCAACTGAATGTCCTCCTTATAAAGCTATTGGGAATGAAGTCGTTCAATTAGGCTTAGAAGAATCCCAAGAAGCAAATATTATAAGTGACTTTAAAAGATGGATTTGCGCACCTAATCAACCAATTATCAAAAACCCATCCATTTCTCCAGAAAAAGCTGGAGAAATTTTGATTCACGAAATTTGGAAGAAAATACCCCATCAATTAGAAGTCAAAAGACTTGTTTTAACAGCCCCTGTAGAAACATACAGAAAGTACAGATGCTGGCTCTTTGAGGTTTGTAAGGATCTACAAGTTAGTGAAATTGCTCTAGTAGATGAACCAACTGCAGCCGCAATGGGGGCAGGCCTAGCTCCTGGTTCAAAATTATTAGTTGTAGATATTGGGGGCAGCACAATAGATATGTCTCTCGTAGAGCTGCAAGGTGGAGAGGGGAAAGCAGAACCTGTAGCTCAATTACTTCGATTTGGAGGACATGACCTCGCCGAAAAAAGTAATCAGATATTGCGCTGTGCAAAAGTATTAGGAAAAGCAGGACAACGTATAGGAGGAAGAGATATAGATAGATGGATTGCAAATCATTTATCACCAAATACTCCTATAACTGAAAGTCTTTTAAATTCAGCTGAAAGGCTAAAATGCAAACTAAGTGAACCTGAACTCAAAGAAACAAAAATACTTGTAGAAAAATTCAATAATTCCTCAAAATCAAATTCTCAAGAGCTTCGCCTATGCAAACAAGATCTCGAACAATTACTCAAAGATAGAGGTTTCCTGAAAAGTTTAGAAACACTTTTAAAACATACTCTTGCAAGCGGCATATCAAACAGTTGTGCTCTTACAGATATAGACAAAATCGTTCTCGTAGGGGGAGGAGCTCGTATCCCTCTAATTAAAAAATGGTTAAAAGACCAATGTGCACCCGTACCATTACTTACCCCTCCCCCTATTGAAACTGTTGCAGTAGGAGCCCTTAATCTCACTCCTGGAGTTACGGTGCGAGATGTACTCCAAAAAGGAGTATCACTGCGCTGCTGGGATCAAAAAAATAAGATTCATATGTGGCACCCTCTTTTTATTGCAGGCCAACCTTGGCCTACAACAAAGCCTCTAGAAATTATTCTCGCCGCAAGTAAAGTAAATCAACAAGAAATTGAATTAAAAATTGGGGAACCGGATTTTGAGGGCGCAAATGAAGTGATATATATCGATGGAATTCCCACAATTAAAGAAGGTCCCCAAAAACCAACAATCAGAGAATCTTTTAATAGAAATATTTCAATTCTTCTTAGCAACCCTGCTCAACCAGGAGAAGATTGCTTAAAACTCCAGTTCAGTATTAACAATGACTGTGAATTAAATGTTGCAGGAAATGAGCTTAAGAGTTCAGAAGAAATTCAACCGAGAAATCTTGGTTCAATAAGATGAGATTTAGTAATAAAAAAATTAGATTTTTAATTCAAAATTTTCCGAAGAAAGACACCTTCCTCTCCATCAACTTCTTTCAGTCTTAATTCAATAGATTCATTACGACTTGTTGGGACAAGTCTTCCACAAAAATCTGGTTGAATAGGTACCTCCCTATGTCCTCTATCAATCATAGTTAAAAGCATTACTTTCTTAGCCCTTCCCCATGATTGAAGAGCTTCAAGCGCTGCTCTTATAGTCCTTCCAGTAAAAATAACGTCATCAACAAGAACCACTTCTTTATCTTCTACACCGGAAGGAATCTCTGTTATTTGAGGAAGACGTGTACCAACCCTAACTAGATCATCACGATGAAAAGTTGGATCAAGAATTCCTTGCTCAAATTTCTGATTAGTCATTTTCTCAAGTTCTTTAGCTAAAGCCTTTGAAAGATGAGCTCCTCTAGTAGGTATTCCTAGAATCAAAACACTTGTAGGATCTGAAATATTTTCCAGAACCTGAGAGGCAAGTCTCTTAAGTACTAGGACAACCTCTTGTTCTGAGAGAATCTCCACCCTATGCTCTTTAGAAGAATTAATCATCTCGAAAAATTCCAAATTAAATTTCCTACCGCCATGAGATTAACCGAGGAACTTGTTTCAATTAATTCGCAAAAGCTAACGGATGTTTTGATAAATAGCCTCAAGGCCAAATAACAAGTAATTTGATATTCAAGAGTTTTTTTTTAATAGGAATCAATCTCTTTAATGACAGAGGGCAATTCAGCTATTTCAATAAACTCCAAGCAAGTGGCACCAGTAGTTCTGGCAATACTTGACGGTTGGGGGCATCGAGAGGAATTCGAGCACAATGCTGTAAAAGCTGCCGAGACTCCCGTAATAGATGCGCTTTGGGAAGCTTATCCTCATACTTTCATACAAGCCAGTGGGGCAGATGTTGGACTACCTGATGGCCAAATGGGCAACTCAGAAGTCGGCCATTTGACTATTGGAGCAGGGAGAATCTTTCAACAAGAACTAGTAAGAATTAGTAATGCTGTCCGCCACGGACTTTTAAACCAGATCAATGCTCTTAATGAAATTGCAGAGTTTTTAAAAAAAAGTAATGGGAATCTTCATATTATTGGCCTCTGCTCCGATGGAGGAGTTCATAGTCATATCAAACACCTTTGTGGCCTTTTAGATTGGGCATCTTCTAAAAAGCTAAACAAATTACTCTTGCATGCAATTACTGATGGGAGAGACACACCAGCTAAAAGTGCATCAAAATACTTAGAAATAGTAGACAAGTCATTTAAATCATATGGGATTGGAGAACTTGCTAGTTTATGCGGACGATATTGGGCAATGGATCGAGATAACAGGTGGGAAAGGACTTCCAAGGCATTTGATTTACTGACTAATCCTGAAATTCCTCTTTCAAATTCAACTTGGTCTGATGCTCTGAAAGAAAGTTATTCAAAAGATATTACAGATGAATTTTTAGAGCCTGTCAGGCTAAAACCGTTCTATTTCAAAGATGGTGATGCTGTGATCATGTTTAATTTTCGACCTGATAGAGCCCGCCAAATAATAAAAGCAATTACCCTCAGTGATTTTGATGGGTTTCAAAGAACACACTCTCCAAAAGTTAAGACTTTAACCTTTACCCAATATGAAGCAAATCTTCCTGTCTCAATTGCCTTCCCACCAGAATCACTAAATCATTTACTTGGTCAGGTTGTTTCCGAGAACGGTCTACTGCAATACAGAACAGCAGAGACGGAAAAATATCCACATGTTACCTATTTCTTAAATGGAGGTATAGAGAAGCCACTCCCTGGCGAGGATCGTCACCTTGTCCCTTCACCAAGAGTTGCTACGTATGACCTACAACCAGAAATGTCAGCCGATGAATTAACACAAACATGCAAACAAGCCTTGGAAAAGGGAATCTATTCTTTAGTGATTATCAACTTTGCCAACCCTGATATGGTTGGCCACACAGGGAATATGGAAGCAGCTTTAAAAGCAATCAACAAAGTAGATAGTTGCATAGGGCTACTCCTTGACTCAATAGGAAAAATGGGAGGAACTTTATTAATTACGGCAGATCATGGAAATGCTGAACTTATGCAGGGAGAAAATGGTGAACCATGGACAGCACATACAACCAATCCGGTTCCAGTAATTCTTGTTGAGGGTGAAAAAATTAAATTAAAGGGATATGGTAATGACATCCGCTTACGAGAAGGTGGTGGCCTTTCCGATTTAGCTCCTACACTTCTTCATCTTTTAAATTTACCTAAGCCTGATGCTATGACAGGCTCATCTTTAATTGAGCCTGCAGAGACACCAGCTGTTTCCTCTAGAATCCCTCAACACGTATAAAGCACCCATCATGATTATTTCTTTTCTTTCTTGGGTATGGATCGGCACTGGGCTTTTATTGATACTTTTAGTGCTTTTACATAGCCCTAAAGGAGATGGGATGGGCGGCTTGGCTGCGAGTGGAAGCTCAATGTTCTCCAGCGCAAGCAGTGCAGAGTCAACACTGAATAAAGCTACTTGGACCTGCTTGACCGTATTTTTGGTGTTAGCAATTATTCTCAGTGCTGGCTGGTTAAATTAATTTGGATCGATTTTCCTCGAAAACTCTAAAGTCAATAAACCAGCGGGATAAAAAGACTTGTTTTTAAAACTATCGCATTTTAAATTTTATTTAAACATCTAAAATCATTCAATCAAAGGTACTATCGGCATAAATTGTCTTTAACCTACCTAGAAGTAGTCAATAAAAAAGGGCTGATTAAAAATCAGCCCTAATAACTTTTGATGTTTTAAAGAACTGAATCAGTAATCAAAATCTCCACCCATACCAGCTCCTGCTCCAGCAGGTGCTGCATCTTTCTTCTCAGGAAGATCAGCAACAATACACTCAGTAGTTAAAACCATACCGGCAATAGAAGCTGCATTCTGAAGACCAGAACGAGTTACTTTTGCAGGGTCAACTATTCCTGCAGCTAACATGTCTACATATTCACCAGTGGCAGCATTGTAACCATCTTTCATGGGCTTGCTTTTAACATTTTCGGCGATAACCGCGCCATTGGCACCTGCATTCTCAGCGATTCGCATTAAAGGTGAAGTTAACGCAGCTTCTACTATGTTGGCACCTATTAACTCTTCACCTTGAAGAGTTGACTCTGCCCATTTAGTTAACTCTGGGGCTAGGTGAGCAAGGGTTGTACCACCGCCTGGAACAATCCCTTCTTCCACAGCTGCTTTCGTTGCATTAATAGCATCTTCTAGACGAAGTTTTTTATCCTTCATCTCAGTTTCAGTGGCAGCTCCGACCTTAACCACTGCAACACCACCAGCTAATTTCGCAAGACGCTCTTGCAGTTTTTCCTTGTCATAAGTGGAATCCGTTTCATCCATTTGTCTTTTAATCTGCTCGCACCTGGCTTGAACAGCAGCTTCATTTCCTTCTGCAACAATTGTGGAATTATCCTTATTAATTGTCACTCTTCTTGCTGTTCCAAGCATTTCCAATGTTGCACTTTCCAACTTAAGACCAGCATCTTCAGTAATTAACTGGCCATTTGTAAGAACAGCCATATCTTCAAGCATTGCTTTTCGACGGTCACCAAAACCAGGCGCTTTAACAGCGGCCACATTAAGGACTCCTCGCAATCTATTTACAACTAAAGTTGCTAATGCCTCTTTTTCTATATCCTCAGCAATGATTAATAAAGGCTTACCAGTTTTTGCAATCTGTTCTAATACTGGAACAAGATCTTGAACTAAACCTATTTTTTTATCTGTTAGAAGAATATAAGGCTCGTCTAAAACTGCCTCCATTCTTTCAGTATCAGTTGCAAAATAAGGAGAAATATATCCCTTATCAAATCGCATACCTTCCGTAACCTCTAGTTCAGTAGTCATTGACTTACCTTCTTCTAGAGAGATCACGCCTTCTTTGCCAACCTTATCCATGGCATCGGCAATCATGCGACCCACTTCTTCGTCATTACCTGCAGCAATTGTGCCGCATTGAGCAATAGCATTGCTATCACTAATTGGCTTTGAATTCTCTTGGATTTTCTCGACAAGAAAATCTGCGGCCTTATCTATGCCTTTCTTAAGGGTGATGGCATTAGCACCAGCAGCTACATTCCGCAGGCCGGCCTTAACCATGGCATGAGCAAGCACAGTGGCAGTAGTAGTTCCATCACCTGCAGCATCATTAGTTTTGGACGCAGCTTGACGAATTAGAGCCACTCCTGTGTTCTCTATGTGATCCTCAAGCTCAATCTCCTTAGCGATGGTGACACCATCATTAATAATTTGAGGAGCACCGAATTTTTTTTCTAGAACCACGTTGCGTCCTTTGGGTCCTAGGGTGACTGCCACAGATTCGGCGAGAATGTCAATACCACGCTCGAGTGCACGACGGGCTTGCTCGTTGTAAATAATGCGCTTAGCCATTTGGGGCGTTTTACTTAAGGGTTAAAAAAGGTTTAGGAAGTTAAAAATCAGCTTAAAAAACTGAATTGGGTCAGTTACAGACAGCAAGGATGTCTTTTTCAGACAACAGCACATATTCATCACCACCGATTTTGATATCAGTACCGGCATACTTGCTGTATAAAACCTTATCCCCGACTCCAACTTCAGGGGATTGACGGGAGCCGTCATCATTTCGCTTGCCAGGTCCTACCTGGGCAACCTCACCAATTTGAGGCTTTTCTTTTGCAGTATCAGGAAGGAGTATTCCTCCTGCAGTTTTGTCTTCTGATTCAGAGACTTTTACAAAAACACGGTCACCTAAAGGTTTAACGGTAGAGACACTTAGAGATACAGCTGCCATGGATAAATGCAGAAGCAAGAACAAGGCGCACAGCGCCAAAAAGGGAAGAGTATTTATTACTCATTACCAAGCACCAACTTATTCGTCTAACCACAGTTCCACTGTGCGGTTGACCGAACCCAATAGAAAAGCAAGCCAATGAAATGGTATTGTTGCCCGGCTACTCATGAACATGCTAATTGGCGTGTTCTTCTTACAGGTTCTCTTTTTAAATGGCCTCAGCTACTACCTCCGTCGGTACAAAGGGCGTTGTTAGACAGGTAATTGGCCCGGTTTTAGATGTCGAATTTCCAGCCGGTAAACTTCCAAAAATCCTCAATGCGCTTCGTATAGAAGGCAAGAATCCTGCAGGTCAAGATGTTGCTTTGACTGCAGAAGTACAACAACTACTGGGCGATCACAGGGTTCGTGCTGTTGCCATGAGTAGTACTGATGGGCTAGTCAGAGGAATGGATGCCCTTGATACGGGTGCTCCAATTTCAGTACCAGTAGGAGAGGCAACTCTTGGGAGAATATTTAATGTTCTTGGCGAACCGGTCGATGAACAAGGTCCAATAACAGATGCATCTACATCACCAATTCATAGGCAGGCCCCAAGCCTTACTGACTTAGAGACAAAACCAAAAGTCTTTGAAACAGGTATCAAGGTTATCGACCTTCTTGCTCCTTATCGGCAAGGAGGTAAGGTTGGACTCTTTGGGGGAGCTGGAGTTGGTAAAACAGTTTTAATTCAAGAGCTGATTAATAACATCGCAAAAGAACATGGAGGTGTTTCAGTTTTTGGAGGAGTAGGAGAGCGTACTCGCGAAGGTAACGATTTATACGAAGAATTTAAAGAATCTGGTGTTATCAATGCAGATGATCTTCCCAAGTCCAAAGTAGCTTTATGCTTTGGTCAAATGAATGAGCCCCCAGGTGCACGTATGAGAGTGGGTCTTTCAGCGCTAACCATGGCAGAGCACTTTCGTGATGTAAACAAACAAGATGTTCTTCTTTTTATTGACAATATTTTCAGATTTGTTCAAGCAGGGTCTGAAGTTTCTGCACTTTTAGGCAGAATGCCTTCTGCTGTGGGCTATCAACCAACCCTTGGAACTGATGTAGGAGAACTTCAAGAGCGAATTACCTCAACCCTTGAAGGATCTATCACTTCAATTCAAGCTGTATATGTTCCTGCTGACGATTTAACAGACCCAGCTCCAGCAACTACTTTTGCACACTTAGATGCAACAACAGTTCTAGCTAGAGCCCTTGCAGCAAAGGGAATATATCCTGCAGTAGACCCTCTTGATTCAACAAGCACAATGCTTCAACCATCTGTTGTTGGAGATGAGCATTACAAAACAGCCCGTGCAGTTCAATCTACTCTTCAAAGATATAAGGAACTTCAAGATATCATTGCCATTCTTGGACTAGATGAATTATCAGAAGAAGATCGTAAAACAGTTGACAGGGCAAGGAAAATTGAAAAGTTCTTATCTCAGCCTTTCTTTGTTGCCGAAATATTTACTGGTATGTCTGGTAAATATGTGAAATTAGAAGATACCATCAAAGGATTTAATATGATCCTTGCTGGTGAGCTTGATCATTTACCAGAACAAGCTTTCTATCTAGTAGGAAACATAGAAGAAGTAAAAGCCAAGGCAGAGAAACTTGCATCTGAGGCTAATTAAACAATAGTTTTAATCACTAATTAAAGCCCCTACTTACCGGGGCTTTCACTTTTACTTTCATCAAACTCCCGAAGCCCCTAAAAAATGTCTCTCACCCTAAGAGTGCTTGCGCCAGACAAGAGCGTGTTTGACGGTAGCGCAGAAGAAATAATTCTCCCAAGCACTACAGGTCTTCTAGGCATATTGCCTGGTCATATTTCAATGGTAACGGCAATAGATACAGGAGTCCTCAGAGTACTAAACAATGGGCAATGGGATTCAATAGCTCTTATGGGAGGTTTTGCAGAAGTTGAATCTGACGAAGTTACGGTATTAGTCAACGGAGCAGAACTGGGAAAAAATATTGATGCAAGTTCAGCAGAAGCAGAATTAGAAGATGCAAAAAATAAATTTACCCAATTAGAAGGAACAACTAATTCCACAGAAAAAGTCAAAGCCAAAGAGTCTCTAGATAAAGCTCGTGCAAGGTTCCAAGCCACAAAAACAAATAATTAAAAATAATTTTCATTTCAATCCTTTCGTCAGCAATTCCTGTTAAAAAGTACCAATTCAAGCCGTTCCACAAAAAGTTACATCAGGAAATTTTAGTTTTGCCTCATCAAGTGTTTTCCCTTTTCCTTCTTCTTGCCAATAATTTATAACCTCTGTTGCTTTGTTAAGGACTTCAACCCTTTCATTATCTGTTATCCAACTCTTATCTTCTAATTGAGATTTTAATGTTTCCCAGGCATCCTCTCTTGGCCAGAAAAAATAAGCTGTTAGAGGGCTAGGGCCACCACCAACTATTTGATCAACAGCTAGAGCAACGTTATCTGGCAACCAAAGAATTTTCAAAAGAAACCTTCCTTCATCTGCCTTAGGGGTATAACCAGAGGGGACTCCATCAGCATCAATTGTTGCAGTAGCAAGTGCTGCTGCACCTCCAAGGACCCCTGGGCTTCCTGATTTAGGTTTATCTTCCTGTTCCAGATTATTTTGAACTGCTGGTTGCTCAGTCCCAGGCAGATTTGTTTCATCCTGTTGAACAGCTCCAACATCTTCAGAAACCATCATTTCTTAGTCTTCAACTAACTAACAAGCAACTAACCTAACAGTGACCAGAGCAAAAAGGGATCGAATTTGTTGAACCCTCGTGGATTACTACTATTTGACATCGATGGTGTTATTCGTGATGTAGGTAAAAGTTACCGTCTCGCGATACAAGAAACCGTCTATCACTTCTCCCTTTGGAGGCCAACAATTAAAGATATAGATGAATTAAAAACAGAAGGAATTTGGAATAACGATTGGGACGCAAGTTTGGAATTAATCAAACGTTATTGCAAAAAAAATGAACCACAGAAAAGATTAATACCATCTAGAGACAATCTCATTGAAGTTTTTAATGGTTTTTACTTCGGTGGCGATCCGAATGGAGATATCAACTCTTGGAAAGGCTTTATAAAAAATGAACCCTTGCTAATAAATAAAGAATTTTTTAATGCTCTTACAGAAAAAGGCTTTTTATGGGGGTTTGTAAGTGGTGCCGAACCGCCTTCAGCAAAATTTGTTCTAGAAACTAGGCTTTGCCTCCACAATCCTCCATTAATCGCTATGGGAGACGCACCCGATAAGCCAGATCCCACTGGACTAATTGAACTTGCCATTCAATTAATTGGAGGTTCTCTAGGCAAAGACGCTCCACCAATTTTTTACATAGGAGATACAGTTGCTGATGTCTTAACAGTTGTAAATGCTCAAAATAAAATTCCTAATCAAAAATTTATCAGCTTTGCAATAAGTCCTCCTCATCTTCATGGAGAAGAAAGTAAATCAGCACGTTTAAGATATGAAACTATGCTTAGAAATGCAGGTGCAAAGATGATTTTGAAATCTCTTAACGATCTAACAACCCAAATCTATAGTGAATAATAACCTGTAACTATTTACTATAGTGATTATCATATATTCTAAAATTTATTAAAACTAATATTCCATTTGGTCGACTGATTTCAAGGCCAACTTTGTTAGAACCTCAGGTTTTTCCTGAGTGACTAAAATATCATCTTCAATCCTAATCCCAATTCCCTTCCACCTTTCGTGAATTTCTGGTTGTCCTTTCGGGATCTCTAATCTATCGCTGATATATAGACCAGGTTCAACAGTTAGGACCATTCCAGCATTTAATTCCAGAGGATATTCCCCAAGGCGATAAGCCCCTACATCATGAACATCTAAGCCAAGCCAATGTCCTGTTCTATGCATATATATATGGCGATACGCATCTTGTTCGATCAAAGATTCAACATTCCCTCTTAGTAAGCCCAAATCAACTAAGCCCTCTACCAATATCTTCAATGCAGAGTAATGAACAACTTCAGCGCTATTTCTAGGGGTTGCAGCCTTAATAGCATTCTCTTGAGCTTCTAAAACAATCTCATAAAGAGCTTTTTGTTCACTAGTAAATTTGCCATTAATCGGGAATGTTCTCGTAATATCGCCGTTGTAATAATCCATCAATGAACATCCAGCATCTATAAGCAATAGATCTCCATCTCTCAATATTGAATTATTAGCTGTGTAATGAAGTATGCAAGCATTATCACCACCCGCAACAATAGAACCATAAGCAGGACCTCTTGCTCCTTGCTGGAGAAAGTATCCTTCAATTGCACCCTGAAGTTGACGTTCATTCATACCAGGACTAGTTATTTTACGAGCTAATTCATGTGCCTCTGCAGAAATTCTTGTAGCCTCACGAATACTCTTTATTTCTATTTCATCTTTATACAATCTCATTTGATGAAGAATTGGACAAGGTGGAACGATTTCAGAAGGGCAAGCTTCACCACGTTGAGATTTTTCAAGTTGCTCAGCCCAAGTTTTCAGGACCAAAGTCTCTATTGAAGATTGCTTCCCAATCCGGAAAGCAATTCCTTCTGCACCAGATAAATAATGCCCAATCAGATTAGGCAAGTCATCTAAGGAATGTGCAATATCTGCACCAAACTCATTCACAGCTCCTTCGCTTCCCCAAAGGAACCCTTGCCAAACCTCAGTTTTAGGATCCCTGGGTTTAACAAAAAGAATATATTTCTCTCCTTCTGGTCTAAAAGGTAGAAAAAGCGCTACTGCGTCAGGCTCATCAAATCCAGTTAAATACCAAAAGTCACTATTTTGCCGAAATGGATATTCACAATCGGCATGATGAATAACTAAAGAGGCCGCTGGAATAATGGCTGCTTTACCTCCCAACTGAGTAAGAAATTTTGCCCTCCGGCCTCTAAAAACTTCAAAATCTTTCACAAGAAGTCATATCTTCTATTGAAATTAGGATGGCACGAGATGAAAGTTAATGGAAAATAAGAATGAAGAACAATTAATCACAGTGACAATTACTACAGCATGAGTCAAAACCTTCTCATTCTAGGAATTCTCGTGCTTGTCGTTTTAATCGGTTCTGCAATGTGCTCGGGAGTAGAAGCAGCACTGTTAGCAGTTAACCCTATACGAGTGCATGAATTAGCAATCAAGAACAAACCTATAAGAGGGGCAAGAAGACTTGCAAAACTCCGACAACGCCTAGGACGTACCCTCACTGTTATAACAATTGCAAATAATGGGTTTAATATTTTTGGAAGTTTAATGCTGGGAAGTTATGCAGCATTTGTGTTTAAAGGAGGGATCGCTCTACCATTATTTTCCATATTCCTAACCATATTGGTATTACTCCTAGGAGAAATTCTTCCGAAATCAATTGGCACTCGACTAGCCTTACAAATTTCTTTAGCAAGCGCACCAATACTGGATTTTGCAGGAGTGATTATGAGACCTATTGTTCTCCTACTAGAAAAAGTATTACCTGTATTAACCGCGGAGAATGAAATAACAACTGACGAAGAAGAAATTCGCCAAATGGCAACATTAGGTTCACAGAAAGGACAAATCGAAGCTGACGAAGCCGCAATGATCTCCAAAGTCTTTCAACTTAATGACCTTACTGCGAGAGATTTGATGACTCCAAGAGTTGCTGCTCCAACTCTTGACGGAAATACCACACTCGAAAAACTTCGCTCAACCTTAATAGCCCATAATGATCATTGGTGGGTCATCCTTGGAGAAGAAGTTGACAAAATCATTGGGGTAGTAAGTAGAGAAAAACTACTCACTGAACTCCTAGAAGGTCATGCGCAATTAACGCCAGCAGAACTAAGTGAGAAAGTAGAGTTTGTACCTGAAATGATTCGTATTGACCGCCTCCTTATATCATTTAACAAAGATAAAAGTGGCGTAAAAGTTGTCGTCGATGAATTTGGTGGTTTTGTAGGAGTTATTGGCGCTGAGGCTGTTTTAGCCGTCCTAGCAGGTTGGTGGAGAAAGTCAAAGTCATGATTTATCCTTTATCAACAACTGAACTTTGTAAATTACTAATCACTCAATGGAGAGAAAGTCTAGTCCTCACTAATTTAGAAAAAAGTCAGTTAAAGCATGAATTAAGCAGTCTAGATAAACAAATCGATCGTTTGTCTAATAAAAAATTACGTGTATCAGTATTTGGTCGAGTAGGTGTTGGCAAATCAAGTTTACTCAATGCATTACTTAATAAAAATACTTTCATTACTGATATTGCTCATGGGAGCACACGTAACTCTCAAAGTACTCTGTGGAATCAACCAATAGAAACGCTAACGTCTATTGAGTTAATTGACACTCCAGGGATTGATGAGATTGACAAGGGAAGAAGAATAGAACAAACATCTGATATCTGTTGCAAATCTGATTTAATCCTGTTTGTGATTGACGGTGATTTAACCAGCATTGAACTTGAAGCCTTACAATCTCTAATTCACAACGGTAAACCGATATGCCTAATCCTGAATAGATGTGATCAATGGCAGAGCTCAGAAATCAAACAATTGCAAACAAGTATCAAGGAACGACTACCCTTACAATCTAAAAACCTACCTTTAATCGCCATATCAGCCGCACCTCGTAAATCCCAAGTTCTCCCTACAGGCCAAGTAAGGAGTGTTCCTTCATCTCCAAGAATCCAACCTCTGCGTGTATTGCTAAATAACCTTTTAAAAGAACAAGGTGAATTTTTCTTATCCTTAAACTCACTTTATGCTGCTGATAATTTTTACACCTGTTTAAAAGAAGGTAGATTAAAGAGAGGTAAGCTAGCAGCTCAAGGAGTAATCGGTAAGTTTGCAGCCCTTAAAGCATCAGGAGTAGCTGCATGTCCCATATTAATGATTGATCTCACCGCGGGGCTTGCATGTGACACTGCACTTGTTATTGAGTTGAGTAAAATATATGGCCTTCAATTGAGAGGTCCTGCGGCAAGGGAATTACTAAAACGTCTTTCTTTATACAATATTTTACTAGGTGGTGCTCAATTTAGTATTCAATTTTGCTTAAGCATCCTACGCCATATTTTGTTAATCGCTTCTCCCTTTACCGGTGGGTTAAGTCTTGTTTCTACAGGACCTGTAGCGCTAGCTCAAGCAGCTCTCGCAGTACACACGACGAAAATAACAGGAAAACTAGCCGCCAGAGAATTTCTTAAAAGTAGTCATAAAAAATGTATCCAACCAAGCTCTATTTTTGCGCGACTTTTAAATAATGATCCCGAAATAAAGCTTCTTTTAAATCAATGGCCTCTCGCAGTCCCTACTTCAAAAAAAATTCATCGTAATACAAACCTTCTTCCGTGAAATATTTTCGCTCAATAGCACTTTTAGGAACAAGTGCAGATCCTCCAACTTGCGGGCACGAAGCTCTTTTGAAAGGATTATTAACTATTTTCCCTAAAGTCGTTACTTGGGCAAGTGATAACCCAATAAAACAACATTCCGAGTCTCTTATAACTCGTCAAAAACTTCTTAAAGCTTTAGTAGAAGATATTGGTAGTCCACAATTAGAAATTGTCCAAGAACTTAGTAGTCCTTGGACAATCAGTACTATTGAAAAGGCTAGTTCTTTGTGGCCAAATGCAAACTTTGTGTTTGTAATCGGAAGTGATCTCACGGATCAACTTCCCACTTGGCGACATGCAAAAGATTTACTTAAAAAAACTAGAATTGGTATAGCCATGCGTGAAGGTTGGCCTATTCAAAAGAATCAATTGAAAACCATTGAACTCCTTGGAGGAACAGTTGAGCTACTCCCACTTAAAATCCCAAAGTCATCTAGTTCAATCATTAGGGAGCAATTCAAGTCCTCTCAGATCCCAAAAGTTATTTTGCCAATATTAATAAGCCAAAATCTATACCAACATGGACGGGGTAAAGAATGAGATTAGCCCTTGCACAATTAAATCCAATAATTGGAGATCTCGAAGGCAATGGAGATAAAATCCTTGCAATATCTAAACAAGCTTGCAAACAAAAAGCAGATGTAATTATCACTCCAGAACTATCTTTATGGGGCTATCCACCTCAGGATCTTTTATTAGATCCAACACGTTGTAATCAACAAATAGAAATCTTAAATAAGATAGCAAATCTTCTTGCAAAAGAAAATCCTAGAACAGTTTTATTGATAGGGATTGCAGAACAAGCTCCCGACCTTCAAGTACCTAAACTATTTAATTCGTTTGCTTTAATAACTAATGGCTCATGGAAGGTAGTCGCCAGAAAACAATTACTACCAACCTATGATGTATTTGATGAAAAGCGATATTTTAGACCTGCTAGCGTACCCAGTGTAATTACTATTACTACAGCCAAGGAAGCTTGGAAAGTAGGCATCACGATCTGTGAAGATCTTTGGGTAGAGGAAGAGATCCAAGCTCAGAGAATAAAAGGACCTGATCCGATCGAGCAACTGAAAGGAAACAACATTGACTTACTAATCAATCTCTCCGCATCACCATTCAGTGAATCAAAAGAATTACTAAGGAATAAATTAGCCAAAAAAGCCGTGTCAAGATTGGGATGTCCTTTGATTTATCTAAATCAAGTAGGAGGAAATGATGAGTTAATCTTTGATGGATCGAGCTTCGTGATGAGCTCTAAAGGTGAAATCATTTTGTCACTAGAAAGATGCCAAGAATCTTCAAAAATTTGGGATACTTCTCAGAAAGCAACTCTGCAATCAAACCATTACCCTAACTCTCAAGAAAAACTCTTTAAAGCTCTGGTTCTAGGAGTTAAGGATTATTGTGAAAAATGTGGATTTCGCACCGCTCTGTTAGGTCTTAGTGGAGGGATCGATTCAGCACTCGTTGCTGTTATTGCTACAGCAGCACTAAAAGCACCAAATATAACCTCAATCTTAATGCCATCTCCTTGGAGCTCTCCTGGCTCAATATCAGATGCTCTTGCACTTGTAGAGAAGCTAAAGATTAACTCAAAAATAGTTCCAATAAATGAGCTGATGACTAGTTACGATGCAACTTTAAAAAATCCCCTGGGAGAATTGCCCAAAGATGTAACGGCAGAAAATCTTCAATCACGAATTCGAGGAACCTTATTAATGGCAATTGCAAATCAAAGAAATCATCTTCTTTTATCGACCGGGAATAAATCCGAACTTGCTATTGGATATTGCACTCTATATGGCGATATGAATGGAGGCCTTGCAGTAATTGGCGATCTATATAAAACATCTGTTTTTAAGCTCTGTGAATGGTTAGATAGTCAAGCATCTTATGAATGCAGACAATCAATGGGCTTAAAACCTCAAGGAGAACTTATAGGTTTGGCAATTCGCAGTAAGCCTCCTAGTGCAGAGCTTCGTAAAGATCAATTAGATAGTGACTCTTTGCCGGAATATGAAATTCTCGATCCAATTCTGGAAGATTTAATAGAAGGACGTCTAAATCACAAAGAATTAATCAATAAAGGCTACGATAAAAATTTAATTTTGCAGATACAGTCTTTATTAAAAAAAGCAGAATTCAAAAGAAAGCAAGCACCTCCATTATTAAAAATAAGTAATCAAGCCTTTGGGAGTGGATGGCGTATTCCTATAGCCTCTAAATAAAAATAAAAACAAACCCTAGCCAATTTGCACTGAAATGTGCAATCTAATAGAAGCAACGATCACACATGTCCTCTTCTGTTTTCTCTGCACCAATGTCCACAATCGGAGTGCCTGCGGAAATTAAATCTGACGAATTAAGAGTTGCACTCACTCCAGATGGAGTTAAAGAACTAGTAACTCAAGGACTTGAGGTCCTTATTCAAGAAGGTGCAGGAAGTGGTGTAGGAATTGAGAACGATGCTTTCGCGGCAGCAGGTGCAAAAATTGTCTCCAGAGAAGAAGCATGGGCAGCTCATTTAGTTGTCAAAGTAAAAGAACCACAAGAAGAAGAATTTCAATTTTTAAGAGAAGATATGCTTCTTTTTACTTATTTGCATCTTGCAGCATACCCAAAAGTTGCAGAAGCCCTTTTGAATGCTCGAACTACAGGGTTGGGATACGAAACAGTACAACTAGAAACTGGAAGTCTTCCTTTGCTAGCTCCAATGAGTGAAATTGCAGGTCGACTTGCAGCCCAAGTTGGAGCACATTTGCTAGAGAGACCACAAGGAGGTAGAGGGATTTTGATGGGTGGTTGTACAGGAGTTAGACCTGCGCGAGTCATTGTATTAGGTGCTGGTACAGTAGGGTGGAATGCTGCCAGGCTTGCATCAGGAATGGATGCAGAAGTAATGCTTCTTGATCGTTCACCGGAACGTCTACGCAATCTCGAAGCTGATCGAAAAGGCAGATTAATGAGTGTTGTCAGTAGTAGAGGGTTA
The DNA here is from genome assembly GCA_003216435.1 of Prochlorococcus sp. AG-402-N21. Classification (GTDB taxonomy): domain Bacteria; phylum Cyanobacteriota; class Cyanobacteriia; order PCC-6307; family Cyanobiaceae; genus AG-402-N21. The sequence continues at coordinate 42,311 of QCIW01000009.1, forward strand.
CTTGAACGACTGATACCAACTGCAGATCTACTAATTGGAGCCGTACTCTCTCCAGGGGACAGAGCACCTACCTTAGTAGACAAAGAAATGGTTAAGCAAATGAAACCAAACTCAGTTATCGTCGATGTCGCAATAGATCAAGGAGGGTGTGTAGAGACTAGTGTAGAGACAACACATACAAACCCGACTGTTGAGATTCATGGTATTCAGCATTATGCGGTAGGGAATATGCCTGGAGCTGTGCCTTTCACCTCAACAGAAGCACTAGTAAGCGTTACTCTCCCTTATATCCTTGGGATTGCTGGAAGAGGTCTAGAGGCAGCCGTGACAGAAAGGCCCGAGCTACTATCTGGGCTTAATACAATTCGCGGATCAATCTGCCACCCCGGGGTAGCAAAAGCCCTTGGTATATCACCTCGACATCCAATGGCATGCCTTAGCTAAGAAGTCTCAACATCTTTCCTTCCTAATTTGCTAAATCTAACGTAAAGCTGTTAATTGGTCTTTTCAAAGAAGTAATACTAATACCTTCTCTGAGTGCAAGAACAAATCCAGCTGCCTCTAAGTAATTTTTCGCAGTAATAAAACTCTCATCCCGCTTAACAGGTAGGCAATCATCTATTCCTAAAGCCTTAGAATTAACATTTAAGACTCCTGGATTAGAAACAGCTATTAAAGGAATACCTCTTTCTAGGCAGGCTAAAACCGCTTCTCCTCCGAGAGCACCCTGGGGAGCAATTACAGCCCCCAACTGATCAGAACAAATTAACTCAGAGGAAGTAAAATTATAATTCTGCTGATTTACATTTTCTGAGATTGCCACTAAATCTGGTGCATGACTTAAACCCATCAAAACACTCGGCAAAAAAGTATATCCAAGATCCTCCGCAGCGGCTCGAGGGTCCAAATTAATATCAATAGGTAATGAAGCAAGAGCAGGTGCATGAGCACAGGGCAATAATAAATGTCTTCCAAGAAGATGACTTATAACAGCTTCCGCTCCCGCAAATATATCTACACCTTTTCCTAGGCGATATGCATTACTAGCCTCAGTTTCATAGTCATCAGGGAAACGAGAGACTACAGCTATAGCAGTAGCTCCCAATTCCTTAAGCTTGTCCGCTGATCTTAATAAAGCATCTGGCTGCCCAATATTTCCCCAACTAGTACCAGTTTGCGATTGAGTCAAACTTATGTCTAAAGAAACTCCTGTCTTAAGGATAGGTCCTATATCTAAACCTAAGGTAGTTCTACAAGCATCTGCAACCTGCAAATGACGGTAATATAAATCAGGTTCCAAACCTTCGTCTAAGAGTAATCCTATTTTTTGTTTCCTAACAGGTCTTAAAGCTATTTCTCCTGCCGCAAAACGATCAATAGCATAACCCTCAACATATTGAATTCGATGGTCAGTCCAAGAAAGCACTGCACCATTCATGACGTTTGGATGGGTAATCAAACATTCACTTGCAGCCAATATTAATCTTGCAGAAGGAATTGCATCGCCGGCGTAACCTCCGATTGAACAGCCAATCCCTGTAGGGATGACCATCAAAACAGGAATTGGGGGTGTACTCACCAAAACTTATATAGAGCTAAAGATTGAAATTAACTAGATTGAGAAGTAATCATAATTGCCTCAATCCGAAAGCTAGTAACACGTACATCAGTGATAGCCCAACGCAAAGGGTCTCCATAATCTCGCAAATTTTTCAAAATAATATTTCTTAAATCTACGATAGAGAAATCAGGAGGCCTGGCAACATCTATCTCTAACATAGTTAATTTCACTTTTTAAATTATCAGAAGTACATTAAAAAGGGTTCGGAGGCCATTATTTAAGCAGCAGAACCACCAACCACCTTATACAGGTGCTGCGATTGCTGAGCATTTTATGTATCAAGGTAAGGCTACTCTTGTTATCTATGACGACTTAACTAAACAGGCTCAGGCATATAGACAAATGTCTTTA
>QCIW01000010.1 GCA_003216435.1 Prochlorococcus sp. AG-402-N21
ATCTTTAATAACACGGTCTTTTTCAGTAATAAAATCAAAAAAAGAAAACGATAATAATATTCTTGCTCGTGAATGAAGGGGCGCTTCCGGAGTTGCATCAACTAAATCTGCAAAAGTCTCATCGCAAAATCTTTGCGCCACATCAAATCGCTGAGAACCCATCAAGTCAAGATGCTGACATTGGCCTGATGCAGCTATACACAGTCCAGGGATACAATCCCATAAAAAAGTAAATGATTCTCGTTCCCCAATTACTTGCAATTGAACTAAAGGATCAACTCCTTGAATAGGTATCGCCAAGCTCAAAACAAATTCATCAACCTTCCTTTCATGCCAACATGTTGTTGCGGCATTCAAAACCTCACTAAATGTTGAGCCACCATTCATAACGAATTAATCCTAAATCACAAAAATGCTCAAATGTAGCAATCATCACTAAGAATAAAGCAAACTGATTACATGCAAAACCATAACATCAGAAAATCAGTGAAGTCTTCACCTGAACAACAAAAGCGTCTCTGGAAAAATGCAATTAAATGGCCTCTATATTCTGTAGCTGTAATGCCGGTCTTCTTGGCAGCAAGCTGGCGACATTGCTTGGGCCAAATGATTCGTTGGGATCAGTTCTTTGGTTTTCTTTTGGCAGCCATACTCCTCCTTATATGGGAAAACCTGACAAATGATCTTTTTGATGCTGATACTGGTGTAGATCAATTCAAATTGCATTCAATAGTAGCACTTCTTGGTAAACGTCAACTTATTAGCAGACTAGCTTATATATCGCTAGCTACTGGACTCAGTACAATATTAATATTGGCGATAAGAAGTCACTTTTCGGTCTTCCTGTTAGTAATAGGTAGTTGTTTACTTGGATATCTCTATCAAGGTCCTCCATTTAGGTTGGGATACCAAGGACTAGGTGAGCCTTTATGCTGGCTTGCATTTGGTCCACTTGCAACAGCTGCATCGCTATTAGCCATCTCACCTATAAATGATTATCCCAATGGGATTCCTTGGGGATCAGCAATGCTAATTGGGACAGGGCCAGCCCTTGCTACAACTCTTGTATTATTCTGTTCGCATTTTCATCAAACAGCTGAAGATGCTGCACATGGAAAGAAAACATCACTTGTTCGTCTAGGGACTCATCGCGCCGCAAAATTAGTACCATGGTTCATAGGATTAGTTCTCATAACAGAATTAGTGCCAATTCTTAATGCGAGCATACCAATCACTGCAATTGTTGGATTAATTGCTTTGCCTTGGGGAATTAATCTAATTAAGTTGTTAAAAAAATATCATAATTATCCAGAATTAATTTCACAGAGTAAGTTTCTTGCACTGAAATTCCAAACTGTCAATGGCTTGGGACTAAGTATAGGTTTTGCTATAACACCCTATTTAGGAATTAATTTCACATCTCCGATATAATTTATGGTTCTATCACTACATAGTAAACCCTTTACGTTTAAGTTGAGTCAATCATTACACACTTCTCAAGGTGTTGTAGATAAAAAAAGAGGCTGGTTAATTAAACTTAAAAACTCATCAGGGAATTATGGATGGGGTGAGATCGGGTTAATGAATAATTATGAAATCAAACAATGTGAGGAGATTTTAAAAGTGCTTGGAACTTCTCCTACAAGAGAAGCCATGGAAAACTGTATCAGCAAAGGTCCAGGTGCTGTGGGATTTGGGATTGGCTCAGCTTTAGCTGAACTAGATGAAAGACAAAATTCCGGAAACAAAAAATCATTTTTAGAAGCTCCTAGATCTGCCATCTTATTAGCAAGAACTGAATCCTTTTTCTCTGATCTGGATAGATTGATTCAAATATCCAAAGATAAAAAACAACAATTAACTTTAAAATTAAAAGTTGCTATAGAGAGTCCAAACGTCGAGAAAAAATTCATAGATAAACTCCTACAAAAATTACCTCTAGACTGTCATCTCAGATTAGATGCCAATGCTGGTTGGAGAAGAGAACAAGCAGAGTATTGGGCAAAGTATTTTAATAATGATTCACGACTTGAATGGCTAGAGCAACCTCTTGCAAGCCATGATATTGAAGGTCTAAAAAAACTCTCCCAAGTGATTCCTGTTGCTCTTGATGAATCATTAATGAGATATCCTGCATTAAGAAATAGTTGGGAAGGATGGCAAATTAGGCGTCCAGCTTTAGAGGGTGATCCACGAGTGTTGCTTGATCAGCTCAATAATGGTAAAAGTCATATCGCAATAAGCTCCGCATTTGAAACTGGTATTGGTCGTAGATGGATTCATCATCTTGCTTCATTACAGCAACAAAAAACACTGACTCCTACTGCGCCTGGTCTAGCACCAGGCTGGTGTCCTACAAGTGATTTGTTTAGTACAAATCCAAAGACCGTATGGGAAGCAGTATGAAAAAAGTTATCTCTTTAAAGTGTGGTCTAATTAATTACCAAGAATCTGCGCAAAAGCTTAGCAAAGAATTAGATGAAGGAAATACAGTGGAATTATTACACCCCAAAGAAAAAAACATCACATTCCCAAAAGACCTAGTATTAGAAGGCCCTGGGATAATCATATCGAGTAGTGGAAGCGCAGGTAGTTCTCACCATTGTCTACACCGTTGTAGTCATCTTGATCAATCAGCACATGCAACGGCTCACTGGTTAAGAACACAAAATATACAGCCCGAGAGATGTCATATATTTAACCCTCTTCCTTTTCATCACGTTAGCGGATTAATGCCTTGGTGGAGAAGCCGACAATGGGGAACGAGTCATGAATGGGTTACTCCTTCATTAATGAAAGATCCATCTGAATTGGCAAAAAAATATAAACTACAATTTTCAGAAAAGAAGGCTCCATTACTCATATCATTGGTTCCAATACAGCTGAAACGATTACTCGAAAATGAATCTGGGATCAATTGGTTAAAGTGTTTTTCCGTGGTTTGGGTAGGGGGATCTTTATTATCAAGTAATTTGATAAGAATCGCTAGAAGCCACAAAATACGATTAGCTCCTTGCTATGGAACAACAGAAACTATGGCAATGGTTACAGCATTAAAACCACAAGATTTTCTCAAAGGTCATAATGATTTAGGAGCGCCGCTAATTGATATTGAGTTACGGCTTAGCAAAAATAATGCTTTAGAAATACGAACTTCACGGTTAGCATTAACTCTTTGGCAAGATAACAAAACAAAAGGTGTGAGAAATAAAGATGGTTGGTGGCAATCAGCTGATGCTGCGGAAATAATTCAACGTAATAATCAACAAAGACTATTGATTAAAGGTAGATTGGACAATGCTATTCATAGTGGTGCAGAAACCATATTTCCTGAAAGACTTCAAGAACGTCTATTAAAAAACGCCTACCAAGATCAATTACCAATTCAATCTATATTCTTAACGTCTCATGTTCATGAAGAGTGGGGCGATCAATTAATTGCATTAGTAAGACTCAATAAAAATTATTCACAAGAAAATTTAACAATGGTATTTACTCAACTTGTAGGTCTAGTCAAAGAATGGTTACCAGCTGAAAAGCCTTTTGAATGGTATCACTGCCCAAAACTTAAACTTAATGCTAATGGGAAATGGGACACTAAAGAATGGGCATTATGGGCAAAGAAAAATCACCCAATAATTTCTAGACTGAAGTAATGCCAAAATTCAATGAAGAAGCTTCCAACCATCTATCAATATCATCAGGCAACGAGCAAGGTCGTCTTGACTGTCCATTTATCGAACGATGTTTAATTTTACCTAAAGCAACATCTTTTTTCTCTCGTTTAAATTTAGTTTGAACTTGAAAGCTACCTACATCCAATCTCTTAGGGACAACTTCAACCAATAAATGATCTCCTGTCTGAATAGACTCCCAAAAATGTGCTTCGCAATGAACGATTGGAAGAAATACTGAAACATGATTTTCTACTCTATTCAGATTTGGGAATATGTGATCTAGAGATAATCCATATAACTCTAAACTCTCTTCCCAAGACTCATGGCACCACCGCAATAATTGATAAAAGTGAATAACACCAGCAGCATCAGTATCACCAAAACGCACAACTCTCTTTAACTTCAACCAATTATCGGGATTCATAATCATTAACTACTTCTTAACGATCAACAGAACCCATAATGACATCAATTGAACCAAGTATTGCCATTATGTCGGCAACTTTCGCACCTTTCAGAATATGTGGAAGAATTTGCAAATTATTTAAATCTGCAGCACGAATTTTAAATCTCCAAGGTGTAACATCATTTTTTCCTTGAATAAAAACTCCTATCTCACCTTTTCCAGACTCCAACCTGGTATAAAGCTCACCATTTGGAATCTTAAAAGTTGGGGCAACTTTTTTAGCAACATATTGATATTCAAATCCTCCAAAAGGACTTCCTTTCCCATCTTTCATTCGACGTGCTTCTAGGTTTTCTGTGGGGCCGCCAGGGATCATCTCACAAGCTTGCTGCAAAATCTTTAAAGATTGCCTCATTTCTTCTATACGAACTCGATAACGTGCATAGCAATCTCCTTCTTTTTCATAGGCAACTTCCCAATCAAAATCGTCATAACATTCATAATGATCTATCTTGCGTAAATCCCAAGGAACGCCAGAAGCCCTTAACATTGGTCCAGAAAGACTCCAATTAATAGCTTGATCTCTCTCAATAGTGCCTAAACCTTCAATGCGTCTTCGAAAAATAGGATTATTTGTGATTAATTTTTCATACTCATCAATCTTAGGACCAAACCAATCGCAAAAATCCCTGCATTTATCAAGCCACCCCCATGGCAAATCACAGGCCACCCCACCTATTCGGAAATAATTATTGTTAATTAATCTTTGACCTGTTGCCGCCTCCCAAAGATCGTAAATCATTTCCCTCTCACGGAAAATATAGAAAAAAGGTGTCTGAGCACCAACATCAGCTAAAAATGGTCCCAACCATAAAAGATGATTAGCAATTCGATTCAACTCAAGCATTATCACTCGGATATAACTCGCTCGTTTTGGGACAGAAATATTTGCCAATTTCTCTGGAGCATTTACAACTATTGCCTCATAAAACATTCCAGCTGCATAATCCATTCGGCTTACATAAGGAACAAACATCACATTTGTTCGATTTTCAGCAATTTTCTCCATGCCACGATGTAAATAGCCAATAACTGGCTCACAATCCACTACATCTTCACCATCTAGTGTTACTACTAAACGCAGTACACCATGCATCGAAGGGTGATGAGGGCCAAAATTGACCACCATAGGCTCCGTTCGCGTTTCCAACTGAGTCATTTGGCCAGGGAAAACAGGGCAATGATGAGATCTTAGTCAGTAGTTATGAAAGAAGAATCCTCTCTTAAGGCTTTCAACTTCAAACACTCGCCAGTGTTAGCCAATGAAATCATCGAATCAATCAAGCAAATCCCACAAGAAATGCTTCAAGAAGGCTTCATAATTGATGCAACCTTAGGCGGTGGTGGTCATTCTTCTCTGATTCTTGAAAGCAATCCAGGTGTAAAAATAATTGGTATAGATCAGGATCCGCATGCGAGATTAGCCGCCTCAGAGAATTTGAAAAACTTCGGTTCAAGAATAAAAATTGTAGGAGTGAATTTTGCAGATTTCGTTCCCTCTAAAAAGGCAATTATGGTTCTTGCAGATCTAGGAGTGAGTAGCCCTCAACTCGACAATCCATCCAGAGGTTTCAGCCTGAAATCAGATGGTCCAATTGATATGAGAATGAATCCTTTAGAAGGAATAAATGCATCTGAATTAATAAAACAATTAAATGAAGAAGAACTTGCAAATATAATTTATCAATATGGAGAAGAAAGGTTTTCCAGAAGAATTGCTAAAAGAATTAAAAGAGACTTATTAGTAAATGGAAAATATAAAGGTACTAAAGAATTAGCATTTGCAATAGCTGGTTGTTACCCTCCCAAATTGCGTAAAAGTAAAATTCATCCTGCAACTAGAACTTTTCAAGCATTAAGAATTGCTGTAAATAAAGAGTTAGAAGTTCTAGATAAGCTTTTAGAAAATGCTCCTAATTGGATTCTTCCTGACGGATTATTTAGTATAATAAGTTTTCATTCACTAGAAGATAGGAGAGTAAAAAACTCATTTAAATCAGATGATCGTCTAGAAAGACTAACTCGAAAACCAATAAGAGCAACTTCAGATGAAATTTCAATAAATCATAGAAGTCGCAGCGCAAAACTAAGAATTAGCAGAAGAATAGGTTAATTTAATCTATTTACAACTTTAGAAATGATTTCTATTGCATTATTTATTTCATGAATTTTTGTATTTCTTCCTAAGCTTAATCTTAAAGAAGCTTCTGCTTCTTTAGTGCTGCGGCCAATTGCTAATAAAACATGAGAAGTTTTTCCAGCACTACATGCTGATCCACTACTACAAGCAATCAAAGGCCTTAATTCACGATGTAGTCGATTTCCATTAATGCCACTAAAAGTAATATTTAAATTGTGAGGCAACCGGTTTTCCATAGAGCCATTAATTTTTATATTATTGATCTCAGATTGCAATCCTTCAAGAAATTGATTTCGTAATTTTCTTAAACTTTCATTTCTACTATTTAATTGTTTATATGCAATTTCTGTTGCTTTTGCTAAGCCAATAACCAATGGCACAGGAATAGTTCCTGGTCTCAATCCATTTTCCTGACCGCCACCCCAATGAAGAGGGAGAATATCTAAATGATTAGAAATGATTAAAGCCCCAACACCTTTTGGCCCATACATCTTATGAGCACTAACACTCAATAAATCAACATTAATTTGCTTAAGGTCTAATGGCAAATATCCAAATCCTTGGGCAGCATCAGTATGAAAAGTGACTCCATGTTCTTTACATAAAGATGAAATTTCTCTGATAGGTTGAATAACTCCTATTTCATTATTAGCGAGCATCACGCTTACCAAAAAAGTGTCATTTTCAAAAGATTGCCTTAAAAGATCTATTGGCAGAATTCCTTCTGAATTTGGCTTCAATTCAGTAAGTCTAAATCCTTCTTTTTGCAATTGTCGCATTGGATCTAATACTGCATGGTGCTCAGTTTGCAGTGTTATCAAATGTCCTGGCCTACCAATTTTTAATGCTTTAGCTCGAGCATGGCCAAGCAAAGCTAAATTATTTGATTCAGTTGCACCACTAGTAAAAATTACTTTTTCTGGTTCAATATTTAAAACTGACGCAATGTTTTCTCTCGCAAGACTAACAGCCGCAGAAGAGTGGATACCTAAACGATTTTGACGACTTGAAGGATTCCCCCAAAACTCCTCCCAATAAGGAAGCATTGCTTCTACAACTTTTTGCGAACAAGGGGTGCTTGATTGATAATCAAAAGCTAAGGGTCTATTTTTCATTGATCGACTAGAAAAAGTCATTAGAACGAGAATATCCTTAGAGAAATCATTTTTTGATTCTCAGAAAACTTCATTTCTTTTTTATGCCCGAAACCACTCCAACAAATATAGAAGTTACTCAACAACCAAGAGTTTTATTGGTTGATGATGAACCAGGGCTGCGAACAGCAGTAGAAACCTATTTAAAGGATGAAGGCTTTGATGTTTCCACTGCAATAGATGGAGAAGAAGGATGGGAAAAAGCCAAACAAATAAATCCAGATGTAGTGATTAGCGATGTCATGATGCCCAGGTGTGATGGCTATGGTCTTTTAAAGCGTCTAAGGGAAGATGAACGGCTAGGAGGTACTCCAGTCATATTTCTTACTGCGAAAGGAATGACAATCGATAGAACACAAGGTTATCAAGCAGGTGTAGATGATTACATTCCCAAACCATTTGACCCCGATGAATTAGTAGCTCGAGTTAGAAATGTTGTCAAAAGACAAGAAAGATTACTCGCAGAAGCCGCCAGGTTTGCAGATACTGATGTTGGACAAATGGCAAGACAAATAACTGAAATAAAATCAATGCTTACTCAGGGAGAAAGCAATCCATCTAATAAAAATGATTTGTTACCAAATTTCACCCCAAGAGAAGCAAGCGTTCTGCAATTGGTAGCAGAAGGCCTTATGAATAAAGAGATTGCAAGACAATTAGAAACTTCAATTAGAAATGTAGAGAAATATGTAAGTCGCCTATTTATAAAAACAGGTACTTCAAGTCGAACAGAATTAGTGCGTTATGCTTTAGAAAATCACCTAGTTACATAATTTTTCAAGCCTAAATATCAATTGGTTACCTGCTTAACTTTTCTAAATTCAATTAATTTTGAAAAATAAAATGGTGCTTGATTTAATTTACTCCTAACAATTTCAAAACCACACTCGCGTGCGGCTGACATAATACCTTTTTCACGAAGTGTATAAGCTCTAGTAGTCTTACTAGGGCCTGGGAAAAACTGACCTATTCTTTTTAATAAAGCAAGAAATGGTGTATATGGAGCAAAGCTAACAATCAATCTTTCCTCAGTAAGGCTACATAGATGCTTCACCATTTCCTCAGCAGCTTCTTGAGGATAATGAATAAAAACATCCAAGCAAACTACAGTGTGAAAAGAACCTCTTAAACTTTCCAAATCAGAGACATTAAAAGACAGTTTGGAAAGATCAAGACTTGCATTCTGAGCACGTGTTCTAGTTTCATTAACCATTGCCTCAGAAATATCGCTGGCAAAAAGAGAATTCACTCCTAATTCCGCTAACGGAAGAGTTAAACTTCCAACCCCGCAACCAGCATCACAAAAACTTAATTTATTTAGATCTCCAGACTCACTGATCCAATTCAATACATCATCAACCGTTTTCTGATGTCCAATACGAATGTTTTTTTGAACTTGATTAACATCATCACTTTCACTATAAATTCGATTCCATCGATCAAAACCCATTCCATTGAAATAACTAGCCACCTCTACTTTTTCAGCTTTCTTTTGCTCTTGGAGTTGATCCTTAACCATTGAATAAAAGCACTATCGAATTGGATCTTAAACAGCTTTCTCCCCAATAAGTTGTTCTAGTAACCAGTGCATAAATAAAATAGTCTCGTCATTATTAAGAGTGTCCATTCTTCATAGCAAAAGTGTCTCAAAGAGAAGTCAAGAGAAATCCTTTAATTGCAGTGGTTATGGGTAGTGATTCAGATCTGCCATCATTACAGCCAGCTATAAAAATTTTAGAATCTTTCAATATTCAGACAGAAGTTCGCATTCTTTCAGCTCACAGGACACCTTTACAGATGATTGAATTTGCTCAGAAAGCACAAAAGAAAGGTCTAAAGGTCATCATTGCTGGAGCTGGAGGAGCTGCGCATCTTCCTGGAATGATTGCATCCCTTACGCCACTTCCAGTCATTGGTGTTCCAATCCTGAGCAAAGCACTCTCAGGAATAGATTCTATGCTTTCCATTCTCCAAATGCCTAGCGGAGTTCCCGTTGCAACCGTTGCTATTGATGGAGGATTAAATGCTGGTTTATTAGCTGCCAAGATTCTTGGAACATCCAATCCAGATATTGTCGAGAAACTTTCTTCTTACAGCAAAAAATTACATCATAAAGTTATATCTAAAGATGAAGCTTTAACATCATTAGGTTCTACCGAATATCTTTCCAAGGAAAATCATTAATTCAAGAAATAGGTTTGATTATTTTCATTTCTACTAACTTTTCAATAACAGAATTAACGCAATCATCTAAATCTTCCTCTCCTGTATTAATAATTAATTCTGGTGATTCAGGCTTTTCATAAGGAGAAGATATACCTGTAAAATCTTTGATCTCACCCAATCTGGCTTTTGCATAGAGACCTTTTGTATCTCGTTGTTCACAAACTTTTAAATCTGCAGCACAAAAGATCTCTAAAAAATCACCTTCTCCAACCAATTCCCTAGCCTTATTTCGATCTTCGCGAAATGGAGAAACAAATGCTGTTAAGACAACTATTCCTGCATCTAAAAAAAGTTTTGCAACTTCACCAATACGACGAATATTTTCTTCTCGATCAAAATCAGAAAATCCTAAATCTTTACATAAACCATGCCTGATATTGTCACCATCAAGGACATAAGTGGATATACCAGCTTGAAACAAAGCCATATTTACAGCATTAGCCAATGTGCTTTTACCTGATCCTGATAAACCTGTAAACCAAATAATTGCACTCTTATGTCCTCGGACTTCAGCTCTCTTAAAACGATCAACAGAAGCTTGGTGCCAAACTATATTTTTAGCTTTTGGAGGAGTATCTCCATTAGAAATGGTTTTCATTGAACATCCAAGATTTATAGTCTATTGTCCACCTCCATCTGCCCAAGTTCTAAACTTTCAGCCGCCTGATTTCTTAGGTCGAAAACCTTTGGACTCCAAAAATCGCAAAACAGCATCTACTTGGTCTCCTTGAAGTTCCAGAGTTTCTCCTTTCACAGTTCCTCCAGTACCGCAACTAGACTTTAGGTTTTTCAAAAGAGATCTCATCTCTATGGGAGCTTCTCCTAAACCAGTAATTACTGTGACAATTTTCCCTCCTTTCCCAATTTTTGTTCTTTTTACACGAACAGCCCGATCAGATTTATTGTAAGTATTTGATATAGAACTCGATCTAACTTGTGTTGAAGGTTGATTGAATTCATTCCAACTTCCTTTAGCCATTTAAATTGTTCTTAATCTGCTATCTATCTTCCGCCAAATTCATTTGACAAGCATCTTTCCTTCACAACACAAAGACGCGGATCTTGGGATAAATTCACGTCCCTCCAAACTAGGGCGTTTTGGCAAATATGGAGGTCAATATGTTCCTGAGACCTTAATGCCAGCTCTTGCCGAACTTGAAAAAGCTGCAGCCAATGCATGGAAAGATCCAGCATTTACAAATGAATTGAATCACTTATTACATTCTTACGTTGGGAGAGCTACACCACTTTATGAAGCCACAAGATTGACTGAGTATTACTCTAGAGGGGGAGAAGGACCAAGAATATGGCTCAAACGAGAAGATCTGAATCACACAGGTGCTCATAAAATTAATAATGCGCTAGGGCAAGCACTCTTAGCACTTCGAATGGGCAAAAAAAGAATTATTGCCGAGACTGGTGCAGGTCAACATGGCGTTGCGACAGCGACTGTCTGCGCCCGATTTGGATTGGAATGTGTCATTTATATGGGGGAAGAAGATATGAGAAGGCAATCTTTAAATGTTTTCCGAATGAATCTTCTTGGAGCAAAAGTCCAACCAGTAACTTCAGGAACGGCCACTCTCAAAGATGCCACCAGTGAAGCTATTCGCGACTGGGTTACAAATGTAGAAAATACTCACTACATCTTAGGTTCAGTAGCAGGTCCTCATCCTTACCCAATGCTTGTACGAGATTTCCATGCAGTTATTGGGAATGAAACAAAGGATCAATGCAAAAAAGCATTTGGGCGACTTCCTGATGTCTTAGTTGCCTGTGTAGGTGGAGGATCTAATGCAATGGGTTTATTTCATCCATTTGTAGAAGAAACTTCAATCAAAATGATCGGGGTGGAAGCTGCTGGCGATGGTATTGATACAGGTAGACATGCTGCAACTATCACTGAAGGTAGGCTAGGGGTTCTACATGGTGCAATGAGCCTTCTACTCCAAAATGAAGATGGCCAAGTACAAGAAGCCCATTCCATTAGCGCTGGGCTTGACTATCCAGGGGTAGGTCCTGAACATAGTTATCTAAAAGAATTAGGAAGAGCAGAATATGTAGCAGTAACTGATAAAGAAGCGTTGAAAGCGTTGCAACTAGTCAGTCAACTAGAAGGCATTATTCCCGCACTAGAAACAGCTCATGCATTTGCTTGGCTCGAAAATCTTTGTCCCGAAATGGGTCCAAACACAGAAATAGTTATAAATTGCTCAGGGCGTGGAGATAAAGATGTAAATACAGTTGCAGAGAGACTTAAGTCTGAACTCTAAATTCTTTTTTTTAATATCTAGGTACAGATCTGTCCACGTTTAAGCTCCAGGAATCTATTCCACCTGCAAGATTCCAAACTTCATAACCAAGATCTTGATCTAAAAGCCAAGTCCCAAAATTCTCACTTCTAATGCCTGCATGACAAATAACCACAACAGGTCGATCGATAGGTAATTTTTCAAAAATACTTTGTGACCAACTTTGCATTTGACTCAAAGGAAGATGAATTACATTGGCAGGAAACGCAGCAATTCGTAATTCCTCCTTTTCCCTTACATCTACTAAATAAGGTCTCGTTAATAAACACTGGAGCCATTCATGAAGCTTTTGGGCAGAAATCGATTTAGGAGTTTGTCTCTTCATCGTCTGGATTTGACAATTAACGTCATTTAGTCATTTTAAAAACATAAGCTTGTGGCCTTACTAAAACCAACTTATATTTTGCGGAACTTTAAGTGATTTTCGCAGTATCTTAAATACACAAATCAATAAGGTGAAGACAATAGACAAATCACAAGAAAAAAATGGAATACCTCTCAGACCTGGATTAGAAGGAGTCCCTGTTACCCATTCCTCCATTTGCGACATAGATGGAGTCAAAGGGAAATTACAATATCGAGGCTATCCAATATCTGAATTAGCTTCTAATAGCAGTTTTCTAGAAACCACATATCTTCTTATTTGGGGCGAATTACCAACCTCAAAAGAATTACGAGAATTTGAAGAAGAAGTTCAGCAACATAGAAGAGTTAGCTTTCGTGTCAGAGATATGTTGAAATGCTTCCCTGCATCTGGACATCCAATGGATGCACTTCAATCCAGTGCTGCAGCACTTGGCCTCTTTTATTCCAGAAGAGGAATAGATGATCCGAAATATATTTACGATGCAGCAGTGAGATTGATTGCCAAAATCCCTACGATGGTTGCTGCTTTTCAATTGATCAGAAAAGGTCAAGATCCTATTCAACCGCGTGATGACCTCCCTTATTCCTCTAATTTCCTATATATGCTTACTGAACGTGAACCAGATCCATTAGCAGCAAAAGTTTTTGATAGATGCCTAATACTTCATGCTGAACATAGTCTTAATGCCAGTACTTTTAGCGCAAGGGTTACAGCAAGTACTTTAACCGATCCGTATTCAGTTGTTGCTTCTGCTGTAGGAACTCTTGCAGGTCCTCTTCATGGAGGAGCGAATGA
Organism: Prochlorococcus sp. AG-402-N21; assembly: GCA_003216435.1. Classification (GTDB taxonomy): domain Bacteria; phylum Cyanobacteriota; class Cyanobacteriia; order PCC-6307; family Cyanobiaceae; genus AG-402-N21. Next base: position 13,138 of record QCIW01000010.1, read on the forward strand.
AGATGTAATAGCTATGCTCGAAGAAATTGGCACTCCTAGCAAGGCCGGACAATATCTTGATGAAGCTATAAAACAAAAGCGAAAAATCATGGGATTTGGTCATCGTGAATATCGAGTCAAAGATCCGAGAGCGTCCATCTTGCAAGATTTTGGCGAAAAGCTTTTTGCAAGATTTGGGAAAGATGAGATGTATGAAGTTGCAAAAGAACTTGAAAAAGAGGCGATTGATCGACTTGGACCAAAAGGTATTTACCCAAATGTAGATTTCTATTCGGGACTTATATATAGAAAGCTTGGAATCCCAAGAGATCTATTTACACCAGTTTTTGCTATATCAAGAGTTGCAGGCTGGTTAGCTCATTGGAGGGAACAACTAGGAGCGAACAGAATTTTCAGGCCTTCTCAAATCTATACCGGTATGAAAACCAGGACATGGAAACCTTTAGACCAGAGGAAATCGAAAAAAGAAGACTAAATTGCAAAATAACTAGTATTGAAAAAAGCTCACTAATCTAATGACAGTTCTAGTGGCATCAGTGAATTCTGGAATTGATATTGAATTGAGCTTTAACGAAGCTTTAAAAAATGTTGGGGTTTCCCCTGAAATTGCTCACCTCCTTTGGATTCCATTTCCTATGGGGCTAGTTCTTATAGCTGCTGTAATTGGTGTACTCGTAACAGTATGGCTAGAAAGAAAAATCTCTGCCGCAGCTCAGCAACGTATTGGACCGGAATATGCAGGGGCTTTAGGAATCCTTCAACCAATGGCTGACGGACTCAAGCTACTAACCAAAGAAGATATTATTCCCGCAAGGGCTGATGGATTACTATTTACTCTTGGTCCAATATTAGTATTAGTTCCTGTAATACTTTCATGGCTAATAGTTCCATTTGGACAAAGTTTGCTAATTAGCAATGTTGGAATTGGAATATTTCTATGGATTGCTTTAAGTAGTATCCAACCAATAGGTTTATTAATGAGCGGATATGCATCAAATAATAAATACTCTTTATTAGGAGGTTTAAGAGCCGCAGCACAATCAATCAGCTATGAGATACCACTTGCTTTAGCAGTCTTAGCGGTTGTAATGATGAGTAATTCTCTTAGTACCGTTGATATTGTTGAACAACAAAATGGGCTCGGCCTACTGAGTTGGAATGTTTGGAGACAACCAGTTGGCTTTGTAATTTTTTGGATATGTGCTCTAGCTGAATGCGAAAGGCTACCTTTTGATCTTCCAGAAGCAGAAGAAGAACTTGTTGCTGGATATCAGACAGAATACGCCGGCATGAAATTTGCTCTTTTTTATTTAGGAAGCTATATAAATCTCGTACTTTCAGCGCTTTTAGTTTCAGTCCTTTATTTAGGAGGGTGGGGATTCCCAATTCCTATCGAATGGTTTGCAAGCTGGACTGGGCAGTCAATAGATGCCCCACTCATTCAAATTTTTACTGCTTCAGTCGGAATAATCATGACAGTAATAAAAGCGTATTTATTAGTTTTCTTAGCCATTCTTTTAAGATGGACTACTCCCCGAGTTCGTATTGATCAACTTCTGGATCTTGGCTGGAAATTCCTTTTGCCAATATCTTTAGTTAATCTACTTGTTACAGCTGCGTTAAAAATTGCATTCCCAATAGCTTTTGGGGGTTAAAAAAGAATCTCAAGCATAAAAAAAAATAAGTAGTTTTACTCACACTATCTTGAAAAAACCTCTATTTTGATTAGGCTTATACAAAGCTCTGCAGTAAAAAGCACATTGATCTAATGCTGAGTTTTTTCAAAAAAGTCACCGAATATGCAAAAGACGCTGTAGGGGCAGCCAATTATCTTGCCCAAGGATTGGCTGTAACTTTTGATCATATGAGAAGAAGGCCAATAACAGTTCAATATCCATATGAAAAATTAATCCCATCAGAAAGATATCGAGGAAGAATTCACTACGAATTCGATAAATGCATTGCTTGTGAAGTTTGTGTAAGAGTCTGCCCTATCAATCTGCCAGTAGTTGATTGGGTTATGAACAAAGAAACTAAGAAAAAAGAGCTTAGAAATTATTCAATTGATTTTGGGGCTTGTATTTTCTGTGGCAACTGTGTGGAATATTGTCCAACTAATTGCTTATCAATGACAGAAGAATATGAACTAGCCGCATTCGACCGACATAGCTTGAATTATGACAACGTTGCGCTTGGCAGGCTCCCTACAAGTGTGACAACAGATCCTTCTGTTAAGCCATTAAGAGAATTAGCTTATCTACCTGAAGGATGTATGGATCCTCATGATATTCCTCAAGATAAAAGTAGGGCAGGGAAATTACCTTTGGAGGTTTTAGAGTTAATGAATAGTGAAGATAATTCCAACCAAAAAGATGAAAAAGAAAATCAAACTGTATTCATAAAAGATAAATCAGAAGAATGAATATTGCCAATTCTACAGAACTTATTTGTTTTATAATTCTCGGAACAATAGTTATTGTTGGAGCACTAGGTGTTGTTTTCTTAAATAATATTGTTTATTCGGCTTTTTTATTAGGTGGTGTATTCATGTCGGTAGCTGGTTTATATCTTCTGTTAAATGCCAGTTTTGTTGCAGCAGCTCAAATTCTTGTATATGTAGGTGCCGTTAATGTTCTAATTCTTTTTGCAATAATGCTAGTCAACAAAAGAGAAGAGCTAAAGCCAATTAAAGGATTACAACTAAGAAGGATTCTTTCGGGACTAGTTTGCTCTGGCCTCCTAATATTATTAATTAGAGTAGATTTAACAACAACATGGAATCTTCCTGGACCAAATGCAATTGGAGAACTATCAACAGAACGAATTGGCGAGCATCTTTTCACTGATTATCTTTTACCATTTGAATTAGCATCAGTACTTTTATTAATGGCCATGATTGGAGCAATAGTCTTAGCCAGAAGAGACGTTTTAGTAAGTGATATTGGGACAGGTGAAAGTGCAGATCAAATACTAATTGAAAAGAAAAAAACTCCAATCTTAATTGACAAAATCTCTCAATAAAAAGCACTTCTCTAAATACCCATCACTTCAATTATGGAAACAACTACAGGTCTCATCCCATTACAAGCATACTTAATTCTCGCTTCAATACTTTTCTGTATAGGTGTATGGGGTTTAATTAATAGTCGCAATGCAGTGAGAGTCTTAATGAGTATTGAACTCATGCTTAATTCTGTAAATATAAACTTAATGGCTTTCTCTTCATATCTGGATGGAGACTTAATTAGAGGACAAGTATTTACAGTATTTGTAATTACTGTTGCAGCAGCAGAAGCAGCAGTGGGTCTGGCTATTTTACTTTCTCTATATAGAAATAGAGTAACGGTAGATATGGAAAGCTTCAATTTACTTAAATGGTAAAAACTAAATATTATGAATTTAAATAATGTCTGGTTAATATATCGTTCAGATAGTAAAATTGCCGAAAAAGAAGCTTTTAATTCTGTAAGTAAATTAAAGTCACTAGGTATTAATGTTATTCATTTAATGCTTGGAGTAAACAATGATCCTTTAAAAGAACTATTAGAAGAAACAAATAATTTACCTAATTTAGCAGTTGTTTTAGGAGGAGATGGAACTGTTCTTAGAGCAGCTCGCAGTCTTGCAATTAGAAAAATTCCTATTCTTAATTTTAATGTAGGAGGTAATCTAGGTTTTCTAACGCACGATCAATCATTACTAAAAAGCGAAGATCTATGGCAGAAAATCTCTGAAGATCATTTCTCAATAGAAAAAAGAATGATGCTTAATGCAGAATTAGATCTGCATAGAAAAGATGGAACTAATCACCATAGTTGCACCTATTGGGCATTAAATGACTTTTATTTTCGTTCTTATAGGGATGAAATTTCACCAACTTGCACTCTTGAAATAGAAATTGATGGAGAACAAGTTGATGAATATAGAGGTGATGGTTTAATTGTTTCAACACCAACTGGTTCTACAGCATATTCACTTGCGACTGGCGGACCTATTCTCCACCCTGAGATAGATGCAATGATAGTGAGTCCAATATGCCCAATGAGCCTTTCAAGTAGACCAATAGTCATTCCTGGGTCATCCAAGATAACTATCAAAGCACTTGGAGATGAAAGCCGAAGAGTCAAGCTTTGGCAAGATGGAGTAAGTGGAGGATTAGCCAGCCCTGGGGATACATGCATGATCCAAAAGGCTTATGAAAGCGCCCAGATGATAATTCTCAATCAAAGTCCTTCTTACTACCAAAAACTTACACAGAAACTTCACTGGGCAGGAAATATGATGACTTCTTCCAAAGCTATAAAATAACAAATGGCCTTCGAAATAGAAAGAAGATTTACTGTTAAAGGCGAACAATGGAGAAAATTTATAATAAGTAGTCAAGAGTTCAAGCAAGGATATTTAATAACTAATAAAAATGAATGGACTGTAAGAATACGAATTATCGATGATCGCCAATGCTTACTAACACTAAAGAAACCAAAAGCAAATATAACTCGGTATGAATATGAATTCAGAATTCCAATTAAAGAGGGTCAATCACTATGGGAACTCTGCGATACAAAGCTAAGTAAAACTCGTTATGAATTAAATGTCAAAAATAATCTTTGGGTTATCGATTGCTTTAAAGAGGAAAATTTCCCTTTAGTTCTATCAGAAATAGAGCTTCAAACAGCTCATCAAAAGGTAGATATCCCAACATGGTGTAATTCAGAGGTTACTCATTTAGCAGAATTTACTAACGCAGCCCTTGCTAAATCACCATTCTCTAGGTGGGGCACAGAAAAAGGCACTTGATCCTTTAGATTCTCTTTATGTTTGCCAGTAATTTCTCTACTGGCCTAGCTAGCAGTAGAACCTGCAGGAGCAAAAGGTTTGTATGGTCTATATGACACAGACGGAATTCTCCGCTTTCTCTGTTCAGACCGGGCAGCATGTATTGCTTATGCAGAATTATTTGGCTTAGAAAGCAGCGATTATTCTCTAATGTGCCTTCCAGAGTCTTTAACTAAAGATCTCTCAATACAATCTAGGAATTCTCAGAAGGCTCGTCGTCTGGCAAAGAGCAGCAATTAAATCCATCTCGACATATTTTCCCATGATCCATTGCCCAATTAAGCAAAGCAACTCTGTTTTTTGAACCAGTTTTCGTAAACATATTGCTCACATGATTATCTACAGTCCTTTTACTTATTGTAAGTTTCTTGGCAATTTCCTGATTTGTAAGACCATCAGCGACAAGCTCAATGATTTCCATCTCTCTTGCAGAGAGGCCCATATGAGCTGAATTGGAGATTTCCCCTGTGAACATGACCTCCTCTTTCAACTCTTTTGACTCATATTAAGCAAACTCACGCATTTAATCACCGATAGTAATTTTCTGATCATAAAAGAAAAATGAAATCATCTCTCCAAAAACGTCTTGAATCCGGAAAAATCACCATCACGGCTGAGATAATGCCCCCAAGAGGAGCTGATCCATCTCTGGCGCTATCAAATGGAAAAAAACTTAAGAAATATGTGCATGGCATAAACGTTACAGATTGCAGCAGAGCAATTATCAGAATGAGCAGCTTAGCTTTATGCAAATTATTCAAAGAAGAAGGTCTTGAACCAATATTCCAAATGTCATGTAGAGATAGAAACCGGATTGGATTACAAGCTGATCTTCTTGGAGCAAATGCCCTTGGAATCCAAAATTTGCTTTGTCTCACAGGTGATCCTGTGAGGATTGGCGATCAACCAGACGCAAAATCAGTCCATGAATATGATTCTATAAAGCTTCTCAAGCAAGTTTCTAATTTTAATAAAGGTCTAGATCCTGTTTCAAATGAATTACCTGATGGCTCTACAGAATTATTTGCAGGGGCTGCTGCTGATCCAAATTGCAGGGGTTTTGATGGTCTTAGAAGAAGAATAGAACTTAAAAAAAATGCTGGCGCTTGTTTTCTCCAAACTCAAATGGTTATGGATCCCAAAGTACTAGAGCGTTTTTGTAAAGAAATTGCAGACCCCTTAGAGATAAAAGTTCTTGCAGGTGTGTTTTTATTGAAATCAGCCAAAAATGCAAGTTTCATTAATCGAGTAGTTCCAGGAGCAGCAATACCTAATTCAATAATTGAAAGGCTCGATCAAGCTTCAGATCCATTTGCAGAAGGAGTAGCAATCGCTGCAGAGCAAATCAGAAGTTTTGTGGGATTAAGTCAAGGGGTTCACATAATGGCAGTTAAAGCCGAAAGCTCTATTCCCGAAATAATTGAAAAGGCAAATATTAATTTGAACCAGTGATCAAATCTGTTCCTAGCAACTCTGCCATAGCCTTTTGCTGAGGTGAAGGTTCTCCTAGATCTTGTCTTCTAGCATCAGTGATAAGCCAATCCAAAGCAGCTTCTTGAAGATCAAGATGATCGCCATTTTTATCTACGCAATATCTACCAAAAACCAATTTTTCAACAAGTTGAACTCCTGGGCCTATTCGCGAATAATCAAAAATAATCGAATTATCTATAGTCGCACCTTCACAAATACAACAACTTGGTCCAATCATTGAAGGACCAATAATCGTTGCACCATCTTCAATACGAGTCATTCCTCCTACATAAACTGGGCCCTGAACATTTATCTTGTCCCAATTAGCCGCAACATTGAGCCCTGTGAATACACCAGGTATGACTTGCTTACCCGGTATATCAACTTGACGAACTTCTCCAAGAAGAACACTACGAATAGCCTTCCAATAATCAGGTACTTTCCCAATATCAACCCACTCAAAATCCATAGGAAGCGCATAAAATGAAGCACCTATATCTACTAACTTAGGAAATAAATCTGAGCCAATATCAAATGGTTTTGATGAAGGGATATGGTCAAAAATCTCTGGTTCAAACAAATATATTCCAGTATTAATCATATTTCCAAGAGCTAAATCTATAGATGGTTTTTCTTGAAAAGCTTTTACACGATCATCATCATCGGTTACAACAACTCCGTAGCTACTAACTTGATCTTTAGGGACTCTTTTAGTCACCAAGCTCGCTAAAGAGCCTTTTTCCTTATGTCGTTTAACTGCTTCTGAAAGATCAAGATCTATTAATGCATCTCCACAAAGAACAACAAAAGTATCATCAAAAAATTGTTGGAAATCCTGAATTTTTTTTAGGCCTCCTGCAGAACCAAGTGCATCCCCAATTAATTCGCCATCTTCTATTCGACCTTCAAAGCTATAAGCAATCTCTACACCAAATCTTTGCCCATCACGAAAATAATTTTCAATCTCTTCAGCTAAATGAGAGACATTCACCATGACTTCCGTGAAACCATGCTCCTTGAGCAACTCCAACAGAAACTCCATAACAGGTTTCTGGAGGATTGGAATCATTGGCTTGGGAATCACATGAGTGATGGGCTGAACTCGAGTTCCTTTCCCTGCCGCCAGGATCATCGCCTTCATTGGCGTTGTAGGCCTCAGCTAATTAAGCAAACCTATAATGACACTTAACCTGCACCCTACGCGGCAGTTAACGAAGTATCTGGTACTTCCATTTTTTCAAATGGCAGTTGAGCAACCATTCCTGGAGAAAGTATTCTCTTTAATTTCAACTTTCCAAAAAGAGAATCTTGCTGTTTTAATTCGATTTTCCCTTGAGAACTCAAAAAGAGTAGAGCCCAAAAAACACCCACACGATCAGTATCCAAATTATCTGCAGCATGATTTGTCCAAAGTTCTACTAACCAATCAAAATCTACCCAATGCAATGCTTCTTCCCAATTATTTAGATAAATACCTAAAGCAGCTGTAGTCTCTGGCAAATTTTCTTTATGCGCCAGTGATGTTACTTGAGAAATGATTTCTCTATCACTAAATCTTTTTTGTCGCTTTCGTCTACGATTATTTAACTCATCGGATTCTATTGATTCAGCTATAGATTCTAATTGAGCTATTAATTCGCCAAGAGTTACTGGTCTTTTTAGAGGTGGAGGAGCTACAGGTCTTCTAGTCAAGATTCTTTCGGGTCTGCTAGGTAAATCAAAACTTGCGTCTAACCAACCTTGTTCGGGTATTTCTAAATCAAAAGAATCTTCTTCACATAATTGAGCAGGAAAAGTTTCTGCTTCAAGAACCTCTGCCTTTAATGAAACTAAAACCGAAGCAGCCAAAAATGCTTCACTACTTTCCGCTAAATCAATTTCATAGCTTCCACCTTTTAAACCAATTTCCGAGGCAACCCTCCTAGGAACATCGATACGTTGTCGTAATTGATCTAAGAAACCATCCACAACTGGTATTACATCAACATCCCATGGATCAATATCACCTCTCTCTGCCGCATCCCTTAAAAGGCGAATAGCAAATCTCGCGCCTGAATCAATCTGATTTTGTGCACCAAATACATGCAATGGAAACAAGAAGCTAAGAGAAATTTATCTAGATAATCAATGCAATGCCATAGATCTATTGAACTAAACAAAATAAAAAATAATTAGTTTATTTTTGGAGAAACAAATCCTGGACTGAAATTCAATGAAGCAAGAAGATCTTTTGAACGACTGTCTATTCTCTCTATAGCTCCTAAATCTCTTTTCACTAAGCCATCAATAGAAGCTATATAAGAATCCGTCATAATTCTTGGATACAAGCCAATCCCAACGATTGGTACAAGCAAAGATCCGATGATATAAATTTCACGGGGCTCAGCATCAACCAATTTGGCCTTTGTCGTTAATTCTGAATTCTCTTTGCCAAAGAAAATTTCTCTAAGCATAGATAGCAAATAAATAGGTGTAAGGATGACACCAATAGCTGCAAAACCAGCCATTACAACCCTGAAAGGCAATGTATAGACCTCATCAGTCACAAATCCCGCGAAAACCATTAATTCCGACACAAAGCCGCTCATACCAGGTAAAGCCAAAGATGCCAAAGAACAAGCAGTCCATAAAGCAAACATTATTTTCATTTTCTGCCCGACTCCACCCATTTCATTTAATTGAAGAGTTTTTGTTCGGTCATATGTCGCTCCCACTAAAAAGAAAAGACTCGCTCCTATTAATCCATGACTAATCATCTGAAGCATTGCTCCACTTGTCCCCAAAGAACTAAAACTTCCTATCCCAATTAACACAAAGCCCATGTGACTGATAGAACTATAAGCAATCTTTCTTTTTAAATTTCTCTGCGCAAAAGAAGTCAAAGCTGCATAAATAATATTTACGACACCAAGAACTATTAATAAAGGGGCAAACTGCGCATGAGCTTCAGGTAAAAGTTGCGCATTAAACCTCAAAAGTGCATATCCACCCATCTTTAATAAAATTCCAGCTAGAAGCATATGTACAGGGGCAGTCGCTTCACCATGAGCATCTGGGAGCCAGGTGTGGAGAGGAACTATTGGTAACTTGACGCCAAATGCAATTAATAAACCTCCATAACAAAGTAATTGAAAACCTTTATCAAATCCCTGTTCAGCAAGATGTGTATATTCAAAATTTGGTGTCCCTCCACCAAAGAAACCCATCCCAAGTGCTGCCAATAAAATAAATAATGAGCTGCCAGCTGTATAAATAATGAATTTAGTAGCCGCATATTGCCTCTTTTTCCCTCCCCAAATAGCCAAAAGTAAATAAACAGGTAAAAGTTCAAGTTCCCAAGCTAAGAAAAAAAGCAACATATCTTGGACTGCAAAAACTGCAATTTGTCCCCCATCCATTGCCAGTATCAGGAAAAAAAATAACTTGGGCTTAAAAGTGACTGGCCATGCCGCTAATACAGCTAAAGCAGTAATAAAGCTACTAAGTAATATCAATGGCATTGAAAGTCCATCTGCACCAACAGCCCACGTCAAACCAAGCTGAGGTAACCAATTAACTTTTTCGGCAAGCTGTAAACCTTCTTCAGTCGTGTCATAGCCTGATATATAAGCAATTACTGTTATTAAAAATGTAATTAGAGAAATACCCAAAGCAAACCATCGAACCTTCTTCCCATCTCCTTCATCTGGAAAGAAAGGAACAATTAAAGCCCCAACAATTGGGAAGAAAATTGAAAAACTTAACCAAGGAAAATCAGCATTCAACATTTCTTGATTCATAAGCGAGCCAAACAAAAAAATTGCATTACCAGCAAAATGGAACACTTATAAAATTTTTGTTACTTATTGGAGTGTAGAAATCCTGTGAGTTCTGGCATGAACTAGATAGGGGATGACACACAAAGTTTTAAAACTCACAAAGGAGACGGTCCCAAAATCCCAAAAAGTGCAACAAGAGCTATTACCCCGCCAAAAACAATTAAGGCATAAAACTGAGCTCGGCCGGTTTCGAAATATTTAAGGCCTTCGCCACTGCCCAAGGTTAATAGACCAGTTAAATTAACTACTCCATCAACAACTTTAGCATCAACCTCTAAAACTTCTTTAGCTAACTTTCTACTTCCTTTGACAAATAATTTTTCATTAATATCATCTAAATACCATTTATTGACTAGGAACTTATTAAGCAAAGGATACCTTGATACTACTATTTCTTTTAAATCTATTCTATTTAAATAATAGGAATAAGTTGCTAAAGCAATTCCTGCACTTGAAATTGCAACCGAAGCTATTGCTAAAGGTAAAAATTCAATCCAAGCAAATCCTTCAGTCATTTCTATTGCCTCTTCAGCATTCAAAAGTGAAGCAAAGATGCTGTGCCAAGGTAATCCTAAGAAACCTATGAATACTGAAGGGACTGCTAAAGCTATTAAGGGATAAGTCATAGACCAAGGGGATTCATGCAATACACCTGAATGATGAGTCTCACTTTCCTCATCGATTTCTTTGCCAGCTGCAATCAAAAGCTCATTCTGCAGTTCTTCATTTTCTCCTCTAAAAGACCCTTCAAAAGTTAGAAAATAAAGCCTAAACATATAAAAAGCAGTCATACCAGCTGTAATAAAGCCTACAAACCAAAGAACTGGGAAACTATTAAAGGCCTCTCCTAAGATTTCATCTTTACTCCAAAAACCTGCCAAAGGGGGAATACCACTAATAGCGATACAACCAATTAAAAAAGTAATCGAGGTTATTGGCATCTTTTTGCGAAGCCCACCCATGAGTCTCATATCCTGAGCAAGTATTGGCTCATGCCCTACAACTTCTTCCATGGCATGAATAACCGATCCTGAGCATAAGAAAAGCATTGCTTTGAAAAAAGCATGGGTTACCAAATGGAACATCCCTGCTATAGGGGCCCCACATCCCATAGCAAGCATCATGTAACCAAGTTGAGAAACAGTGCTATAAGCAAGTCCTTTTTTAAGATCCATTTGAGTTAGAGCAATTGATGCTCCTAAAAAACATGTAATAGAACCAACAATTGCTATTACAAATCCCACTATTGGAAATTGGCTATAAAGAGGTTCCAATCTTGCGACCAGAAATACTCCAGCAGCGACCATAGTCGCTGCATGAATTAATGCGGAGATAGGAGTAGGTCCTTCCATTGCATCAGGTAACCACACATGCAATGGAAACTGAGCAGATTTAGCCATTGGCCCCATAAAAACCAACAGACAAATTGTTATTGCTGCCCAAGCAGGTACCGTCCCAGAAGCCAGTGCATCAGATAGCCCTAAAGCGATTCCATTAAAATCAAAACTCCCCGTGGCCCAAAACAAACCAAGAATGCCCAATAACAGTCCGAAATCACCTACACGGTTAACAACAAAAGCCTTCTGAGCAGCATGCGCTGCGCCTTCTCTGTCATACCAAAAGCCAACAAGTAAATATGAACACATCCCAACTAATTCCCAAAATACATATATCTCCAGAAGGTTTGGACTCACGATCAAACCCAACATTGAACTACTGAACAATGCCAAATAAGTAAAGAAACGTACGTATCCTTGATCATGCGCCATATATCCATGGGAATAAATCATCACCAACAAAGCAATGGTTGTAACCAGAGAAAGCATTACAGCCCCCATTGGATCAACTACAAAGCCCATAGGAAGAATGAAGCTGCCCGCACTTGCCCATACAAACAAATGCTCGATAGATCCAACTCCTGAAAATTGTTGAGCAAGTACCGCATAACTCAATACGGCAGAGATGCCTACCAATGAAATTAAAAATATTGCGACCGTTTTGCGTAGCCGATTAATTTGCTGATTAAAGCTTATTAAACCCATTCCAGATACCACACCCCCAAAAAGAGGTAAGACTGGGATAAGCCAAGCGAGTTCTCCGGCCGATGGCATGCTGATAGTTTTACTTATTGGAGTGTAGACATTTCATCGAAATAGTTCCTTTAAAAGAAATGGATAAATGATTTAATTCCTAATGAGAGAAAACGATGCGCCCACCACAAAAAGCCTATTGCAATACAAATACCAAGTTGGGAAGGCCTTATGAATTCTTTCAAATATAATTTTTGACTTCCATTAATGACAGCTAGAAAAGGAATAATGGAGGTTTTTTTTCTTAATTCCTCAAATTCATCACCAAACTTCGACTTCAATCGTTGATCTCCATGCCAAATAGCAAATAAATGATGACCTATTAAGCCTGCACAAGTGACCATCATAAAACTACTTCCTATCCAAACTCCATGCGCAATGCACCATAGGATTTGCCCAATAGCCTGGGGATGCCTGCTTACTCGTATTATTCCTTCTCCATAAAGCCTAACTTTAGGTTTTTGCAAAGCAGGAATTTCCAAAAGATTATATGTAGCTGGATATAAAAACCAAAAACTAATTGCAGTTAAAATCCAAACAAATGAAACCATCCCTGGAACGCCTTGGACATTCCATAACCGAATCCCGTCATATCTATGAATTAAAAAGTAACCAATCAAAACCCCTGCAGAAGGAATACTTGCCAAAGCAAAAATAAGCCTCCAGGCTCTTGGGCCAATCAAAGTTTCAGCTTTTGATCTGAGTGCTGCTCCTCCACTATGAATAATGGCAAAAGCTACTATTAACCCCAACATCACTAAACTTGTGTGATGAATTTGACTGGGGAACATATTGAAAAGATCTCGCAATTGACTTTTAAATTCTGCTCTGTAACAGTTAGCGCGTAAAGTTTTTAATCTGAGTTTGCGCCTAGATAGCTACAGCTATGGCAGAACTGCCTTTTTCCCTCGATCAACTGCGAATACTCAAAGCAATAGTTAATGAGGGAAGCTTTAAAAAAGCTGCCGATAGTCTTTACGTGACTCAACCAGCTGTCAGCTTACAAATACAAAATCTAGAAAAACAATTAGAAATAACAATTTTTGATAGAGGGGGAAGAAAAGCCCAACTAACTGAAGCGGGTAAATTATTAGTGGATTATTGTGAAAGAATTCTGGGTCAATGCCAAGAAGCTTGTAAAGCGATTGAAGATTTAAACAATTTAAAAGGGGGTTCTCTAATAGTTGGCGCAAGCCAAACAACTGGGACTTATCTAATGCCTAGGATGATTGGACTATTTCGTCAAAAATATCCTTTAGTAGGAGTACAACTCCAAATCCATAGCACGAGAAGAACAGGCTGGAGCGTAGCTAATGGAACCATTGATTTAGCAATCATTGGAGGTCAACTTCCTATTGAATTGAATGAAAAACTAGAGGTTACTCCTTATGCAAATGATGAGCTTGCTCTTGTACTGCCTACACAACATCCTTTAGCTCAGGTAAAAGAAATACCCAAAAAAGATCTATATAAACTTTTGTTTGTTACTTTGGATAGTCAAGCTACAACAAGGAAAGTAGTAGATCAACTTTTAATGAATTCAGGACTAGATGTACAACGTCTGCAAGTTGAAATGGAACTAAATTCATTTGAAGCTATAAAAAATGCTGTTCAATCTGGACTCGGAGCAGCATTCTTACCAGTTGTATCAATCGAAAGAGAATTATTAGCAGGAACAATTCACAAACAATCAGTTACAGGTTTAGAAGTTAAAAGAGAACTTAAACTAATCACCAATCCATGTCGTTATAGCTCAAGAGCTGCAGAAGCATTTAGAGAGGATATTCTACCCGTATTTGCAAATGCAAAATTACCTAAAAGTACAGAAAATTAGAATCGTTTAGCCTCCTCACTTACACCGCCAGCATCATCCCCTTCTCCTTTAATAAGAAATTTATTGTCTTCAAAATCTGCTTGATAAACACATTTGACAATCGGTTTATCCCTCAAAGAACCTATATAAGCAAAAGTATTCATTCTCTGCTTACACTCTCGTACATCCTGACTAGAGATTGCTCCTTGTTGCTGTAATACAGTCCAATTTTCTCTTCTAATTACACATCCTGGTTGCAAAGCAGGTTGAGTAACAAAACTTGTGGATGGATTTAAAGTTGTAAAAATTTCAATGTCTTGCACGAATGCGCTTGCTCCATAACTTTTACAAATATCTGGGTCAGGTACAGCTAAATCCAATTGATTCTGACTTGCAATATTACCTGTAGAGCCACCTGTATTGGTACTAACCAAAGTTCCAAGACCAATACCTAAAACAAGAACTCCTGCAAGGATAGAAATAGTGCTTGTATTCAATTTGATTCCACCACCACCTGGAGGATTAGGTGGGCCCACTCGAGAATTAGACATATCTGAGCGATCTCTATAGGAAGGTCTAGAGGAATAACCTCTTTGCCCTCCCTCGCGGCGGCCATACCCTCTCCTTCCCGAAGAAGATGGTCTATTAGGAGGAGTCCTGCTCATAACAACTCAGGAGTCCGAGGAAGCCCCATTGAGTAATTAAGCACTCTAGAATCAGGGTTATAGCTTAACTCTCCAGATTGAAGCAATTTCCTAATTGTTCCTTCCAAGTCAGAACCAATTTTTCTTAAAGAATAATCATTAAGCTCTCTTCCTGAATTTATTTCAACCAACTCACAAAATCTTTGTTGAACTTTCGTCATAGCTGACTCGGTCCAAATAAATTCATTATCTGGATCGAGATCCAAGGTTAAATGGTCAGGATCTGCTATCAAATCCTCATTTTCGACTTTTGCCGTAAATAAACGAACGTGTCGTGTAGTGCTTTTTAAAAGAGTATCTGACATTGTTTTGGGTTAGGAAAGGTAGGGAAATCAAAAGATCTTAAGTATCAAAAAAATTTTAGGTCAGACTCATCATTAAAGTTGGATTTAGGTTTAAGAAAAAGTATGCGAATTGTGATTGCGGGTGCAGGATTAGCCGGTTTAGCCTGCGCAAAATACTTAGCAGATGCTGGCCATACGCCCATCATCTATGAATCCAGAGATGTTTTAGGCGGAAAAGTTGCTGCCTGGAAGGATGAAGAAGGTGATTGGTATGAAACAGGTCTACATATTTTCTTTGGCGCGTATCCAAATATGTTGCAACTTTTCAAAGAATTGAAAATTGAAGATCGGCTGCAATGGAAAAGTCATTCAATGATATTTAATCAGCCTAATGAACCTGGGACATATAGTCGTTTTGACTTTCCTGATCTTCCCGCTCCGCTAAATGGAGTTGCAGCAATTCTGAGTAATAACGATATGCTTTCTTGGCCAGAAAAAATCTCTTTTGGATTAGGCCTCATTCCTGCCATGTTAAGAGGACAAGAATATGTTGAAGAAAGTGATAATTATTCTTGGACTGAATGGCTAAAGAAACAAAATATCCCAGAGAGAGTAAATAAAGAAGTATTTATTGCAATGAGCAAAGCGCTAAATTTTATAGGCCCTGATGAGATTTCTTCGACAGTATTATTAACGGCCTTAAATAGATTTTTACAAGAAAAAAATGGTTCTAAAATGGCATTTCTAGACGGAGCTCCGCCAGAAAGACTTTGCCAACCAATAGTCGATTACATAAAAAGCTTGGGTGGAGATGTCATTCTCAACAGCCCATTAAAAAAAATTCAATTAAAAGAAGACGGAAGCGTATCCAGTTTTCAAGTCAAGCTAGCTGGTACTTCTGAATTAAAAGATATAAATGCTGATGCATTTGTTAGTGCAATGCCAGTAGATATTTTTAAATCGTTTATTCCTGAGCAATGGAAAACTATCGACATTTTCCAAAAACTTGAAGGTCTTAAAGGAGTTCCAGTTATCAATATCCATCTATGGTTTGACAGAAAACTAACTGATATTGACCATCTATTATTTAGCAGATCTCCCTTACTCAGCGTCTACGCTGATATGAGTATTACTTGTAAAGAATATGAAGATCCAAATAGATCAATGCTGGAATTAGTATTTGCTCCAGCTGAGCAATGGATTGATAGAAAAGATGAGGAAATTATTGAAGCAACAATGAATGAACTCAAAAAACTTTTTCCAATACATTTTGAGGGCAATGATAAAGCACAATTAAGAAAATACAAAGTTGTGAAAACACCTCGTTCAGTTTATAAAGCCGTCCCTGGTTGCCAAAAATTAAGACCCAGTCAATCAACACCAATTAAAAATTTCTTTCTCACAGGTGATTACACAATGCAACGTTATTTAGCGTCAATGGAAGGTGCTGTTCTAAGTGGCAAACTTTGTGCTGAATCAATTTGTATTAAATCTCAAGAACTCACTCCTCAGACTTAATCAAATCAATATCTTTTTAAAAACTATTTATGATTTATAAACAATCATTTAGTCAAAAAAAAAACGATTATCTCTACTAAACCTTGACCAAAATTGATTTCAATCTAGAAGAAGCTTATGAATCCTGCAGGAAGGAAACAGCCTATTGGGCTAAAACCTTCTACTTAGGCACCATGCTGCTTCCTCCTCAAAAAAGAAAAGCGATTTGGGCTATTTACGTATGGTGCAGAAGAACAGATGAACTTATGGATAGTGTGGAAGCTCAATCTCTTACATCAAAGGAACTGGCAGAAAGACTCGATAATTGGGAAAACAAAACCAAGGCAATTTTCAACGGACAAGTGACTGATGAATTAGATGCTGTAATGGCAGATACTCTAGAAAAGTTTCCCCAAGAAATAAAACCATATTTAGATATGATTGAAGGACAACGAATGGATTTAACTTGTAATCGCTATAACACTTTTCAAGATCTTGAACTCTACTGCTATCGAGTTGCGGGAACAGTAGGTCTAATGACACAAGGTGTCATTGGAATTGATTCAGCTTATTTATCAAAAAAAGACAAAAAAGGTCCTGATACATCAGAAGCAGCTATAGCATTAGGTATTGCAAATCAACTTACAAATATTCTTAGAGATGTAGGAGAGGATAGAAGTAGAAAAAGAATTTACTTACCTTTAGAAGATCTTAAGAAATTTAATTATTCAGAAGATGATTTAATGGCTGGTCGAATTAATGACGAATGGAAAAATTTAATGGCTTTCCAGCTAAAAAGAGCCAGAGAATGGTTTTCAAAATCAGAACAAGGAATTCGATGGTTATCCGTAGATGCTCGATTGCCTATTTGGACATCCTTAAGACTTTATAGAGGAATATTGGATTCAATAGAACAGAATGATTATGACGTATTTAATAACCGTGCTTATGTTGGGAACATCAAGAAAGCAATTAATATTCCTATTTCTTACTTTATTTCTGTGGGAAATGAAAGATTTAAATTAGGCTATCTTTTTAAAAAATAAAGATAAGTTCTAATTGTAACCAATTAAACAGGCGTCTTTTGATTTGCCAGGAGTTCCTTTAATTGTGCTAATTCGCCCGCCCATCTAGGGTCTGGTGCTTCTTTATTAGGCGCGTCGCTATGAACAACCTTCTTTACTTCTTTGCGATTAGCTTGTGAATTAGATGAGTTATTGCTTCTTCTCCCCCCATTGTTGGAATCTTTTCTTTCTGAGCGCTCAACTCTAAGGTTGCTCCCATTAAATTCATATCCATTAAGCTTTTCAATTACTGCATTTGCAACCTTTACATCAGCAATGCTTGCGAAACCAAAACCCCTGCATGCTTTTGTTTCTCTATCAAATACAGCTTTAAAGCGAATTCCTTCCCCAACCGAGTTAAGAAGCTCTTCAAGCTCTTTGATTTTAAAATTTTGGGGCAAATTGCCGATGTAAAGGCGTATGCTCATGGAAAAGAAGGGAAATAAGGGATAAAAAGCATCATTAGGTGAAAACCTAACTTCAAGTATGTGTGTAGTTAATCACAAAAGGGGCTGCTTTTGTTTCCACAAGTAACGAGCTAATTCAACAGCTTCTTCAAAAGTATGCAATCGATTAAAAGCTTTTTCTTTAGAAAGATGACTAAGAATCTCTCCTAAGGCAGGACCTGGGGGTACCCCAAGAACTTCTTGCAATACAAATCCATCCACAGGAGGAGAAGGATGAAATAAAGGATCTTTTTTATCTCTCCATCGCCTAAGCCAGATCATCTGATTTTCTATAGGTAATGACAAAATCAAGGCAGGCAAATAACTTTCTAGTTCTACATGTAATTGAAACAAATCACTTTCATTCAAAGTCTTAAATGCCAATCCATCATTTTTCTTCAACCATTTCCTTAAATTCCTACAAACTTGAATTTCTTTCCTACTAAATCGCAACTTGATCAAGCCATCTTCACTAATTAAATCAACGAGTCTAGAAAACGTTAAGGCAATCTCTAATTCTGAAGAATTAAACTCTTTTAAATGTTCAGAAATATTCAAAGGACTTATAAAAACTTTACTTTTATTAGCCCAAGGACTCAAAAGATCAATCTGATTAAGAGCATGAATAACACTCTCCGCTGAATCACCAACTATCAATTTTTTTATTTCATTTTGAATTCTTTCAGGAGCAATACCTGATAAAAGTCTTGAATGTGCTTCCAACAAAAACTTTGTTTTTTCCTCTACATCTAAATTCAATTCACTCATGAATCTAAAACCTCTCAATATCCTCAATGGATCATCAGTTAAATTTCTTTCACTTACAGCGACAAGTCGTCTCTCTTTTAAATGCTGAATACCATTGAAAGGATCTAATATTTGAGGCTGAGAGTCAAAAGTTAAGGCAATTGAATTGATAGTGAAATCTCTTCTAGAAAGATCCTCAATTAGGCTATTACCTACTTGTCTAGCAAAATCAATCGTCCAGTCTCCCAAGACAATTCTTGCAATATCTCTTTCTTGATCTAAGACAATACAAGTGCCTCCAATATCATGAGATAGTTCTTCTGCAAACTGAATGGCCTGAGATGGAACTATAAAGTCTAAATCTGGCTTAAACTTATTAGACATAAGTAAACCATCTCTAACTGCTCCTCCAACCAAAGCACAGCCAATAGGGAGATCTTTAAAACCCAGTGGCCAATTCGAGAGATCTAGTCTCTCCAAAAGCACTTTAGTTAGTAGGCTGGTTTTATCAGTTTCCATTCAATAACCTGAGCAATCACTAAACATGTGTATCTGCGTAAATTGTGAATGGGTCGATAGATGTAAGACCTATCATGCCGTCGAACGGCAACATGGCGCAGAGCACTTGGCCACAAGCCCCGATTTTCAAGGAAAAAATCCAAGAATTCACGTTATTGTTAGAGATTTAAAAAATCAAACTATTGAAACTGAATGGGACGTTAGATCATGTGGAAGCTATAAAGAAAGCCCAGGGAAATGGCTTCGACTAAGACCTGGTCAACCAGTTCCAACTTAAAATTGCTAACAAAACACTTTCTTCTTGGATTACATAGCTCAACCGAATCACTAGGAATAGCTTTACTTGATCTAAAAGATCCACACAAACAAATACAATATTCAACTTTTCAAACTGGTAGAGAACTTTCAAACAACTTATTCAAATGCATTGAATCACTTCTACCATCTAATCAATGGAATCAAATTAGTCGACTATCAGTAGCTACTGGACCAGGAGGTTTTACTAGCACAAGAATAACTATTGCGATGTGTAGGACACTCGCTCAACAATTGAAATGTGAACTAGATGGCATTAGTAGCTTTGCGCTAATGGCAAATAGATTACATACAAAAGAAAACTTACAGAAGTTATATCAACCCTTTTGGATTACAAGCTCTTTAGTTAAAAGAGGGCTAGTAGGGGGTCTTTATCTAATTAAAAGTGACAAATCCCTCTCATATTGTAACCGCTTATTAGAGATTCAAACTCCACATTTACTAACTAATAAAATAGACAATCATCCAACTTTAAAAGCAGAGGAGAATATAGAATCAGATACATTGGAACTCATGAGGATATCTTTGTCAGCTCATGAAATAAACAAGAAGAGTCCATGGGAATCAGTTGTCCCTATATATCCAACTTCTCCTGTAGATAATTGATTAACGATAACTAAAGAAGTTCTTTTTGAGCCAGAGGACCCTTATCTAGCATTTGATTAATAATACTTTGAAGTTTTTTGGTCGTTTCCTCAAGTTCTGATTTCTTCCTACTAAGTGGAGGTGGGACTGGAGGACCAATGCGTAAATGAATAGGTACAAATCTGAGCCATTTAGATTTTCTTCCAAAAGCCTTGTTGCTATTGATTATAGCCACAGGTAATAAATGAGCACCACTCCTTGCGGCCAAGAGAGCGGCGCCAGGCATAGGGTTGTTAACTCTCCCATTCTCTTGGCGCGTACCATCCAAAAACACCCCTATAGCCTTTCCTTGAGCAAGAACATTAGAAGCAGCTCTAATTGCATTTCTGTCACTAGAACCTCTTTTGACAGGATAAGCGCCGCAAGCCCGAATGATTTGGGCCAAAATTGGAATCGCAAATAATTCTTTTTTAGCCATAAAAGATACTGATCTTCCCAACGCATGGCCTAAAATAGGTGGATCCAAATCGGAACCATGATTAGCAACTACTACAAGTGGACCTAGCTTAGGAACATTACAATTGCCAAAAGTTCTACCTCTAAATGCAATCCGAAAAATAGGGAAAACAAGCAGATAACTTACCAAAAGATAAATAAGGCCTTGCTTCTCGCCGAAAAATTTTTGCTTAATTTTATTTCTAAGTCGTATTAATGCAATCAAAATTCAATACCCCAAATCAGTTGCGGTAGATATTTGATTAATACCTAGCCCTTTCATAGAACGTTTTGCAAGACCGCTCAGTACATTTCCAGGACCTATTTCCACAAGGTTGGTAATACCTTGTTCCGTCATGATATCCATTGTTTCTCTCCATCTCACTCCTGTTGTCATTTGTTTCTTCAACCTGTCTTTTAGTATTAGCCCATTTTGAGTTGGTGTTGGATCTGCATTACTTAAGACAGGTACATTTGCATCTTGAAAAGTAATTTGATCCAATTCTTTTGCAAAAGCTTGTGAAGCTTCTTCCATTAAAGGCGAATGAAAGGCTCCGGAGACTTGCAAAGGTATTGATCTTTTGCAATTTAATTGAGTTGCAACCAATTCAACAGCCTTGGCAAAACCAGATAAAACGACTTGAGAAGAACTATTGTCATTAGCAATTACAACTCCATCTGTCGATTCAATTAATACCTCTAGCTGAGCTCTATCAAATCCCAATACAGCTGTCATGGCCCCGCCTTGGGAAGAGGCCATAAGTTCAGAACGTATCTTGAGTAGATTCAAAGAGGTTTCCATATCAAAAACCTCAGCAGCATATAAAGCAACAATCTCTCCAAGACTATGACCTGCTAATAATGATGCTTGCCTGCCTTGCCTTCTTAAATCATCAACCAATAGAGATTCGACTACAAACATTGCAGGCTGAGTATTTCTAGTGTCATTTAAATCGGCAAGTCCAGTTACCTGTCCATCATTACTAGAACAAATATTTAATAAATCTCTGCCAAGTAGTGTGGAAGCAAATTCAAATCTCTCTTTTGCTCCTGGTATAGCTAGAACACCATCTGACATCCCCAGTTTTTGGGATCCTTGTCCAGGAAACACCCAAGCAATTGTCATAACTACTGAAAAGATTTACAGGAAGCCTAGAGTGGTCCGTGCCATCTAAACAGTGCCGCACCCCAACTCAAACCAGCGCCAAATCCGCTACTAGCAATTAAATCTCCAGGCTTAACTCGACCGTCTTTTACAGCTTCATCAAGCATTAGAGGAATTGTTGCAGCAGAAGTGTTTCCATAACTAGCCAAATTACTAAGAACTTTCTCGTAAGGAATCTTAAACCTGTCAGCAACTGCATCAAGAATCCTTTGATTCGCCTGATGCAAAAGCAGCCAGTCCAAATCTGAAGGCTTTACATTAGTTTCACTTAACAACTCATCCAAAATTGTAGGCACTTCTCTAACCGCAAATTTATAGACTTCTTGACCATTCATATTAATAGGAGAGAAACCTCCTTTTTGATAAATACTATCTTTTACCAATGGCTTGTACTCTTCAATACTTTTTAAATTAAGACAATTACCCCGAGAACCATCAGATCGTAAACGGAAACCAAGTAATCCATTTTCAGCTTCAGGAATCGACTGAATAGCAACTGCACCAGCTCCATCCCCAAAAAGGATGCAACTACCTCTATCATCCCAATCAACCCAACGACTCAACTGGTCAGCACCAATAACCAATGCTTTGTTCATAGAGCCATTCAATAAATATTGACAGGCTGTTACAACAGCAAAAAGAAAACCACTACAAGCAGCTGTTAGATCAAAAACAACTGCTTTTTTTGCACCCAAACTAGCTTGGATTTGAGCTGCAGAACCAAATAAATCATCTGGCGTAGAAGTTGCAAGAATAAGCAAATCTATGTTTTCAGGATCCCATCCAGCCATCTGAATTGCACCTTGACCTGCTTGTGAACTTAAACCAGTCAAAGATTCATTTTCTCCAATTATTCGTCTTTCTGAGATCCCTGTTCTAGTTTTTATCCATAAATCATTTGTTTCTACTCGAATACGAAGATCATCATTTTTTATTATTTGTGAAGGGGTAGCACTACCACTGCCAACAAAATTAAGACCAAAATTATTTTGAGATTTTATAGTCAAAGTTTAGAAAATCCTCAAGATTTGTTTATTCAGGCAAATCCCAATTAATAAGAGATTTTCCATTCAATTTGATAAAGCTAATGGTTTTTTCAATTTTTCTAAGTCCTCCATAACTCCATGACTAGCTGCAGAATGCGCAATTCTCAAAGCACTTAATACCGATAGAGCTTTACTACTTCCATGACCAATAACACAAATCCCATTAACCCCTAAAAGTAATGCGCCCCCATGCTCAGCATGATCAAGACGTTTTTTAATTCGTTTCAAGTTGCTTCTCAGAAAGGCAGAACCTACTTTCCCTCGTCTGCCTCTAGGTAATTCAGCTCGAAGCACATTTAATAAAACACTTCCTACTGATTCGAGAAATTTGAGAAGAACATTTCCAGTAAAGCCATCGCAGACAACAACATCAAATTCACCTGAAAGTACATCTCTTCCTTCACAATTACCTTTAAAATTGAAGCTATCATCTTTGCTTAATAGTTCATAAGTATTCAAAGAAAGATCATTACCTTTACAAGATTCTTCACCAATATTTAGCAATCCAATTCGAGGCTGTTCCACTTGAAGAACATCTCTAGAATAAATATTTCCTAGAAGGGCAAATTGATGTAAATAAGTAGGCTTGCAATCCATGTTGGCACCAACATCTAAAACTAAAACTGGCTGAGCAGGATCCTTAGTTGGGAAAAGTGCACCTATAGCAGGTCGATCAATCCCAGACAAACGTCCCAATCTAAAAATCGCTGAAGCCATTAAAGCACCAGAATTACCTGCTGAATAAACAGCCAAAGCCTTTCCTTTCTTAACTAAATCCATAGCAACATTAATACTTGCGTCGCGTTTTTTTCTAACCGCAGTTGCTTCTTCATCCATCCCAATTACTTCACTGCAACTCACTAGTTGAATGTGGCCATGCGTTATTGCTTGATCAAGTCTTTCATCTATTTCATACTCTTTTGCTGAAGTTTTAACGTCTTCCAAAGGGCCAACAAATCTGATCTTCAAAGGTAATCTTTCTATAGCTTCAAGACAACCTTCAAGAATTGGCCCAGGTGCATAATCTCCTCCCATACCATCAACAGCTATCCACAAACGATCTCCATCCGAAATAGAACTTTTTTCCAAGTAATTCTCCCCACCTTGAAGCCTCCGTAAAGGATCAAAGACAAGAGGCTGGAGCGTATTTTTAGCAATTGAACCTGCATTAGATACAACTGAACCTGCATTGGATACAACTGAACCTGCTACTGAACCTGCTACTGAACCTGCAGCAGAAGCAGATGTAGTTGCTGTATCAACAAGAGTGGTTACCGCAGCATTACGGCGATACCAAATAACCAATCGCCTAATTGCTCTTGATCGATTATTAGCCTTAATACGAGATTCGTTTTGCACGGGATTCCTAAATTCCTTCTACTGACAGTGAATCGACTATTCGTTGAAATAAATAACCGGTACCTCTCGCAGTAAGAATAAGTTCTGGGTTGGCTGGATCAGCCTCTAATTTGGAACGAAGCCTAGATATATGGACATCAACCACTCTTGTATCAACATGTCTTTCAGGTGTATAACCCCATACCTCTTTCAAAATTTCCCCTCTACTAAATGGTTCTCCTGAACGACTAACCAAAAGCTCAAGCAAGCTAAATTCCATTCCTGTCAGGCGAATTCGTTCATCAGCCTTAAACACTTGCCTTTTATTGGTATCAATGCGTAAATCCGTTACTGCAATGACGCCTGAATTAGGCAAACCAGCAATGTGCTCCTTCTCAATTCGTCGCAAAACACACCTAATCCGTGCTTCTAATTCTTTAGGACTAAAAGGTTTAACCACATAATCATCTGCACCTAGTTCAAGTCCTGTAATCCGATCTGCAACATCCCCCAAAGCTGTCAACATAACTATTGGGACATCAGACTCTTTGCGAAGTTCCTGACAAAGCCCATAGCCATCTAACTTTGGCATCATTACATCAACCACCACTAAATCTGGTTCGCAATTTCTAAAAAGCTCAAGTGCTTCTTTCCCATCACATGCAGTAACCACGTGATAACCAATCATTGAAAGACGAGTTTCCAGGATCCTCCTGATACTGGCCTCATCGTCAGCAACAAGAATGGTTTCCTTAGATGGACTGATTGCCGTCATTTGGCAATTTGATTCAGCGACTAAAAAAGACGATCTTATTAAAAGCCCAAAAAAGGGATCCAAAGATCACTGTTATTCAACTACAGAAAACTTCCTTTACACAACTTCGTGAACAGATCTGTTTCTATTTTTGTCTGTCAAAGCTGCGGTGCTGAAACAAGACAATTCTTTGGGCGATGTGCAAACTGTGGAGAATGGAACTCAATTGTTGAGGAAATTTCAACAAAATCCGAAACAAAATTAAGAAAAAAAAGAACTATAAATGAAAATTTATCTTTACATCGATCGGAGCCAATTTCATTAGAAGAAGAGCAGTCTTTTGAAAGAATTAAAACTGGTTATTCAGAATTTGACAGAGTCCTGGGTGGGGGAATAGTTCCAGGGTCTCTTGTTTTAGTAGGAGGCGATCCAGGTATAGGGAAAAGCACACTTTTACTTAAAAGTGCTACTTCAATGGCAGTTGATAACAGTGTTTTATATGTAACAGCAGAAGAATCTTCACATCAAGTCCGCCTTAGGTGGAAAAGAATAAATGAAACAGCATCAAATCTGAACCTTTTTGCAGAGACAGACCTGGACGAAATCATTGGTGAGCTAAATGCGCTAAATCCTCAAATTGCAATTATCGATAGTATTCAAGCATTAAATAATGAAAATTTATCTAGCTCTCCAGGGTCAGTAGCGCAAGTAAGAGATTGCTCCGCAGCTCTTCAGAGAATAGCCAAACAAAAAAACATAGCTTTAGTCATTGTGGGTCATGTAACTAAAGAAGGAGTTCTAGCCGGGCCGAAAGTTCTAGAACATCTTGTAGATGCTGTCCTTACATTTGAAGGAGACCGATTTGGGAGCCATAGACTCCTGAGAGCAGTCAAAAATCGGTATGGCGCTACTAATGAACTAGGTGTTTTTGAAATGCAAGGTGAAGGACTCTTAGAAGTTCAAAATCCTAGTGAATTATTCTTCAGTAATGAGTCTGCTTCTGGCATAGCAACAATAGTTGCATGTGAAGGATCAAGGCCCATAGCAGTTGATTTACAGGCTCTAACCAATCCAACTACATACCCAAGTCCTAGGAGAACTACAACAGGAGTTGAGAGTAATCGTTTGCACCAAATATTGGCAGTTTTAGAAAAACATTTAGGATTAGCCCTATCAAGGCATGACTGTTATTTAGCAGTTGCGGGTGGTTTAACAGTTGATGAACCAGCTGCAGATTTAGGAATAGCATCGGCAATTATCTCTAGCTATAAAAATATTGAATTGCCCAAACGCACTATTTTCATTGGAGAAATAGGACTTGGAGGACAATTAAGACCTGTTAAACAAGTTTCTCAAAGAATACAAGAAGCCATAAGACTTGGATTTAAAAAAGCTTTCATACCAAAGGGAATAAATTCAAATGATTTAACAGAAAATTTCGACATGGAATTAATCGAAGTTTCCAGTGTCAAAGAAGCTTTGACAACAATTTTATCTATTGAATTTGAAGCAACAGAAATTATATAAAATGTATGAACTTACAAAATAATATCAATATTTTTCCTCCCAGTTGTTTTCAGCCAATTTTCTATATCTAAATATCCCCCAGGATATAGTCTGACAGCTTTGCTCCAAACATCAGCAGCACGATCAAACCATATATCACTCTCATCTTTATTCCCAGCTTGCTGAGCAATACGTCCTCTTTTTTCATAAATTAAGCCCATATTCTTAAGACATGATGGCTGCTTTGGATTCTCTTCAAGAGCCTTCATATAAGTTTCCAGTGCTAAGTCCTCATCTCCATTACTCATATAAATGATTGCCATATTCTTCAGAGTTTCACTCCTATCAATTGCATTGTCTTCTAGCTTCAAACTTTCCTCATAATTTTCAAGTGCTTCCGAATAATCTCCATCATTTTGAGCTGATAAACCATCGCGATAATATATATAAGCTTGCTTTTCTTTAGCAGCAATAGGCATCATCTTGACAATAGTTTCTGCAAGGACTGTAAAAGCCTTGTCTATGAAATTGTCCTTGTTTTGACTACGTGGCACAACAACCCACTTAAAAGAAATTCCTAGACCATCCTGCCCTGATTTTCGTAAATTTGGGAAAAATTCTTAAATAAATTTTTTGTGTAATTAATTAACACCCCTAATCAATTATTACCTCTAACGTAGAAATAACACTATTTCGATCCTTGAGTCGTCCATCAATTAAGTCAAATAATCATTCGGTCTTACTAGATGTAGAAGGAATGAAATGCGGAGGTTGTGTTCGTTCCGTAGAACAACTTCTGTGCGAACAACCAAATATTTCAAATGCAAGTGTCAATTTAGTTACAGGGACAGCTTGGATAGATCTTGTAAATCCTAAAGAAGAAATTCAAGAAATATTATCTGCACTTGCTGATCGTGGATTCCCTTCTAAAGAAAGAATCGAAACTGATTTATACAACAAAACTTCCTTAGAACTTAATGCAAATAAATCTTGGTGGAATCAATGGCGTCAATTAATGGTAGCTCTTGTTTTACTTTTACTCTCAGTACTTGGTCATTTAACAGAGGGTGGGCATCTGGAAATTCCGATAATCGGATCTTTAACATTTCATGCATTTCTTGCAACTTATGCATTGCTTGGGCCTGGACTACCAATTCTAAAAAGAGGCTTCCAATCTGCATTTAACTTCAATCCAACAATGGATAGCCTTGTTGGACTTGGAGTTGGGAGTGCCTACGTGGCAAGTCTTGTGGCATTGATTTGGCCTGAAGTCGCATGGCCATGTTTTTTTAATGAGCCAGTAATGCTTCTAGGATTTGTACTTCTAGGAAGATTTCTTGAAGAGCGTGCACGCTTTAGAACTAATAAAGCTCTAAAAGAACTCGCAGTATTACAGCCAGAAAATGCCCGTCTCTTTATTAGGGAAAATGAAACTCGAGAAGTAAGAGTAGGCTCACTAAAACCAGGAGAACATATTCAATTATTAGCTGGTGACCGTATTCCAGTAGATGGAATAGTCGTTAAAGGAAACTCTGCTGTTGATATTTCTAGTCTGACAGGTGAATCCTTACCATTAAATGCTTCTCCAGGTACTGAACTTGCCTCAGGCAGTCTCAACTTAGAATCCAGTCTTGTATTTGAAGTAAAACGAATAGGTTCTGATTCAGCCTTAGCAAGAATAATTGGATTAGTAGAAGAGGCTCAAGCCAGAAAGGCTCCCATCCAAGGTCTAGCTGATCAAGTAGCAGGAAAATTTTGTTATGGGGTAGTTACTCTATCAATTGCGACATTTATCTTTTGGTGGCAATTAGGAGCCAACATTTGGCCAGAAGTACTTACTGCTAATACCCAAAGTTTCCATCATCATCATGGCCTGCACTCTGCTCTAGGTAGTGAAGCTCAAACTCCCTTGGGTTTGGCTTTACAACTCTCCATTGCCGTACTAGTAGTTGCATGTCCCTGCGCATTAGGACTGGCAACCCCAACCGTAATAACTGTTTCATCAGGACTAGCTGCTAAACGCGGTTGGCTTTTTAGAGGTGGTGATGTAATTGAAATAGCCGCCTCTACTAAACAAATTATTTTTGATAAAACTGGAACACTAACTATTGGCCGACCGTTAGTAGTCGAATGCTTGCTTAGTGAAAATAAAAATCACATGCTCCAAATGGCAGCAAGCTTGGAACAAAATAGTCGTCATCCAATTTCACATGCAATTCTTCAAAAAAGCCAAGAGCAAAAGTTACCTCTATTGCATGCACTTACCACCAAGACATTTCCTGGGAAAGGAATTTCTGGAGAAGTGGAGGGTTTTAAAGGAACTATTCGTGTTGGCAAGCCAGAATGGATTAAACATGAAGGAGTTAAATGGTATAGCAATATCGATATGGTGATAGAGAATTCTAGTTGGAAGGGACATTCTCTTGTTGCAGTTGCACAAAATGACCAACTGCTTGGCCTAATAAGTATTAATGATCAAGTAAGAAAAGACGCTCAGTCTTCTCTTCAAAGATTAAGAAAATTGGGCATGAAATTAAACATACTAAGTGGTGATAGGCGTATAACAGTTGAAAGGTTGGGAGCAAAGTTAGGCTTTAATCATGATCAACTTGGATGGCAACTATTACCAGATGAAAAATTAATCAAAATCAAGGAATTGCAAGCAAATGGTCCTGTAGCAATGGTAGGTGACGGGATTAATGATGCACCTGCACTTGCTGCATCTGATCTTGGAATAGCTGTTGGAACAGGTACACAAATAGCAAAAGATTCTTCAGATTTAGTATTGCTAGGAGATCGTCTAGAAGCTCTGCCAGAAGCTCTATTACTTGCCAAGCAAACAATGAATAAAATTAGGCAGAATCTTATTTGGGCCTTTGGTTACAACATGATTGCATTACCACTTGCAGCTGGAGTTTTGCTGCCTCGTTTTGGATTACTTCTATCTCCTCCACTAGCAGCATTTTTAATGGCTCTAAGCTCAATAACTGTTGTCATAAACGCTTTATCTTTATCTGGGAAATGAAAGGACTTCTAATTGTCCTTGAGGGAATTGATGGATGCGGTAAAACCACGCAAATCAACCATCTTTCAAAATGGTTACCCCAAAGTGGCTTAATGCCAAAAAACTCAAAATTACATTTAACTCGTGAGCCGGGAGGTACCGAACTGGGAGCTGAATTAAGAAAATTACTTCTTGCATCACACTATGTAAATACCCCTGAACCAATAGCAGAATTACTTCTATATGCAGCTGATAGAGCCCAACATGTTTCCGAAGTAATTCTCCCTGCACTTAGAAAAGGAGATTGGGTTCTCAGCGACAGATTTAGCGGATCTACATTTGCTTATCAAGGCTTTGGCAGAAATTTAAATCTTGAAATAATTGAACAACTTGAAAAAATTGCCACCCAAGACATAACTCCACATATATCTATTTTGCTAGATATAAGCGTAAAAGAAAGTCTTCGAAGAAGACGAAAATATATTAACGATCGAATTGAAGAAGAAGGTGAAGATTTTTTAGAAAAAGTATCATTAGGTTTTAGATCTTTAGCTCAAAAGCGAAATTGGATAACAATATCTGCAAATAATGATCCTCAGTTTATAAGTATGGAAATACAAAAATCTATTTATAAATATTTACAAGATATTTAATATATTTAATAATGGATCACAAACATTACTTAAACGATATCTTTGAGGATGTAATAGGCCAATCAATCGCAAAAAAATTTTTATGTTCTGCACTTGAAAAAGAAAGAATAGCTCCGGCATACCTTTTTTCAGGTCCAGAGGGTGTTGGGAGAAAACTTTCTGCAATTCGATTCCTAGAAGGTTTAATTTTTAATGAATCGAAAGAAATAAATATGAGGAAACGTCTAGAAAATAATAATCACCCTGACGTACTTTGGATAGAACCAACATATATCTATCAAAAAAAGTTAATTACAAAAACAATTGCCGAAAAAGAAAAGATTAGCTTTCGAGCATTACCGCAGATCCGACTAGAACAAATCAAAAATGTAAAAAGTTTTTTTTCTAAAAAACCAATTAAATCAAACTTATGTATGGATGATGAACGAAGCAGCAGCAAACTCATTATTAAAAACTCTAGAAGAACCAAAGAATGGATTATTTATATTAATCACTGCGAAGCCTGAATCTATTATTCATACGATAAGATCTCGATGTCAACAAATTATATTTAATCGTTTAAGTACAAGTGAACTTAAGAAAGTATTTGAAGAAAACGATAAGTTTAAATCACTA
>QCIW01000011.1 GCA_003216435.1 Prochlorococcus sp. AG-402-N21
TAAAAGATCTAAAAAATCTCTTGTACCTTCATAAGATTCAAACTCAAACCTTTTTTCTAGACATGAAGGTCTTTTCCTAAGGTTCCATTCAGACATAATTAAGAATTTTTTCTTTATCTAAACTTATCAACAAATTAAGTTAACTACGTCTTTTAGCCCCACTTGATTTCAATACAGATTCAACTTCTACATGTGGTCTTGCAATAATATGAGCAGCAACTAATCCATCCCCAACTCTTTCGCATGCGTCAGCACCAGCTCTTACGGAAGCATTAACCGCACCTGTTTCACCTCTAACCATTACCGTAACGTAACCTCCACCAACATATTCTCTTACAACTAATTTCACTTCTGCCGCTTTAGTCATAGCATCAGCAGCCTCTATCGCAGGAACCATCCCCCGGGTTTCAATCATTCCTAACGCTATTCCTCGAAGAGGATAACTAATTTCCGGGGAAACGCCTTTTGCTAAAGGATTTAAAGGACCGTTATTATCTGACTTCTTAAAAGAAGAACCTGCTTTATTCGAAGAAATGCCTTTAGGTTTACTTCCTGAACCTAAGGTTATATTCTTAGATTTTGTTGACGAACTGGCCTCTATATCAACGATCTGGGTAGAAGGATCTACATATGACTGGTCAGCTTTGTTTAAAGAATTTGTTTTTCTTGATTTGCCTGAATTTTGTTTAGTAGCCATTTATAAAGATCTATAAAGTAAAAATAAGTTTGAAATTTTAGGTCTATCCATCTGGAGTCCAAAAATCAATAATTCCACCAATAGTCAAATCAGTTTGAGTCTCAGGATTGGGGCATGCAAATCTTGCTGCAGAACCACTTGCTGTAAAAACCCAATTGCCTTCTCTCGCTCCAACTGGGTCAACCGCAACTAGCTTTTTACCTTTGTTGTTGCGAAGAATTCTTAAATTCATGTGACCCAAACCTTCTGCCCTTTGAGTACAAACCAATCGACCCATAACTTGCATGATTTCCATTATTTAGTACTCCCATCACTCTGGGCTGAAGAATCGGGATCCCAATAATCAATAATTCCAATAATAGTTAAGTCACTTGGATAGGACTTACTACCAGCTGCTTCTCTAGCAGCGGAACTTCCTACACAAATAACCCAATCATCTGGTTTACATCCAACTGAATCGACAGCAACTTTTTTTGAGCTCCCATCCAAAACAACCTGTAGATGTTTATGTTCAAGTCCAGGGATACGGTTGGTTGAAACAAGCGGTTTTAAGACCTTACAAATAAGCATTTTAATGAGCCTCCTTAAATACAGGATCAAGTGAAGACCCTACAATTTCAGCAGGGACTTTTTGATCTCTATCTCTAATAGTAAGTAGTGTATGAAGCAAACCATCAGCTACTAATTCTCGATATCTTGATTTAATTGCGTTATTTACTCGCTCAGAGTTATCAATTGCTCTCGCTCGCTCTCCGGGGACCCTACCTGAATAATCAAATCTAATCACAATAGGTATAGGCAAATCACGAGATACATTTAATCCTTTAAAGATTTTTATCCCAACATCTAAATCTGGAGAGCCTTCTTCAACGGTATCAAGGTGCGCAAAATAAGTAAGATTTCGTAGATGCACTTCCTTAAAGCCTATCCCTACACCAATAAACCGTTCAGCATGTCCAGCATCAGGATATGGGCCATTATGTAATTCGCGTACATAATCGATTTGGGAAATATTATTGACTATTAACTTGGAAATAAAGGCAACCATTCCATCATCTGGCTTATCAGGAGAACCTTTTTGAACTATCTCTGTAATCATCTGCATTGCTTGGTCAGCAGATAGATGAGAAGTATCGTCATACAGTTTTTTGGCGCAAACCCAATTTTCCAAATCAATTGCACTTTCTGAAGATGGCACATGCACACGAATTGCATCGGTGTCTGTATCAAGTCCAATCAATAGAAGGTCAACCGAGGCACCACAACAGAAACTATTTTCTATGGCTTCTCTAAAATCTAGTAACCTTTGCAAGCCTGCTTTAGCAGCGGCAGCATCATCACTACCGTGAGCAGCACATCCCTGATGTAAAGGGTCAAGCGAACTAAAATGATAGGTAACTACTTTTAAATAGCGAGTGGGGTGATGGGCTGGATTTGGCACTCCTTCTCTAAATCTTTTGTGTTCGGTTTTGATCCATCGATTAACATTTCTTTCTATATCAAATAAGGCACCAGCATGAGATCTTCTCCTAACTGCACTAAAAGGTATTCGCATCGCATAAGCAATTGAGTGAGCTAATCGTCCATCGGCGCAAGGAGTAACATCTAAAAGATGGAATCCACATTCTTCAAGAAAAGATTGAAAAGACTTTGCCTCATCACTTTTTTCTGATCCATTTAACGGGTCAGAGTCAAAAAATTGAGCACTTGCCGAGCTATGTGCCTGAAACACACACCATGCAAACAACGCCCTCATATCTAAAGGGCGAACCCAAGCTTTATCAAGAATATGTTCAGGAAGTTCAAAACCTAATTCTGAAAGAGCTAATTGTTTTGCTTTATCTAAAAAATTCTCTTCATGTTGCAATGTTGAAATTCTTTTTAGAACTGGAACTATCCGGTCAAATGTTCCTTTTATTTCCTTTTCATATTCTTGGAGTTGTTTATTGGAAGAAATATTAGTTAAAGGATGACTCCCCAAAGTTCCAAAAGGAACTGTTGTTGGATTTGACTTGGGCTCTTCTAATGATGCAAATCGTTTCATGGGTGCAGTTGGCCCCTTTAAACGTTCAGCATTTTTGGCCAAATTACGGTAGGCCATTATTCAGTTAACCCCTTGCTCCACCAGAGAAAGTCACCATCTGACCATCTCGCGTATTCCCACTGGAACCTGTTATTAAGAAATCTGGCTCAGGTAGTTGTTCGTTTCTTTTTGTATCAAACGATGGCATAGCACTTCTCCCTCCAGGACGAGATGGATTCCGACGTCTTGCAGAGGTACCTTCAGTTCCAGTAACTCGATCACCACGATCCCAATCATCTCCAGTAATATTCAAACCAGCTGATTGTCCCTCTCCAGTAACACGTGAAACAGGTCTAACATCAGTCCCTTGCTCAGATGGTTTCACATCTCTAACAGGTTGTTTATCTAACTGTTTTTGTTGAAACTCCTTATTGTCAAAACGAAATTGCTCGGTTCCAGTGATTTTGTTAGCAGCCATATCAAATGGTCCTGTAATCCTCGAGCTATCTTCATAACGGTTACCTGTTACTGAAGAAGCTTTGTCTCTATCTCTTTGAGCAGATCTTGCTGGAGACTGAACACTAAATTCTGTCCATGGCGCATTATGGGAGTCATTGTCCTCAAGACCTCCAGAAGAAGTGCCACAAGCTTGACCCAATTGATCAGCACCTACATAAGGAGTACCAGTTAAAGGTTCACAAGCACCTTTCTCTGCTCCAGTCATAACTCCTCCTATTCCTGGTTGAATTCCAGTTAAATTTGATCCAGGGGTGCCAAATCTTTTTGGAGTCCTTTGTTGTATTTCCTTAGTATTACTGGCATTTCCAAACTGGACAGATTGTTCTAATCCTGCATACGGAGTTCCTGTTACCGCTTTATTACTTCCTGGTTCGTCTCCAGTAACCAACTCTGAGCGGCCAGTCATTGTTCCACTAACAGATTGAGATTTATTGGTAAGACTCAATCCAACTTTTGCCGCCTCAGGAACAGGCTTATTTCCACAAAATGATTGATATTGTTGGGCTCCTACATATTCATCACCTGTTACTCGTTTACAGCTTCCCGCTTCATTCCCTGTTACCCACTCGGACCTAGAAACGTCTGTTCCAGTAACACCTGAGCCTCGAACTGTATTTAAAGAACCTACTTTCTCGGCAGGACGACCAGAAGTAATTGGGTCAGATCCTAAATATTGGTCGCCTGTAAGATCTCGTCCAGACCCAGCTTCGTTACCAGTAACATTGCTAGTTCCACCTACCATAACTCCTGTAACACTCCTTCCATCTAAAGTTTGACTATGCCCAACTTTGCGTGGAGATTGATTGACTCCACCACAATATGCATTGGATTGATTAGCTGAAATATATTCTGTTCCAGTAAGAGTCTTACAAGTACCAGGCTCATCACCAGTAACCTTCTCAGATCTTCCAACCTCGTTTCCTGTTACTACATTCCCATGTGATGTATTTGTTACACCAACCTTTGAAGGCTGCTTATACGAAGGAGATGATTGGCAAAAAGCATCAATTGTCTCAGCTCCTAAGTACTGAGTTCCTGTAACTGAGCGACAAGTACTTGCCTCATTACCAGTCGTCTTTGTTGATCGATTAGCTTGTGTACCTGTAACAACTTGGCCAGAAGATGTTTCACTTGCACCCACTTTCCAGTGTGCATCTGAAGCAGCTAATTGTTTTGAGCCATTACGGTTCGGTCCGCAAGGACGAGTCCCTCCTGAACGTTGTTTCCCGGTAGCTCCTGATTTACTTCGCAATTCACGAACACGCAAAGCAATCTCTCTACTTGAAAGGTCAGGGTTACCATGGCGTGCAACTGATGCAGCACTAGTTGCCTTAGTTCCAGCAGACTTACCATGCTTAGAAAGGGCTTCTCTTCTTGCTAAAACAAGAGCTCTACTTGGGTTCTCCACACGACGTTTTTTCTGTATAGCTCTTCTTTCGCCTGGACGATTAGCAATAGTTGAACTTTTAATAGAAAGAGTAGGGGTTGTTGATGATTCGCTATTTGTTTTCTGGCAAGAGCAATCTGACTTTGTGGAAGGTGATGTTACTGAAGTAGCTGAAGACGAATTCTTAGCAACGTCTACTCTTGTCCTATCTTTACTTGTACTAGCTGCCTTTCCTCTTGTAGATAAAGCCTCTCGTCTAGCTAATACAAGATCTCTACTTGGATTGCTAATTGAGTGAACTCGACGATTAGGTGAAGCGCTCATTTGAGTGACAGTCTTAGAGACTGGTGAATTGGAATGAGGTATAGATTGTCCTGAAGAAGAATTATTTGAATTTTTCTTTATATATCTATTATCTGTCCTCGTAACACGAGCGTCATCAGACGAACGAACTCGATTAGGGCTAGAGGCACTAACAACAGATGCCTTCTTACCTCCATCACTTAGAGCTTTACGTCTCTCAAGTGCAAGTTCTCGACTAGTTTTTTTTGCCATGACCGCCCAATGTAAATATCGTAGGACATTGAGGATTAGATCCTCAGAAAGACTTCAGCCCCGAAGAGATTTCGGAGCTTAAGGGAATTAAGACCGGTGAATTAACGGCCTTGGAACACTACAAATGCAGTGCCTTGACTTTGTGTGTAAGCGTCATAACCGATCATTCGAACATGATGATCTGGATAGGCACGATGGCATGCCTCTAACTCACTCACAATTAAATTGAGATCCTTTTCTCCAAAGAAAGGTAGTTTCCAATAAGACCAATAAGTCTGCATGGATCCACTTGGATGAACGTGCTCAATAACTGGGCTCCAACCCTGGGCAATTATGTAAGCAATTTGATCATAAATTTCTTCCTGGGTCATCGGCGGTAAGAAGCCGAATGTTTCCAGGGTGGCGACTGTTGCGTAGTCACCAACTGTGCTCTGGAAAGGCATGGTGATCCTGAGATTGTGAATAATGAATAACCGGAACTAAGACCGGAGATGTTCTAGGAGGAAATAGTTGAGGAGACATAAAGTCTCCTCCTAACCTCAACCTTGAACGTCGAGCTTGTCGACTGTGTCGAATTCGAACTTGATTTCCTTCCAGGTCTCAAGAGCTATAGCCAATTCAGGACTATGCTTTGCAGCCTCTAAAAGGATATCGCGACTTTCTTTTTCAATTTCGCGACCAGCATTACGTGCTTTAACACAAGCTTCTAGAGCTACGCGGTTAGCAGCAGCACCTGCAGCAGAACCCCATGGGTGTCCATGAGTACCGCCACCAAACTGAAGACAAGAATCATCTCCAAAGATTGCCAACAAAGCAGGCATGTGCCATACATGGATTCCGCCTGAAGCTACTGCAAATACACCCGGCATTGAACCCCAGTCTTGATCGAAGAAGTTACCTCTAGTGCGATCTTCTGGAACAAAGGATTCACGCAAGTTATCGATATAACCAAGAGTGGTCTGACGATCACCCTCTAGTTTTCCAACAACGGTTCCGGTATGGAGTTGATCTCCACCAGAAAGACGTAAACACTTAGCAAGAACACGGAAATGGATACCATGTTTCGGATGACGGTCAATAACCGCATGCATCGCACGGTGAATGTGCAAAAGCATTCCGTTCTTACGGCACCAATTCGCTAAACCTGTGTTAGCTGTAAATCCACCAGTGATGTAATCATGCATGATGATTGGCTGTCCAAGTTCTTTTGCAAACTCAGCACGCTCATACATCTCCTCTGGAGTGGTAGCAGTACAGTTGAGATAATGACCTTTAATCTCGCCGGTCTCTTGCTGTGCAAGCTTTACAGCTTCTGCAACGAATTCGAATCTCTCTCTCCAACGTTGGAATGGTTGTGAGTTGATATTTTCA
Source organism: Prochlorococcus sp. AG-402-N21 (assembly GCA_003216435.1). Classification (GTDB taxonomy): domain Bacteria; phylum Cyanobacteriota; class Cyanobacteriia; order PCC-6307; family Cyanobiaceae; genus AG-402-N21. The sequence continues at coordinate 6,553 of QCIW01000011.1, forward strand.
TCATCCTTCGTAAGGTCAAGACCACCACGAAGACACTCATATACAACTCTTCCGTAGTTTTTACCAGAAAGACCAAGCTTAGGCTTAATAGTGCAACCAAGAAGTGGTCTACCGTACTTATTCAAACGGTCACGTTCAACAACAATTCCGTTAGGTGGACCACCACAAGTCTTGATAAACGCCATAGGGAAGCGAATATCTTCTAAACGAAGGTGACGTAAAGCCTTAAATCCAAAAACGTTACCAACTAAAGAGGTAAGAACGTTAGTAATAGATCCTTCTTCAAAAAGATCTAGAGGATAAGCAATAAAAGCATAAAAAGATTCCTTATCACCAGGAACGTCTTCAATGCGATAGCAACGGCCCTTGTAAAACTCAAGGTCGGTCAATAGCTCTGACCACACAGTTGACCATGTACCTGTTGAAGATTCAGCGGCAACAGCTGCTGCAACTTCCTCTTTAGGTACACCTTCTTGTCCTGTGCATTTAAAGCAAGCTAGAAGGTCTGTGTCTAGGGGGACGTAATCAGGAGTCCAGTAGGTGTCTCTGTACTCCTTTACGCCAGCATCGTACTTCTTACTCATTAGAAAACTCCTTTAGATCGTAATAGGGGCTAAGAATGTCCGGAAATTCTCAAAGAATTCCGATCAATCTCAGTCCTTTTGACCAAGGAAGTTGCCATTACCAAGAGCTGGCTCAACTTCTCTGTGAGGACGAGCAATAATGTGAGCAGCAACAAGTCCGTCACCTACACGCTCGCAAGCATCTGCACCAGCGCGAACGGCAGCGTTAACAGCACCTGTTTCGCCACGTACTAAAACTGTCACATAACCACCACCAACGAATTCACGACCAATAAGGCGCACTTCAGCAGCCTTAGTCATTGCGTCAGCAGCTTCAATAGCTGGGACAAGTCCGCGTGTCTCGATCATGCCGAGAGCGATACCCATAGTTTCTGTAGCCATTACCTAAACCTGCAAAAAGGGGAATGTTCGCAACGAAGAATGCTCGCTAAGGCCGACTCCCGTCAAGAGCAATTGTAAAAAAAGTCAATTACCGTTCTTACTGCCATTCATAAGTAAAACTTATCACCATTGGTATGACTGTTATGAGCTACTGTTGGAAGTTTCGTGAGGTGATCAAAACATTTCATTGCCTTATTGCTTTGTAATAAGTATTTTCACCTGCGAGACAGTTCCCTAGCTTTGCTCAAGGGTGGAATGTTCAACCCATACTGTCTCAAATTCTTCTATATAAACTTTGAGACAAGGCTGGCTATCTTGCAGAATAGATTTATAAGATTCAAATTTGATCATTGACCAGACCACTGATAACTATTGCGAGTGGCAACCCCAATAAAGTCGCAGAAATAAAAAGCATGCTGGGGCCACTCCCTGTTGAAGTTCAACAACAGCCAAAAGATTTAAATATCGAAGAGACTGGTTCAACTTATTTAGAAAATGCCTTATTGAAAGCCAAAGGTGCCGCCAAAATTACAAAAACATTGACAATCGCAGATGATTCAGGGTTAGAAGTTGATGCACTTGATGGATCCCCTGGTATTTATTCAGCACGGTTCGCCCGAACCAATGAAGAAAAACTAAAAAAAATCCTCAAATCAATTGAAAACTTCCCCTATCGGAGCGCAAGATTTCGCAGTGTTATGGTTCTTTGCGATTGGGAAGGAAACCATATAACTGATTCTGAGGGTATCTGTTGGGGAGAACTTCTAGAAAAACCTGCTTATCCAAATGGTGAATTTGAATCTATATTTTGGGTTCGAGAAGCAAAATGTACTTATGGAGAATTAAATCAAGAGCAATTATCAAAGCTTGGAAGCAGGGGAAAAGCTGCAAGAGCACTAGCTCCTTTTCTAAGAAAAGAATTAAGAATTGATATCTAAAATTAGTTTCTATTAATTTCGTCTATTGATCTCATCGCAGCCGCTGCTGCTTCTTCTACATCTCCTTCTCTACCAGCAAGTGTTAATCGTCCAAAAGCACCTACTCCTTTTACGTCAACAACAGTAATATTTGAAGCTTTCTCAGCTTCATTAGCTGCCTTAAGAACGTAACCGGCTGGCTCTGTCTCAAGAATAAACATACTCATACCTGACTGGATCATCGATCCACGACGATTTTGACGATTAATTAAAACAGCATGGTCGGGTGTAATTGATCGAATAACCTCTGTCCAACTAACTTCTGGTCTAGTGCGTCTATCAATACTGCTTCCAATGGCATCTAATACAACATCTCCTGAGTGAATAACTGTACTTTGATCTCGATGATATAGAGCCATTGAACCAAAAGCCCTTTCGACAACCATTTGCCCTAAACGGACATTACTAGCTTTTAAAGCTATATCTGTAACACGATGAACAGCCATTCCTGGTGAAACTTCCATCCAAAGGCAGGCATCACCTGGTATTGGCAAAAAACCTTGACTCACAGTACCCATATAGGCAGCAAGTTGAGGTTGTAATGAATCTAGAAATACGTATGTTCTTAGTTCGATTTGCTGAACATGACTAGCTTGCCTTGCTACTAATGATTTCTCAGTATCTGTAGTAATTACACAGCTAGCTCCTGAAGACGGAGGGTCTACCTCCGTTCCCGTAACAACAACACCATTTCGGGGGCGTCGCTCACGGTCATCAAAACTAGCAAATCCGCTCATGGCGCGGATACTACCGGAAAGAGAGTCATTTTACCTATAAAAAAAACTTGCACGCTGTTTGTAAGCCGATACCTTCGGAAAAATAGATGTCTTAAAAATGGCTACCCCAGAAGTAAAACAAACAGATTCAAGTACTCTTCCTCCTGAGCTAAAAGCCGAACAGGCATTAGGTTTAGTAGGAATTGGCCTGATGCAAAAAATTACAAGTGAAGGTAAATCAGGACTTAACTGGTTATTTGAAGAAAACGAAGAAAAAGCTGATCTTGTTTCTTTACGCAATCGTCTTGAATTAACTTCTTTAGCGTTAGAAACTGGTGCTCCCTTAACCACAGCAGAAGTAACACAACTTTTAGGAGCCAGGCCAATTTCGCAAAAAACCGAAAGAGGAGGATTAGTCGCTAGAAGAATAAGTAGAAATGTATGGAAACTGTCTAAAGCCGAGAAAGACTCATCCTATTGGAGAAATTAAAAGTCTTCTAGGTAATTAATCCTAAAGAATAAAATCTCAACAAGAATCATTCTCGGCAATAAGAGAACCTCTTTTATATTTATTTGCCACTAAATAAATATAAAACGCAACAAAAATATCTTCAATTCCGAAAAGTTTCGGTGCATTGTTGACTAATAACCAAAAAAAGATGCAATTTAAATACAGAACATCTATAAGTTTATGAGCGGTGCCACGCTCCTAAAAGAAACAGGGCCAAGAGAAGTTTTTTGCGGCCTAACTTCAATCGTTTGGTTACATCGTCGGATGCCAGACGCATTTTTCTTGGTTGTAGGTTCACGAACTTGTGCCCATCTGATTCAAAGCGCAGCTGGGGTGATGATTTTCGCTGAGCCACGTTTTGGTACGGCCATCCTAGAAGAAAGAGATCTTGCCGGATTAGCAGATGCTCATGATGAACTCGATAGAGTTGTCAACAATCTTTTAGAGAGGCGACCAGAAATTCGTACTCTATTTCTTGTAGGTTCTTGCCCAAGCGAAGTAATTAAAATCGACTTATCAAGAGTCGCAGAAAAACTCAATCATCAACTAAAAGGAAAAGTAAGAGTCGTCAATTATTCCGGCAGTGGAATTGAGACAACATTTACTCAAGGAGAGGATGGAGCTCTTAAAGCTTTAGTGCCACTTATGCCTCCTAGCGAAAACTCACAACTTCTTTTAGTAGGAACTTTGGCAAATGCAGTTGAAGATCGATTAATAACAATCTTCAAAAGACTGGGTATTGAAAAAATAACAAGTTTCCCCCCCAGACAATCAACTGAACTTCCATCAGTAGGTCCTGGCACCAAAGTACTTTTAACCCAGCCCTATTTAACAGACACCGCTAGAGCGTTAAGAGACAAAGGTGCTGAGATAATAAAAGCACCGTTTCCACTAGGAGTAGAAGGCAGCAGGTTATGGATTGAAGCTGCTGCAAACTCCTTTGGGGTAGATAATTCTTTAGTTCAAACGACCTTAGAGCCTTTAATAATTCGCGCTCGCAAAGCTATAAAACCCTATAAAGAAATACTTAATGGTAAAAAATTATTTTTATTGCCCGAGTCCCAACTAGAAATCCCTCTAGCTCGTTTTCTCTATATGGAATGCGGAATGGAACTTGTAGAGATAGGGACTCCATACTTGAACCGAGAAATGATGGATCCAGAAATAAACCTGCTCCCTGAAAATACTCGCATTGTTGAAGGTCAACATGTTGAGAAACAACTTGATCGTGTTAGAGAAAAACACCCTGACCTTGTCGTATGTGGAATGGGGCTAGCTAACCCATTAGAAGCTGAAGGAATCTCAACCAAATGGTCAATTGAAATGGTTTTCAGCCCAATTCATGGGATCGATCAAGCATCTGACCTTGCAGAACTTTTTGCAAGACCATTAAAAAGACACGACCTCTTGAGCTCAAAACAATTCGCAAAATTTTAAAAAAATGGAACTAACACTTTGGACTTACGAAGGCCCTCCTCATATTGGTGCAATGAGGATTGCATCTTCCATGAAAGGAGTTCATTACGTATTGCATGCTCCTCAGGGTGATACTTATGCTGACTTACTTTTCACAATGATTGAGAGGCGTGGACAAAGGCCTCCCGTAACCTATACAACTTTCCAAGCAAGAGATCTAGGAGGTGATACCGCAGAGTTAGTTAAAGGGCATATTCGTGAAGCTGTAGATCGCTTTCATCCTGAAGCTCTTCTTGTTGGTGAAAGTTGCACAGCAGAATTAATTCAAGATCAACCTGGTTCGCTTGCTAAAGGAATGGGTTTTGATATACCTATCGTCAGCCTTGAACTTCCTGCATATAGCAAAAAAGAAAATTGGGGTGCCGCAGAAACTTTCTACCAATTAGTAAGAGGTTTATTAATTAATAATCAAGATAAAGTATCTGATCACAATCCACAAAGATGGAAAGAGGAGAGGAGAAGACCAAAGGTAAATTTACTAGGGCCATCTCTACTTGGTTTTAGATGTAGAGATGACGTATTAGAAGTACAAAAGATACTTGGTCAACATGGCATCGATGTAAATGTAGTAGCTCCTCTTGGAGCATCTCCTGCGGATATCACTAGATTAATCAAGGCAGATGCAAATGTTTGCTTATACCCTGAGATAGCAGAATCAACTTCTATATGGCTTGAAAGAAATTATGGATTGCCATTTACCAATATCACTCCAATAGGTATAGGTGCAACTCAAGATTTCTTGAAAGAAATTCATGAAATCCTTGGAATGGAGCTCCCAAGTCCACCTACAGAAGCTAATTCTTCAAGGCTACCTTGGTATTCAAAATCAGTTGATTCCAATTACCTCACAGGAAAACGTGTTTTCATTTTTGGAGATGGAACTCATGTTCTTGCAGCAGCCAGAATCGCCCAAGAAGAACTAGGTTTTGAGGTTGTAGGAATAGGAACCTACAGCAGAGAGATGGCCAGAAGAGTTCGATCAAAAGCAAAAGATCTCGGCCTAGAAGCATTGATAACTAATGATTACCTTGAAGTCGAAAAATCAATAAAGGACTCAGCTCCTGAACTTGTTCTAGGGACTCAGATGGAAAGACATAGCGCAAAACGTCTTGGGGTTCCCTGCGCCGTAATAAGCACTCCAATGCATGTTCAAGATGTTCCAGCCCGCTATAGCCCACAAATGGGATGGGAAGGAGCAAATGTAATTTTTGACGATTGGGTTCACCCTCTAATGATGGGACTAGAAGAACATTTAATAGGTATGTTCCGCCATGATTTTGAGTTTACCGATGGCCACCAAAGTCACTTAGGTCACCTAGGGGGACATTCACAAAAGAGCGAAACTTCAACTACAAAAAGTTCCGAGACTACAATTGATCATCAAGGTTCAGATGCACATATACCTCGCTGGACTTCTGATGGAGAGTCTGAGCTGGCCAAGATTCCTTTCTTCGTAAGAGGAAAAGTTCGCCGGAATACTGAGAACTATGCTCGCCAAGTTGGCTGCAAAGAAATCGATAGCGAAACACTCTTTGACGCAAAAGCCCATTTTAGGGCCTGAATATACAAAAACTATCAACATCCGACATGAGCAATAACACTTATTATTCCTTTAAATGTTAATAAGCTGACTTTTTAATTATCAAGATTAATACTGCATGTGTCGAATTAAGAAAACATTTACTAAGAGCTCATCTTCCTGCTTGAATATAAATAATCATTATGAGTAAAAGTAATCAATGACTGCTACTTTAGGAAGAAGACCCGACGGCGAGGGAAGCGTACAAGTCCAGCAAGATGAAAAAGTTAAAATTGAAGAAGGAGCTCTAGTTATTGCCGTTTATGGCAAAGGAGGGATTGGGAAATCAACAACCTCATCAAACCTTTCCGCTGCCTTTTCTAAACTTGGCAAGAGAGTACTGCAAATCGGTTGCGATCCAAAGCATGACAGCACCTTTACTCTTACACATAAAATGGTGCCCACTGTTATCGATATTCTTGAAGAAGTTGACTTTCATAGCGAGGAACTTCGCCCAGAAGACTTTATGTTCAAGGGTTTTAACGGAGTGCAATGCGTAGAAAGCGGGGGGCCTCCTGCGGGTACTGGGTGTGGAGGTTATGTAACAGGGCAGACAGTCAAGCTTCTAAAAGAACATCACCTCTTAGAAGATACTGATGTAGTTATCTTTGATGTATTGGGAGATGTTGTGTGCGGTGGCTTTGCAGCTCCTTTACAACATGCAAACTACTGCTTAATAGTTACTGCAAATGATTTCGATTCAATCTTTGCCATGAACCGTATAGTTGCAGCAATAAATGCTAAGGCAAAGAACTATAAAGTTCGTCTTGGCGGAGTAGTTGCCAACAGATCTGCAGAATTAGATCAAATAGATAAATTCAATGCTCGCACTGGTCTGAAAACAATGGCTCATTTTAAAAATGTAGATGCAATTCGTCGTTCAAGGCTAAAGAAGTGCACAATTTTCGAGATGGAACCCGAAGAAGATGTTTTAGAAGTGCAGAATGAATATTTGTCCCTTGCGAGAAAAATGCTCGAGAATGTTGAGCCACTAGAAGCAGAGCCTCTAAAAGATAGAGAAATATTTGACCTCTTAGGTTTTGACTAAATCTTAAAAACTAGAACCTTCAATCAATTATTCCAACCAATTGCTTGGTTAGATCCCAGACTTTTTTTGAAGTGAGTGGGTCAGTTGCTCTTTCAGATAATTCTTGGGAGAACTGAAGTCTATCCTTCTTTTGTCTATTCCCCCAACTCCAATGAACACCTGAAACACCAAACTCAGGTTCAGAAACAACTTGAGCAACTCTATTGCCTGCCAAAGACTGACTAACAAATCCTCCTGTAATAATCTTTTGAAACCAAGGAAATAAAATTTGGAATATCTTGGGGGTATTCCTAAAAAGTTTTGTATTTGCTACACAGCCTGGGTAAAGAGAGCTGAAGACTATTGGTGAATCTTTAAAACGTCTATGTAACTCTTGAGTTGTAATCATATTGCAAAGCTTGCTGTCTTTATAAGCCTTCCCTGGTTTAAAACGCTTTCCGTTTGCCATCGTAATTGGATCACGAAAGCCCTGCTCAAACCCCGATAAATCTCCAAGATCTGCAGGCGCAGGTATTGGAATCTTGCCTCCTAATTCTTTTAAATTAGCTGTTACCGTTCCAAGCATGACAACTCTAGGAGGTTCAAAACCCCAAGATTTGCCAGTCCAAACAGGTCTGCTGGAATTTCTTAAATTATCTAGAAGCAGCTGTATTAAAAGAAAATGGCCAAAATGATTTGTAGCCATAGAAATTTCAAACCCTTGAGCTGATCTTTGAGGTTTCTTAAGTCTTGGGAGATATACAGCAGCATTACAAACCAAAGCATCTAAAGGGTCATCCAACAAATGCAACAACTGATCAACAGAAGACCTAACAGATCCAAGGTCTCCTAAATCCATTTCTAAATGTTGAAGTTGTCTAGGTTTACCAAAAGGTAATCCCAATTTTACTGCTGCCGCCTCAGCTCTCAAAGGAGACCGGTTAGCCGTTATAACTCTCCATCCTCTATCTATTAAAGCTTTTGTGGCATATAGACCAACACCTGAAGTAGTGCCAGTAATAAGTACAGTTCCTGGAGCAGCCTGAAATGAAGCCATTTCTAAGAATTAATGCTCTTGATTTATTTATCAAGGGTGATACAAATCCAATATTAAATCTGATAGGTAAATACCTTTTACTTCCATATCACCCTGACACTATTTGGCGCAATTAAATGGTCTTGCTCACTGATTAATCTATGTTGTCCTCCAATAGTAAAAAGTCGATCAAATCGCAGGTTCAATTCTTCTAATTTTTTCGATTCCAACTCTAATAATGAAGATATTTCCAAGTTTCTCATAATTCTTTGATGAGAAGCAAAGCCAAGCCTAATAAAACTACCTGCAAATAATGCCAACAAACCAACTTTTAAGAAAAGGTATATACAGCTATAAATCAGTTCTCTTTGCTGCTCTTTCAACTGTAATTTTGAAGCAATTGTTGCACTATCAATCTTCTCAAAGGATTTCCTATTAATTTTCCCAACGGAAGTACACCGTCCTCCTCTTGATGATTTTCTTTTCTTTTTGGGAGAAACGTATTCGTACGCTAATTCAGAAGTCAATAATTTTTGATGATTTACTTATCTTGCTTGTATCGCAAACTACCTCAAATGCCAATATCAAACGTTAAATCAAGCATCTCTTAAGTTAATTCCCAATCTTAGAGCCAGAACTCCAGCCATGATAACTACCAACATTGCAATCCCTGCAAGATCAAATCCAGTAGATGACTCCATAATCCAAAAATGAACTTGATTATATTCTCAAATAAAATATGGAAATGTGGGGAAACTTGCAAAACCCTGTCATTTTTTAACAAGACAAAATCCGATTAGAAGATCGGGATTTATGCCCTAAATCCTGAAATCTGGTTCCGGGAAACTATTTAATCCTAAATATTTATGAAAGGAATTCTTTTCAATCATCTAAAACTTGATGGGCATAAACAAATGGCCTTGGATCAATATTTGCTTGATCAATCACTTATAACAGCGAACTCTTCAATAACAGTACGCTTCTATTCATGGGAAGGGAATTGGTTATCTATCGGAAAGAACCAAAAGATGATCCCATCAAAATGGAAGCATTTTTTGGAAGAAAAAAAAATAAATATAGTGCGACGTCCTACAGGAGGAGACGCAGTTCTTCATAGCAACGGTCTTACTTACTCCCTTATCTGGAAGGAGGCACCTCCAAAAAGGAAAACAGCCTATTTGCAAGCCAGTCAATGGCTTATAAAAGGTTTCAAAGATATGGGTTTGCCACTGAAATTTGGCCAACAAAAGCCAATAAAAGGCTCAACCAACTGCTTTACGACTGCGACAAGTGCTGATCTTGTTGACTTCAATGGCTGCAAAAGAATAGGGAGTGCTCAACTATGGAAAAAAGGGAATCTGCTTCAACATGGGGAAATTCTTATCAATCCCTCCAAAGATTTATGGGAAGATTTATTCAGTACAGATCCACCAACAGATTTTCCTTTAGATTTGTCCTCTAAAGAAATCGAAAAGTTTCTTATTAAATCATTATTTTCATCTTGGCCAGAAATTAATTGGGACAAATGCTTACTACCAAAGAATGAATTGGAGAAATTATTTAAACCTTAATGGTTCCCTCTAACGACCTTTCCTATAAACTTTATTAAGCATAGAAGATTTAATCATCCCTTCTACCACTTGAGTTAAAGGTAGTCCTAATGGATAAATATTATTATTTCTTGCTAATTCAATAATATTTTCAGGAGGAGTTAGGCCCATCTTTTTCAATACAGCAATACCAATATCAATTCGATCCAATGTACCTACTGGCAAGCCTGCTGAGCTGACAACTAAAAGTCTTCCGTCTTTACTTTTATCAATTTCCAAAACCCCCTCCCACAAAGCGGATTTATTACTAATAGAAGGCAACTCAGTTAATGGTTTCGAATAATCTCCTATGGAATATTGATCCCAACCATGGACTGGAATCTCTTTTAAAGCTTCATTAGTTATATAACCAAACCATCTACCGCTATTGCTAACAAGAATCCATTCCGGTTCGCATGAATTTGATCTATTACTCCTGCATAATTGAGAGATACGATTTAAAGGTAAATCTTTTTCCAAAATTCGATAATTTCTTCCCTTAACTTGATCAATTTTTAATTCACACAAAATATCTTGCAAAAGAAGGGTTTGATTCTGAGATTTAGCAAATCCGAAACCTATCCAACCTAAAACTATCAACCAAATACCTGCCAAACCTGCCCCTTGTATGCAAAGAAAAGTCCCGAAGAAAATTGCAAATAATGATAGGAATCGACTTGTAGAAGTAGCAACTTTAATACCTTTTCGTTGACTCCCAGTAAAATGCCAAACCAAGGATTTAATAATTACCCCCCCATCAAGAGGTAGTCCTGGTAATAAGTTAAACAAACCTAAAACAAAATTTAACGAGCCAATCTGAAACAACAGATTTGAAAGGACTTGATTGTCAATTGAAAAAAATCGAACAGAGCTAAAAAAAATTATTGAAAGAAAAAAGCTAACAATAGGACCTGCTATAGCAACTCTAAAACTTCCCATTGCAGTATCACATTCTCTTTCTATATTTGCGACACCACCTAAAAAGAAAAGCGTAATGCTTTTAACCTTCACCCCTTCATGGAGAGCCATAAATGAATGGCCAAGCTCATGGAGTAAAACAGATAAAAACAAAACCAAAGAAGTTGCAAAACCAACTCCCCAAGAAAACCAAAATGGAATTATTGAATCAGTTAAATTAGAGACTTGTCCTTGAGTCGACCATGCAAAAAGAAAAAATATTACAAACCAACTGGAATGAATCCGTAAGGGAATACCTCTTATTCTTAATATCTCCCAAGCATCCAAAATGTCTCCCCCAAATGTAATGTCAAAGCATCAATACTCACGATCCTAGGGAAAAACCCCAAAAATACATCCCAATCCCTTGACCAAATTATCAACTGAATTGAAAATTTGCGGAATTACGCAAACTAAACAAGCTATTGAGATTGCATCTCTTGGCGTTAATGCAATTGGAGTAATTGGAGTGAAAAATTCTCCTCGTTTTATATCTGCCCAAAAAAGAACGGATATATTCGACTCTCTAGGCAATCATTATCCAAAAATTAAAAGAGTTTTGGTGGTAGCAGATATAGATGACTCTGATATAGAAGGAGTTCTATCTCAAAAAGCAACCCCAACTGTATTTCAATTGCATGGAAATGAATCTACTGAACGGATTAAAACTCTTCGAGAGAGGTATCCAGAAGTTAATTTTTGGAAAGCGTTTAGAATTCGAACACAGGAGGATATTGAATCTATTCACCAATACGAATCAATCGTTGAAGCACTTCTTTTGGATGCATGGAGTGAAAAGCAACTTGGAGGCACAGGAAATAGAATCACACTTCAATTAATCAAAGACATAAAGTTCAAAGTACCTTGGTGGCTTGCTGGAGGAATATCCGCAGAGTGGATTCCTCAAGTACTATCTCTTGCAAAACCTTTTGGGATTGATGCATCTAGCAAACTTGAAATTTCTCCCGGAGTAAAAGATATAAATAAAGTTAAATCACTAATTAAATCTTTAAAAAATTCCCAAAAATAAATCCAATCTATTTTTCCTTTGGAAAGTTAAATAAACCTCTAATTAATGTAGTTTCAACTCTAAAAGGCTCCTATGGAAGGCATTAAAGTTAAATCTTCAATAATTTGAGTTGAAGGCTGATGAGCTAAATGAATAAGTTCATTAGCTACTTGCTCAACTTGAAGCATTTCATCTCTATTAAAACTACTTTGAACAGTTTCCGTATCCCAAATAGTACTATTGACCGAACCAAGAGTAAGGGTGCAGGCCCGAATTGAATATTTCCTCTCTTCCTCTGCCAAGCACTTAGTAAAGCTAGCTAATGCTGCTTTAGTCACGCAATATGCTCCCCATTGAGGGAATGCATTTCTAGAAGCATGACTACTCACATTAATAACTAATCCTCCATTCGCTCTCATACATGGAATCACTTTAGAACAAATCTGAAAAATACTTGTCAAATTCATCTGGAATATCCATTGCCAACTTTCTAAAGGCATCTCTAAAAGGTCTCCTGTCCAAGCAACTCCAGCATTATTTATCAATACAGAAGGAACTAAACCTTTAGAAAGTAACTCATCAATCCCAGAGGAAATCTTTTCTGGTTTTGAAAGATCAATTAAAGAATAATGAATACTAGATCCAACTTCAGATAATTCATCAATCAGAGATTTAAGACCTTCTTCATCTCGCGCAATCAAAAGAAGATCCCAACCTGCTTTAGCAAAAGCTATTGCAGTAGCTCTTCCAATTCCTCTGGATGCACCTGTAATAAGAACTGTAGCCAAGAATAATAAAGTTAAATAATAGAAATAACTCTAAACAGAAATATCAGTTTTTATAGAACTTAATTCTATAAATTTGCCCATTTCTCTAAATTTCTTATATCTATGATCACGAAGTTGTTCTATAGGCATACTTAATAATTCTCCTAAATGCTTAATCAAAGATTCTTTAAGAACTTCTCCAGCTTGAAGAGGAGCCCAATTATTACCTCCGGCAGGCTCCTGTAAAACTTCATCAACTATCCCAAGGCGTAATAAATCTGAACCTGTAATCTTCAAAGCTGCTGCTGCATCAGGAGCTTTAGCAGCATCCCTCCATAAGATAGAAGCACAAGCTTCTGGACTTGCGACTGTATAAACACTATGTTCAAACATTAGTAATCTATCTGCAACACCAATTCCTAATGCACCGCCTGATCCTCCTTCTCCAATAACAGTTGCAATAATTGGGACCCTAAGGCGAAACATTTCACGAAGATTTACGGCTATAGCTTCCCCCTGCCCCTGCTCCTCAGCCAAAAGACCCGCATAAGCCCCTGGTGTATCTATAAAAGAAATAATTGGCAACTTAAACCTATCGGCATGATTCATTAATCGAAGTGCCTTCCTATAGCCTCCTGGCTTTGCCATCCCAAAATTTCTGGCCATGTTTTCCTTAGTATCTCTACCCTTCTGTTGACCTATTAGAAGAACAGACTGGGTTCCTATTCTCCCAATACCCCCAATTAAAGCTTGATCATCATTTCCATTCCTGTCTCCATGTAGCTCTACCCAGTCATCACAAAACATCTGAATATAATCCAGAGTGCTTGGTCTTTGAGGGTGACGAGCAACTTGTATTTTTTGAGCAGGTGTTAAAGATTGAAAAATTTCTTCTCTTCTTCTAGTCGCTAACGTTTCTAACTGAAGTAATTGCTGAGAAACATCTACTTCAGAGTCTCTTGCAAGTTGTCTTATTTGTTCAATCTGCTTTTCAAGTTCAACAAGCGGTTTTTCGAAGTCAAGGAGATAGCGTCTAGCCATAACAGAAAAAATTTAAGGAAAGATCAGACAACCGCTGCCTGAATATTTGGATTAAGACCAACAGCCGAAAATCCATGTCTTAGAGATGCATTACCAATAAAATCCATCTTTTCAAGAGTGATATTGTTCCTACCCCAACTGAAATTAGTATGACAATTTTCAAACTCAAGAAGCATTGCTTCCGCAAAGCAAGCAAACATTTCCCTTTGAGGTTTCTCCATTTCAGCTAGTTCCATCATGCTCCATCCAATGTCTTTGAAGAATTCAACAATTCCTCCTTTTAAAACATGAATGCCATTCCCAGAAAATTTTTCATCTAAATTTTTGGGATATCCACCATCAATCATTAAGCAAGGATTTTGCAACTTAGAAGAGTCAATTTCCAAGGTGCGTGGCATACTTGCCACCCAAATAACTACATCAGCATTAGACAATGCATCTTCCAAAGTATTTATTGAACCTCCACCCAATTCTTTTTGAAGATCAATTAAAGGCTGTTTTTGTCTTGCCACAAGAAGAATTTCTGCCACGCCAGTTCTATTTGAGAGCCATCGACAAACAGCACTGCCTATATCGCCAGTAGCACCAACTACAGCCACCCTGGCTTTCTTTAAATCAATTCCTATTTTGGGAGCGTTTATTTCGAGTTGTTGGCAAATAACCCATGCAGTATGAGTATTTCCAGTTGTAAACCTTTCCCACTGAAGGGTTGTATTCCTAACCTGTTTATTCTGAAGAAGGTTGAAATTTTCAAAAATTATGGAAGTAAACCCTCCTAACGCGGTGATATTGATACCTTTTTTCTGAGCGAGTTCCATTGCATTAAGAACTTTTCTTCTGGCTGTCTTAAATCGAGATAGCATTTCGGGAACAAAGCAAGAATCTATATAGGCTCCCTCAATAGTCTTCCCAGTTGCGCTTACAACTTTCACATGTTCAACTAGCTGCGGTGGCGCTGTACACCAGACATCCAAATCTCCTTCAGCAATATGATCGTAACCCAATTCCAAGGCCTTTCTCTTGGCATCATTAAAACTTGTTGAATGACCTATTAATCCAAACATTGACAAACAAATAACATTGAACTGGAACTAAATAATTCCTTCAGAATTCGAACATTAGTTCAATATGGTCGCATACAACAAACAAAGCGATATGAATTAACTCCCAATAAGGGTTGAATCTAGAATTTAACCTTTTAACTTTCAGTTTTTTTTTATGTCAGACCACTGCTGCAAGCGCCATTCTAGCAATCTGACGATTGTCCAATCCCATTTCGACCAATGAATCTTGATAGGCAATCATAAATTCTTCCATTAACTCTTCCTTATCCATATGCAATATTTCTGCATCAGTAGCAACTTGATCAAGCATGGACTTAATAAGTGGAAGATTTTCTTTGTTTGCTTGAATCAATTCTTCTTTACAGGTATCTAAATTTGCTTTAAGCCACTCCTGTCCATAGTTCAGATGTAAATATTCATCCTTTACTACACCTTCAGTAATTTTCTTAGCAAAAGGATCAGCAACACGGATATAAACGTTGTAGGCAGATATCGCAAAAGCTTCAATCAGAATTGCCTGAATAAGCAAACAGGTTGTTATGTTGCCCTTTGAGAAAGCTTCCTGAAAATTACCATGCAATTTGGAAAAAAACTTTTTCGCAAAAGGCATATCAGCCTTAACGCCTAAATTCTTACCGCATGCAGTAAAACCTCTCATATGTTTCATTTCCATGACAGCCAATTTCTTCAACTCGGCTGCATTCTCAGGAATTAAGTTCCCAATGGAAATATAATTGTCATAAGCTTCTTTTTCTCCCTCAATAACAATTGCGTTAATTCTGCTGTAAGCATCTTTATAACTCTCCGCACTAAAATCAGGGAGTTCTAAAGGAGATCCTTGGATGTCATGATCAATATCAACTTCTGGCGATGCAATAGTAGCCATGGAACCATTAATAAAATCTATCTGTGGGGGATACTACCTAATTGAGTAAAAAATTGCAGCTATCTTCTTATAACTTATAAGATAATTAATCTCTGATCTAATGAATTGAAGGCCAATTACTCTCCATTAGACTAGAAAAAAGTTCTGTCCAATGCTCCACTAGCGCTTTTTCAAGATTTCGTCCAAGCTCTGAAGAAGAATCTCTGCTGTCGCCAATTACCCCACTTCGACTTAAATCTTCTGTAAGCCATGCACAAGGTGCTGCACCTTCTAGGCTCCAACCATTTGGGATATTTAAATCTTTTCCGTCGGACAACTGACCAGCTATTCCCTCTACTGCTCTTTCAGGGCCAACCAATTCAGGGTTTAAATGAAGCATGAGGCTAGTTTCAGCCAAAGCTGCATGTAAACCTTCTTCAACTTCCCTATCGGGAATTAGATCTTTCAAAGCATTTACTCCACTCCAAAGGAAGCAGGGCAAAACTGCCATAGATGGACATTTTACCCTTAATTCACGAGCTATTGCCTGCAAAAGTCCAATCTGTCCCCCATGGGCATTAAAAAAAATCAGTCTTCTAAAACCCATTTCAGCTATTTGTTCTCCAACTTGACCGACCATTTCAATCATCACATCCGCCGATAAAGAAATTGTTCCTTTAAAAGACTTATGTTCCGGAGAAAAACCTATTGATTGAGGTGGAATCATCCATATTGGGTACTTAGAAGAAATCCGTTCAAGAACCTCAGCTAAAACTTTTTCTGCAAAGAAAGTATCAGTAATTAAAGGTAAATGAGGACCATGCTGTTCAAATGCTCCAAAAGGCCAAACTAAAGTAGAACCCTCTTTTGAAGCAGCTTCTGAGGCTTTAGGCCAACTAAGTAGATCAAATCGAGGTGAATTAGAACTAAATGACATTTTTTCTATCTCTAGTGACAACTGAAGGTTGCCTGTAAGAATGATTCATTAACTAACTTAAGGGCATTATGGCCGGATCAGACAGTCCGAAGCCCCAAAAACCAAATCCTCCGACATCCGCGGCAAATTCACCCCGCAAACCTTTGCAAGTAATGCATATTAGTCGGAAGAATGATGAAAGTTCTTCAGAAAAACTCTTGGGAGAGGTTGAAGAAGAAAAATTAAAAACAAATCCATCTTCAAAAAATGCGCCTAAGCCCCCAACTATCTTTGAACCATCCCAAAAACCAATTCAATCCATTTCCAAAGCAAATAATCCCTCACAAGCCTCAGAGGGAGAGCAAGCGCTGACAATGGAGGATCTCTTGGCTAAGGAAGAAAAAACTTTAAGTCACAAGATACCAAATCAAAGTGAAAAATCTTTCCCTAACATTGAACCTGTTTTTGCCGAAAGAAGTGTCGATGATTTTGACTTCGATGAAGACGAATTTTTAGCTGCGCTCGATCAAAATGAGCCAATTGGGAATACTGGTGAAATAGCAAAAGGAAAGGTAATTGGTGTAGAAAGCGATGGTGTTTATGTTGATATTGGAGGCAAAGCACCTGGTTTCATGCCTAAGAAAGAATGTGGACTAGGAGTGATAACAAACCTCAAAGAACGATTCCCAAAAGATTTAGAAGTTGAAGTTCTTGTTACAAGAGAACAAAATGCAGACGGGATGGTAACCATTAGCTGTAGAGCCCTTGCCTTACGTCAAAGCTGGGAAAGAGTAGAAAACCTAGAAAAAGAAGGCAAGGTAGTGCAAGTAAAAGTCAATGGATTCAACCGAGGAGGAGTTACTTGTGAGCTTGAAGGCTTACGCGCTTTTATTCCCAGATCTCAATTAGAACAAGGAGAGAATCATGAATCCTTAGTAGGGAAAACCCTTGGTACAGCTTTCCTTGAAGTCAATCCTGACTCCAGGAAACTTGTGCTATCAGAAAAAAAGGCTGCTACAGCAAAACTATTCGCAGAACTAAAAATTGGCCAACTTATTGAAGGGAAGATTATTTCAATCAAACCTTATGGCTTTTTTGTTGACTTGGGAGGAATCAGCGGACTGTTGCATCAATCATCAATAACAAATGGAAGTTTCAGATCACTCTCAGAGATATTCAAAAAAGGAGATCAAATCAAGGCCCTTATAACTGACCTTGACCCTCGAAGAGGACGTATAGGATTAAATACAGCCCTACTGGAGGGACCGCCAGGTGAAATTATCCAAGAAACCGAAAAAGTGTTGTCAGAAGCCAGCGAACGAGCTTTAAAAGCTCAAGAAGCACTTCTAAATAAAGGCCAAGAAAACTCTGAATGACTTCTATTAAATCCATCCAAGAACGCACTTTCAAGAATGCGGATTGGGAACTTGATTTTTATTCGCGCCCAATTATTGATCCAAACGGTAAAAAGCGTTGGGAGCTTCTTATTACAAGTACGGAAGAGTTTTCGGGCAAACAACCCTTTCGCTGGGAAAAGAAATGTCCTCCTGATGAGGTTAATTCGATATGGCTAACAGAATCATTGAAAGAAGCAATTGAACAAGCTCATTTGCAAGGCTGGAACCCTCCTTCAAAGTTGAGGTTCTGGAGACCTTCTATGAAAACAATGATAAAAAAAGCCTGCAACACTCTAGGGATAGACCCCATTTCTAGCAGGCGTACATATTCACTAATTGATTGGTTAGAAGATAGAACAAGAAATTTTTATCCTAAGGAACCTGGCTATATGGCTGGTCCAATAGCGCCTCCATTTTCCCCAATCCTCAATCAATCAGTTCCTCTACCAGAAGCAGTAAGAGGAGATGCTTGGAGTTTTTCTACTCTTCCAGTGGGAGTTCTACGAGAAGCAAATGAATGGCCAATTGAATTTAGTAGTCTTTTACCAATTAAAGATGCAATCAATAATGAAATTCCTATTCCTGGTATAAGACTTTTTAGCAGATCTAGAGCTCTCGGTTTAGCCGGCTGGTTAGGTGGTCTTGAGCCAGTTGGATTAATCCAAGAAAAAAGTCAATTAATTTTAGAAGCAGGACAAGATGAACGTTGGCTAGTAACTGATATTGATCCTCAAACAGCAGAATTTTCAAAAAAGAGTTTTAAAACCGCCAAGGAAAAGGCCGATGGCTTGCAATTCATTTCTGTTCAATCAACTCCGGAAGACCAAAATTTTAAAGGTTTTTGGATGATGAGAGATTTGAATATTTCCTAGGAATCTCCGTTCCAATTTTTCAATTAAACTCAGAAATGCAAGATTTTCAGAATAATTATAATTCAAAAGAATGGATCTTAAAAGATAATCAAGCATATCTACAATCCAAAATTCTTTTAGACCATGGTTTTCTTCACGCCTTCTTTACAAGAAAGGAAATAAGACTAGAACCAGAAGATTTAATAAAATATATTTCAACAAATTGCTCTATACATAGATTAAGACAAGTTCATAGCAATAAAGTTTTAGATGCAAGGGATATAAAAAAAAATAACTACCCCGAAGCTGATGGATTAATCACAAATAAAAAAGACCAAAGTTTATGGATTTATTCTGCAGATTGCATACCAGTCTTACTTGCAGATCGAGTAACCGGTAAAGTTGCAGCGTCGCATGTTGGTTGGAGAGGTCTACGAAATAAAATCCTAAATAAAACGATCGAAAAGCTACAGAGTTCAGGTTCAAAAAGGAAAGATATTCTTGTAGCATTAGGACCATCTATAAGCATTAATAAATATCAAGTCCATCAAAAAGTAGTTATAGATTTATCGAATAGTCTAGAAGGAAATGAATCTTTAAATAAAAAATCTGAAGATCAAATTCTTCAATCAATGATAGATTTTAAGATTATCAAAAAAAGCCTTAAAAATGAATATTACCTTCTTGACCTTAAATTATTAGCTTTAAAACAATTATTATCACAAGATATACAGAAGTCCATGATTACAATTAATAAGAATTGCTCTTTCTCTGAAGAATCTTTATTTTTTTCATTTAGAAGAGATGGCAAAAAGCATTGTCAATGGAGTTGTATTATCTCCAATTAGATAACAATTTCTAGCAACTAGATGAACCCAATCCCTTAGAAATAACTTCTGCCCCAATATCAATATTAGCTCCCATTTTGATTATCCTAGAAATTAAAATTCCATCTTTAGATCCGTTAGGCTTTAAATTTACCTTAGCTCGTCTCGGCAAAATAGATTCAATATAATTTACAGCGTGAATTTCATCAGATGGTTCAACTTCCAAACAAGCTATTCTAACAGTATAATTTCTATTATTATCTCCTATAACCAAAGTAGATGAATTTTTTATCTGTAAAACTTCAGCCGAACTAATTTGGTAAGGGAAAACAACAAAAAGCAATACAAAGGCCACCACAACTAAGAACTTATGCATAAGAAAACTCCATATTAAGATTAATATTTTTATTTATCCCATAGAAATAAAAAAGAAACAGCCAAAATACTTAATCATCTTTCTGAGTATCATCTTTAATTGATGGAAGTCCTACCATTTGAGCATTACTTTTCCCAGGTGGAACCATAGGATAACAATTTTCATCTCTCCTTACATGAACATCAATTAAGACCGGACCTTCTAAAGCAAATGCTTCTATAAGTTGTGGTTTCAAATCTTCTCTATCTTTTATGCAGATACCTTCAACACCGAAGGATTTAGCTAATGCCATGAAATCTGGCTCACCTTTAGTCATATCAGTTGCTGAATATCTTTCCTGATAAAAACTTTCCTGCCATTGTCTTACCATTCCTTGCCAATGATTATTAATTATAATAATCTTTGTATTTAATTTGTACTGTGAAATAGTGCCTAATTCTTGAATATTCATAAGAATACTTGCATCTCCAGCAATACAAATAACTTGTTCTTTTGGCAACGCAATCTGAACACCCAAAGCCGCAGGTATTCCAAATCCCATAGTTCCCAATCCTGCACTACTTATCCATTGACGATT
This sequence comes from Prochlorococcus sp. AG-402-N21, assembly GCA_003216435.1. Lineage (GTDB taxonomy): Bacteria > Cyanobacteriota > Cyanobacteriia > PCC-6307 > Cyanobiaceae > AG-402-N21. Next base: position 27,076 of record QCIW01000011.1, read on the forward strand.
TCCGTTCCTCAGATATTGTGCAGCCCACATTTGATGCTGACCAACATCAGTTGTGATATATGCATTAGGAGCTAAATCTCTTACAGCCAACAAAACTTCTTGAGGATATATTGAACCTTCTTTTGGTGGTTCCATTAAAGGGTATAGTTTTTTCCATTTATCTATTTGAGCTAGCCATTCACCGGTCATTAATTTGATATTTTTTTTCTTACTTAGCTTAAGTAAATTTTCAACACTAAGACCCAGATCTCCAAGAACAGCTAATTCTGCAAATCTATTTTTATTAATCTCAGCCGGATCTATTTCAAAATGAATTACTTTTGCTTTTGGAGCAAAAGTATCAAGTTTCCCCGTAACCCTGTCATCAAAGCGAGCTCCTACGGCTATTAATAAATCACATTCCGTAACTGCAAAATTCGCATAACCTGTTCCATGCATACCCAACATTCCAACCGACAAAGGATCTCTCTCATCAAAAACCCCCTTACCCATCAAAGTAGTAGTAACAGGTATTTGATGTCTTTTAGCAAAAGCTGTGAGATTCTCATGTGCACCTGCTGAAACTGCTCCTCCTCCTACATATAAAAGAGGTCTAGAGGATTCTTCAATTAAATCTAATGCCTTAGAAATTGAAGAACTCTCTGGAGGTTCTGGGATTTGGAACCCAGAAGGAATTATTGAACCTGGCTCAACAGGCACGTATTCAAAAAGCTCTTGTCCAACATCCTTTGGTATATCAACCAATACAGGTCCTGGCCTTCCAGAAGAAGCTATTAAAAAAGCTTGGGCAATAATTGAACCAATTTCAGAAGGGTCTCTTATTACCCAAGAATGTTTAACAATTGGCAAAGTAATTCCAAAAATATCTGTTTCTTGAAAAGCGTCTGTCCCAATTGCAGCTCTAGGAACTTGACCAGTGATTACAACTAATGGGACAGAATCCATTTGGGCAGTTGCAATACCTGTAACTAAATTTGTGGCACCTGGCCCCGAGGTACCAAAACAAACTCCCACCTTTCCAGTAGCTCTTGCAAAACCATCAGCAGCATGAGCCCCTCCTTGCTCATGCCTGACCAGTATGTGTTTTAACCAACCTTCTTTCTCCGCCTTATAAACCGCATCATATATAGGAAGAATAGCGCCTCCAGGGTAGCCAAAAATAGTAGTCACCCCATTCCTTCTCAATGCATCCATCAGAGCATCGGAGCCCAAAATCCTGGAATCTTCCTGAGGTCCTTTATCACCTAGGGTCTTAGGTGCGGAAGTCAGGTTCACGGCAGCTAAAATTCAATTTTATAAGACTAAATCTTAATCGGCATATTAGAAACTGGCTCAAAGATCTGAAATAAGCTATTAATTTTGTATCTTAAAATTTTTATATTCTCAATTAAACGAATTAGATCAAGCTTAATTCTGAAAACAGCCACAAGAAAAAGATTTCACAGCAAACCTAAATTATGAAGTGGTCCAGCACCTATAAGAAATTCCATAAAAAACGCTAAGAAGACAATCATAGCAACCCTTCCATTCCAAACTTCAGAACTATTGTTCCAACCCCATTGCCATTTCTCCTGTGGATAAAGCTTGATTCTTTCTGGCAGCCTTGAAGCGTCGGCAAGAGTCATTTCTGGTCCCTCTAAACAAGAAATTACCAAATCAGCCAATCCCTTAATAAAGGTTGGATATGTATTTAATGCAGGTACTCTGGAAAAGTTTTTCACCCCATTTTGAATAGCAATTTCACGGTATTCAATATCAATTTCCTCCAAGGTTTCAATATGTTCACTTACAAAACTAATTGGAACTACAACTAATTCTCTAACACCTTCCTTCCCAAGATTTGCCAATACTTCCTCTGTATATGGCTGAAGCCATTCTTCTGGACCTACACGACTCTGATAAGAAAGCGTATACGGATTTGTAAATCCTAAAGATTTTTCAAGTTGGTCAATAATTAAAATTGAACAATTTTCAATTTGATCTTTATAAGGATCACCAGCATCCTCCACATAGCTTTTAGGAACCCCATGAGCGGTAAAACAAACATGAGCTTCCCTGGGAAATTCGCATTTTGAAATTTCGTTTTGGATTAACTCTGCCATTGCTTTTATATATCCAGATTGATTAAACCAACTCCGAATACAACGTATTGGTAATTTTTGAAAGTCATCATCAAAATTACGAAGGCGGCTCAACTCTCTAAAACTTGACCCACTTGTACTTATTGAAAAATGGGGATATAGGGGCAACACCACAACTTGATTAATGCCATCAGCCTTAATATCTGCAACAGCTGATTCTGTAAAAGGATGCCAATAACGCATTGCAACATAACTAGTCGCATCAACTCCCCTTTGGCGGAGTTCACTCTGTAATTCTCTAGCTTGTTGCTCTGTAATCCTTCGAAGAGGAGATCCTCCACCAATAGCTTTGTAGGCCTTTTGAGATTTACTGCTTCTAAGAGTACTAATCAACCAAGCTAAAGGTTTTTGAAATATAGGTATTGGAAGTCGAATTATTTCCGGATCAGAAAAAAGATTATAAAGAAAGGGTCCAACATCTCTTATTCTTTCTGGCCCTCCTAGATTCATTAAAAGGACTCCGACTCGAGACATTCAAAAGAATTGGTACTTCTTCCATAAGACTAACGCTTTTGAAGATAGTATTAACAAGAAAAATTGTTAAAATAATCATATACCAAGTAACGAAATTGGCCTTAGAGAAATAAAAATGATCCAATGCAAGCCTTTCTATTTAGACCTAGAGAAGTATTTTTATGTTTATTAAATAAAATTTTTAAGCAAGCTATTTAAAGAACTTGCAGTTATAAATGGAGAAAAACCTTCAGAGTTTTTTGGGAAACCTAATGTCTAACTAGAAATGACAATATTTAATGAACTGAATGATATCAATAAGAATTTTTCCAATAAGGGAATCAAAATGCGAATAGAGAAGCGTGGCAATCTCCTTAATTTCAGAGGTCCTCTTCCTTGTAAAGCTAATAATGATCTTATACGGACTCAACGAATCAGCCTAAATCTCCCAGCAAATCTTGAAGGACTTAAAAAATCTGAAAAATTAATGCAGTTGTTACTGTTACAACTGCAACATGGGCAATTCGATTGGAAAAATTGGAAAGAAGAAAGACAGAATAATATAACTAAGAGTCGGAATTCATTATCAGAAGTAATTGTAGAGTTTGAGAGTATCTTCTTTAATGAAATAAATTCAAGCAAATCAATTACAAGCAAAAAAACAACATGGAATTCTGCCTACAAACCTTATTTAAAAAGGTTGCAAGAAATTAGTGAACGAGAAAATATAGGCTTAGATTCAAACCTTTTCTGCGAAACATTAAAAAGTTACAAGGAAAATTCTCGGAGCAGGCAACAATGTTCATCTTCTATTGGTGTCTTTGCACGTCACTTAAGGATAGATCTACCTGAAAACTGGAAAAAGCTTGGATCTGGTTATGGGATCAAAAAGTATAACTTCCGTGAACTCCCTGATGATAATCAAATAAAGCAAATATGGGAACATATTCCCAATCCGAAGTGGAAATTAGTTTATGGAATCATGGCAACATATGGGTTGAGGAATCATGAGGTCTTTTTTTCTGATTACAGCTCTTTGAATATAAAAGGAGATAACATCCTCAGAGTCTTGCCCAATACAAAGACAGGAGAACATCAGGTCTGGCCATTCCATCCTGAATGGGTAAGTTTTTTTGGCCTTCATCAACTATCCAAAAAAAAAGATATCCTTCCCAAAATAAATTTAAATTTAGAACATACAAGTCTTCAACAAGTAGGAAGAAGAGTATCTGAACAATTTAAAAGATATAATCTGCCTATTAAGCCTTATGATCTTAGGCATGCTTGGGCTATAAGAACTATCCATATAGGCTTACCAGACACAGTTTCAGCGAGAATGATGGGACATTCTGTTTCTATTCATAACAGAACATATCATCACTGGATAACGACAAGAGATCAACAACAAGCTGTTGATAGAGCACTCTCTAAAAACATAAATAGAAATTATTAAATTTAAAAAGAAAAAAGTATTTAAAATATAATAGGTAATGGAAGTTCACAAATCTTGAATGAATCTCTTTTTTATTTTTCAAATAGAATTAACCTTATGACTAAAAATGATAAAAGCCAAAAATCTGATCTTGAAATGCTTGATGAGAGCTCTAATAAAATCGGGATGGGCGGCTATCTAAACATGGGTAAGGATGAAATAATTTACAAACAAAGAATGCAGAGAAGGAAAGAAATACAAGAAAAAAGACTAGATCAAAGGGATAAAGAAAAAGGTCTAATTATTGTCTTTACAGGTAATGGAAAAGGAAAAACTACATCCTCTCTAGGATTAATTTTAAGGACCTTGGGTCATGGTCACAACGTTGCAATTATACAATTTATAAAAGGTGGTTGGATCCCAGGTGAAAATAAAGCTCTAAAAGTATTTGGAGAATCTCTAAAATGGCATTCTTTTGGAGAAGGGTTTACCTGGGAAACACAAGATAGAAAACAAGATAAACTTCTCGTCGGAAAGTCATGGAAGAAATCAATATCATATCTACGAGATAATTCATATAAGCTAGTAGTTCTTGATGAAATAAATATTGCAATCAAACTCGGTTATATTTCAATCGAAGAAGTTTTAAAAGAAATCAAAGAAAGACCATCATTAACTCATGTTGTTTTAACTGGCCGGGGAGCTTCGGAAAAACTAATAGAATCTGCAGATCTTGTTACTGAAATGAAACTTATCCGACATCCTTTTAGGGAACAAGGGATCAAAGCCCAAGAAGGAATAGAATATTAATAAAATCAACTAGAAAAATTGAACTGATCTTTAATAAAGTTCAATAATAAATTCAAAATATCAATCTACAAAACTATATAAAATAGTTAATTAAGGCAATGAAAAAATAGTCACTATCTCCATAAAGCCGCTTCAAGCCCTAGGAAATTCCAGGCTAATTTTTTTTTTATTTAATTCCATGAAAAACTCAACTAAATAGCTAGCAAACCAATACAGAAAGAAAGTTACCTAAAGCAGGCTTGCTACTGTCAATTAGTTATTAATAATAAATGACTTACGCTAGAGCACTCATAAAACTTAGCGGTGAGGCGCTAATGGGAGAAAAGCCTTATGGTATAGACCCCGAAATTGTTCAATCAATTGCGGAAGATATTTCTAAAGTTGTTTCGAAGGGTATCCAAATAGCAATTGTTGTTGGAGGTGGCAACATTTTCCGAGGACTAAAAGGCTCCGCAGCTGGCATGGATAGAGCCACAGCTGATTACGTAGGCATGTTAGCCACTGTAATGAATGCCATCACGCTTCAAGATGGATTAGAGAGGGCCGGAATTCAAACAAGAGTTCAATCAGCAATAGATATGCAACAAATTGCAGAGCCTTACATTAGAAGAAAAGCCATTCGCCATCTTGAAAAGGGGAGAGTAGTTGTCTTTGGTGGTGGATGCGGTAATCCTTTTTTTACCACAGACACAACAGCAGCACTTCGAGCAGCAGAAATAAATGCTGAAGTAGTTTTAAAAGCTACTAAGGTTGATGGAGTTTATGATCGAGATCCAAAACGCTTTACGGATGCAACTAAGTACAAGCATTTAACCTTCCAAGAAGTCTTAAGCAAAGAGATTGGAGTAATGGATAGTACAGCTATTGCCCTTTGTAAAGATAATAAAATTCCAATTGTGGTTTTTGATATTTTTCAACCAGGTAACATCTCAAAGGCACTGGCTGGAGAAGCAATAGGATCTAGGATATCTAATGCTATTTAACAAATAATTTTTTTCTGACTTACCTCGCATTTAAAAATCATGACTACTCAAGATCTCCAATCAAGCATGCACAAATCAGTAGAAGCTGCACAGAGAAACTTCAATACAATCAGGACCGGAAGAGCTAATACTTCATTACTTGATCGTATTTCAGTGGAGTACTACGGAGTAGAAACACCTCTGAAATCCCTAGCTACAATTACAACACCTGATTCTCAAACAATTTCAATACAACCATTTGATATAAGTTCACTTGCATCAATTGAAAAATCAATAGCTACTAGTGATCTTGGGTTTACTCCAAACAACGATGGGAAAATTATCAGAATTAACATCCCCCCATTAACAGAAGAACGTCGAAAAGAATTCTGTAAGCTTGCTTCAAAGTATGCCGAAGAAGGAAAAGTAGCTCTAAGGAATATCCGGAGGGAGTTAATTGAGAAAATAAAGAAATCAGAGAAAGAAAAAGAAATATCTGAAGATCAAAGTCATGATGAACAAGAGAATATTCAAAAACTAACTGATAAATACATTAATGAAATTGAAAAAAATCTCGCTGATAAAGAAGCAGAAATATTGAAAGTGTGAGCACAAGAGATGTCTTAATTATCGGAGCTGGTGCTGCTGGATCAACAGCAGCATTTCATTTAGCAAAAAGAGGAAAAAAAATAACATTATTAGAAAAAAATAAGCAAATCATTTCTAAACCATGTGGTGGAGGCATGGCATCATCAGTTCAGCAGTGGTTCCCTTTTGACCTTAAACCTATTGTAGAAGAATCAATAAAGCAGGTCGAATTTAGTTGGTGCCTCTCGGATCCTATAATTGCAAATCTTCAGAACTCTGAACCATTCTGGATTGTCAAAAGAGAAAACCTTGATGAATTTCTCAGAAATCAAGCTGTCAATTCTGGAGCAGAATTAATTAGACCATTCAAAGTCCAAAAATTAGAAAAGCATAAAAATATTTGGAGAGTTTATGCCGAAGATGGAAGAGAACTAGAGTCAAAGGCAATAGTTATAGCGGATGGGTCCGCTTCGCCTTGGCCAAGAAAATTAAAACTAGGGCCCCAAAAACAACATCATGCTTCAACCATATCTATTAGGCTCAAGGGAAGAGGGAATTTAAGAGAAGGTACTGCTAAGTTTGAATTTGGATTAGTTCACCACGGATTTGCTTGGGCATTTCCAATGCAAGACGAAATCAGTTTAGGAATTGGTTCGTTCCTGGGAGAGAATTCAAAAATCAATACAGATTCCATTTTAGAGAAATTGCTCCCAAACCTAGGCTTTGAAATTGGAGATGGAGAAAAAATTAAAACCTCATTGAGAGTATGGAATGGCCATACAAACATTCATGGAGAAGGTATTGTGGCAATTGGTGATGCTGCTTCTTTATCAGATCCGTTCCTAGCCGAAGGATTAAGACCAGCACTAATGAGTGGCTACGAAGCTGCTAAATGTCTAAATTCTTTTTTAGATGGAGAAATTAATGATTTACGCAGCTATTCAAAAATAATGAAAGTTAAATGGGGAGATTCAATGGCATGGGGTAAAAGAATTTCTCAGGTTTTTTATAGATTTCCAAAATTAGGGTATCAACTAGGAATAAAAAGACCTACAGCCCCAAAAAGGATTGCACAGATTCTTTCAGGAGAAATGAGTTATGAAGATATCGCTCAAAGAGTTATTAAAAGACTAATTTTCAGCGGCTAAAGTAGTAATTAACAAGATTATTCAAACCTTATCTACTCAAATGTAAATCAACCGGTCTTTCTATTAATTGCAAACGTTCTGTTAACTGATTTTGCAACTTTTCTATAGCATTGCTAAACCCTTTTATTCCTTCATCTAACTTTTCAGTAGCCATAATATCACCAGCCATTAACAAATCAAAGCTCTCCTTATCTAAGTGTATATTCTCTTCAAGGTTATTGAGGTTAGATAAATCAAGCTTCTTTTCTAATGGTGCTTGTGTATTTCTTAGTTGATCTAAAAGTTTAGGAGAAATTGTTAATAAGTCACATCCAGCAAGTTCTTTTATCTCCTCTATATTTCTAAAACTAGCTCCCATAACTTCAGTTTTATATCCATAAGACTTAAAGTAATTAAAAATCTTTGTAACTGATATAACTCCAGGATCTTCATTACCTGGATAAGAATCTTTTCCTGTCGCAGACTTATACCAATCAAGAATACGACCTACAAAAGGTGAAATAAGTGTTGCACCTGCCTCTGCACAAGCAACAGCCTGATAAAAACTAAAAAGGAGGGTTAAGTTGCAATGAATACCATCTTTTTCTAAGACTTCGGCAGCTTTAATACCTTCCCATGTAGAGGCAATCTTAATAAGAACTCGATCTTTTTCAATACCTAATTCATTATATAGGTTTATAATTTTTCTGGCTTTATTTATAGTTGCATCTGTGTCAAAACTCAATCTTGCATCAACTTCGGTGGAAACTCTTCCAGGGATAATTTTTAAAATCTCTTTTCCAAAAATCACACAAATCTGATCCAATGCCTCAATTACAACATCATCAATAGAAGTCTCTTTCCCTAATTTCTCTCGAGATGAATTAAGAGCTTCGTCTATCAAATGCTGATATGCAGGTATTTGAGCAGCTGCCAGAATCAGAGATGGGTTTGTTGTAGCATCTCGAGGCTTAAAGGTTTTAATTGCTTCCAAATCACCAGTATCAGCGACCACAACAGTCATCGCAGACAGTTGTTCGAGTAAAGAGGCCATAAATACATCAATATTTATTATTAAAACTAGCTATGAATTTAAAGATTTCATCCTTATGTTCATAGGTGAAATCAAAATTTCAAAAGTATTTAACTATTTAACTTTGAGCAGAAAGAAACGTTTTACCTATCTGGCTAGGTGGTATTTTTTCTATAACAAGCAAGCTCTCAATAATCTTCTGAGCAACAGGAACTGCAACAGTAGATCCATAAGCAAATTCCTTTTTCGGCTCATCAACGGCCACAACAACTACATATCTAGGATTTTCCACAGGCAATATTGCTACAAAACTGCATATTTTTGAGCTGTAAGCTTGTCCGTCTTGGGATTTATCAGCAGTACCAGTCTTACCACCTATTCGGTAATTTTCTGTCCGAACCCCCTTCCCACTGCCGCTTTCTACAACTGATTCCATCCATTCAAGAACAGTTTTGGTTACTTCTGGGCGAAATAATTGCACTTCTTCTGAAGGAATCTTCTCCGAAAGATTTCTTTCATTTAGGAAATCCTTTGTAATGTGAGGAGTAACTACTTTTCCTCCATTTGCAATTAGTGCGTGTAATTGGACAAGTTTCAAGGGTGTAATTGAAAAGCCTTGTCCAAAAGAAGCAACTGCCTGATGAATAGGTTGACGAATAAATAATTCTTTATTTTTAAGTTGTCCACCAATCGCTCCAGGTAAATCTGTCTTAGGAGTTTGATTAAGGCCTAATTTATGAAGCCATTCCCAATATGTTGCAGGGCTTAAATTCTTCATAATATTCACCATCCCAACGTTACTGGAGACTTGAAGGACTTTGTCGTAAGTCATTAGTCCATTTGCTTTATGGTTCCAATTCTTTAATGGCCATCCACCTACATTTACCACCCCCGAATCATAAACTGACCCATCTGGTGAAATAGCTCCTTCTTCTAATGCTAATGCAAGATTAATCGGCTTAAAGACAGACCCTGGTTCAAACAAATCTTGGACAGACCATTCTTTAAAAAGGGCAGGTGAATATTCCCAATATTTATTTGGATTATAAGAAGGAGTTGAGGCTAAAGCTAAAATCTGACCATTAGTACTATCCATAACTATAGCTACTCCTTTTGCCGCATCCCATTTATTTACTTGTAAAGTCAACTCTTTTAATGCAACCATTTGAAGGCGCATATCCAAAGTTAATTTCAATTCCGAGTCATCTCCATCAAGAACACCAGGCTCCAATTCAGAAGGTAAGGGAGTACCATCAGCTCCTCGTCGAAGATTATGAGCTTTTTCATTCCTTATAAGTCTTTTATTTATACTCTGCTCTAATCCTGCCTGAGGTACGCGATCATGATTGAGAAAACCAATTACATTCGCGAAAAGATCTCCTTGAGGATAAACCCTCTGAGGATAAGGCTCTAAGTCCAGACCGCTAATCTTTAGCTTCTTTATTTGATCTGCTATCTCAGGAGAGATGTCTTCGGCAACCCTAATACCAGAAGGTTTTTCTGATAACAATAACGTCAACTTCTTAGTAGATATAGAAAGTATTTTTGAAAGCTTGAGAGCAACTTCTATGGGCTCACGAATCTTGCTAGATGAATCACCTGGGAAATTAAAATATCTTGGATGTGCCCACAGTTTAAATCTCTTTTCATCAAGTGCTATTAACTTTCCATATCTATCCACAACAGACCTTCTAGATCCAAGGGGATTATTTTTTTCTGTCTGAAAAGATCGTGCTCGTGCTTCTAATAAAGGTGCTTGAACAAGTTGTAACCAAGCAGTTCTCCCCATTAAACCTAATAGGCCAAGAAACAATATAAAGAAAACTAACTTCAACCTATATGATGGAATTGGAGATAAAGGAGTCACGGTTGAATATTTCCTTCTATTTCTCTTGTGAGTTTGAGATTTCAAAATAGTCATCAATAACCTTGATTAATTGGGTAGTGGATAAACTTATGTAAAAATGATTTATTCCATGCGCTATATATTGGCAATTGTCTCTCTATATTGGGCTTATCCAAATAAAGTAAATTAGAGGTTTTAGCTGTAACAATAGACTTAGGGAGACTTTTTGAAGCCAAGAAATGGCTCTCCAAGATTGATATAGATTCTTTAAATTTGTGAATTAAGTCCCGAGATGTTTCTAGTCTTGAAAAAGAAAGTGCCCAGAGATGTTGTGCATGCAATGAAACAATAGACATAACAACTACAGTAAAAACCAACCCCAGGAGGGCTCCATCTGTTGCTCTATGGAACGCCGCAAGCACGGGAAACTCACGAAAACATTTCTTAGAGTTTAAAGATCTTCGAAATAACTTCGCAACTCTCCGAGTTGATGAATTTTTTATACTTTTGGACTCAAAATAATTAAAAGATGACTTATCAACTATGTGCACCAATAATTTGCAGGTAATTCAAGTGAACCATCCTAATTAAATCATTGCAAGAGCATAGAAAATAAATCTCTACAATATTTTTCTATCTTGCCAATAATAAAAGATTAGAAAATGTAATCCCGTTCCATAGAGAGTGCATAATTAAACAAGGGAAAAGACTACCTGAGCTTAATCTTAAGATAGCCAAGCCTGTTCCAAGAACAAATAAAGGGGGTAATTCTCCAACACTCAAATGAGCCAAAGCAAAAACCAATGCGCTAATAATTATGCCCGACAGTTGACCAAATCTCCTTGATAAAACCGGCAAGAGTGTACCTCTAAAAATAAGTTCCTCAAAAACAGGGGCAAAAATAACTGTAGTAGTTAGGAGAAGAAATAAAGCAATCTTATTATTACTATTAAGAACTAAATCGAGCAAAGGATTACTTCCTCCCTGGTCCCCCCAAAATATGTTCATTAACCATCCTGTAAGTAATACAAATGGCATAATCATTAGTAAACCATTGAAGGCCTTAAAGATAGATTTATCAATAGGCTTGAAACCCCATTGAAGCCATCCTGCTTTCGGTCTCTCTAGATTTTTTAAACCATTAAGTTGCTGCCGTAAAATTAGCAATGGGGGAATTGTCATAGCTACATATCCTATAAATACCCTTAAAGACTCATTAATAGGACTGGGGACTCCTTGTATAAAAAAAGAACTTAAAGGAATAATAATTACAGGGAAAAGAACTTCTCCTAAAACTACAAACCCTCCAGAAATCAAAAGAGTCATATCAACTAAGGTGAGTGGTATATAAGGCAACTCTGGCCATGAATTATTTTTTTTTCGAAAAAATAGCCATATCTGACGAATCAAAAGCAATACACCTAATGTGGTAGTGAAAATTGGAAAAATCTGAATGCCCAGCAATCTTAAAGCCATATTATTGGAAGCTTGGTAATCAACGCATGCATCTGAATTACCTCGCAGAGCTACACAAGAAACTTGATAAAAGAATGGATCATCCTTTAATTTTTTAATTACCCCTAGTTTTGAAGAATCAAAAGAAGACGAATTTGTCGCACCTAAAAGAGCTTGTTGAACTGGGTAAAGATCTTTATCTTTTATTGAAAAATCCAATAATTCAAATCGTTTTTTCTCAGAATTCTCAATCGCAGCCCATGCCAATCTTTCTCGATCTGTCAGATCAATTAAAGGTATCTCTTCAAAAAGCTCGCTAAGACTTCTCTGTGGATCAGCTCCAACCAAGACCGACCGAAATGATTCAGGTAAAACATTAGAAGCTACAAAAGCTATTTCATGCTGTCTCAGAGAAAGTTTTGGGGCAACCGAGGGGCGACTAAAACTCTCTTGAAGCCCTTGTTGCCAAACAAGTACCGTTAACAAAAGAGAGAAGACTGCCGTCAATAACTTCCATGCCGGAGTAACTTGTCTCATAGAGATTTACCAAAAAAAGGGAATGAACAAAGAACAGTGCGATTACCTGAATCAATACTAATTTGATCCAGGGTTAATAAGATGACTTTCCTCAAGCCTCTTTGCTAATGACATTACGTCTTCTCCTTGTCCGGCATGGTTTAAGCAGCTTCAATAAAGATTTTCGCATTCAGGGGCGCAATGACCTTTCAACACTAACCAAGGAAGGGCAACTTCAAGCAATTAAAGCAGGTAAATTCCTGTCAGAATTACCAATTACAAATGTTTATAGTTCGCCTCTTCAAAGAGCCGTAGAAACAACAAAAGGTATTCTCGAACAAAGAACAAAAAAGCTCAAAGCAATTTATACAAATGATCTATTAGAAATTGATCTTGAGCCATGGAGTGGTCTCACTAAAGACGAAGTTAAATCTAAATTCCCCGAAGAATATCTCACCTGGCAAAAGAATCCCAAAGAACTAGTTATCAGACGTAAAAACGGAGATGAATTTCATCCGATTAAAGAACTGATGTCTCAAGCAGACAAATTTTTAAAAAAATTACTAAAAGATCACCCTACAACAAATGATCAAAACATATTAATTGTTGGTCATAATGCGATTCTTAGATGCATTCTTCTTAATTTATTAGGTGATCCAAAACAAGGTTTTAGAAGAATACAAATAGACAATGCCTCTATTTCAATCATGAATATTAAAAGCAATAATACAACTCCTTATCAAGCACAACTGGAATGCCTAAATAACACAACCCATCTTGACCAGAAAGTGCCTCGTAAAAAACAGAATACAAGATTAATACTTGTTAGACATGGAGAAACAAACTGGAATCTAGAAGGCAGATTTCAAGGGCAAATAGATATTCCACTAAACAACAATGGGAAGCAGCAAGCTTTAGCTGCAGAATCGTTCTTAAAAGACATTCCTATTGATAAAGCCTTTAGTAGTTCTATGTCTAGACCTCAAGAAACTGGGGCAATTATTTTAAATTCCCATCCAGACATAAAACTTGAATTAAAGAACGATCTCGTTGAAATTGGCCATGGACTTTGGGAAGGAAAATTAGAATCTGAAATAAAGAAAGAATGGCCCAATTTACTGAAGCAATGGAAGGAATCCCCCGAAACAGTCCAAATGCCTGAAGGTGAAAGGATTCAGGATGTCTCTAAGCGCTCAATAAAATGCTGGGAAGATATTTGCAAAAAACTAACTCCTGAACAAACCGCGTTAGTAGTAGCTCATGATGCTGTAAATAAAACTATTTTGTGTCACCTTCTTGGTCTAAGTGAAGCGAATATTTGGATGATCAAACAAAGCAATGGAGGAATTACTGTTCTAGATATAAAACAAGAGGAAAATGAAATGAATATAGTTACTTGCCTCAATATTACCTCCCATTTAGGAGGGGTTATTGATCAAACAGCTACTGGGGCTTTATAAAGATGATCGAAACACTTCTACTGGACCCAATTCAAATTCTTTACGACTCCAATCATTCTGTAGAAAAAAACGCCGCTTTAATTGTTGA
>QCIW01000012.1 GCA_003216435.1 Prochlorococcus sp. AG-402-N21
TTTTCAAGCCAAAGCTGGAGTTGAAAAATTCAAGTTGAAAGCTCTGGAAGGGGTCCTGCCAACAAAATATAAGACTAGAGGGATCGTGGATGGCATTTTGGAGTTAGGAGTAAAGAATGGAACGCTTAATTGCAACGGAGGTTTGACGATCTCTGATTTAAATGTAGTAGGTGGAATATTGAGAAACCCACTTGTTACTGAGAAAGCAATTTTTAGTTGTGAAGATAAGCTTGTTGAGATACCTTCTACTAAATTTCAATATGGAGAATGGATTGCCAAGGTTGATGGTGCTATTCCTCTAGAGGATTCTCGCAATCTTAATTTAGGATTGTCTACTTTAGTTAGGCTTCAAGACAATTATGACACCTCTCTACAGGTTGAAGCAGTCTTGCCACTAATTATTGAGAAAAAAGGCTTAAAGTTTGGCGACTTGTTGGCAGATTTTAATTTAGAGTCTTTTTCTTTTAATTCCTTAAGTTCTTTAATTCAAAAATCTGTTGCTGGAAATCTTTCTGCAAGTGGAATAATAAGAGGTCCTATTAATTCTTTAACTACTGACTTTTCTTTTTCTTTAGAAAATCCACAATTTACAAACATTCGTCTTCAAGAAAAATGGCGAGGAGAATTCAAAGGTGATGCTTTAGGAGGAGGAAAGTTGAGAATGAAATCTGTAGGAGCTGCTCTACCTTCTACAATTTCAGCGAAATTAAATAGCAACTGGCAACTTGATAATTTAGATGTGCGCCGTTTAGGTGGCAACATCTTTCTACAGCGTAGTCTTGATACTTACACGTGGTCCTCTAATGATTTTAGGTTAGATCGTATTGAGGTGGCAATACCTCCAGGAAAGAGCTTTAAAAGAATATTTGGGAAATTATCTGGTGATGGAGAATTGAAATTGAATCCATTTTCGGTAAATGGGAAAATCACACTTGGCTATCCAAGATTAATTGGATTCAAATTAAAAGAAGCTCAACTTGAGGGTGAATTATTAGATAATAATTATTTTCTAAATGGAAACCTTTTCCCTTTGGAAAATGGGCAAATATCTATAAATGCAAATGGGGAGATAGATGGTTCTTTATGGGCAAAAACCGAATTCAAGAAAGTAAGCCCGGCTTGGATTGTTCAAACAATACGTCAAATACCCAAAGTAAAGATGGGGGTCCCCGCGCCTACTGGCCGAGCTATTGATCTCGAGGGGTTTGAAATAAAAACTGAGAAGTCTTCATTAGATAGTCAACTGAAAGAATGGATTAATTCTGTCATCTCTATTTCTAGTAGGAAAAAGCTTCAAAGAAAAAAAGAGATCATTAATCCAGAGGATCTTCGAGGGCACATAGATGCAGTGGTTGAGATTCAAGGACCGAAAATAAAAGAACTTTACTTAGATTTAAAAGCATCTGGAAAACTTTGGACTAAAGATCAAACTAATCAACCAGATGTAGAGATTAAACCATTCACTACAACTATTCGAGGCCCGATTCAAATCGGGGATGGAGAGTTTTCCTTTGTAAATGTTCCTTTCTCTCTTCTTTCCCTATTTTTGCCTGCCCCTTCAGGCGTTAGTGGGATGTTTGGATTCAATGGAACCTACCGGATAGGGAGAAGGAGGCCAGAGATAACCGCGGATTTGATTTTTAATGATGTTGCTTTAGGAGGTGAATCAATACTCTTGAAAAGAGGAAGTATTGTTTTCTCTGATTCATTTCTGACAGTAGATATAGCTTTACAAAATGCTTCTTCTTCTAACCCTGTTACTTTAGTTGGGAATATTCCTTTAACTTCTTCCTCACCTATAAATTTAAGAATAGAGAGCCATGGCGATGGAATTAGCTTCCTAGATCAGTTCTCTAATGGTGGAATTACCTGGAACTCTGGGAGTGCTGATCTTAGAGTTTTAATTTCAGGTACTTTTGCCAATCTTCAAGCTAATGGTTTTCTTGTAATTAAGGACGGAGATTTAGACATTCAAAGTGAAAATTTGAATAAAATTAATTCGAGAATACTCTTTGATTTCAACAGAGTAGAGGTTATTGATTTAAGAGCGAACATGGGAGAGAGTGGAGTGATTACTGGGCAAGGCGATATTGCTTTATTTCGAACTGGAACGATTGAAAAAAAACCGCTTTCTTTGCAGCTTGATAGTGTGAAATTGAAATCTTCCATAGCCGATGTAGAGATTTCTTCAAGGCTAAATTTTGGAGGACCTTTAATAAAACCAATAATTAGAGGAGACATTACGCTTAAGGAAGGTTCTATATCTATTACAAAGTCGAGGTCTAATCAGAATATTTCTCTCTCTAGCCAAGATGAGCTGACTTCAATTGGTCTTCCCCGGCGTAATTTGTTACCTGAAGAGAATTGGAGTAGAGAAACACCCCTTCTTTTGTTTATGGGGGATGAAAATGCCCCAGCAAGTAAGTTGGTTAAGTCTGCTATCCCGAAGGGCCTTTCTTCTATAACTTTTGATAACCTTAGGTTAAACCTAGGACCTAGTCTCAGAATAGTTTCTCAGCCAGTAACTAGTTTTGAGATTGATGGATTTCTTTTGTTAAATGGTGGTTTTGATCAGACACTTAATGCTAGTGGCTTAGTTCGCTTATTGAATGGAAGAATTAATCTATTTACGACTACATTTCATTTAGACAGACGAGAAGACAATGTGGCTATTTTTGTACCTTCTATGGGCTTAATCCCTTATGTTGATGTGAAAATGATTACCCGTGTTCCAGATACAGTAAGAAACCCTAGTGATCTTAGCTCTTCCAGTGATTTTGTGACCAATGGTTCTGGTGCTTTTGGAATAGGAGGGTCTCGCTTCGTTAAGGTTGAGGTAATAGCTATAGGACCAGCTGATCGATTGAAAGATAATTATCAACTCAGAAGTACACCTCCTATTCCTCAGAATGAATTGTTAGGTCTAATCGGAGGGAATTCACTTACGAGTTTATTTAGGGGAGGCGATAGCAGTGTTTTTGCGGATGTGATTAATCGCTCTTTTGTGGCTCCAGTTTTAGGAAATATAAGTGGAGCTTTTAGTGAAAGACTACAAATAGCACTGTACCCTGCATATATCAATGCAGCGGCTCTTGATGCTGAAATAGCTGATGGTAAATCAGGATCTAATAATGACGAGAGTTCCGGCGAATTATCGTCTTTACAAGCTTGGGTTGCTGAAATGGGAATTGACTTGACTGATCGTATAAGTTTCTCAGTTCAATCAACTCCTAATCGTGAAGATATCCCTTCTCAGGGTAATTTGACGCTTCAATTAAACCAGAACTTTGGTTTATTAGGTTCTTTTGATCAGAATGGGAAATGGCAAAGCCAGTTGGAAATATTTTTAAGATATTGAATTACAGTAGGTTCCTAGCTCTTGATATTTTATTTAGATTTTCTTCTTTAACTCTTAAAGTTAACGACAATTTTCTTGAGAGAATTTGTTCTCGCTTTACGACCTTCTTTTTAAGTACTTATTAAATAGTGTATGAAAGTTAGCTCATGCAAAATTTATAAGTACTATTGTCCTTTTTAGTGCAAGATAAAAGCGATGTCCTTGAATGTTATGTCAAAAGATTCAGGTGTTCCAAACCCTTCAAATGAGTTGTTTCTACGTGTGGGTGAAGTTAGAAGTGCGGCTAAAAAATTAAGTCTGACCACAAATGAACAGCGTCGAGAAGCTTTGCTATCTATGGCTGATGCTTTAGCCTCAAGTTCTTCTAAAATTGTTGAAGCAAATTTAAGAGACCTTAAACAAGCTGAGGTCGACGGTCTCAATGAATCCCTTTTAGCTAGATTGAAACTGGATGAAGCTAAATTAGCAGGAGCGATAGAGGGCGTTCGAAAAGTAGCACTTTTACCTGACCCTATCGGTTTATGTCAACTAAAAAGAGAACTGGCTGATGGATTAATTCTAGAGAGAATTACTGTCCCTTTGGGACTATTAGGAATCATCTTTGAGGCAAGACCTGATGCGGTTATTCAAATTGCTTCTCTTGCTATTCGTTCAGGTAATGGCGCTCTTCTGAAAGGTGGAAGTGAAGCTAGCTATACGAACAAAGAAATAATGAATTCTCTTCATCAAGGATTATCTTTAACAAAAGTTGATTCAAATTCGCTGTGTTTACTTACTTCACGAGAGGAAAGTATGGCGATGCTTCGCTTGGATTCTCTTGTTGATCTAATTATTCCTCGCGGAAGCAATGAGTTAGTACGTTTTATTCAGGACAATACGAGAATTCCTGTGTTAGGTCATGCTGATGGTGTTTGTCATTTGTACATTGATCAAGATGCTGATATAGAGCAAGGCGTTCTAATTGCAATTGACAGCAAAACTCAATATCCTGCTGCTTGCAATGCTATTGAGACACTACTTATACATGAATCTGTAGCTGCAGAATTCTTAAATAAAGCAATACCTGGATTTAAGAAATGTGGCGTAACCCTTCGAGGTGATGATAGAAGTACGACTTATGGTGTTTTGAATATGGCGAGTGAAGAAGATTGGTCTACGGAGTATCTTGACTTAATTCTTTCTATCAAAATTGTCTCAGATTTAAAAGAGGCGTTAGAGCATATACATCTTTATGGATCACGCCATACTGATGCGATCGTCACAAATAATAAAGAAGTTGCTGAGATGTTTTTGCGATCCGTTGATAGTGCAGGAGTTTATCATAATTGTTCAACTCGTTTTGCAGATGGATTTAGATATGGATTTGGTGCAGAAGTAGGGATAAGTACACAAACTTTGCCGCCTCGAGGTCCCGTTGGTTTGGAAGGTTTGGTTACCTACAAGTATTTTTTGAAGGGGGAAGGACATATTGCTGATGAGTTTGCTTCTGGGGTAAAAACATTCATTCACCAGGACTTATTCTGATGAATGATTCTATTGACTTAGGAGTTATCCATGTTGAGAATGTCAATCTTTGGGCACATGTGGGTGTATTAGATAAAGAGCGTTTGCTCGGGCAGGATTTTTTGGTTGATTTTAGTATCTGGGTTGATATAGAAGATGCCAGTAAAAATGATAATCTTTCGTCTACGGTAGATTACAGCTTGGCTATAAAAGGTCTGCAAAAACTAGCATTTCAGGCAAGGTTTTTCACAATTGAAAGATTTAGCGATCACTTGCTTGATTACCTTGAATCGCTATATGGTCCATTACCTATGAGATTATTTTTAAGGAAGTGTGCACCTCCTGTAGAAGGTTTTAGCGGTAGTGTTGGAATCGAAAGGAAGCGAAACTTTAACTTTTAGATATTAATGACAATAAAATCTCGACATATTGTTTTGGTCCATGGTTTATGGGATACCCCCATTATCTTTAAACATCTTGTAGATAAACTAACCAAGAAAGGCTTTAAGGTGTTTACTCCTCACTTACCTCATAAACTTGGTCTTGTATCAATCCGGACTTTGGCCGAAGAATTAAATGTGTATATTCTTCGAGAGTTAGGAGAAGATATATCTATTAACTTGATGGGATTTTCTATGGGTGGATTGATTTCTAGATTTTGGATGCAAAAATTGTCTGGGGCTCGGAGAACTAATCGTTTTGTTAGTGTTGGAACTCCTCATTGTGGAACTTTAACGGCTCAATTGGTTCCTTCATTTATGTTTAAAGGAATAGCTGAAATGAAGGTTGGGAGTGATTTTCTGAATGACTTAAATAAAGATATTGCCAGTTTAGGAAAAGTTGAATGTATTAGTTTTTTTTGTTATTTTGATTTGATGGTTTTCCCTGGGTGGAAAGCAGTTCTTCCTATAGGGAGGTGCTCTCCTTTACCTGTCCTTACACATAAAGGCCTTATATACAATAAGGAAGCAATAGAAAATTTAATTAACAGCTTAATTTGACGATTTACCAAGACCTGAATGTCTAATTAATGCTTCTGTTGAAGGTGCTCTACCTCGGAAAGCTTCAAAAACTTCTGCTGGAGAGCGACTACCTCCTAGACTAAGTACAGTCTCGCGGAAACGTCTACCTATTACTTTTATCTGTTCTTCATTTTCTAGCCCAGCTTCTTCAAAGGCAGAAAAAGCGTCTGAACTGAGAACTTCCGCCCATTTGTATGAGTAATAACCTGCCGCATATCCTCCTGCAAAAATATGACTAAAGGAACAAAGAAATTGATCTTCTTTTATTGGATTTAAGACAGTTGTTGTTTTTGCAATTTCTCTTCTCAGTTGATCTGGTGTAATACCTAGACTTGTTTCCCACACACTATGTAGCCTTATATCTGTAAGGGCAAAATGAATTTGTCGCAACGTATTAATACCGGAATTAAAAGTACGACTCCTACGGATTTTTTTAAATTCTTCTTCAGGGAGTTGTTCTCCTGTTTTCCAATGCTTTGCAATTTCTTTGATTGTCGAACGATCTAAGCACCAGTTTTCCATGAATTGACTAGGTAATTCAACAGCATCCCATTCCACGTTGTTAATACCAGCCGCTTGAGGGTATTTGACATTTGTAAGCATATGTTGGAGACCATGCCCGAATTCGTGGAAGAGCGTTTCTACTTCGTCAAAGCTCATTAGGCTTGGCTTGTCTCCTATTGGTGGTGTTTGATTACAAATTAAGTAGGCGACAGGGAGAACTTTTGTCCCATCTTCAGCTTCATCCTTTATTAGGCATTCGTCCATCCAGGCACCTCCTCGCTTAGAGGATGAACGACTATAGGGATCTAGGTAAAATGAAGCTATAGGTGTACTGTCTTTATCCAATACCTCGAAAAACTGTACGTCTTTGTGCCAAGTGGGAATATCTTTCACTTTTGAAGGAATTATTTTTATTGCAAACAATCTTTCGCATAACTGAAATAGTCCATCAAGAACTTGAGGTAGTGGAAACCATGGTCGGAGAGACTCTTGATCAAGATTGAACTTTTCTTTACGTAAATGCTCCGACCAATAATTAATGTCCCATGGAGCTAATTCCTTTGATTCAGAGAAGCCTTGTTTTATTGCGCATGTTTTTAATTCCTTTAGTTCTTTCTGTGCAACTATTATTGCTGCCGAACGTAACTCTTCTAGAAGTTTTTCAACTTCATTGGTACCTTTAGCCATTTTACTAGCAAGACTTAGCTCTGCCCAATTTTTGTATCCAAGAAGCTCAGATTGCTCCCTCCTTAAGGTTAGAATCTCTTCGATTATTTTGTTGTTATTTAAGACCCCTTTGCTTGCTCTACTTACATGCGCTTTATAGATTGATTCACGTAAAGATCTATTCTTGGAGTAGGTGATAAAGGGGATATAACTTGGCATGTCTAATCCAATCTTCCATGGACCATGCTCGACATTTTGTTCATTACTACTTGATTGAGACTTCTCATTTGAACTTTTTGCTGCACTTGCGAAATTTTCTAGTACACGTGGTGGGAGTCCCTCAACTTCCTCTGATTTAGTTAGTATTAGGCTCCATTCCTTTGATGCGTCAAGTAAATGGTTGCTGAATGTATTTGATAATTCTGCAAGTCTTTCACTTTTTAAGTTGAATATCTTTTTTTCTGATTCCTGTAGCCCTACTCCTCTATGTTTCATAGAGAGTATTTCTGTATCTATTATTCTGATTTGTGAGTTGTCTAAATTATTAGAATAATTGCTTTTTAAATTTAATAATGACTTATAAATAATTCGGCTTTGACCAATCTTATTACTAAAACGAATAATTTCTGGTTGTTGCTTTGAATATGAATCGCGAAGTTCAGCAGAGTTACATACTCCATTTAAGTGAGACACAACTCCCCAGCTCCATCTTAAACTTTCGCTGATTTTATAAAGGGGGGTCATTACTTCTTCCCAAGTTAATTCCCTTTCGCTATTGAGCTTCTGTTCTAGATCTTTCTCTAGATCTATTAACTTCTCACTTAGTTTTTTTAGTAAGGTAGGGATCTGTTCATTTACCTCTGTAGGTGTTATTTTTCTAAATTGTGGTAATCCTTTTCCTACCAGAAGGGCAGGAAGTTCTGTTTTTTGTGACATCTCAACTTAATTGAAGTGCTTGCGTTAAGGAAGTTACATTATGACTTAGTAGTCCATCTGCTAGTGCGTTGGTTGATGTCTCATATAAATCAATTGCTATCCTGGGCCAAAAGCCAATTACCAAAGTTGGTACCAATAGGCTTAAACCTATAGTTAGTTCTCTACTATTCATTTCTTTTGTAATAGCAAGAGCAGGAATTCTTGGCCCAAAGAATACTCTCCTGCACATTGACAAAAGATAAATAGGGGTAAGAACAAGACCAATAGCAGCAATTAGAATAGTAATAGCTCGAAAAATAGACGTAAAACTTTCTTGACTAGTGATCCCTAGAAAAACAGTGATTTCGCTAACAAAACCGCTCATTCCAGGAAGTGCTAGAGAAGCTAGAGAACTTATCAAGAAGAGTGCAAATGTTATTGGTAAGACTTTTGCTAGACCTCCCATGTTTGGAATTGAGAGAGTATTTGTTCTTTCGTAAAAGCTGCCAGTAACAAAAAACATAGCTGCTGCGATTAATCCATGACTAATCATTTGAAGCATTGCTCCGCTAATTCCTAGCGCATCGATAGCTCCAATACCTAACAGTACAAATCCCATATGACTAACTGAGCTGCAAGCGATTCTTCTTTTTACATTATCTTGGGCAAATGCATTTAGAGCACCATAAATAATATTTACTATACCGATAACTATTAATGCAGGAGCTAAAATCAGGTGAGCTTCGGGAAGAATTTGAACATTAAATCGTAATAGTGCGTATCCTCCCATTTTTAATAAGACTCCCGCCAGAAGCATTGAGACAGGTGCATTGGCTTCTCCATGGGCATCTGGAAGCCATGTATGAAGTGGAAAAATGGGTAGTTTCACTCCGAAACCGATTAAAAACCCTAAATAACAAAGTATTCCGAATGCTCCCGAATAAGATTTTACTGCTAACTCACTTAAATTAAGTGTAAAGGAGTCACCTGAGAAAGCTAAAGCAAGGCCACTAATTAATATTAATAATGAAGCAAGAGCAGTATATAAAATAAATTTAGTTGCTGCATATAGACGTCGATTTCCACCCCATATTGCAATTAATAAGTACACAGGCACAAGTTCTAATTCCCATGCCAAGAAAAATAGTAAAAAATCTTGTGACAAGAATACTAATGCCTGAGCCGAGGCCTGAACTAACAGCAGAGCGAAATAAAGTCTAGTTTTCTTTTTTATATTCCAACTTGCTGCAGCTGATAGAAGCGTTATGAGGCCACTTAGAACAACAAGAGGCGCAGAGATTCCATCAGCCCCTAAAGACCATTCTAGGCCAATAGAAGGTACCCAGTTTATTCTTTCAACTAATTGAAGGTCGGTTGATTGCTTGTTGAAAAATATTGCAAATACATAGGCAATTAAAAGAAAATCAAAAGCAAGAAACCCTATTGCCAGGTTCCTTGCTGTGGAAGAATTTCCCTTTTCTTCTTTTGGCAATAGGGGCATTATTAATGCCCCTATTGAAGGAAGTAAAACGATGGATGAGAGCCAAGGGAATGAACTTTGCCCTGCAATCGTTGTGGGTAAATTTGTCACCTCCATAATGCTCTAAAAAATGAAGAAGAACCACCAGCCACCGCTGTTTTGATGAGTATAACTACTCATCAACCCTCTTGGTGCATTCGCTGCCATTTCTCTGTAGATTTAATATAGGTGCTCTACTGGCTACTCCAGCTATTTCCCATGCTCTGACCATTGACTGGCTGATAATTCTTGCTTGAGGTTCTTTGCATAACGCCAAAATACTTGGACCTGCTCCGCTTATTGCGCAACCTAAGGCACCTGATTGCATAGCAGCGGAACGAACTTCAGCTCCGCCTTTTATCAGCCCCCATCTATAGGGCTCATGAAGACGGTCGTGCATTCCATCTGAAATAAGTTCTCCGTTGCCTTTCCTGAGGCCTTGGAGGAGTAGAGAAAGAGCTCCTAGATTCATTACGGCATCTCCTATGGGGATGTTTTTGGGCATTACTCTTCTTGCTTCACTTGTACTTAGCCTTAAGGAAGGTATGGCCACGACAGCTTTAATAGAATCATCCCATTCGCAGCGAATAACTCGCCATCTTTCTGACGCAGCTTTTGCTGTAAGGCATAGCCCGCCAAGTAATGATGGGACAACATTATCTGGATGGCCTTCAATGTCTATGGCTAGTTCTAAAAGTTTTTCTTTGGGGAGAGGAAAGCTGATTAGTGCATTTGCGCCAACAAGTCCTGCCACAATTGCTGTTGCACTGCTCCCAAGACCTCTTGCGGGGGGGACTGCAAGTTTTACTCTGGCTTCAAGGGCAAATGGTTCAACTTCTGCTGCTTTCCATACTCTTTGTGCGGCTCTATAAAAAAGATTCTCAGGCCCCCCTCTTAAATGGTTTCCTTCTGTACTTTCCATTATGAGTTCAAATCTTTCTGAATTCCCCTCAATTCGTTGAATGGTAAATTCATTTGTCAAACTCAACGCCACGCCTAGACAGTCAAAGCCTGGGCCCAGATTTGCTGATGTGGAAGGCACTTCCACTATTACTTTTTCGCCTATTTGCGGTAACCGCATTACTTTTTACCTATTCAGATAAGTCTCCCATCTCAATGGAAAGGAGGTGAGCTCTGCAACCAGCACTGAACAAGCCAGCTTCAGGATCTATTAGAGCCATTACAGGAAGGCTTTCCAAGAAATTTGTAAAACGACCTTTGTTTTTAAATGAATCAAGAAAAGTCACAGATTTTATTCCTTCAATATTTTTCTGACTGCTTCCACCACCTATCCATAGGCCTGTGTAGCAAAGATTTTGTAATGCAATATCACCAGCTAAGGATCCATATGCACTAAGCCATAAATTCATGGCATCCAACATAAGATTATCTCCCTTTTTAGCAGCGTCACTAACAATCGCAGGCATATCAACTTTATTTGAATTTTGTGAATGAAAGTCTTCTGCAAGAGGACGTAGAGGATGCAATTTAGCTGAAGATCTCATTAACATCCAACGGGCTATATGACCTAGGCCAGTCCCACTAACAACTCTTTCAACAGATAAGCGAGCAAGATTAAGATCTTCTTTTAACCAATTGGCGAGTTCCCATTCTTCTGTGGTTCGAGGAGAGAACTCAGAATGGCCTCCTTCGCTAGGTAAGACTTGGATTTTGTTAGGAGTGATTAGTCCGCTCGCTATTCCTAGCCCTGTGCCTGCACCCACAATTGAAACAAATTTATCTTCAAGATTAATGTTTATATTATTTTTTCCCTGAATAGATATATATTGAGTTTCTTGGAAGTATTTAAGACCATATATTAATACAGAAAAATCATTAATTAATTCAAATGATTTTAAATTTGTTAATTTACATATTTCGTTAGAATCTATTTCCCAGTCTAGATTGGTTAAACTGCAAGAATTATTTGAAATTATTCCAGCAACTCCAATGCAACCATAAGAAGGTAAGTTAATATCCTCTGGAAGACCTTTAAAAAAATCTTGAATTATAAGGAGGAAAGATGTCCAGTCTTTAGATATATATTTTTTTTGATATTTTTGTGTTAAAACTTTATCCCATTCGTAAATTGCTAATAATGTCTTGGTTCCTCCGATGTCTCCTGCTAATAAATTCATGTTAATAATCCTGTAAATTAATAGAAAAGAATCGAAAGAGTTATTTTTTTAATCTTCCTTTTAGCTCTATTTGTTTCTCTAACAGAATCATAAATTCTTTCAGGTTCATTGAACCAATTTCTTTGCCTTCTCTTGTTCTTACAGAAACCTCATTTTTTTCATCTTCTTTATCTCCTATTATTAATAAATACGGAATCTTTTGGATTGTATGTTCTCGTATTTTTAAACCAATCTTCTCATTCCTTAGATCATAATCTACCCTGTAACCATTTTTTTCTAATTCGTTTTTAACATTAAGACAAAATTCATTATTTCTATTAGTTATACTCATTACCATTACCTGTATAGGTGATAACCAAACGGGGAAATTGCCTGCATAATGTTCAATCAATATCCCTACAAACCTTTCGAATGATCCTAGAATTGCACGATGAAGCATAACGGGAACCTTCTTTTCTCCAGTTTCACTTATATAGGCAGCACCAAGTCGTTCGGGCATAGAAAAATCAACCTGAATAGTGCCACATTGCCAAATTCTATTAAGACAATCTTTTAATGAAAACTCTATTTTGGGACCATAGAATGCTCCTTCTCCAGGAAGAAGTGACCATTCAAGACCTTTTGAATCTAATGCATCTGAAAGTGATTTTTCGGATTTATCCCATATCTGGTCACTCCCTACTCTTTTCTCAGGCCTTGTCGACAACTTGATTAAGACTGAGTCGAAACCAAATGCCTTATAAACTTCAAAAACAAGATCAATAAAATTATTCACTTCTTCTTGTATCTGGTTCTCTGAGCAGAAAATATGTGCATCATCTTGAATGAAATTTCTTACTCTCATCAAACCATGCAGTGCTCCTGAAGCTTCGTTTCTATGGCAAGATCCAAACTCTGCGAGTCTGATAGGTAGATCTCGATAGCTTTTTAATCCTTGGTTGAAAATCATCACATGACATGGGCAATTCATTGGTTTTATTGCATATTCTCTATTTTCTGAAGTGGTTGTAAACATGTCGTCTTTAAATTTTTCCCAATGACCAGATTTCTCCCATAAAGTTCTATCAACTGCTTGAGGAGTTTTAATTTCTTGATAGCCTTTTGAATTTATGATTGTTCTAATGTATTGCTCTAAAATTTGATAAATTGCCCATCCTTTTGGGTGCCAAAAAATCATTCCAGGAGATTCTTCTTGGATATGAAATAAAGATAATTTTTTGCCTAATTTTCGATGATCTCTTTTTTCGGCCTCTTCTATTTTCTTTAAGTAACTATTTAGATCTTTTGAGTTTTTCCATGCCGTTCCATATATTCTTTGCAGCATCTCATTATTAGAATCACCTCTCCAATATGCTCCTGATACTTTCATTAATTTAAAAGAACTTAGATGAGAAGTATTAGGAACATGTGGCCCTCTGCACATATCTATATATTCTTGATGTTTATACAATTTTATTTCTTCACTTGAAGGGATTTGATTTATTATCTCAACTTTATAGGACTCATTTCTTCTAAGGAATGTTTCTTTTGCTTTTTGGTGGCTAACAGTCTCTACGATTACTTTATAGTTCTGCTTTATAAGTTTTTTGATCCTCTGTTCTATACTTTCAAGATCATTAAGGGTAAATGGGTTTTTATAAGATATATCATAATAAAATCCATCTTCAATTACTGGGCCGATTGCCATTTTTGCTTCTGGATATAATTGCTTTACTGCATGACCTATAAGATGAGCAAATGAGTGCCTAATAATCTCAATACCTTCTTGATCTTTTGAGGTAATTATATTTAAGCTTGCATCCGAATTTATTGGGATGCAGGTATCAATGAGCTTGCCATTTACTTTCCCTGCTAAAGCAGCCTTGGCTAAGCCTGGGCCAATAGACTCGGCGACTTCTAATGTCGTAACGGGGCTTTTGAAATTCTTTTTACTACCATCAGGAAGGGTTATTATTGGCATACTTAGTTGTCTCCATTGAAAAAACCTAAAGCATCTTTTATTTTGGTTAATGTTTCGTTGGCAACTTGGCTTGCATGATAATTTCCTTCTTTTAGAACTCGTTTAAGCTCTGCTGGATCTTGCATTAGCTCGTTATATTTTGATTGAATTGGTTCTAATCTTGAAATAATTGCTTCAGCAAGTAATGGCTTAAATTTTCCCCAGCCCATTTCGGCGAATTCTTCATTTGCTTTTTTTATGGGTGTATCACTAAGGAGGCAATATATTTTTATAAGATTATCTGCTTCTGGTCGAGAAGGATTTCCTAATTCAAGTCCAATATGAGAATCAGTTTTAGCTCGTTTTATTTTCTTATTAATTATATTGGGAGGATCTAATAAAGCAATTCTACTTCCTTCATTTGGATCGCTTTTGCTCATTTTATTTCTTCCATCAGAGAGACTCATTATTTTCGCTCCTTGTTTTAGGATTAAAGGTTGAGGTACTTTTAAGATTGCTTTTTCTTTAGTATTAGCAAATCTTGAGTTGATTCTTTGTTGAACTATATTTCTAGCTAATTCTAGATGTTGTTTTTGATCTTCTCCAACTGGAACAAGATCCGCATTATATAAAAGTATATCTGCAGCCATTAGGACTGGATAATTAAATAGTCCAATAGATACGTTCTCCCCTTGTTTTTTTGCTTTCTCTTTGAATTGAATCATTCTTTCCATCCAATTTAAGGGAGTTAAGCAATTTAGTATCCAGCAAAGTTCGCTATGAGCTGAAACATGACTTTGTACAAATATTCTTGATTTTTCGGGATCCATTCCACATGCGATATAAAGAGCGGCTGTAGATAATGTGTTTTGAGTTAATAGCTTCGGATCATGAGGAACTGTTATTGCATGTAAATCAACTACACAAAAAAAGGTTTCATTATTTTCTTGAAGGTCTACCCAATTTCTAATAGCTCCTAACCAATTACCTATATGAAGATCACCAGTTGGTTGAACTCCAGAAAGAACACGTTTTCTAGTCATTATTTAAGACTATTCCGGATTGGTTTCATTTTGTTGAGAAGTTTGTTCCACTTTTTCTTCTTCTTTGGAATTGGTTTGTGATTC
This sequence comes from Prochlorococcus sp. AG-402-N21, assembly GCA_003216435.1. Lineage (GTDB taxonomy): Bacteria > Cyanobacteriota > Cyanobacteriia > PCC-6307 > Cyanobiaceae > AG-402-N21. The sequence continues at coordinate 14,692 of QCIW01000012.1, forward strand.
TTCTGAAACGGAATTGTCAGATTCCTGTGATTGAATTTCTATAGAGTTTTCTTCATCTTTGGATTCTATTGCTTCTTCGGATTCTTGAGTTTGCTCAGGTTTGGCTGGCCTTTCAAAAGGATTTGGTTTTTCTTTTGACGGGAAGTTTTTTTGATCATTAAAACGATTATCTTGTGTCTTTTTGTTATTAGTTCGAGGACCTTGTTCTCGATATGTCGTTAAGAATTCATCAAGTTTTCCTTGCTCAAGCATTTCCCCTAATGTCCTCAGTGCAAAACCTAGAACGGCGACTGTAGATCGGAGATTGAAAGCCTCTTGAAGTGCTCTTGCAGAACGCATTTCATTTTCACTTAATCTGATCCTAAAACCGCCTCCTTCTCGATTCCCAGGTCCTCGGCCTCCTCTGAAACCTGGCCTGCCAGAATCTCGAGGGTTTTGAAAGTTCCTCCCATTTCTTTGAGGATCGTTGTAAGAGTCACCCATGACTTTTCGCCTAATCACAAAGGCAAGTGTGACTCATTGTGAGGTTTTATGGGATATATTTATCAACTCCTTTAGCAGATTCACATTTCCTTAAATCTTTTTTATTGATTTTTCCAGGGAGTAATCATTTAGTTTTTGAGACTTCACAGCATTAATACTTGTGTTTGTAAGGGCTTGTAGCGCTAATATTTGCTTTAATGTTCAAGTGAGCTAAGAAGAAGATGGAACTATGAATCCTGTGAAAAATTTCTCTTCTTTTTCTTTCCCTAAGAATATTTCAACTTTGTCAATGGGAAAAGTTGGAATTCTCTTGGGATCTCTGGCTTTTGGACAATGGTTGCTAAGTGATGTAGCCCATATACCTGGAGGGGGTATGGGAATCCTTGGGATAACTGCAGGTCTCTGGTGGTTCTTAAAATCGGAAAAAGTAACTTTTAACGCCCCTACAACAATTCAAGGATGGATTAGTCGTTGTTATGAGGTTCTTGAACAATTTGAACTCCTTGAGGATAAAAACGATTCTCTAATTAATAGGAGAGCAAGAGTTAATTCTCTTGAGGAGATTTTAGATAGATCAGATTCTCAAAGAATTTCTTTTGCTAGTACAAAAGATGTTGAATTGCCTCCTCAGCAAGAAGTAACTGAGGCACTTTCTATCTCAGAACCTTTAGATATCTCATATCAATCAGTTCTTCCAACTAGAGATCATTCTTGGTGCTTGCCTGAAACCCTCGTCATGCAAGATGCCCTTATTTATGTTTTGCCATTACCACTCCGAGCAGCAGATATGCTTTGGCTTGAGAAAATTCCTGAGAATCAGCCTGCTTGGTTAATGGTTGCTTCGGACGAATCATCATGTGCGGATCAATTAAAGGATTTGCAGGCCCAGTTACCTCAACGATGGTCTTCCAGAGTTCTTCGTTGGGATGGTTCTCCTGCTGATATGTCTTTGGTTCTTAATCCTGTTCGAAGACTTTTGGCTCAGTCCAAAACTAATATGGATGCGACTAAACAAAGATTGTTAGCGAGACTTCATTCTTCGTGGCAGTCAGACTTAGAGACCTTAAGAAGAGACAAGTTTAAAAATATACAAAATCGCTCCCAATGGATTGTTGCAGGAGCTGTATTTACTTCTCCTATTCCAAGTGCAGATTTGTTGTCAGTTGCAGTTGTTAATGGATTAATGATTAAGGAAATGTCAAATATTTGGTCTTGCAAGATGAGCCCTGAACTTTTAAATACTGTTGCAAGAAAATTGGCTTCTGCGGCAGTTGCTCAAGGGGTTGTTGAGTGGAGTGGTCAAGCAATACTAGGTTTTGCCAAACTTCATGGGGGTAGTTGGCTTGCGGCGGGATCTATGCAGGCATTGAGTGCAGCATATTTAACTAGGGTTGTTGGCAGCTCAATGGCGGATTGGATGGCTATAAACAATGGTGTATCCGAATTAGATCTTGAACTGCTTGACCAACAAGCTTCTCGATTAGTTGCTGCTGCGGCCAAAAAGGAACGGGTTGATTGGATTGGTTTTCTTTCTCAGGGTAAAAGTTGGATAGAGGATCAGGTTAAGGAAGCTAATCTAAATAAAAAAATACTAGAAGCCTAACCCTTACTGTTAATTAGCTACCTGATGATTATAAATAATAAGGTTAAAATTATAAATATTTTCAATGTTTTAATCTTGAGTCTATGCTTGTTTTCTTGCTCTTTTTCTAGAAAGACCTCTTCAGACAAACAAAATGAAAGTAAATTATTAGTATTGACAACTTTTACTATTCTTGCAGATATAGCAAGTAATATTGCGGGAGATAGGTTAGAGGTTAAGTCAATTACAAAGCCAGGGGCTGAGATTCATTCGTATCAATTCACTCCTAGCGATATTATTAGTGCTAGCAATGCAGATCTTATTATTGAGAATGGTCTTGGGTTGGAATTATGGATTGAAAAGTTTATTTCTAGCGCTGGAAATATACCTCGCTTAGTACTTTCAGAAGGAATGAAACCTATCCCTATTGAAGGTGATGTTTATGCAGGGAAACCTAATCCTCATGCATGGATGTCTCCTCAAAAAACTTTGTATTATGTCGATAAAATATTAAAAGCTTTTGTGAATCTTGACCCAGAAGGTAAAGAGATTTTTATTGATAATGCTAATGTATATAAATCAAAGCTTTTATCTTTAGATAAAGAACTAAGAGATAATCTTAATTTAATCCCCAAAAACAAGCGGTTTCTTGTTACTTGTGAAGGTGCTTTTTCTTATTTAGCTAATGATTATGATATGCAAGAAGCTTATTTATGGCCTGTAAACGCAGAAAGTCAAGTAACACCAAAAAGGATGATATTACTAATTAAAACAATAAAAGAAAATAATATCCCTACTATTTTTTGTGAAAGTACTGTAAGTGCGAGGGCTCAACGTGAAGTTGCTAAAGCTAGTGGCGCATCTTTTGGTGGTAAATTCTATGTTGATTCTTTGTCTGAAGAAGACGGCCCTGCTCCAACTTTGTTAGACCTCCATAGGTATAACAGCAAATTAATTCTTAAAGGTCTTTCTCCCACAAAATTGACGAATTAAAACTGATGATAATAAAAAATAATTCAACAGGTCCGTATAGGATTGAGGCTGATCAAGTTTGCGTAGATTACAACGGGACAGTAGCTCTCTATGACGCGAGCTTGAAGGTGAAGCCTGGTTCTATTTGTGGCCTAGTAGGTATGAATGGTGCTGGGAAATCAACCTTTTTCAAGGCTTTAATGGGCTTTGTACGCCCTTCCCGGGGGAAAATCAAAATAAATGGAGTCCCTGTCTCTAAGGCTCAAGGAGATCAGGCCGTTGCATACGTACCTCAAAGTGAGGGTATTGACTGTTCTTTTCCTGTAAGCGTTTGGGATGTTGTGATGATGGGTCTTTATGGCTCAATGAATTTTCTTAGAATTCCCAGGGAATCAGATCGACGAGCGGTTTGGCATGCTCTTGAAAGGGTTGACCTTATTGATTTAAGAAAAAGACCTATTGGCACTCTTTCTGGTGGACAAAGAAAAAGAACCTTTTTAGCAAGAGCAATCGCACAAAGAGCTTCCGTGCTTCTTCTTGATGAGCCCTTTTCAGGAGTAGATGTGCCAACTGAAAAGTTGATGTCTGAATTGTTCTTACAATTCAGACAAGAGGGGAGAACTATACTTATTTCGACTCATGATCTAAGTCATGTTCGTGATTTCTGTGACTTGGTTGTTCTTATTAATAAAACAGTTTTAGCTTATGGAGAAACATCAGAGGTCTTTACTAGTGAGAACCTCAATATGACATTTGGTGGATTACCTCCTGATCCACTTTTTGGCTCAACTTCATTAGATAAAGATAATTTTTCTAATGAGTAATTTCTTTATTTCAATAGATCCCTTATCTTTTTTGGCAGACCCTCTTTCTCATGAATTTATGAGAAGAGCTCTTATGGTGAGTGCATTAGTAGGAGCTGTATGCGGGTTACTTTCTTGTTATATGACCCTTAAAGGTTGGGCTTTGATGGGAGACGCTGTTTCTCATGCTGTTATGCCAGGAGTTGTTGTTGCATATGCTTTGGGACTTCCTTTTTCTATTGGTGCGTTTGTTTTTGGTGTTGGCTCTGTCGCTTTAATTGGTTTTGTAAAGCAGAAATCTAGAATTAAAGAAGATACCGTTATTGGCTTAGTTTTTACTGGTTTTTTTGCACTTGGTTTGGTATTGGTTTCTAAGATAAAAAGTAATATTGATTTAATGCATATTCTTTTTGGGAGCCCATTGGGAACTTCTCAATCTGATGTTAATCAAACTCTTATTATCTCCTTCATTGTTGTGATGATATTGCTAGTTTTTGGAAAAGATTTGATGCTTTATTGTTTTGATCCAACCCATGCACGCTCAATTGGAATAAATACAGGATTACTTCATTACTTGTTGTTATCAGTGCTTAGCCTTACAGCAGTTGTAGGACTTCAGACTGTAGGAATTATTTTAGTTGTTGCAATGTTGATAACACCTGGTGCAACAGCTTATCTCTTAACTGATCGTTTTGATCGGATGACAATACTTGCTGTATTAAGTAGTGTTATTTCTAGCATTCTTGGTGTATATATTAGTTATTGGTCTGATATTGAAACTGGAGGTTCTATAGTTCTTGTCCAAACATTTATTTTCCTTATTGCATTTTTATTTGCTCCAAGATATGGGATATTAAAAAATCAGTCCAAAATCTCTTAGATAATATTTTGTCAATAGCAAGTAATAAAACTAAGAAATCAGAAGCCAATCGGAATAATCAGATATGGTCTTGGTGGCCATTGTTTCCTCTTTATCCTTATGGGAGAAAAAGAACTATTTTTAAAGAAATAGTAGCTAATCAAATTTGGAGTTTTGAGCAACTCCAGGGGATTTATTATGTAGCCGTTCCGATTAGGTTGATTGTCGCAAAAATTCCTGGAGGATTGATGTTATATAACCCTTTGCCTCCTACAAAAGAATTGTTAAAAGATCTCATAGAACTTCAAGAAAAACATGGTCCTGTAACAGATATCGTTTTGCCTACAGCTTCAGGGCTTGAACACAAAATCTCATTGCCTTCTTTGGCAAGATCCTTTTCTAAAGCCACCATATGGGTTTGTCCTGGGCAATGGAGTTTTCCATTGAATTTACCTTTGAGTTGGATTGGGATTCCACGTCGCCGGACAAAAGTTTTATCTCAAGACGGTTTTCCACACCCCGATATATGTAAATGGACGTCATTGGGTCCTATTGATATTGGATTAGGTAGGTTTCAAGAGTTTTCTTGCTATCACAAAAGGTCTAAATCTTTATTTGTTACTGATGCATTGGTAGGTATCGAATCTAAACCTCCAGATTTGTTTGAGTTAGACCCCACTCCAATTTTATTTCACTCTAGAGAAATAGGCTGTCAGACCCTTGAGGATACTAAGGAAGCTCGCTTTAGAGGTTGGAAAAGATTGGTGTTATTTGCTTCTTTCCTTAAGCCTTATAAGGTTTCTATTCCTTCTGTTTTTGAAGTATTGAAAAATTCATTTAAACCTGGTCTTAGGAACTTTAAATCTCATTTTGGAATTTATCCTTTTTCTTGGGAAAAAGATTGGGAGGATTCTTCTAGAGATTTAATTGGATCTACAAAACCTCTTGTTCAAGTTGCTCCAGTTTTAGAGAGACTTGTTTTCCCTAGGTCTAAGGAAACATTCTTAAATTGGTTAAGCAAGATTAGCCAACATAGAGACATGAAACGGCTAATTTCTTCTCATTATTCTGCTCCTGTGACGTTCTCGAAAAATGATGTTAATCAACTCAGAAAAAGTATTTCAAAAAAAAATTGGGCACCCAATTCAGGTAATTGGGCTTTTTTAGATTGGGTAGATAAAAAATTAGTTAAATTGGGAGTTGTTCCTAAGGACCCATTGAAATCATTTAGAGATTAATATCTTCTGAATCAACAGCCATTTGCTCATCGGCAATTAAAGATTCTTCTAGTTCTTTCCTTTGCTCCATTTGCCTCAAGAAGTAACCAGTCAACATTGCAGAAGCAAGAAGGCTTGCAAAGTGGTCTCTAGACGAAGTTACTTTTACATCGAAATGCTCCCCAGGAAGCATACCTAATAACCCTTGTACATTGTGCCGAATAATATCTTGAATATCGCTGCTTGCTGATTTGGCGACCCTTTGAAGGACATCTGGCGATTGTTCCTGAAGGTATTGAATTAATGCATTAGGATCCTGTCCATCATTGTTGTCAGTGGTTAAAAACTCAGGATTGAACATCCCAGTGTGCTCTCCATCTTGTAATTGACCATATCGCAATACGGTCCTGTTTCTTAATCTTACTAGTGGTTGGTACCCTCAGCATGGATAGGTCCTAATTTATTTAAAGGCCAATACCTAACAATTGCTGTTCCTATAACATTTTTCTCTGGTAGAGCGCCCCATAAGTGAGAGTCCAAGCTGTTATTTCTATTGTCACCTAATACCCAAAGAGAATCTCGAGGAACGATTATTGGGTTCATTGTGTAATTAATTGGTTCCTTGATCCATGGCTCATTTATTAATGTTTTGTTTCTAAATAGGCTCCCATCATGAACTTCAATTAGATCACCAGGAAGACCTACAACTCTTTTAATTAAGGCCGAATTTTCTTCATAACCAGCTTCTATTAATAATTCAGGGGGATGGAAAACTATTAAAGTTTCTTTATCTAGGTGTTTATGAAAAGCGAGATTTACTCGTGGACGAATTTTTTCTATTAAGATTTTGTCTTGAATTTGTAATGTTGGAAGCATTGATCCTGATGGTATCCATCGAGGTTCTAGAACTTGCCATCTGAGGAAAAGAGCGATAATCCCCCATAAAACAAAGGTTTTCCATGTTTGGTTTCCCTTGTGAGGTTTATTTGTCTGAGATTGTGGCATTGAAATCTTTTCTTTTGATCTGCATGAATGAGCTATTTTGTCCGAGGATCTAGTGAGTTACTCCTCTAACTCTGTCTTTAGCACGCGCAAACCTATTCGTATGCGTAAGGCTCTTACAAGCTTTTATAGCAAAGGGCCTCGAATATGTTGTCATTTGTCCTGGTAGTCGCTCGGGTCCTCTTGCAATGGCAGCAGGGGGACTTGCAGAATCTGGATCCTTAAATTTGATCACTTCAATTGACGAAAGATCTGCTGCTTTTTTGGGATTGGGGATTAGTTCGGCGAATGGAAAGGCAACAGTTATTATTACTACTTCTGGTACAGCGGTTGCCAATCTTTTACCAGCAGCTATAGAAGCTGATCGTTCATGCCAACCATTAATATTTTTGACTGCTGACAGGCCTGAGAGATTAAAAAATTGTGGTGCTAATCAGACAGTAAATCAAGAGGATTTTCTGAAATCAGTTTGTCGATGTTTAAAAGAAGGTCCTAGAGAAGGCTTTCATCTTTGTTCAGAAAAAACTAATAGGAAATTAGTTGACCGAGTTTGGCTTGAGGCTCATAAATTTCCTGGTCCAGTTCATTTCAATATTTCCTTTGAAGAGCCTCTACATGCATCATTTTTAGAACAACAAAGTGTTTGGTCGAAGTGTTCAGGTAAAGGATTAAATGTAAATAGTAATTCTTTAGATGTTTTTGATCTCAGTCAAGAAAAATTTCAAGAAGAAATCCCAAAGCTAGACCCGTTCAGTCCAGGAATTGTTATTGCAGGTCCTTGGAGAGGTTTGTCAAAGGATATAGATCCTTTTAAGGAGGCTTTAAAGGATTGGCAATCAATTAGTGGATGGCCTATCTTTGCTGACCCCCTATCCGGTATCGATGATGACCAGGAAGGTTTAATTAGCTTCTGGGAGCTTTTAATTAGTTCTGATTTTTTATCAGCTACTTCCCGGACTTCTCGATTAAATATTTTGCGTTTAGGTCCTTTGCCTTCAAGTCGAATACTTGCAAATTGGCTAACGAAAATGAGGGGTAATCAGGTTTTGATAAGTGAAGGAGATAAACGTTACTTAGACCCACTGCGAATCTCATCCCAATGGAGCTATGGCTTAAATGCTTGGGTGAAAAATATTTTTAATTCTGATTCGATGAAGGCTAATTCAAGAAAGAACAAATCTATAGATCTTTTAAATCAACTGGTTTCAGCAGATTCATATGCAAAGAATTGGATCTCTCAAAAGTTGAATATGCAAGGACAAATTACTGAACCTGCTCTAGCCCACTGGTTACCACGTCGATTGCCATTGAATATTCAAATAATGCTATCGGCAAGTAGTCCTATAAGAGATTGGATTAGTTTTGGAGGAAAGGAAACCCTTTCTAGAAGATGTTTTGGCTTTAGAGGGGCTTCTGGTATTGATGGAACTTTGTCATTAGGGATGGGCTTGTCTATAGCTAATGGACCAACTGTTTTAGTTACTGGTGACTTAGCATTGCTTCATGACAGCAATGGTTGGTTGTTTTCAAATTCTCCAGGACCACCAATTGTCGTCTTGTTGATTGATAATGGAGGAGGAGGAATCTTTCAACAGTTGGAGATAGAAAAATTTGTCAAAGGAAATTTAGAAGATCTTTTTGTCATGCCTCAATTAATTAATCCTCTTGCACTAGCTTCTTGTTATGACATACCATTTAGGCAAATTTCACTTTTAGAAGACTTGGAAATAGCTTTTGAATGGGCTATCTCAAAAAATAAACCTGTTTTGTTGCGTGTTTGTACTTCAAGTTATCAAGACAACAAATTAAGGAATTATCTTAAAGAGGGCTTCAAGGGGCATCTTCATAAGATTATTCAAAACAAAGAAATAAAATCGTAGATAAATGATTGATAAATCAGATCATGATGAAGATTTGAAGAGAAGGGTCTTACCTGGAGACCCAATAATTGCTTGGGAAAAATGGGGAGATTATCAAGATGTTCTTTTAGATTTAAGTTCAGAAGGTATAGCTCGAGTTTCTATTAATCGTCCAGAGAAAAGGAATGCCTTTCGTCCTAAAACAGTTATTGAGCTTTGTGATGCTTTTACTAGAATCCGAGATAACAATAAAATTGGAGTAGTTCTTTTTACAGGAGTTGGTCCTTCTCAAGATGGGGTTTTTTCATTTTGTTCAGGGGGGGATCAGAGTGTTAGAGGAGATGGAGGTTATATGGATGAGGAAGGCTTACCTCGCCTAAATGTTTTAGATTTGCAGCGTATTATTAGAAGTCTTCCAAAAGTTGTTATAGCTTTAGTGGCTGGTTATGCGATCGGAGGAGGTCAAGTACTTCATTTGTTATGTGATTTAAGTTTGGCGGCTGAGAATGCTGTATTTGGACAGACAGGACCTCAAGTTGGAAGCTTTGATGGTGGTTTTGGTTCTGGTTATCTTGCAAGAGTTGTTGGGCAAAGGAAAGCGAAAGAAATTTGGTTTTTATGTAGAAAATATGGAGCAGAAGAAGCTCTCAAAATGGGACTTATTAATAAGATCACAAAGCTTGATAAACTAGAAAATGAAGGAATTACTTGGGCTAGGGAGATAATGCAGCACAGTCCCACTGCTATTCGTTGCTTGAAAGCTTCCTTTAATGCAGAAACTGATGGATTAGTTGGTTTGCAAGAATTAGCAGGTCAAGCAACACATCTTTTTTACCGGACCGCTGAGTCTAAAGCGGGACGTGATGCATTCCTACAAAAGAAAAAACCAAAGTTTTCTGATTCAGGATGGTTGCCATGATTCAAAGTAGAACCTTTTCTTCTTATAAAGATTTTTAAATGGAAGTTCTATTTGCTGCTGCTGAGTGTGCACCGATGATCAAGGTTGGTGGGATGGGAGATGTTGTTGGATCTCTCCCTCCAGCTCTAGCAAAGCTTGGTCATGATGTGAGGCTAATTATTCCTGGCTATGGCAAGCTTTGGAGTTTATTGGATGTTCCTAAAGAACCTATATTTCGTGCTCGGACTATGGGAGCTGATTTTGCGATTTATGAAACAAAACATCCCTCAAATGGCTTGCCTTTATATCTCGTTGGACATCCTGTTTTTGATCCTGAAAGAATTTATGGAGGCGATGATGAGGATTGGAGATTTACTTTTTTTGCGAGTGCAACTGCTGAGTTCTCGTGGAATTTTTGGAAGCCACAAGTTCTACATTGCCATGATTGGCATACAGGGATGATTCCTGTGTGGATGCATCAAGACCCTGAGATAAGTACTGTTTTTACTATTCATAATCTTAAATATCAAGGACCTTGGAGATGGAAGTTAGATCGAATGACATGGTGCCCTTGGTACATGCATGGAGATCACACTATGGCTGCGGCAATGCTTTATGCAGATAGAGTGAATGCAGTATCCCCAACCTATGCAAGAGAAATAAGGACATCTGAATATGGCGAGAGATTGGAGGGATTGCTTAATTATATTTCTGGCAAGCTTCGCGGAATCCTTAATGGCATTGACTTAGAAGATTGGAATCCTTCTAAAGACAAGTCTCTGCCTGCAAATTTCAATCATGAAAGTCTTCAGAAACGTTCTGTGAATAAACGAGCTCTACAAGAACAGATGGGACTTGAAGTAAACCCAGAAAAATACCTTATTGGAATGGTAGGAAGACTAGTAGATCAAAAAGGAGTAGATCTATTACTTTTAGTGGCTAAAAGATTCTTGGCTTATACAGATTCGCAGATTGTTGTTCTCGGAACTGGCGATCGCGATCTTGAGTCTGGTCTATGGCAGCTTGCTACAGAACACCCAGGGCGTTTTGCGGTTTATTTAACCTATGATGATGCTCTTTCCCGTTTAATTTACTCCGGCACTGATTCTTTCTTGATGCCGAGTCGTTTTGAGCCTTGTGGAATTAGTCAGCTACTTGCAATGCGTTATGGCTCTATCCCTGTAGTCAGGAATGTGGGAGGGTTGGTAGATACTGTTATTCCACATGATCCAATTACAGAAAGTGGAACTGGGTTTTGTTTTGATAGGTTTGACCCAATAGATTTTTATACAGCATTAGTGAGATCTTGGGAGGCCTTTAGACATAAAAAAACATGGCGAGAGTTGCAAATTAGAGCAATGACTCAATCTTATGGTTGGGATCGTTCTGCAAAAGAATATGAAATTATGTATAAAGATGTTTGTGGAATTAAAGAGCCATCTCCTGATGCGATCGAAGTTGAGAAGTTTTCTGTAGGTCAAGATGCTGACCCATCTAGAAGACTAAACAGGGATTCTGCGAGTGATTTGTCAAATTCTCTTTGATTCTTAGTTATTCTTTGCGTGAAGGAAATTTTTTGTGAGTTTACGTTTAAGACAATTGAATGATCTTTGGGGGAACCCTCGTCATCAAGCTGGGATAGATCTCTCCTTTCCATTAGGCCCTATTTGTACAGATACTAGGAAGTTAGAAAAGGGATGTTTTTTTGTACCTTTAATTGGTAAAAATTTTGATGGTCATAAATTTCTTAAGAGAGCTTGTGACTATGGTGCCCAAGCTACAGTCGTTTCATTCAACTCTAAAGTAATAGTCCCTGAAAATTTTTTACATTGGTTAGTTGATGACACTCTCCACGCTTATCAACAACTTGCTTTGTTACATCGTTGTGATTTCGATATTCCAGTTATTGCCGTGACAGGTTCGGTTGGTAAAACGACTACACGAGATTTGATTAAAGCTGTTCTAAATCCTTTGGGAAATATTTTAGCTACCTCTGGAAATGAGAATAATGATGTTGGAGTGCCTTTGACATTACTTGAAGCTAATCAAAATCATTCTGCAATTGTTATAGAAATGGGTATGAGAGGCTTAGGAGAAATACAACGACTTTCAGCGTGCTCAAAGCCAGATGTTGCAGTTATTACAAATATAGGTTCTGCACATATTGGACGCTTGGGAAGTCGAAGGAATATAGCTATTGCAAAGTGTGAGATTACATCTCATTTGAATCCTCATGGAGTGGTAATTATTCCGGCAAATGACCCCCTCTTGGATGATGTTCTTAGTAAGTGTTGGAAGGGAAAAGTAGTAAGAGTAGCTATAGAGGATAGTGATTCCTCTCATGGGAGCGTTCAAGTAAATTCTTATACATATAATTCTCCTGATATTGATTTGCTTGGACGAGCATATATGGAGAAAGGACTTTTGGAAGTGGAAGAGCGGTTCTTCAAATTACCTCTAGAAGGAAAGCATAATATGAAAAATTTTTTACTTGCTTTGGCTGTTGCCAAGGAAATTGGAGTCCAATTGGATGAAGTAAAAGACCTCAGACTTGAAAAACTTTCTGGAAGGAATAATGTTATTAATTTGGATAAAATAACTATTCTTGATGAAACATATAACTCTTCTCCTGAGTCCGTAAAGGCATCCATGGAGTTGTTAGTTAGTCAATCTGGACGACATTTTGCTGTACTCGGAGAGATGTTTGAATTGGGGGAATATAGTCTTTCTCTTCATCGTCAGGTTGCTGAATGGGCATTGAATTTATCTTTAGATGGCCTTGTGATTGTTTCTCAAGGAGTTGAAGGTCAGGTTATGGCCGAAGTAGCTGCAGCCTTACCTTTTGTTGAAATTGTTTTAACCCCTGAGGATGCATTCAAGTCTTTATGTAAATTGCTTCAGCCCGGAGATGTTGTTTTACTAAAGGCAAGTAGAGCAGTTTCGCTTGAGAGGTTAATCCCTCTCTTGGAAAGACATTTCTGATTAACATTGAGACCAGTTTTCTTTGATTACTTGTGTATTTCTTGCAATTGTTAAGGCTTGGTCGGGTACATCTTCAGTGATTGTTGAGCCTGCTCCTACTGTGACATTGTCTCCCAATTTGATTGGAGCAATTAGCACAGAATTGGCTCCAGTTTTAGTGTGATCACCAATAATTGTTTTGTTTTTTTCTCTGCCATCATAGTTTGCAGTTATTGTCCCCGCACCGATGTTTACTTGAGACCCTAGATCTGAGTCGCCTATATAACTTAGATGACTTATATTTGTATTTTGACCAATATTGCTTTTCTTTATTTCGACAAAATTCCCTATCTTGCAATTGTTATTTATTTTTGAATCGGGACGTAGGTGAGCATAGGGGCCAATGAAAATATCGTTTTCTATAACGCTATTGTTCATGACTGAATAAATAACATTTACATTATTGCCAATGGATGAATTGCTGATGAAGCTGCCTGGACCTAGATGGCAATTATCTCCAATATGACAATGACCCCGTAAGTGAGTTTGAGGTTCAATAACGACGTCATTACCAAAACAGCAATTGTCAGAGATAGTGCAACTGGCTGGATCTATAAATGTAACCCCTTTATTCATCCAAAAATTGCGCAGATCTTCTTGGAGAAATGCTTCACATTGCGCCATTTGAATTTTATTGTTAATGCCACTTACTTCTCTTGGGTCGTCAATTTCTAGGTGTTTTGCGATAGATAGCTTTGTAACCGCATCAGTTAGATATATCTCTTTTTGTGCATTTTTATTAGATAAATCAGATAGAATTTGAGTTAACTTTCTCCAGTTAAAACAATACACTCCGGAATTGGTCAATGTGTTTTTGCGTTGTTCAGAAGTACAGTCTTTTTCTTCTATAATGGCATCTATATTGCCCTGATCATCAGAGAAAACACGTCCATATCCGTCTGGTTCGGAAAGTCTTGCAGTCAAGCACGTTACTTCTGCATGACTCTCTAGATGTTTTGCTAGAAGCTGTTGGATTGTGTAGGTCTTAAGGAGAGGAACATCTCCATTTAGAACTAAAAGATCACCTTCAAAATCTTTAAGGATAGGAACTAATTGCTGGACAGCATGACCGGTCCCATTCTGAGGTTGTTGTATTACGAATTCAAGTTCTTTATGATCAGTAAGAGAGTGTTTTATTTGTTCTCCTTTGTGACCGATTATTATTACTTTTCGATCTGGGTTAATTTTTTCACAGCTAGATAGAACTCTTTCTACAAGAGTGCATCCTCCTACTTTATGAAGAACTTTGGGAATGTTGCTTTTCATTCTTGTGCCTTTGCCAGCGGCCAATATTGCAATAGCAAGCATGGGGTTTGAAATTACACAGGTAAAATTAGGTTAGCCTGATTGTTTGATCTTCCAACGCTTTCTCCAAGAACTTGTGCTAGGTAAATTGCTTTTCCTTTGTTCCTCTGACCTACGATTTAGAATTTCTTGACTGGTTCCGTTACTACTAGGGTCTCTGAAAGGGATAGATGCATTTGTGAGTAAGTGCTCTTCTTCCATCTGATTTAAAGGTCGCCAATTTGAGAATTTTTCTATTTCAATGGAATTAATACCAGGAAGGATTGCTATTGTTCCAATGCTCCATTTTTTACTTTTATTGTCTATAGGAATTGTTGAATATATTCTTAAGCCTGCTCTCCTGAGACTTCCTCTCATTGCTGCTGAGCTTGAATACGTGATAAATCTTCCATTTGGAGAAAGTCTTGAGGTTAGAGATTTTAGAAATTCTTCACTCCACAATTGAGGACATTTTTGAGGAGAGAAAGGATCATGCAGTATTAGATCGAAATTCAAGGCATTTGGGATTAAAGAAAGTTGCTTTCTTGCATCACCCCACATTACTTTCCCTTCACTAGTTTTTTCTTGCCATCTCCCTGAAATGTTAATTGAGTCAAGTATGCCTAAAACAACAGGCGACCAACTTTCTCTAAATGTAAGGTGCTGAAGTGCGGAAGCAAGAGGCCGCTTGTCAATTTCAAGTCCATAGAGATTTGTATTGATTGGTGTTTTTATAAGTTCTTCTATTAAACAAGCAGTGTTATAACCAAGTCCTAGACAGACATCTAAAACAAAAATGTTTTTTTTAGATATGAATCTATTTAGTTGAGAGGGTAGGATGAATTTTTCAAGTGCCTCTGCCTTCGCTCCATTTGAATCATGGAATGACTCTTTGTAATAGTTATTCCTAAATGAAAGACTCCCATCGTTTGTTATATAAGGGATTAGTTCCTCATTGGAAACCTTTTTATTTTCTTGATTAGTTGTGTAGTCGACTAAGCTCCTCCCAGAATCTCGGATATGAAACCGCTGCGGAATTACTTCGAATCATAGTGGAAGTACTATCTGCCATGATAGATGCTACCGCTAAACTCATGGCTATTCTATGATCAGTTTCGCTATCAAGTGCAGCACCATGAAGTTGAGCGCCTCCAGTTATAGTGAGGCCATCATCATGTTCTTCGATCTTTGCCCCCATTGCAGTTAGTTGTCTTGTCATAACTGTTAACCGATCAGTTTCTTTTACTCTTAGTTCACTTGCTCCACGAATCTTGCTTATACCATTACAGAAACATGCTGCCACAGTTAAGATTGGGACTTCATCTATAAGACGAGCCATAATCTCACCATCGATAGAAAATGGTTTTAGTTGTTCTTTTTGAGTTACTTTGATATCCCCTATAGGCTCTCCTGCGATGTCTCTCATGTTTAATAATTGGAAGTCAGCTCCCATTTGCCGCATTACTTCAAGTATTCCAGTCCTTGTTGGATTCAAACCGACATTCTCTACCGTAAGAGTTGACCCTGGGATTAAGGATGCTCCTATTAACCAAAAGGCAGCAGAACTTATATCTCCAGGAACAATTATTGTTTGACCCTTCAACTTAGAACCTGGCCAGACTTTTATATGTCTACCCATCTCTCCACCAACTTCTATATTTGCACCAAATGCTTTCAGCATTCTCTCACTATGATCCCTAGAACGAGCAGGCTCAATTACTGAGGT
The DNA here is from genome assembly GCA_003216435.1 of Prochlorococcus sp. AG-402-N21. Classification (GTDB taxonomy): domain Bacteria; phylum Cyanobacteriota; class Cyanobacteriia; order PCC-6307; family Cyanobiaceae; genus AG-402-N21. The sequence goes on from QCIW01000012.1 coordinate 30,398, forward strand.
CCCCCCTTCTGCTGTGAGGGCAGCAAGAAGTATTGCCGATTTAATTTGTGCACTCGCGACTGGTGTCCCAATGACTGCACCATGAAGTTTATTCCCCGTAACAGATAGAGGAGCCAAATTTCCATTTGAACGTCCATTGATCTTTCCTCCCATTAACTTTAGAGGTTGACTCACCCTTCTCATTGGACGTTGCTTAAGAGATTGGTCACCAGTTAAGACAAAATGTCGATTCTCTCTCCCAACGAGTAAGCCAAGCATTAGGCGCATAGTTGTCCCGGAATTTCCACAATCAAGGATCTCTTTTGGTTCTTCGAGGCCATCAAGTCCTACTCCTATGACTTCAACAATTTTATCTTCATTTATTGGCGAAATCTTTACCCCCATAGCGTTAAGACATGCAGCTGTACTTATAGGATCTTCGGCTGGTAAAAGGCCTTCTATTCTTGTGATACCTTCTGAAATTGCCCCGAATAAAAGTGCTCTATGAGAAATTGATTTGTCTCCTGGAACTCTTACTTTCCCTGATAAATAACCCCCATGATAAAGGGTACGTAATTCATCTGTATTGTTTGTTTGGCTCAATGTAGTTTTCATTTTCTAAAGATTACTTGATTGGTTGTTTTAATAGATCATGGATTTATGAATTCTTCATTAGCTTTTTACTTAAAAGACTTTCAATTACGTATCCAAATAAACTTGGGTCAGGCTCGTTGGTTTGAAAATCAGAAAGACCAAGTTCTTCCATTTTTGTATCAATTTTTTCTTCAAGTTCTTTAGATCTAAATAAGGGTTCTCCCCATTCGTGTCTTTTTTCCGGACCTATTTTTCTAGTAGCATCAATTGCCAACCTGCCGCCTAATCCAATATTTTCACTTGCAAAATCAAGGCTATCAAAAGGTGTGTTCTCTAAAATGAATAAATCTCTTTGGGGATCAACTTGGCTTGAAATAACCCAAACCACTTGTCTAGGGTCTCTAACATTAATAGACGAATCAACAACAATAACGAATTTAGTGTAGGTAAACTGAGGGAGAGCACTCCAGAATGCCATCGCTGCTCTCTTGGCTTGGCCTGGATATGCTTTATCTATTGAGATGATGGCAACTTTATAGCTCAAAGCCTCCATGGGGAGAAAAAAATCGACAATTTCTGGAATTTGTTGTCGAAGTACAGGCGTATAAATTCTATTTAGGGCAATCGCAAGCATTGCTTCTTCTTTTGGAGGTCTTCCGCTAAAGGTTGTGAGAAATATCGGATCTTTTTTATGAGTTATGCATTGAAATCTAATTAAGGGTGATTTTTCGACACTTCCGTAAAATCCCATGTGATCTCCAAAAGGACCATCTTCTAACTCTTCTCCTGGTGTAATGGTTCCCTCTAAAACTATTTCGCTATGACTGGGAACTTGTAAGTCAATAGTTTTGCAACGAGTTAGACGTATTCCTTCGCCAGCATATAAACCAGCGAAAAGCCATTCACTAAGTTGAACAGGGATGGGAGTGGCGGCTGCCATTACAACGAGAGGATGTACGCCAATAGCTATTGCTATTTCGAGTTTTTTGCCCAATTCAGCAGCTTTTCGCAGATGTCTCGCACCTCCTCTGACACTTAACCAATGTACGGTCATGGTTTTTGCTGATTGGCATTGAAGCCTGTAGACACCAATATTTGGAATTTTTGTTTCGGGATCTTTTGTTATAACTAGCCCTAAAGTAATTATTCCTCCTGCATCTTTAGGCCAAGGTCGGATAAGGGGTAATTCATAAAGATTTAAATCTTTCTCTCTAATTATTTGTTGTTGACAAGGTGGCGTTAGGTCTATATCAGGACGAGCCATCATTAAATCCCAAAGTACGCTTCCAAATGCGCGAAAATCTTTTAATCCCTTTGGAGGTTTGGGTTGCTGTAAGAGAGCTAATTTTCTGCCAAGATCTTCGAGTTCCTCTGGACTTTCTAATCCCATACTCCATACCACTCTTTCTAAAGTGCCCATGAGATTTATTGCTACAGGTATTTTCGATCCCTTAACGTTCTCAAATAAGAGTGCTGGACCACCCATTCCCAGCACTCGATCACTAATTGCTGCTAGTTCAATGCTTGGGTCAACTGGATCAGTGATTCTCTTTAATTGATTTCTTTCTTCTAAAAGTGATAAAAAGTCCCTCATATCTTTAGAAGAGTATCCTTTACTAAAAAAATTCATGAGTAATAGGATCTACCTGCTAAATGTTCTAATTACTGTGACTCAATCGATGGCCTTTGGGCAATGAAACTTTTTTATTTTCATGCAGCGGGAGATGTCCCTGATAATTTCAGCGCAGATTCAGCTGTAGTTATTGATGTTCTTCGTGCAACAACAACTATTGCATGGGCACTGAACAATGGCGCTGAAGCAATTCAGACATTTACGGAATTAGAAGAATTAAAAAATGAATCCTTAAAATGGCCTTCGGATAAAAGAGTTTTAGTGGGAGAACGAGGCGGTAAAAAAATAGATGGGTTTGATATAGGAAATTCGCCTCTTGGCGTGACACCTGATGTTGTTAAAGGTAAAAGGATTTTTATGAGTACAACAAATGGAACACGTGCTTTAAATCGAGTTAGGGATGTCAGTAATTTATTGACTTTATCTCTTCCAAATAGGAGTGCTATCGGAAAGAAATTACTTGTTGATCTACCATCCACTGTTTGCATTTTAGGCAGCGGGTGGGAGGGATCTTATTCTTTAGAAGATTCTTTAGCCGCTGGAAGTTTAGGAGCTTTCTTGTTGGCGGATCACTCTGGTTCGATCAATGTGGGGAATGATGAACTTAATGCTGCTTTGGCATTATGGGATTTATGGAAAGAGAATATTGAAGGATGTTTGCGTATTGCAAGTCACGGACAGAGACTTGCTGGGATTGCTAATCATGATGATGATTTTGCATGTTGTGCTGAACTGGATATGCTCAGTGTTGTTCCTTTTCAATCTGAACCAGGGGTACTTCGTGCTTACTGATTTCTTGAAATTTTCTTTTTCTGTTTTTAATTAAGTGGCAGATTTTTTGGCGGCAGCTATACAGCTAACAAGCACTTCTGAAATAGAAGAGAACTTTTTAGCTGCTGAAGAACAAATTGAGATTGCAGCCAGAAGAGGTGCAGAGCTTGTTGGCTTGCCAGAAAATTTTGCGTTTCTAGGAGATGATCAATCAAGACTTGAACTTTCAGAAACTCTTGCTGAGAAGTGCAGTCGATTTTTAATAACCATGGCAAGGAGATATCAAGTAGTTCTGCTTGGAGGAGGTTTCCCCGTTCCTGTTGGAGATGGTACTCATACTCTTAATAGAGCTGAATTGATAGGAAAGGATGGACAAATTCTCTCTAGGTACGACAAAATTCATCTTTTTGATGTAGATCTTCCTGAAGGAAATACCTATAGAGAATCAGCTACGATTCTTTCAGGAAAAGAAAGCCCCCCTGTTGTAAATGTTCCTGGTTTATGCAGAATTGGGCTTTCAATTTGTTATGACGTACGATTTCCAGAGCTTTATAGATCTCTTATAGATAAAGGGGCTGAGTTAATAATGATTCCGGCTGCATTTACAGCTTTTACAGGTAAGGATCATTGGCAAGTGTTACTACAAGCAAGAGCTATTGAAAATACAGCATATGTTCTAGCACCTGCTCAATCAGGATTGCATTATGGACGTCGCCAAAGCCATGGTCATGCAATGGTTATTGATCCATGGGGAACTGTTCTGGCAGATGCTGGATTGATGCCTGGAGCGGCAATAGCCCCTGTAGATAAATCCAGAGTAGATCGTATTAGAGAGCAGATGCCAAGTCTAAAACATAGAAAAAAAGATCTTTTTTGATAGATGGCTTTGCTTAAATTCAGCAGAGTTGGTCTTGCTTTAGCTGGCTTGGTTATTGGTTCTGGATTTTGTTTTAGCTTGCCAAGTTTTGCGGCTAGTGCTTTGGCTGCTTGGGCAATAAGAAGTGATGGGGTTTTGGAATTACGTACTACTGCTGGAGCTCGATTAAATGCATTTTTTCAAGTAGCTGGAGGAGGAAAAGGAGATCGTATTTGGATTGATTTTCCCGGTGAATTAAGTCGGCCAAGGGTTATTTCAGGTAACGGCCCTGTAAAAGAAGTTCGTTTAGGTAAACCTTTCAATGGATTTACTCGATTAGTTGTTGAGTTTCAACCTTATATTTCCCTTGATCCTGGGAAAATGGAATTAATTGGGAAATCTCCAAATCGATGGGAATTAGACTTTATTGATTTTCCTAGTCAGAAGTTTCTTAAAATAGGAGAAGGAGAAGTAAAGAAAAAATATAGAAAGCCTTCTTCTTTATTTGGATATAGAGGGAAAACTTCTTCTTATATAAAACTTTCAAATCTTCCGAGTGTTCCTAGAGGTATCTATAGGATTGTTATTGATCCTGGTCATGGTGGGCCTGACCCTGGTGCAGTTGGGATTGGTGGACTTAGAGAGACGGATGTAGTCCTTGATGTGTCTTTGCAGGTTGCTGAATTTCTAAAAGGGAAGGGGGTAAATGTTTTATTAACAAGAAAGAATGAAATTGATCTTGATCTTCCTCCAAGAGTTGCAAAAGCAAATAATTACAGGGCACACGCATTTATAAGTATTCATGCAAATGCGACACAAGGAAAGAGAAGAGATATCAATGGCCTAGAAACTTATTATTACAGTGGCTTTAGAGGCTTAGATCTCGCTAAGAATATTCATAAAGAGATAATCAAAGTTTCATTTGGGACCCCAGATAGGGGGGTTCGACGTTCAAGATTTTTTGTTATAAGACGTACAGACATGCCTGCAGCTCTTGTGGAGATTGGTTTTGTTACCGGAAGAATCGATTCTAGAAAATTAAGACAACAATCTCATAGGAAGAAACTTGCTTTTGGCATAGCTAAAGGCATACTCAATTATCTGAAGGGGGCTGGTTGAAGATACGTATTGGTATTTTTGATAGTGGAATTGGAGGCTTTACTGTCCTTCAGAGATTAGGAGAACGTTTTGGCGATATCTCATGCATTTATTTAGGAGATCTTGCAAGGGTCCCATATGGATCGAAAAGTCCTTCGGAAATACGTTTAATTGCGAGTGAATTGGTGCACTGGCTGAGAGGAAAGGATTTAACGGCAGTTTTGGTTGCTTGTAACACTACAAATTCAATCGCAATGGATATTGTCGAAAGATTTTCAATAGCACCAGTTTTTGGATTAATAGATGCTGCTGCTCAAATGGTTAATGCGAAAAATATAGGTATTTTAGCAACTCCAACTACAGTTGCCTCGAATGCTTATTCAAAGAAAATTCTAGAATTAAAACCAGGAGTAAAGGTTATAGAGCAGTCTTGCCCTGCTTTTGTTCCAATGATTGAAACAGGAAAAATTAGTAAAGGTCAGATAGAAGAAATTGCAACTGAATATTTAAAGCCTCTCGTGAAGGAAGGAGTGGAAGAGATAATTCTTGGGTGTAGTCATTACCCTTTGCTTTTGCCAATATTGAAAGAATTGTTGCCTTTAGATGTTCGATTGATAGATCCTGCTCTCGGTATGGTGAAGAATTTAGATAAATTGGTTGTAATTAATAACACACCCTGTGGGAAGTTATTAAATTTTTCAAATACGAGGTTTTTTGTGACTGCTGATCCTATTGGTTTTGCAGATAGAGCCAAGCATTGGTTGAAAATTTCTCCTGAAGTTGAGCTTATTTCTCTGCGATCTAAGGCAAGTGTCTTTTAGTATCTATAAATCAAGGAGTTTCATGACCACAGTTACTGAGATTCTGCAGCCAGTTGAGAAGGATATTGAGATCCTGCTCACAGATCTACGTAGCCTCATTGGCGCTGGTCATCCAATCCTCCAAGCTGCTGCCGAACATTTGTTTAGTGCTGGAGGTAAGCGCTTAAGACCTGGAATTGTTCTCTTAATCTCTAGAGCGATTGCAGTTGATGGAGAACTTTCAGATAAGCATAGGAGGCTTGCAGAAATAACTGAAATGATACATACAGCTTCCCTTGTTCATGACGATGTTGTTGATGAAGCTGCAACTCGTCGGGGTGTTGCTACCGTTCACAGTCGGTTTAATCATCGAGTCGCAGTTTTGGCTGGAGATTTTCTTTTTGCTCAAGCAAGCTGGCATTTAGCAAATTTGGAAAATCTTGAGGTGGTAAAGCTTTTGAGTAGAGTCATTATGGATTTAGCTGATGGAGAGATTAAACAGGGTTTAAACAGATACGAAGCGGATCAGTCCTTTTCTGCATATCTCGAAAAAAGTTATTGCAAAACAGCTTCATTAATGGCTAATAGTTCAAGAGCTGCAGGTTCTTTATCTGGTTTAGAAGAAAAGAAGCTAGATCTTCTTCATCTGTTTGGGAAAAAATTAGGATTAGCTTTTCAGGTTGTTGACGATATTCTTGATTTCACTGGCAATGACCAGCAATTAGGAAAACCTGCGGCAAGTGATCTTGCTAGTGGATACTTAACTGCTCCGGTTCTATATGCACTTGAAGAAAAACCATCTTTAGCAGAATTGATAGAAAGAGAGTTTGCTCGAGAAGGTGATCTAGAAGTGGCTTTAGATTTAGTTCGAGATTCAAACGCAATTGAAAAATCAAGGGATTTGGCTGAGGATTTTGCTAGAGATTCTCGCAATGCAATTAAATGGCTCCCTGAATCTGCGTCTAAAAATGCATTAATGGAATTACCTGAATTTGTCTTGAGTAGACTTTTTTAGAAAATTAATTCATTGTTTTAATTAGGGTTTCAAGAATATCGTTCAGGTGATCTACATATATCGGATTTAAGTTTGATTCCTTAGTCTTGAATGCTTCTACTTCTTTGTTTGAATCATTCCTGAGCACCCAAACTTGGCAGCCCGCAGAAAGAGCCGATTTTGTCCCAGAGATAGAATCTTCAATTGCCCAGCACTTATTGGGATCTGTTTTTAATTTTTCAGCTCCTAAAAGATATGGATCAGGATAAGGTTTTCCTTTTAAGAGAGAGGGATCATCTCCTTGAACTCTTGTTGAGAAGCAATCTAGCCAAGGATGCGGAGTAGTTTTTGCATTCACAGAATTAGATGCACTGCTTGTTACTAAAGCAATTGGAAATTTGTTTTTTGCACACCAACTCACAAGACGTTTTGCCCCAGGCATCGCTTTTGCTTGTTTAAGAAGTTCCTTTGATATAGGCGCATGCACTTTTAATATTTCTTCTATGGGAACTGGATTTTTTATCCAATTGGCAATTTGTTGAGCGCAATCTTTTCTTCTTCGACCTTGCAATAGCTTTAGCTGGTTTTCATTTAAGGATGTATCGAAACTTCTACATGTTCTAGACCAGGCCTTTCCATGTAGGGGCTCTGTATCGAGCAATACCCCATCAAGATCAAAAAGCAAGGCATTTGGAACGAACATGTCTGATTTGAAAAGTTGTTTTAAAAAGCGTTTAACTTTTTGCGCTAATCGATTTAGAAAGCTTGAATGTGATAAATAAGATCGTTGCTTTTAAAATATGTCTTCTAGTAAATCTGCCAAGATTGAGTCCATACTTCAGGAACAACGGGTCTTCACTCCTCCCCTTGATCAGGCTAGTAAGTGCAGAATAAAAAGCATGGATTTCTATCAACAAATTGTTGATAAGTTCAAAAATGATCCTGAGGAATTTTGGAGTGAGGCTGCCAAGAAAGAATTGCATTGGTTTAAACCATTTGAGACAGTTCTTGATTGGTCAAATCCACCATTTGCAAAATGGTTTGAAGGAGGTAGGACCAATGTCTCATTTAATTGTCTAGATAGACATTTAGATTCACCTTCTGCTGAAAAGTTAGCCCTTATTTGGGAAGGCGAGATAGGTGATACTAAGCGGTATACATACAGGGAACTTCACTTAGAAGTATGCAGAACAGCTAATGCTCTTAAGTCACTTGGGATAAAGAAAGGAGATCTTGTGGCTTTATATATGCCGATGGTTCCAGAGGCCGCTATAGCAATGCTTGCTTGTGCTCGAATAGGAGCTCCTCATTCAGTTGTTTTTGGTGGATTTTCTTCGGAAGCATTACGAGATAGGTTGATTGATGGAGATGCAAAAGCCGTTATTACAGCAGACGGAGGATATAGAAAAGATAAAGTTGTGCCTTTAAAAGATGCCGTAGATGCAGCTTTAGAAGATGGAGCTTGTCCAAGTGTTCATTCAGTATTGGTTGTTGAACGAACTAAAGAAAAAATTGTTATGAATACAGGCCGCGATTACTGGTGGCATGACATTGTTCCAATTCAATCTGATCATTGTTCAGCGGAACAAATGGAGAGCGAGGATCGCCTTTTTGTTTTATATACTTCTGGTTCAACTGGTAAGCCTAAAGGGGTTGTTCATACAACCGCTGGATATAACCTATGGGCACATTTAACGTTTCAATGGATTTTTGATATAAGAGATGAAGATGTTTATTGGTGTACAGCTGACGTAGGTTGGATTACTGGTCATAGCTATATCGTTTATGGACCTCTTTCAAATGGTGCTACTACTGTTATGTACGAAGGGGTCCCTAGACCATCTAACCCAGGGGCCTTTTGGGAGTTAATAGAGAAACATAAAATAACTATTTTTTATACGGCCCCAACGGCGATAAGAGCATTCATGAAGGCAGGACGCTCAGTCCCTGATAAATACAATATGAATAGCCTGAGATTATTGGGGACTGTTGGAGAACCTATAAATCCAGAGGCTTGGATGTGGTATCGAGAAGTGATCGGAGGTTCTCGTTGCCCAGTAGTGGATACTTGGTGGCAAACAGAAACAGGTGGTGTGATGATTAGCCCTTTACCAGGTGCAACTCCTACAAAACCAGGATCTGCAACCCTCCCATTACCTGGCGTGGAGGCTGATGTTGTTAACGCAAAAGGTGAAAAAGTTGGAGTTAATGAAGGAGGTTATCTAGTAATAAGAAAGCCTTGGCCTGGAATGATGAGAACTGTTCATGGAAACCCAAAGAGATTTCGTGAAAGTTATTGGGAGTACCTCAAGCCCATTGATGGAGAGTTTTTGTATTTCGCTGGTGATGGCGCTAGAAGAGATTCTGATGGTTATTTCTGGATAATGGGAAGAGTTGATGATGTGATTAATGTCTCTGGCCATCGTCTTGGAACAATGGAAATTGAATCTGCATTGGTCAGCCATCCAGCCGTCGCAGAGGCTGCTGTTGTGGGAAGGCCTGATGAATTAAAGGGTGAAGGCATAGTTGCTTTTGTAACTTTAGAAAGTGGTAATAAGTTTTCTGATGAACTTTTATCTACCTTGCGTTCGCATGTTGGTTCTGAAATTGGCCCTATAGCAAAACCTGATGAGATTAAATTTACTGATGCTTTACCAAAAACTCGAAGCGGTAAAATCATGCGACGTATTCTTAGATCTTTAGCTTCAGGTGAAGAGGTTAGTGGTGATACAAGCACCTTGGAA
>QCIW01000013.1 GCA_003216435.1 Prochlorococcus sp. AG-402-N21
ATACGAGCATCTCGAACTTCAATAATTAGATCAACTTTCTCCAGTTGTTTTGTGAGTTGCTTTTCAGCTTTTGCAATATGTCCTGGATACCATTGAATTATTGGAGCGCTCATGGCACTACTATTACAGGACAAGGGGCTTTGTGGATAACTTGAGAAGCAGTGCTTTGATGATCTCTTTGAATGTTGATTCCACTTGTACCTATAATAATTACATCTACATTCAGTTCTACTGATAAATCAGAAATTACAAGAACAGGATCTCCTTCCTTTTGAAGAATATTCAAATTAATCCCGTTTTTTTTGAAAAGGTTTTTTACATTTGTTACTAAAGAACTGAAATTCTTTGAAGAATTCTCTTGAGCTTCTTCCTTGGAAAGAACTGAGAGCATTATTAATTTACTGTTGCTTTGCTGGCATAGCTCAATAACGGTTTTTGCTGTTTCAAGAGGTTGTTTACTTTGATGAACAGGGAAAAGAATCGTGCTGAACATTTGGTTGTAATTTTGGATTCAGACTTTTTGACAATGGCCAGATAGCTTTTCTGTCTGCAAATGATGGAAACTTGGCAGATAAAGAGCTATTGTCACCGGGTTTTTAATTTTGAGGCACCCCATGGCAAAGCGTTCCCTGTCTAGTCTTGGATCAGAGGACCTATGTGGCAAGCGTGTGCTTGTTAGGGTTGACTTTAATGTTCCTCTTGATGATGCAGGCTTGATAACTGATGACACAAGAATTAGGGCTGCTCTTCCTACTATTCAAGATCTTATAAGTAAAGGTTCTCGTGTTGTACTTTCTGCTCATTTTGGAAGACCTAAAGGCAAGGTTAATGACACTATGCGCCTTACCCCTGTATCTAAAAGATTAGGTGAATTACTTGGTGTAAAGGTTCTCAAAACGGATAGTTGTTTTGGAACAGATGCTGAGGAAAAAGTTAATTCTATGTCGAATGGAGATGTAGTGCTTCTTGAAAATGTTCGTTTTGTAGAAGGAGAAGAAAAGAATGATCCAGATTTTGCAAGGAATTTGGCAAGTCTTGCTGATCTTTATGTAAATGATGCCTTTGGAGCTGCTCATCGTGCTCATGCTTCAACTGAAGGAGTAACTAAGTTTTTGAGCCCATGTGTAGCTGGTTATTTAATGGAAAAGGAACTTCAGTATCTTCAGGGTGCAATTGAGGAGCCAAAGCGTCCTTTGGCAGCAATTGTTGGGGGTTCAAAAGTCAGTAGTAAAATTGGTGTCTTGGAATCTCTCATTGATAAATGCGATAAAGTTTTAATTGGAGGCGGTATGATTTTTACTTTTTACAAAGCTAGAGGATTATCTGTTGGGAAGAGTTTGGTTGAGGAAGACAAGTTGGAATTAGCTAGAGAATTAGAAATCAAAGCCAAAGCCAAGGGGGTTGAATTACTTTTACCTACTGATGTTGTCCTTGCAGATGATTTTTCTCCTAATGCTTCAAGTCAGATATCATCTATAGATAATATTCCTGATGGGTGGATGGGATTGGATATTGGTCCTGATTCAGTAAATGTTTTTCAAGAAGCCCTATCAGATTGCAAGACTGTTATTTGGAATGGTCCTATGGGTGTATTTGAGTTTGATAAATTTGCAAATGGGACTAATTCCATAGCTAATACATTGGCTGATTTAGGTGTAAATGGTTGTTGCACAATTATTGGGGGAGGCGATTCAGTTGCAGCAGTTGAGAAGGCGGGTTTAGCGAGTAAAATGTCTCACATCTCTACAGGTGGTGGAGCAAGTCTTGAGCTTTTGGAGGGCAAAATTCTGCCTGGAGTCGCTGCTCTTGATGAAGACTAAGGATTAAATAAGTTAGCTTGAATTAATTGTCCTGACTCTGATAACTTGTTAAGAAACCTCCTCTAGATTAGAAATAATCCTAACTACTTTTGTTATACAAATAATTCCTTCTGGATGTACTAAAAGCGCTGCAAGAGTTTGTTTCCCAGGATTAAAAGGTGCTTGGATTGATTTAAAAATGCCCCCTGAGTTAAGTTGAAAAAGATTTATATGAGGGCTATTTCCTGTTTTTATCTCATCTTTGTTTGTGCTTATTAGCCCTCCAGTAAGAAAATTATTTGATAAAGGTTGTTCAATAATGATGTCTATATCATATCTTTCCCCAGTTAGCACTTGGTCAGGGATGGAAACTTTTACTTCTAATGGGCTATTCAATGTTTTGAGAATAGAGGATTCATTTAGGACTTGATAATCAATGATTTTATTTTTAATTATCTCTATAGATAAGATTTGATTGGTTTCTAGGAAAAAGCTTTGATCACCTAGTTTTCTTTCTCCAGTAATTAGTACTTCATATATTTTTTTAGAACCTATATTTTTCTGGATATTTTTTATAATCCAATTTGTATTTGAATAATTCTTTGAGAAACGATCTCGTTCTTTTTCTAATTTAACCAAGCTTTCTTTGGAAAATATTTTTTCCAGTTGGTTGGTTGTTGGATTGTTTAAACTAGATTGTAGTTTTTTTTCAATAGTTTCAATTTTTATTGTTTGTGCTTTCGTAGGGATTGAAATTGAAGTTATTGCTACTAGAAATGCAACAAGAGAGCTTTTAATCAGATAATTCATTTATTGTGTGGATTGAATGCTTACAAATTAGGCATTTATTGGGCTATTTGCTTTTTTTATGCCTAGGATTTTAATTGCTGCAAGTGGAACTGGTGGTCATATTTTCCCAGCTCTTGCAGTTGCAGAATCGTTGCCAAAATTTTGGACTATATATTGGCTAGGTGTCTCGGATAGGATTGAATCTAAGTTGTTGCCACATCAGTATGAACTGAGCACCCTGCAAGTTGGAGGTTTGCAAGGTAGTTTTTTAAAAAAGGTTTGGAGTTTTATCAAGCTAGTTGGAGCAATTCCATCTGTAATTGCGGTTATTAAAAGTAAAGATATTGATATTATTTTTACTACAGGTGGATATATAGCTGCTCCAGTTATTTTGGGAGCTAAGTTATGTCGCGTTAAAGTTCTTCTTCACGAGTCAAATGCTTTTCCTGGAAGAGTTACTAGGTCATTAGGTCGATTTTGTGATTTGGTAGCACTAGGTTTCCCTGATGCTATTCAATATTTAAATGGTTGTAGAACAAGCGTAACAGGGACTCCTGTTAGAGATGTATTTTTTAGGAAGCATTCTTTACCTAGTTGGGTGCCCTTGGGTGAAGGCCCACTTGTGGTTGTGATGGGAGGTAGTCAAGGTGCTATTGGATTGAATCAAATGGTGAGACATACATTTGATTGTCTTCTTAAACAAGGTTGTCGAATTGTTCATTTAACCGGAGAGAAAGATAGAGAATCGTCATCTTGGACACATCCTAATCTCGTGACGAAGTCATTTACTGGCGATATTCCTGGGTTACTCCAGCATGCTGATCTTGCAATATGTAGAGCAGGTGCGGGAACAATTAGTGAACTTGCAATTTGTCAAACTCCAGCAATTTTAGTCCCTTATCCTTTCGCTTCAGATAAACATCAAGATTTTAATGCTGCCTTTTGTGCAGAGAATGGTGGAGGATTGATTATCCATCAACAGCAAAAATCAATTAAATTTTTTGAGGAATTAATAATCAGGTTATTGAAAAATCTAATAGATCCAAATAGTAGCTCAGAAGATTTATTATATAGAATGAAAAAAGGAATGGATAGTATTGCTATAAAAGATTCTAAAGAAAAATTAGTAGATATACTAATTAGTTATCTATAAGGATTTTACGCATAGATTTAAAAATTTTTCGATTATTTGATTTGGTTTGAAGACTAATTCTAAGCCAATTTGAGTTAAGGTTTTGAAAAGAACGACAGTCTCTTATAAGGATTTGTTTTTCCGCAAGCTCTTGTCGTAGCCCTAGTAAAGAAAACTCACCTTCTATTAACTGAAAATTAGTTGATGATGGGTGTGATTTTATGCCAGGTAAAGTATCTAGTTTTGAATACAGCCATTGTCCTTCACTATTTATCCATCTGTGCATTTTATTTATCCATTTAGTAGTTAACTCTTTCTTACTCATTAGCATTGTTCCTGCGATCATTGCCATCCCATTTATTGGCCAAGGATCTCTTAAATATTGCCATTCTTGTAATCTGGCTTTTGAAGTAATTGCATAACCAATTCTTAATCCAGCTATAGCAAATAATTTAGTGAGACTCCTAATTACAATTAAGTTTTTATATTCACTTACTAAAGGAATTAGGGATTGTTTTTCTCCATGAGGAACTAAAGGAAGAAATGCTTCATCACAAATTACAAGATCATGCTTCTCTAGTAAAGGTAGCAGACTTTCACGATCCCAGAGTTGACCAGTTGGGTTATGGGGATTCGTGATCCACATGACTTTACTTTCAGCTGTAATGGCGAAAGACTGAGGGTTGTCTTTACCCCAGCGCAATCTCATCGGTATATGAATGTAAGCACCTCCCCAGCATCGTAAGGCTCTTTCGTAATCTGAAAAGCAAGGTGCTGGCAGGGAACTTAGACCGGTCATAGATGCTTCTCGTGCAGACCAAGTAATTAATTCGGAAGCTCCATTGCCTGGGAGGACCATGTCTGAATCAATTGAATGCCAATTAGCGATTGCTTCCTTTAATAACTCGTAATTTCTATCTGGATAATTTCTTAGGATAGGACTATTTATAGATTGTTTAAGGTAGTGAAGAAGCTGGTTTGGGGGTCTAAAAGGAACTACAGAGGCACTTGCATCTAAAATATTATTTGCTTTGAATCCGAGTTTTTTGGCTTCTTGATACAGATTCCCACCATGCTGAGAGATGTCTCTATCTAATTCGTTTGGTAGATGATTATTTATTAGATCCAAGGTGCGTCAGATCCTATAGCTTCGGAGATGTTCTTGAAACCATGTCTATCGAGTTGACATAATAATCCTTTTAAAATTTTTGGAACTAAAATTGGCCCTTCAAAAATCCATCCAGTATAGAGCTGAAGAAGTGAGGCTCCTGCTGTCATTCGCTCCCAAGCAGATTCTGGTGTACTGATGCCACCTACGCCGATTAGAGGTAGATCTAAGGAGGTCTTATATAAACGACGAATTACTTCGTTCGCTCTTTCTCGAAGTGGTTCTCCACTAATACCACCACTTTCATTAGATAGAGATAAACCAGTCTGACTAAGAATTCTTTTTTCTAACCCTAATCGATTGATACTTGTATTAACCGCAATAATACCTGCTAGATTTTCGTCTTTTGCAAGAAGTCCCAGTTCATCAATTTCTGAATTTTCGAGATCTGGGGCAATTTTGACTAAAAGAGGAGGACAGCAAGTTATCTCTTGAAGTTGATGAATTATTTGACGTAATTCTTTTGCATTTTGTAAGGATCTAAGTCCAGGAGTGTTCGGGGAACTGACATTTATTACAACGTAATCAGCGAAGTCAGCAATTACTTCCAAGGAAGCAGCGTAATCATTCGAGGCTTCTTCAAGTGCTGTGATCTTGGACTTACCTAAATTAATTCCTATCACATTACTTCTCTTGCTAGGTGGTTTTATCTTTTGTCTTTCAAGTGTATTGCGCATACTTTTTGCACCTTTGTTATTGAACCCCATACGATTTAGAGCTGCCTTTTCTTTGGCTAGTCGAAATAGTCGAGGCTTCTTATTCCCTGTTTGTGAATGCCAGGTTACAGTTCCTACCTCTGCGAATCCAAAGCCAAAATAATCCCATATGCCAGCAGCAACACCATTTTTGTCAAAGCCAGCAGCCAGGCCAAGTGGATTGCTAAAATGACAACCAAAAAGTTGTTGTTGAAGTCTATTGTCTCTAATTTCTAAATCGCTTTTGATGCGATTGAGCATTAAAGAAATACCAGGTAAGTTTTTATAGATTGATAGTTGACTTAGTATTTTCAAACTAAGCTCAGAAAGTTTTTCGGCGTCAATCCCTTCATCTTTGGCAAGTATTGGTCGAAATAATGTTTCATATATTAGTTCTGAAGGAACTACCTTATCTGTTGATAAATGATCCATGCTTGGCTCATTATTCATTTTTTAGTTCTATATGGATTCCTTTGGAAAAGCTAACGGCAATTTTGTCTACTCTGTCATTATCGAGATCTCCACTATGTCCTTTTACGTATTCCAACTTTACTCCTTCTATACGTGCGATATCTAAAGCTTTCCAAAGATCTTGATTGATTACAGGCTTACCTGCTGATGTTTTCCAACCTTTTTGTTTCCATCCTTTTATCCATGTTCCTAGACCATCAATGAGATATTTGCTATCGGTCCTAATGGTTAAATCTTTATGAAGAGGTAGATTGTTCAACTTTTTCAATATTTGAAGAGCAGCAACTAATTCCATACGATTATTTGTCGTATGAGATTCAAAGCCGCCAAATTCAAGAATGCTTCCATCTTCGAATCGTATCAAGGCTCCCCATCCACCTGGTCCAGGGTTGCCACTACAAGCACCATCTGTAGCAGCTGCAATTACCAATTTTTGGTTCTTAATCATGCTCAAAAAATAGCCGGTCTTTGAGAGACCGGCTTATATAGTTCAAAAAAAGTGAGTAATACTTTCTCACTATTTCAGAGTTACTTTTCCCCCTACAGCTTCAATAGCTTTTTGTAATGCCTCAGCCTCTTCTTTAGGCATGCCTTCTTTAATTGTTTTGGGAGCAGCTTCAACCATTGCTTTTGCATCCCCAAGTCCTAAGCCTGTAGCATTTCGTACTTCTTTCAAGACTTTGATTTTCGCGGCAGCATCGAAGCTTTCAAGTACTACATCAAATTCGGTTTTTTCTTCCGCGGCCTCTGCGCTGTCTCCAGCACCAGCGGCTCCAGGTGCTGCCATGACAACCCCAGCAGAGGCTGCCGCAGAAACACCGAATGCTTCTTCTATTTGTTTGACAAGTTCAGAAGCTTCAAGCAGAGATAGTTCTTTTAAAGATGCAAGGATCTCGTCAGTTTTAGTAGACATGGTTGTAATTAAGCAGCTAATAAGAATGAAATTTGAATCAAGAAAAAAGATCAGCGTTATGCCTTTTCAGCATGCTGATTTAGAGATCTAGCTAAGCCTGAGGGAGTCTCATTAATACCAACGGCAATTTTGGTTGGTATAGCATTTAAGGCTCCAGCAATTTGTGCCATCAGAACTTCTTTGCTTGGGAGATTAGCTATGGCTTTTATCTCATCTTGAGATAAAAGTTTTCCTTCAAAAAGCCCACCTTTAGTCTCTGACTTTTGGGTTTCTTTCTGAAAGGCTTGTACAGCTTTAACAGCTCCACCTATATCTCCTTTAACAAGAATAAAAGCGTTAGTTCCTGTTAAAAGCGAATCTAGATTTGACCAGTTAGCTTTTCCATCAATTGCTTTACGCATCAAGGTATTTTTAGTGACCTTGCAGATACCACTTTTTGATTGCAAACGAGTTCGCAAATCAGAGATATCTTTAACGGATAAACTTTTGTAGTCGAGCACTAGTGCCATCTCTGAATCGTCTAAAAGGGTTTTTAGCTCCTCGACGATCTCTTTCTTATTCTCCAGTGTGCGGCCCATAAGGATTGGATCGAATCAGGGGAAGAGAGGACAAGCGACCAAAACTTCTCAATAAGTAGAGACGAGATCGCTATTGATTCAATCCAACTAGAAAAAATCTCTGCGTATACCTCGGCTGGTTTTACATGTATCAAGTGCAAAATGTATTGACTTGATAATTACCTGCTGTCTTTGGCTGGGCGCAAGCCCTTTTATCTGGCAAAGCCAGACTATATATCAATATATCAGGACGGCGCCCTATTCTTGTTTTATATCTTGTAGAGCAGTGATATCAACTTCTATGGATGGCCCCATTGTAGAAGTAATAAAAAGAGTTTTCCAATAGCGCCCTTTTGCACCACTGGGTTTATTTCTATCAACACTTTCTTGAAGTGCTTTCAAATTTTCTAGAAGAGCATCATCTGAGAAGCTCGCTTTCCCAAAACGGACATGGACAATGCCTGCTCTGTCAGCCCTAAATTCTAATTTGCCTGCCTTGAATTCTTTGATTGCATTTGCTAAATCAGTTGTGACTGTGCCAGCTTTTGGGTTAGGCATTAGGCCGCGTGGGCCAAGTACTCTTCCTAGTTTTGCCACCTTTGGCATCATGTCTGGTGTGGAGATAAGCAGGTCAAAATCCATTTCTCCTTTATTGATTGATTCCACAAGTTCTTCCTCTCCTGCGATATCAGCACCAGCTGCTTTGGCTTCTGCGACTTTTTCTCCTCGACTAATAACTGCTATGCGTACTTTTTGACCAGTTCCATTAGGTAGTGCAACAGTTGTCCTTAATTGTTGATCTGTATATTTGGGATCAATTCCTAGGCGCATATGGGCTTCGATGGTTTCATCGAATTTCGCATTTGCGTTTTCTTTGACCAGTTTAATTGCTTCTGCTGGTTGATACAGACGTTCCTCAACTTTGGAAGTTAAGGCAGACATTCGTTTTGGAAGTTTTTTCATAATATTTTGCGGGGTACTATCGACAACACTTGTCTTCCCCAATTGTGTTTTTGTGTTTGAAATTTTAATCGCTGATTGAGACGCCCATATTTCGAGCAGTCCCTTCTATGACTTTCATCGCTGATTCAATGCTTGCGCAATTTAGATCAGGAAGTTTTGTCTTTGCGATTTCCTCAAGTTGTGTACGACTTATAGTACCTGCTTGACCTTTCGCAGATTCTCCTGAACCTTTATTGATGCCTGCGGCTTTGGTTATCAATACTGAGGCAGGAGGAGTCTTTGTGATAAAAGTGAAACTTCGATCCTCAAAGACAGAAATCTCTACAGGAATTACAAAACCAGCTTTGTCTTGTGTCCTAGCGTTGTATTCCTTACAAAACGCCATAATATTTACCCCATGCTGTCCTAGGGCAGGACCCACAGGAGGGGCGGGATTAGCTTTACCTGCCTGTAAGGCAAGTTTGATCACTGATACTACTTTCTTGGCCATCTTCTGGTGAAATTGAACATCTGTGGAATACCTGCTAGTTAGGTTGACAGGTTCGGTGGGATAGTTTCAAAACTAACCCCTAGGTCGCCCACCACAGGTAGACGACCCATGTTAGTTCAGTTTTGTTTGTTGATTTGGGAAAACTCAAGTTCTACTGGAGTTTCCCTACCAAAAATAGACAATAGTGCTTTGAGTTTGCTTCTTTCGCCAGAAACTTCTATAACTTCTCCCTGGAAATCTTTAAAAGGACCAGAAGTCACAATAATTTGATCCCCTTCTGCTAAATCTAATTTGACAACGGTTTTCTTTTCTGCGGCGCGTTTAAATATTCTGTTAACTTCTTGTCTACTTAGTGGCCGTGGCTTTATATGACCTCTAGTTTTTCCTGTAGCTCGTCGATCTTCTGCTCCAACAAAGTTGATCACATTTGGAGTACTTCTTACTGCCATCATTGTGTCTTCATCTAGCACCATTCGGACTAGTACATAACCAGGAAATACTTTTTCTTCAATAGTTTGCCTGCTGCCATCTTTTTTTAATTTAACTCCTGGGGTTTGGGGAATTTCGATTTCTAATATTTTTGTACTTACACCAAGTGTTATTGCTCTCTGCTCGAGTGTCGCTTTTACTTTTTTTTCACAACTTGAGGCAACTTGAACTGCATACCATCGAGCTATTGAGGTTTTAGCCTGTTGATGAGTCGTGGAAGATACTTCTTCTTGTTCAGTTGAAGAAGCGAGTTCTATGACTTCAGATGGAGTATTTTGTGTTGTATCAAGCTCTGTCACGGGAAAAAAAGCAAATGAAATGTTGAAAAATCTTTAGGTTTGATGATTCAGAGAAAGATTTGAGATGAAGCCCAACCATAAAATCTGCTGATTGCAGCAATAGAAGCGGCTGAAACTGTAACCATTAATATTACAGCTATTGATTCGCTGAATAGTTGCTGGCGTGTTGGCCAGACAACTAATTTTAACTCTTCTATTGTTGAGGCGAAAAATCCTTGCTTAGGAGGTGGAGACTCATCTTCCACAGCAGAAATAGTGCCATCTTCCATGGGGTTTGTGGAAGTTTCTTTGTCTTCGGGAGATTTGGATTCTGTCACTTGAAAGAAAAGCTTGATTGAAGAAGCTGCTGCAACTTGAAAAGTCTTTAAAGTTTTACATTAATCGATAATTGATTTGTTAGTTGATTGCAATAAATTTAAGTAAATCAGATCCTTCTTCTGGAGGCTTTACCTCTATTGATTTCGCATTGACGAAATTTTCTTCCAATAGTTGTGTGGCAAGAGGATTCTCTAACCTGCGTCTTAGCACTCTTCTTAAGGGCCTTGCACCATATTCAGGTTCATATCCATCTGCAGCTAAAAACTCTATAGTTTTTTCATCAACACTTAGCCCTAGATTTTGTTCGGCAAGAAGTTTTTTTAGGTCAGATAATAAAAGACGAACTATTTGTTGAAGGTCTTTATTATTTAAGGGATTAAAGCGAATTACTTCATCAATTCTATTAATGAATTCAGGTCGAAATTGTTTGGCTAACGCGTTATCAATTTTTAAATTTAAACTTTGCTCTATATCGTTAGTTGAAATGGGTTCATTTTTTAATTTTCTAGAGTTTTCTAGAATTTCTTTGCTTGCAAGATTGCTAGTCATAACAATGACTGTATGACGAAAGTCGACAGTTCTACCTTGAGAATCAGTAAGTCGACCATCATCAAGAACTTGAAGGAGAATATTAAATACTTCAGGATGTGCTTTTTCTATTTCATCAAGTAAAAGAACTGCATATGGCCTTTGCCTTACGGCTTCAGTTAATTGCCCCCCCTCTTCATAACCTACATATCCTGGAGGTGCCCCTAAGAGACGTGCTACGGCATTCCTTTCCATGAATTCACTCATATCAAGTCTTATAAGAGCTTCTTCTTCATCAAATAAAGATGCGGCCAAAGATTTGGCAAGTTCAGTTTTACCTACGCCAGTAGGTCCTAAGAACATAAATGAACCAACAGGTCTAGAAGGATCTTTCATGCCTGCACGTGCTCTTCTAATTGCTGCTGCAACTGCTTGAACTGCTGGAAGTTGACCTATGACCTTTTCCCCTAATTCTTTTTCAAGATCTAATAATTTTTGTCGTTCGCCAGTTAAAACTTTATTTACAGGGATCCCAGTCCATCTAGCTACAACATCTGCTATATCTTCGGGTTCTACCTGATCTCTTATGAAGGTAATGTTAGATGATTTTTGTGATGACATATATTCCTCAATTTCACTTTTCCTTTGATATATCAAATCAAGTTTTTCGTATTTAAGTCTTGAGGCTTCTTCGAGATCTCCCGAATCTTCTGCATTTCTTATTGAATCTTGTATTCCTTTGCTTTCCAAAACTAAATGTTTATGTTCCTTAAATAATGAACGCTCTCCTTGCCATATTTCATTAAGCTCTTCAAGTTTGATTAATCCTTTATCTCTTTCTGCTTTTAATGATTCTAATTGTTCAAAAGCACTATTATTTTCGCTTTCAACTAATAAAATTTCAAGTCTATTAATCTCACACTCTAAATTTTCAATTAATTGGGGTTTCGATGTGGTTTCGATTTTTAATTGTGCTGCAGCTTCATCGATAAGGTCGATTGCTTTATCAGGAAGGCATCGATCACTGATATATCTATTTGCTAGACGGTTTGCAGTTGTTAATGCTTCATCACTGATTCTTATTCCATGATGATTTTCATATTTTTCTTTAACACCTCTAAGAATATCTAAACTCAATTCCAGACCAGGTTCTTTTATAAGAACTTGTTGAAATCTTCTATTCAAAGCTTGATCTTTTTCAATTGTTCTTCGATAGTTTTCAGGGGTTGTAGCACCAATACATCTCAAGTCTCCACTAGCTAAAAAAGGTTTCATTAAGCTATTTGCATCAGCAATTGATCGATCATTATTTAAAACAGTATGTAACTCATCAATAAACAAAATTATTCCTTGATTTGAGTCATTGATTTCTGATAGTAAAGACCTAAGTCTTTCTTCAAATTGACCACGGAACTTTGTTCCTGCAATTAATGCCCCTGTATCTAGAGAGATAAGTTTTACTCCTTTAAGAGATTCAGGTACTTCTCCATTAATTATTCTTTGAGCTAACAGTTCTGCTATAGCCGTTTTCCCTACCCCAGGGGATCCTATTAATACAGGGTTATTTTTCCCGCGTCTAGATAACACTTTGATGACTCTTTTTATTTCTTCTCCTCTACCAATGACTGGGTCTAATTCTCCAGTTTTAGCTGACTCTGTTAAATCTCTTCCATAGGATTCAATAGCACTTGGTTGTTTCTTAAGTTCCTGATCCTCATTATTCTCAAGTGAAATCTCTTTTTTTTCTTTATTAGCTTTTATTGTGTTTCTAGATTCAAAACTTTGTGATTGAGTTTTTATGGTATTTCTAGGTTCAAAATTTTGTGATTCACTTTTTTGGGGACGTTGAGTTTTTTTTCTTTGAACTGAACTTTGATTAATTTCTGGGATATTGGAACGATTGAAAGAAGAGGGAGTAGGCAAGTTCCTTAATTCATTTTCTAATTTTTCTAATGGGAGACCAGATTCTTCAAATAATTGGGCGCCTATTCTAGGATCTCGGCCAATCGCATTGATGAGATGAGATATATCAATAAGATTAGAACCCCAATTATTCCGAAAATTATCAGCTGTTTCAAGCAATTCTTCTAGATCTTCTCCTATGAAGAGGTTTTTACTTTTTGTAATTGGCAGATCAGCAAGAAATTCTTCTAAATTTTCAAGTAAATTTGAATGGTTGAGTGATAAAACATCAATGAATTTTTTGTAAGTGTTATTTGTGAAAAGAACCTCAATAAGATGCTCTACGTCAAGATTGCCATGCCTCCACCTTTTGGCGGCATCTTCTCCTCCAAGCAATAAATTCCAAGCTTCGTCACTAAATCGATTCGGATCTTGTGTAAGGCTTTGGCTCATTTGTTGTAATTTTTGTCAGACGCAGATTCCCTATATTCTCCATCTTTATATGCAAAATAGTGATTTTGAAATACGAGGAGTGCTAAACAACACAGAGACAATGGATCCTTAAGTAAATAGGATCTTCAAAAGATGATTAAAGAAAGTGAACGACTCTCTAGAACTAATTATTGATACTGTCCTGTCACGGGAAGTACTTGATTCACGCGGTAATCCAACCGTTGAAGCAGAAGTTCTCCTTGATGGGGGTTCTTTAGGTCGTGCAATAGTTCCTAGCGGGGCTAGTACAGGTGCTTATGAGGCTCATGAATTAAGAGATGGTGGGAATAGATTTATGGGTAAAGGAGTCCTGCAAGCTGTAAATCATATTGAAGATAGAATTGCCCCTGCTCTATGTGGATTATCGGCAATAGATCAGGCAAATGTTGATTCAATCATGCTTGATATAGACGGAACAGAGAATAAATCCAATTTAGGTGCTAATGCAATTCTTGCAGTCAGCATTGCAACTGCTAGAGCAGCTTCAAATGCCTTAGGTCTTCCTCTTTATCGTTATTTGGGAGGACCTATGTCTTCTTTGTTACCAGTGCCATTAATGAACGTAATTAATGGTGGTGCACATGCTGCAAATAATTTGGATTTCCAAGAGTTTATGTTGGTTCCTCATGGCGCTAATAATTTTCGAGAGGCCCTAAGAATGGGTACGGAGGTTTTTCATGTTTTGAAAGGTCTTCTAAGTGATCAAGGGTTGTCAACTGCAGTTGGAGATGAAGGAGGGTTTGCCCCTAATTTGCCAAGTAATAAAGTTGCTGGAGATTTACTTTTGGAATCAATTGAAAAGGCAGGATTTAAACCTGGAGATCAGATTTCTTTAGCCTTAGATGTTGCTAGTACTGAATTTTTTAAGGATAATCTTTATTCTTATGGAGGCGAAAACTATTCTAGTAATGATATGGTAGATGAATTATCAAAGCTAGTTGATAATTATCCAATCATTTCTATAGAAGACGGATTAGCAGAAGATGATTGGCAAGGATGGAAACTTCTAACAGAAAAATTAGGAAGTAATGTACAACTTGTTGGAGATGATTTGTTTGTTACTAATACACGTCGCTTGCAAAAGGGAATTGATTTAGAGGTTGCTAATTCCATTTTGATTAAAGTGAATCAAATTGGTTCTTTAACGGAAACATTGCAGGCAATAGAGCTTGCAAATAGGTCAGGTTATACAAGTGTTATTAGTCATAGAAGTGGTGAAACCGAAGATACAACTATCGCAGATTTATGTGTGGGAACTAGATCTGGACAAATTAAAACTGGATCATTAAGTAGAAGTGAAAGAGTGGCAAAATATAACCAACTTCTTCGAATCGAAGATGAGTTAGGTAAGCAAGCAATTTATGCTGGGGCAATTGGTTTGGGACCTAGAGGTAGATAGTTTTTATTCCTATCTTGATGCACCAGGAAGTTTGTCAATTCTATTATCACGATTAATTTTGAATTGTAATTTGACCCAATTTGTGAATATAGGTACTCCAAAAACTATTGGTAAGCAAGAGAGAAAAGGTCTATTACTTGAACCTAATAGTGCTGCTGTAATACCCAGACAACCTAATAAGATGGATTGACTTAAAGACTGCTGTGCATTAATCATTCTTCTGAACTGTCTATCTGATTCTCCCATTCTTATTTGTAGTTGAATATCACCTTGCTCTAATCTTTCTAAGCTTTCATCTAATCTTTTTGGTATCCCAACAGCACGACTTCCAATTTCTCCAACTTGACGGCCTATCTCATTAATTAGATCGTTGGGATTTGAGTTGTTAGACGTCATGAGTGGGATTAGGTATGGCTTAGCTATTGAGATTAAATTAAAACTTGGATCCAGACTACGTCCAACTCCTTCAAATGTTGAAAGGGCTCTGAAGACAAAGATTAGTTCAACAGGAAGTTTAAATGGTTTGTCATAAACAAGGTCATAGAGATCACTTGAGAGCTTCTCAAAAATATTTTGACTAAACGGAGGAGTAAGTGCTTCCTTAAGCATTATTCTTACAAATCTTCTAACAGGTCCTATGTCAATATCTGATGAAATAATCCCTGCAATTTGAAGTTCTTTAACTAGACCTGATGCGTCTCTTAAGGCGGCTGCTCTAACCATTGATCCAATTCTTTTCCTAAGTTGATCTGAGATGGCACCCATCATTCCAAAGTCGTAATAGATCAATGAACCGTCAAAGCCAATTGCAAGATTCCCAGGATGAGGATCAGCATGAAAGAAACCATATTCAACTAGTTGTTTGAGATAGCTTTCTGCTCCTATATCTATTATCGAAGAAGGCTCAATACCAGTTTCTTTAATAGATAATTCGTCATTTATTTTGATGCCTGGGACATATTCAAGACACAAAATACTTCTCGTGCTTAGCTTCCAAATAATCGAAGGGACTTTAATTTTAGGATCATCTAAAAATTGCTGCCTGAATCTTGCTGCATATTGAGCTTCTATACGAAAGTCTAGTTCTCTGAGAAGAACTCTTTTGCATTCTTTTGCAATACCTACCCAGTCTCTTCCGTAACTCCAGGAGCGTTTTTTTTGAAGCAATGCCGCGACTTGTTGCATCACTTCTAGATCTAGTCTGAATAAAGTTTCTAATCCAGGTCGTTGAACTTTGAAAACAACTTTTTCCCCATTATTTAAAGTAGCTTTATGAACCTGTGCTATTGAAGCAGCTCCTAAAGGTTGTTTATCAATTTGATTGATTTGACTAAAATTTTCTAATAGTTCTTTTCTTAGGATTTTTTCTGCTTCTTCATAGCTAAATGGAGGAACTCTATCTTGAAGCTTAGCTAGTTCAAGTATCCAGCTTGCGGGCAAAACATCAGGCCTAGCAGATAGCAGTTGACCAAGCTTAATGAATGCAGAACCAAGAGATAAAAGTTCATTGGTTAACCATTTTGCTCTAATTTTTTGTCTTAATTCTTTCCTTTTTATTGTATAAGATCTTAAATAATTCCATTTACAAGAATCCCACCAAAGAAAAAATAAAAGCTGAACAACTACCTGCCAGATTTTTAATGAGCGGAAAAATTTCTGCATAGAAATTAACTATATTTCTTAAACGTTTAATTGTTAATTTAAATCCTTTGATTTAGTTCAGTGACTTTTGTTCGAATTTGATCTATTTTCTCCTGAATTTTATTGGAATTTGAGTCTTTAGAAACATTTGAATCATATTTAGATTCTTGATTTGACTCATTTTCAAGTCTTTCAGCTTCTTCATAAATTTCATCCTTAAGGTTTTCCCATTCCTTTTTTAGTTTGTCTGGCGCTTCTTTAGTGATAACAGCAATTTCTTCAGCAGTCTCTATTAGCTTTTCTCCTAATTTGGCTGATAAGCGATTAAGTGTTGCTTTTAGTAAGGTGTCAGATGTTGTCAAGACGCCCTTTGCAAAGAACACAGCTTCAATACTTTACTTGATTTAGGTTGAATTAATTGCGAGGGAGTGTTTTAAAGAGTTCTTGAATATCATATTTTTCAAAGAAAGGTTCTCCTCTCACAGAATAAGAATCATAAGAGTCTAGTTCCTTTTCCTTTCCTTGAGATAACCCCAAGAATTGTTTTTCAATAGTGTTAGTGGGATTGGATTGAATTAATTCGACTGTCTTTTGCTTTTTAAAAGGTTTGTCAAAGTGAATTTGATCAACATCTGAATTTTCCTCTGTTAATTGATTTCCTTTGATTATTTTGATTTCATTATCTATTTGTGTGGAGTCAACTTCAAAAATTTCTACTGATGGCTTTTTAAATTTATTTCTTGCTAATTCTTTTTGAGTGCTGCTTATTTCTTGCCTTGACGTCGTATTTGATGTGATTAGTTTTTTTGTGCTGTGGTATCCCATGCCTATAAATGACCCTATTAATAGTGGGTACAGCCAAAATTGCCAAATTCTTTCGAGCTCTTTTTTGCGATTCATGGAATTGGCTTAGTGCTGGGGGCAGACCCCACTTCACTAAGTTTAAATACTCTTTTCTTTGAAAATATCAATAATTCTATTTAGAACCATTTTTATTTAGGCTATATAGTCATTTTTTTCATTACAGTTAGCTCAATACTTTCTATAAGATGGACAAATTGCTTTTATGCAATTTCCTCAACATATTTGAGCACCATCGCTTTTGAAACTGAGTAAAATTCTTACAGGAGAGGGAGAACCTTGGAAACAATAGAAACAGATGTTGCAATTATTGGAGGAGGCCCTGCTGGTTGTACATGTGCGCTTTATACCGCTAGATCAGATTTGAAAACTGTAATTCTGGATAAGAATCCTGCAGTTGGTGCCTTGGCTGTCACTCATCAAATTGCTAATTATCCAGGTGTTTCAACAGAAATGAGTGGCGAGGCATTACTTGATTTGATGCGAGAACAAGCAATTCAATATGGGACAGACTATAGACGAGCACAGGTTTTTGGGGTCGATGTTAATGGTGATTGGAAAACTGTATATACCCCTGAAGGTACGTTCAAAGCAAGAGCTTTGGTATTGGCTAGTGGAGCGATGGGAAGACCTGCTTCATTTAAAGGAGAGTCTGAATTTCTTGGCCGAGGAGTTAGTTATTGTGCTACCTGTGATGGTGCCTTTTATAGAGACAAAGAGGTTGCAGTAATAGGTGTAAATAAGGAGGCTATAGAAGAAGCACAGGTTTTAACAAAATTTGCCTCTACAGTTCATTGGATTACTTCTAACGACCCTAAAGAAGATGATTTACATTCAAAGCAACTATTATCCAAGCCTAATGTAAAGCACTGGGGCAAAACTAGATTAATGCTTATTGAAGGCAATGAGGGAGGAGTAACGGGCATAAATGTTAAAAATCGCTCTTCAGAAGATAAAGAATTTCTCAAGGTAGATGGTGTTTTTGTTTATATGAGTGGTTCAAAACCTATAACTGACTTTTTAGGTGGTCAAGTTGCTTTGACTGAAGATGGTGGTGTGGTTGTTGATGATTTCATGGCAACAACATCTGAAGGTGTTTGGGCTATTGGTGATATTAGGAATACACCCTTTAAACAGGCAGTTGTTGCGGCTTCTGATGGATGTATTGCGGCTATGGCAATAGATAAGTTTATTAATAGTCGTAAGTCTATAAGAGTGGATTGGGTACACTCGTAAATCATGTTTTGATTATTGTTTGGAAAACTAATCTTCAGCTATTTCATTAATAATTAATAGCTAAAAATATATTCTTAATGTTCATATTAGAGAGGGGTTGCTTCAGATACATAAGCAACACCTCCATAGTAACTAAGAATAGATCTAATATTTTCTCTTATCTTTTCAATTACTTCTTGATCGCAAAAAACAATTACATGAGCATTTGAACCAAATCCAGTAAATTCCATATCTTCAGTAATAACTCTTTCGGGACCTCGTCCAGTTGCATGCTTCATTACGGTATAGCCTGGGGCATTGGCTTTTTCTAGAGCCGCTAGAACTTGTTCTAACTCTCTTTCGCTAAAGATAAGATCTAGTCTTTTCATTTATTTAGATTGTCGCTGGGATTACTTTATTGACAAATGTCATATACATAGGGATCCCAATCACAATATTGAAGGGGAAGGTTAGACCTAATGTAGTTGAAATGTAATAGCTTGACTTGGCTTCGGGAACTGTCATTCGCATTGCTGCAGGAACAGCAAGGTAAGAAGCGCTTGCACAAAGAACAACGAAAAGAAGTGCATTCCCTGGACCTAGAGATAAAGCTTTTGCAATGAATACACCAATTACACCATTGAAAATTGGCATCAACACAGCAAATCCAACTAGAAAAGAACCTGCTTTCTTAAGCCTGGGAAGTCTTTGAGCTGCAACTATTCCCATATCTAACAGGAAAAAACATTCTGCCCCATAGAAAAGTTTGCCTGTAAATGGATGCATTTTTTCTACTCCCGCAGGATTATTTGTTGCGGTTAAAAAACCTATTAATAGGCTTCCTAAGAGTAAGTAGACTGATCCATTAAGCATAGATTCGTGTAATATTGATCCAATTTTCATTGGCTTAGCATTAGGTCGCCTTTTAATTGGTCCAGCTAGTTTTACTAAAAGAAGCCCAACAATTATTGCTGGGGATTCCATTAGAGCTAAGGCAGCAACCATGAATCCATCAAAGGGGATACTTTGATTTTCTAGAAAACTTTCAGCGGTTATAAAAGTGACAGCACTGATTGAACCATAAGCAGCTGCTATTGCTGCTGAATTAAATACATCAAATTTGAGTCTTAAGATTACGAAGCATATTAAAGGGATTAAAAGTGACATCAATATTGCAGCTCCCACAGTTGGAATTACCTGTCCAGTGAAACCACTTTTTTGAAGTTCTATTCCCCCTTTAAATCCAATTGCAAGAAGAAGATAAAGCGAAAATAATTTTGGTAATGGCGCAGGTATTTCTAAATCAGAGCGCAAAATAACTGCTATTACTCCTAAGAAGAAGAAAAGAATTGGAGGAGATAGGACATTTTGTAGTATTAAATTAGATTCCATAGTTCATTGAATTGAATGAAAAAACTTACTTGAGAGGATTTTCCTAAAGTTAAAGATTATTTATTGAGTTCATTTAAGGCAGCTTCTAAAGCTTCTTTCCTAGTTCCTATTACATCTACTCCAAACTTAGACAACCGATCTTTTACCGGTCCAGCGGCTCCAGCAACATATGCGGTCCTTGAATTTACTTTTGCTTCTTGAACCATATCTTCTATTGCAAGTGAAGCTGTAACTCCTACGCGTGGAACATCAGTAATATCTAAAATTAGTATTTTATAATTTCTAATTAGGACCATTCTTTCAGCTATACCTTTTGCGGCGCCAAAACTAAGTGGTCCTTTAAGCCTAAACAACATTACTTCACCAGAACAACGCTCTAATAGTTCTTTTTCTTCAGGGTTTAAAGGTGATTCTAATGTGGCACTATTGTCCGAATTATCTATAGGATTATCTGCTTCCATTCCTTCTAACTGAGTTTGAGTAATTGAATCAATTGTGAGTAGATTTGCAATAAACACACCTACTAAAACTGCTTCTATAAGTCCCCAGAAAACTGTCATAAAGAGGACTCCATACATCACTGCTGCAGTCTTAAGAGAAAGTCGGTGAGCTCTTCTCAGAAAACCCCAGTCAATAATGTCAAGGCCAACTTTTATTAGAATTCCTGCTAATAAAGCGTTTGGAATTGTTGCAGCTAAAGGACCAGCACCCAGTAAAACTATTAGTAAAACTACGGAGTGAACCATCCCAGATATAGGAGTACTTCCTCCAGATTTGACATTGATGACTGTCCTCATAGTGGCTCCGGCCCCTGGAAGACCACTAAATAGTCCTGCAACACTGTTGCCAATTCCTTGGCCAATAAGCTCTCTATCTGAGTTGTGACGGGTCTGCGAGATGTTGTCTGCAACTAGTGATGTGAGAAGCGAATCAATTGCTCCTAAAACAGCCAGAACTAATCCAGCTTGGACTATTACCCCAAGGTTTCCTTGAAAATTAGGCAGCGAGAAAGTTAGTCCACCTGCCGGTATTTCTCTATACCAGGATCCACTTTGGTCTTGAATAAGTTCTCCAATTCTAGGAATTGGTTCCGCACCTTTCTCTATAAGAGATGTGTCATTAAAAAGAAAAATAGATAAAGGAGTAACTATTAATAAAGCTAAAAGAGGTGAAGGAACCCATTGACTTATTCGTCTTGGGGTAAGAAAAACTATAGCTAGAGTCATTACTGTGACTGCTATTGCGGCCCCATTTGGCTCAAAGTTATTCGTTAATCTTCTTAAGGATTCAATTACTCCACCACCAGTTGTAATTCCCAATAATGGTCCTAACTGAATAATAATTATAATTACCCCTATCCCCGACATAAAGCCGGATACCACTGAATAAGGCACAAGAGTTATATATTTCCCAAGTCTTAGTAATCCGAATAGAATTTGGAAAAGCCCACCTAGTACTACAGCTGCCATTACCAGGGGCAAGATTTCTCCTGCTCCAAGATTGGGATTTACACCTATTGCTGTAAGGCTTGCTATTACTCCAGCAACAGTAACGCTCATGGGTCCTGTTGGCCCACTAACTTGCGCAGGAGTGCCGCCAAATAAAGCAGCTAGAAATCCAACGACAACTGCTCCGTATAAACCATAAATTGCCCCTCCATTTCCAAGGGCAGCCTCTCCAAAAGCGAGAGCAAGAGGAAGTGCTACCACTGCAGCAGTGAGACCTCCTAAAACATCACCTCTAATATTTCTACGGTGAAGACCATGAATCAAGGCCACAAAGAAAGCTCCTTTAGGCATTTAACTTTTATAAGCCTATATCTTTGAGGTCTATTTAGTTCGGAATTTTCTCTATTTAATGGATGCCTTTCGATTATTGTTAACTTGAAAAAATATTTTTTATAAGATTTAATCTCTTGGAATCCTTATGAATTCTCGGGGCTACCGTAATTATTACAAAATTCTTGGTGTAGAGCCGAGTGCTACAAAAGCAGAAATAAAGCGCTCTTTTAGAAAGCTTGCTCGCGAGTATCATCCTGATGTGAATCCAGGTAATAAAGAGGCAGAGTCTAAATTTAAAGAAATCAATGAAGCATATGCAGTGCTCATAGATTCAGAGAAAAGAAAAAAATATACAAAATATGGACAATATTGGGATCAATCAATTGGTATCAAGTCCAACCCAGGTAAGGGTTCTGATTTTGATATTGCTTTTGGTAACTATGGTAATTTTGATGAATTTATTAATGATCTTTTAGGGAACTTCGGTGAAGTTGGAGGCAAGAATAGTTTTTCTAGTGATCACAATTTTTCAACTAAATCAGAAAGAACACCAAAGAATTTAGATGCTCAGATTAAGCTTCAAATTAGCTTTGAGGAGGCTTTTCGCGGAACAAAAAGAACACTTTCTATAAATGGTGAGCGTGTGCAAGTAAAAATTCCACGAGGAATTAAATCTGGATCAAAGCTTCGTCTCAAAGGAAAAGGTAACTTGCAACCTGGTTTAGGAAGGAGAGGCGATTTATATTTAAATATTGATGTAGAGCCTCATAAAATTTGGTACTTAGAGGGAGAACAACTTCGGGGAAATTTACCTGTTAGTTTTGAAGAGTTGGTTTTAGGAGCAACAGTCAAAATAAAAATCCCTGATGGTGAAGCATTAGTTAATATTCCTGCAGGAACTATTCCAGAACAAAATTTGCGATTAAAAGAAAAAGGTTGGCCATTGAGCAACAGGCGTGGAGATTTACTTGTTACGCTCAAAATGAACTTCCCCACTACATGGTCTCAAAAAGAGCTTGAGCTTATTCAAGAATTGCAAAATTTTCGCAGTTATGATCCTCGAAAAGACTGGTTTAAGTCTGCATAGTCATAGCTTCGACCTACGATCATGATCAACAGTTAATTGCCTCTTCATGGATATCACTTATCGCCCTCGTCGTCTGCGTCGCTCTCCATCTTTAAGAAGCATGGTGAGAGAAAACTCTTTAAGGCCTTCAGATTTCATTTACCCTTTATTTGTTCATGAAGGAAATCAAGTTCAGCCTATTGGTGCAATGCCTGGGGCAAGTCGTTGGAGTTTGGATTCATTAATTCATGAAGTACAGAGAGCTTGGGAGCTGGGTATACGTTGCGTGGTTCTTTTCCCAAAGGTTGATGAATCTTTAAAGACCGAAAATGGAGAAGAATGTTTCAATGAAAAAGGATTGATTCCAAGAGCAATTCAGCTTTTAAAAAAAGAAATACCTCAGATGACAATAATGACGGATGTTGCTCTAGATCCTTATTCAATAGATGGCCATGATGGAATTGTTAGCGCTCAAGGAGTTGTTTTAAATGATGAGACAATCGAATTCTTGTGCCGTCAAGCAGTTGTTCAAGCACAAGCTGGTGCTGATTTGATTGGTCCTAGTGACATGATGGATGGTCGTGTAGGTGCAATAAGAGAAGCTTTGGATGATGAAGGGTATGAACATGTAGGAATTATTAGTTATACAGCAAAATATTCTTCTGCTTACTATGGACCTTTCCGGGAAGCTCTTGACTCTGCACCCAGATCTGAGACTACAAAGCCTATTCCTAAAGATAAAAGTACATATCAAATGGATCCAGCTAATTCTAGGGAGGCCATTACGGAAGCCCAATTAGATGAGCAAGAAGGTGCAGATATCTTGATGGTTAAGCCAGGATTGGCTTACTTAGATATTATTTATAGGTTAAGGGAAGAGTCTGAACTACCTATTGCTGCCTATAACGTAAGCGGAGAGTATGCAATGGTGAAAGCAGCTGCAGATCGAGGATGGATAGATGAAAAATCAGTGGTATTAGAAACTTTAATGAGCTTCAAACGAGCAGGTGCTGATCTGATATTGACTTATCATGCATGTGATGCGGCGAGATGGTTACAAGAAAAATGAATTCTTTGCTTAAAATCCATAACAAACTCTTATTTTATTAAGTTTTTCTTTTTTTAGAATGGTGAAAGAGAATTTAGAAAAAAGATTAATTAATGTCCAAAGGCTTGGACATGTTGCTGTAAGAGTTAAAGACGTCGAAAGAGCTAAGTCT
The DNA here is from genome assembly GCA_003216435.1 of Prochlorococcus sp. AG-402-N21. Lineage (GTDB taxonomy): Bacteria > Cyanobacteriota > Cyanobacteriia > PCC-6307 > Cyanobiaceae > AG-402-N21. Next base: position 23,581 of record QCIW01000013.1, read on the forward strand.
TTTTATTTAGGTTTGGGAATGAGGCTTATTTGGGATGATCCTGATTGGTGCTATTTAGAGGCGGGCTCTGGAAAAGATGGGCTGGCTTTATTAGGACCTGGCTATAAAGCTGCTGGACCTCATTTTGCTTTTCATTTTACTGATAGAACTGAAATTGAATTGGTTCATAAGCAACTCAAGAACTCAGGTGTTCCAGTTGGTGCATTGCATGACCATCGCGATGGAACCGCATCATTTTATTTAAAAGATCCTGAAGGTAATTGGTTGGAAATGCTTTATCAACCACCGGAAGGTATCCCAACTAATCAACGAGAGGATTAAAACTTGCTCGAGGATAATTCATGCAAACAATCAAATAATTCTGTTGGAGTTGCTTTCGAGGAAACAATCGAATTATTAGAATGGCCTAGGCTATGTAAGCAATTATCCACTTTCGCAAGTACTATTCAGGGGAAAAAAAAATCTGAAAATTTAGATATACCTCCCGATGTAGCTACTAGTCGTAGTTACTTAGCTGAAACACTAGAAATAGGGGCTTTAGATGAGTTCATTGAAGGTGGATTGAATTTTCAAGGAGTACATGATTTAGAAAATATTCTTTTGCGGTGTAGCAAGGGTGGAATGGTTTCAGGAGAAGAGTTACTGCAGGTTGCCGAAACATTAAGAACAGCGAGGCGCTTGAGACGTCAAATTGATGATTCATTGCTTCGACCGATTACATCATCCTTATTTGAACAATTAGCAACTTTGCCTGATCTTCAAAAACTTCTTGAGTTTGGTTTGGAAGATAGTGGCCGGATTGCTGATAGAGCTAGTACGAAACTTGCGGGACTTCGTCTGCAATTAAATGATTTACGTTCTGATCGAAGAGAAAAGTTACAGGCTCTTTTAAGAAAACATAGCTCGATTCTTCAGGATAATGTTATATCTGAAAGGTATGGTCGTCCTGTAATTGCATTGAAGTTAGGTGCAGGTGATCAGATTAAAGGAATTGTTCATGACAGTTCAGCGTCTGGAAATACAATTTTTGTTGAGCCTCAATCTGTTATTCCATTAGGGAACCAGATAGCTCAATTAGAGTCGAATATTTTCTCGGAAGAACGGAGATTATTAGCCTTATGGAGTAGAGAAGTTGGTGAAAATTTCTCAGATCTTAAGTATTTATGTAAGGTGATGCTGAAGCTGGATTTAGCTTTAGCGCGAGCTCGCTATGGATCGTGGTTGGGAGGGGTGGCCCCTTCTATTTTTGAAGGCAAAGACGCATCCTTTTGTCTGCAAGAATTTCGGCACCCTTTATTGGTATGGCAGGAACGTTTTCAACAAGGTAAGAAAGTTGTTCCGATTAGTTTTGAAGTCGCTGATCATTTGAGAGTAATAGCCATTACTGGTCCAAATACTGGTGGGAAAACAGTCACTTTGAAAAGTATTGGATTGGCTGTCCTTATGGCAAGGTTTGGTTTGTTATTACCATGTATTGGGACCCCATGTGTACCGTGGTGCAGTCAGGTTTTAGCAGACATTGGAGATGAACAATCGCTTCAACAAAATCTCTCTACATTTAGTGGACACATAGTAAGGATTTCTAGAATTCTTAATGCGATAACTACCTGCCCTGGCTCCGCAATAGTTTTGCTTGACGAAGTGGGAGCTGGAACTGACCCTACAGAAGGAACTTCTATCGCCATTGCTTTATTACAAGTCTTAGCCGATAGGGCAAAACTTACAGTTGTAACTACACACTTTAGTCAGCTCAAGGCTTTGAAATATAGTGATTCACGGTTCGAGAATGCTTCCGTTGCTTTTAATAGTGAAGATCTAAAACCGACATATCATTTACAATGGGGCATACCAGGTAGAAGTAATGCTTTAGAAATCGCAAATAGGTTGGGGTTAGATCTAGATGTTATTGATAGAGCTCAAAAACTTATGAATCATAAAGGAGCAGAGAATGTAAATGAAATAATTAAAGGATTAGAGAATGATAGACAAAGACAGCAAGATGCTGCTGAAGATGCAGCTGCATTACTTGCTCGTACAGAATTGTTGCATGAAGAGCTATTAGAACGTTGGAAACAACAGAGAAAAAAATCTGCGGACTTTCAGGAGTTAGGACGCCATAAATTAGAAACGTCTATACGCGAAGGACAGAACGAAGTGAGAAAATTGATTAGGCGTTTACGAGAGGAAGGGGCAACGGGTGAAATTGCACGAACAACAGGTAAACGTTTGAGACAACTGCAACTTGCGCATTCTGATACTTCAAAAAATATAAATAATCAGTTATGGCTTCCAAAAATAGGTGATCGGGTTAGATTGATTGCAATAGGCAAGGTAGGACAGGTAGTTGATGTTTCGGATAATGGTTTGCAATTGACGATTCTTTGTGGTGTCTTCCGGAGTACTGTAGAACTTTCTTCTGTTGAAAGTATTGATGGCTTGAAACCAACATTGCCTGAACCAGTGATAAACCTGAAAATAAAGAATTCTTTAGGTACAGGTACTTCTGTACGTACAAAGAAAAATACATTGGATGTTAGAGGTTTGCGAGTTCATGAAGCTCAGGCAGTTATCGAAGAAAAATTACGTAATGCTTTGGGACCGATATGGGTAATACATGGGATTGGTACAGGTAAATTAAAAAGAGGTTTGCGAGATTGGTTAGAAAGTCTTTCTTATGTAAAAAAAGTTGTTGATGCAGATAAGTATGACGGGGGGGCTGGGTGCAGTGTTATTTGGTTGGATTGAGTGCAATTTTATTTAATTCAAGTAGTTAGTATTTGACTGCTTATTGGATTATTTTTGATATTACTAAGAAATTAGTGCTAAAAACTATTATAGCTACTCTTATGAAGTGCATTTCATAGATCAAGCACGAATAACTGTTAAAGCTGGTCGAGGTGGGGATGGAATTGTTGCATTTCGAAGAGAGAAATATGTACCTGCGGGAGGTCCATCAGGAGGAGATGGGGGTAATGGTGGAAACATTATTCTCAAGGCCGATGCGAATCTTCAAACATTATTAGATTTCAAATTCAAGCAGATCTTTCTTGCAGAGGATGGTAAAAGAGGTGGTCCTAATAAACGGTCTGGTTCTGCTGGGAAAGATTCGATTTTAAGAGTTCCTCCAGGAACAGAGGTAAGAGATTTATCTACAGGAATAATTTTTGGGGATTTGGTTGATGATGAAGAAACACTGGTAATTGCTTTTGGAGGGAGAGGAGGAGCTGGTAATGCAAGATATTTAAGTAACCGCAATCGTGCACCTGAAAAATTTACAGAAGGTAAAGAGGGTGAAGAATGGCTATTGCAACTTGAATTGAAGTTACTTGCCGAAGTTGGAATTATTGGTTTACCAAATGCCGGCAAAAGTACATTAATTTCTTCTATTTCTGCCGCTCAACCAAAAGTCGCTGATTATCCTTTTACTACATTGATTCCAAATCTTGGTGTAGTCCAAAGACCGAGTGGAGATGGAACATTATTTGCAGATATTCCTGGTTTAATTTCTGGAGCAGCTAAAGGTGCTGGCTTAGGACATGATTTTTTACGACATATTCAAAGAACGAAGTTATTAATTCATCTGGTAGATGCATCTTCTTTGGATCCTTTGCAAGACATAGGTGTTATCGAGAAGGAACTTTCCGAATATGGACATGGATTAATTTCTAGAACGAGAATTTTGGCAGTTAGTAAGAAGGAACTTTTGGATAAAGAATCTCAACAAGCTTTACTAGATCAAATCTTTCAACAGACCTCCCGAAAACCAATTTTTATTTCTGCTGTGACTCAAGATGGATTAGGTGAATTACTAAGTCAGGTATGGGAAAAGTTAGATAGTTAAAAGGTTCTATTCCAATTTTATATATACACCTCTTAATTAAGACTTGTCTAATCACACAAGATTAGTAATAACTAAATTGCAATCATTAAGATTATGAACTTCTATAGCTGCTTTGATGGAAATGGCCAAGTTATAGCTCGGTGTCAAACTGATCAAGAAATTCAAGTTTTAAAAAGGATGGGCCGGCCAATTGCGGAAGTTCGCCGGATGAAAAATGAAGAGGCAATAGTATGCTCGTTAACTAGTAGTCCGTCAGATTTTAATATGGAATATTAATAGGTTGACTACTCAGGTTTAGCTATATCCATAAAAAAAAGCGGGTTTCAACCCGCTTTTTTTTATGGATATAGTTCTAGAGATTAATCGTCATATACAAGGCATTCTGGCTCATCAGGATTTGCATCGCAAAATAATTCCAAAGCATTAGGATCATGATGATCTCCAGCCTCAATCTCTTCCTTATGATGCTCTTTATATTCTTCTAAAGATTGGAGCTCCTCAGTTAGGTGGCGAAGCTTCGCAGAGTCTCCAGCTTCTTTTGCAGATTGGATCTCTGATTGATCCTTCAGAATGTGTTCCTCGATGGATTTCATAGAGTCTAGGCTTGCGCCGTATTTTGATCGTCTCTTACATCATAATTACCCTGAGCAGTTGTGCGATATCTGTAAAGCTTTTTTAGTTGGCTTTACAACACTTTGAGAATGAATGTATACCTTGCTACAAGATTAATCGTTGATTTCATGATTTAAAGCTTAATTATTATTTTAGATAGCATGAATTAGACCCTCTAAGTTGTAGAAGGTGTTTCCTTATTTGCTAGATATTCAAAGATACTTTTATCACCTATATCTGCAGCTGCGTCATTACCTAATTTTCTCAAGGCAAGTATTACTAAAAGTAATGAGGAAATGATTAATAAAGACATTACAATTTCTCTCCCTAAGAAAGTACTTATATGGCCTAATAGTGCAATAGGAATAAATAACGTTAAACCTATTGCTTCTGGTCTGCGAAAGCAAAAGAATTCTTTGAACCCTAACCCAGTTAATGAAGCAAAAATAGGACCTATAGCAATTAACCAGATAGGTTTATTTGCAATTGTGCTAAGTAAATTTACAGAACCTACTTTTATTAAGAGTATAATTATTCCAGTAAATCCAACTCCCCAAAGAATTTGCAGTGCTTTGTGAAGAGGTACTAGATATATATGAATCCATTTAAGAGAGCTGCCTAGACCTATTGACATTAATATTAGCCAAATCCATGCATATGATGGCCCAATAAAAATCCATTGTGCAAGGCATAAGCAAGATGCTATTGAGCAGAAGAGTAAGGAGAGTCTGTAAAGCTGTACTTCTTGTTTATCCTGATTATTTATTGTGTATTGACCATATACACCATTGAAAATTCTATTTTCAACTAATCCCTCATGGGGCACTAGATTTTCTTTTTGATTATTCATTATCTATTAATTATATAATTCCCCTCACAATTTTTGTTAAATCTGGACCGAGAGGAACGATATTATTGGGTCTTAAAGGAAATAAAGCTCCAAAATAATCTTGCCTCCAAGTCATTGAATTACAGGTGTCTTTGACTTTGGGCATTTCGAAGAATTTTTTGCGCCATTCAAAAATGTTTGGGAATAGCCAGAGAGGTTTTTGACTGCAATTAAATAAAGGTTCATATACTGTTTCCCATCGTATAAGTGTTGGGAAAAGCCTTATATCGGCTAGGGTTAATTCTTCTCCACATAGCCAAGGCCCTTTGAGAGAAAGACTTTTCTCTACATATTCAAGAGCTTCAAAGAGTTCTTCTGAGGCCTTGTTGTATGAACTTTGATTTCGAGCAAAGCCACATCTGTATACCCCATCATTAACTGATAATTGCAAAAGACTTTGCCATTTATTAATTTCTCCTTGTAGAGGCAAAGGAGCCAGATTTAGAGAGTTTTGATTTGAAGGCCATTCATTAAGAACCTCAATTAATTGACTACTTTCATTGCCAAGTAACCTGGGTTGCTCATTTGCAATTTTCCCAGGATCTATAAGCGCGGGAACAGTTGCTCTATGAGACGGAGGCGTGCCACAAGCTTTGTATAGATCAATTAAAGTTTTGCAACCTAGCCATGGAGGCTCAATTTCCCAAAGACCCTTCTCATAGTTGACTTTGGCAATAATTAGTTCTAATGAGCTTTCTAAATTCCTTAATTTAGAAAGCAACCAAGTCCTATGAGCCCATGGGCAACTTCTACCAATAATTATTCTTGGGAGCAGATTCTTTGGTCGGTTTAATATTTCTTCTTTTGATGGTGGAATTGCATTTAGTTTTTGACTAGTTGGCCGACAATAATTTCCTTCTTTATCACAAGGAGCTAAACCATTCATTAGTTGATTCCATTGCCAATTCCAGCTTTTTCTGGCTGCTGAAACAAGAATTGGAGGAACTGACATAGAAATTGCTTGGTTTGTGGCTATTTTCAGATTGATTGATTTTTTAATTTTAATGCCAGGCGCTCAAGTTCTTTTAGTAGCTGGTACCCATGGAAATGAATTGAATGCACCATGGCTATTTGATCAATGGATTAAAAACGATTCATTTATAAATTCTAGAGGAATTACTTTATCAAGAGTTATTGGAAATCCTGACGCAAGAATACTTTGTCAAAGATATTTAGATCGTGATTTAAATCGAAGTTTTGCAGAAGAGTTGCTTGATTTAACTCATTCAAATGAGTTTGAGATAAATAGAGCAAAGGAATTATTGAGTCTTTATGGACCATCAGGTAAGGAACCATGCCAAATAGTTTTTGATTTTCATAGCACAACCTCATCAATGGGATGTTGCCTTGTTGTTTATGGACGTCGTCCTGCTGATCTTGCTCTAGCTTCTTTGATTCAATATCGACTTGGCTTGCCTATATATCTTCATGAAGGAGACCAAGCCCAAAGTGGATTCCTAGTTGAAGCATGGCCTTGTGGTTTAGTTATAGAAATAGGACCAGTTCCTCAAGGTGTTCTTAATACAAAGATTATTCATCAAAATAAATTGACTTTAGAAATTTGTTTAGAGGAAATTTCCAAGGTTCAACAAGGCGAAGCTCTTTTCCCAAAACAAGTTATTATTCATAGACACTTGGGAAGTAAAGATTTCCCTAGAGATTTAGCAGGCAATGTTAATGCTTTTATTCATAAAGACCTACAAGGTAATGATTGGTTCCCAATTCATTCAGGTGATCCACTATTTGAAAATGTTTTAGGTGAAATTACACCCTACAAGGAAGATTTATCTGTAGTTCCAGTATTTATTAATGAAGGTGCTTATGTGGAGAAAAATATTGCTATGAGCCTTACATCAAAAGAGGTTTGGCCTTTTAGTTCAGAGTGGGAATTAGATTTAAAAAAACTAATCTTAAATTAACCACAAGCCCATGTTAATTGCTCTTTTGTGCATGGCAAGTCAGTTTTACTGCCATCTTTCCAGTAAATTCTCAATCGATCATCATTAGACCCGATCCTTAAAGTTATCGATTTAATTGGACTAGAATTATCTTCTAATTTATATCTAGACCTCTTTTTATTTTTATTAATTAAATCTTCTATTTCAGATAATTGAATTTTTAATTGATTAATTTCATTTTCTATATAAGGAGTATTTTCAATTAAAATTCCATCGACATCTGAATGTTTATTTCTTGCACATCCTGCTACTGATAAAATTATCAGAGAAGATAAAAGAAAGTTAGATATAGTTTTCACTTAGATAACGTTTAAAAAATATAATTAATAACTTAGCAATCTTTCACTCCAATAGACTGTCGCACCTTGCTCTTCTAATTCCTGTCTTCGATGCCTTGCGAATGATAGAGGCACTTTCTCTTCAAGACGAGATCCGTTGAGCATCCATTTTATTAAGACCAATTGCAGCTCTCACTTAAAAGAGAAGAAAATCTTAAGACTCTATGTGAACGATTTTATATTTTCTTCATAAAATGTCCTTCAATATTGCCACGAAAGGCGTTTTTATACTTTAAACTCCTCCTGGCGGGCTCATGCTCGTTCTTATTTACTCCCTTTTTGGGATACTCATTTCGTCCTCATGACCACCATTAGGCAGCAACGTTCTTCGTTGCTCAAAGGCTGGCCACAGTTCTGTGAGTGGGTTACTTCAACTGACAATCGTATTTATATCGGTTGGTTCGGTGTTTTGATGATCCCTTGCTTAGCTGCTGCAGCTATTTGTTTTACAGTTGCGTTTATCGCAGCTCCTCCAGTTGATATTGATGGAATTCGTGAGCCAGTAGCTGGTTCTTTCCTCTATGGCAACAACATCATTTCTGGTGCTGTAGTTCCATCAAGTAACGCTATTGGTCTTCACTTCTACCCAATCTGGGAAGCTGCGAATGTCGATGAATGGTTATATAACGGCGGTCCTTACCAGCTAGTTATTTTCCACTTCCTTATTGGTATTTGCGGTTGGATGGGTCGTCAGTGGGAACTTTCATACCGTTTAGGTATGCGTCCTTGGATCTGTGTAGCTTACTCAGCTCCAGTTTCTGCTGCTTTTGCTGTATTCCTTGTATACCCATTCGGTCAGGGTTCTTTCTCTGATGGAATGCCATTAGGAATTTCTGGAACATTCAACTTCATGTTTGTTTTCCAGGCTGAACACAACATTCTTATGCACCCATTCCATATGGCTGGTGTTGCTGGAATGTTTGGTGGAGCTTTGTTCTCTGCTATGCACGGATCTTTGGTGACTTCATCTCTAATTCGTGAAACAACAGAGACTGAGTCTCTTAACTACGGTTACAAGTTTGGACAAGAGGAAGAGACCTATAACATCGTGGCTGCTCACGGTTATTTCGGTCGCTTGATCTTCCAATATGCAAGCTTTAACAATAGCCGTAGCCTTCACTTCTTCTTGGCTGCTTGGCCTGTTATCTGTGTTTGGTTGACTTCAATGGGCATCTGCACCATGGCTTTCAACTTAAATGGTTTTAACTTCAACCAGTCTGTTGTGGATGCAAATGGTGTTGTTGTTCCTACTTGGGGTGATGTACTTAACCGTGCAAACCTAGGTATGGAAGTAATGCATGAGCGTAATGCTCACAACTTCCCTCTTGACCTTGCAGCTGCTGAGTCAACTTCAGTAGCTCTTGTAGCTCCTTCAATTGGTTAAGCTTAAGGTTTAAGATTCTTTCAAAAGCCCCCTTTCTCTTAGGGGGCTTTTTATGTCTGAATTTATTTTTGCTTGAAATAGGTCTTATTAGGTTTAACTTAAGCAAAGGTTTTTTTGATTTAACGAGAATTGATTAATTATGGGAAGTAGTTTTGGTCTCTTATTTCGGATGAGCACCTTTGGTGAGTCGCATGGAGGCGCAGTTGGAGTAATTCTTGAAGGTTGTCCGCCAAGATTAGAATTGGATCTTGCAATGATTCAGAATGAACTCAAGAGAAGAAGACCTGGACAAAGTCGAATTACTACACCTAGAAATGAAACTGACCAGATAGAAATACTAAGTGGACTTGATGGGAATACAACGTTGGGAACCCCTATCGCAATGTTGGTGAAAAATGCAGATAAGCGTCCTGCTGATTATGCCGATATGCAAAAAGTATTTAGACCATCTCATGCAGATGCAACTTATCAAGCCAAATATGGGATACAAGCTCCGAGCGGAGGTGGTAGAGCTTCGGCTAGAGAAACTATTGGTAGGGTTGCCGCTGGAGCAATTGCCAAGCAACTGCTTTTTCAAGAATCGAAAACTGAGGTTTTGGCTTGGGTTAAGAGAATACACGATATAGAGGCTGATATTAAGTCCGATGATGTGGAGGTTGATGCGATTGAATCAAATATTGTTAGATGTCCTAATCAAAAGAGTGCTGGATTAATGATTAAACGAATAGAAGAAATTAGTAAAGAGGGAGACTCCTGTGGGGGAGTAATTGAATGCATTGTTCGAAATCCACCAGTTGGACTTGGAATGCCTGTTTTTGACAAATTAGAAGCAGATTTAGCAAAGGCCTTAATGTCATTACCTGCAACTAAGGGTTTTGAAGTTGGCTCTGGGTTTAAGGGTACTTTTCAAAAAGGAAGTGAGCATAATGATGAATTTTTACCTTCTTTAGATGGCCGATTAAAAACAGCGACCAATAATTCTGGAGGAATACAAGGAGGAATTAGTAATGGGGAGCCTATAATTTTAAGAGTTGGGTTTAAACCAACAGCAACTATTAGGAAAACTCAGAAAACAATAGATTTAGAAGGTAATGCTTTAACCCTAGGCGCCAAAGGTCGCCATGATCCTTGTGTTTTACCAAGAGCAGTGCCTATGGTTGAAGCAATGGTGGCAATTGTTCTAGCAGATCACTTACTTAGACAAAGAGGTCAATGTAATTCCTGATCAAGGTGCAGTGATCTTGAAGTTCTATTTTTGTGTAGCCATTCAATCAAGTATTTTTCTGATTCTTGAGTTTGAAGAATTTTTCTGCCAAGCGCTACAGCATCATATCCAGCATTTAACCATTCGTTTAAATGATTAGGAGTGATTCCACCAGCAGCGATAACGAAAGGAAGGGAGCTCATAGAAGGGGTAATTCTTTGGAGGTAATTGATTCCCAAATTTGAAGCTGGAAAAAGTTTGATTATTTTGCAACCAAAAGCTTGTGTTTTTTGAATTTCTGTAGGTGTGAAGACCCCTGGAATTAAAACTTGATTTGATTCCCGAGCTTTTTCTTGTAGTTTTCTATCCCAGAAAGGGGACATTGCATAAGGAAGGCGCAATTTGATTATTGTCTCTAAGGCAATATCAGTTGTTATTGAAGCAGCTCCAAATGAGATTGTTGGAAAATTCTTTTGTAAGTATTGAATTAATTCAATCCACCCTTTACTTGCAGACCAAGCTATCTCTATATGTTTTATACCTATAAGTGATAGGGCTTCAATTTTTTTGAATAAAATATTGTTAGAAAAATTGTAGAGATTGTCTTTGTCTTGTATCCGAATAACTATTACTAATGGCTGAGATTTCAAGGAAGCAATAAATGCTTCTTGTTTCTCGATCCAAATATCCTCGATGATTTTTTTAGACGTATTCGGCAACTTTTACTTCATTTGTAATTAGAAGATCTTGTAATTCTTCGGAATTAACTGTTTCTTTTTCTATAAGCATTTCAGCTAATTTATCTAGTATTGAACGATTATCGTTTAATACTTTATGAGCTCGTTTGTAAGCATTATCAACTAATTCAGAAACCTCTGAATCGATAGTTGCGGCTGTGTCTTCGGAGAAATCTCTTTCAGAAGCAATGTCTCGCCCTAGGAACATTCCTCCTTGAGATTTTCCTAATGCTATAGGCCCAAGCTTGTCACTCATTCCGAATTTCGTAATCATTTGCCTTGCTACTTGAGCAACTTGTTTGAGGTCATTTGAAGCACCTGTTGTAACTTCGTCTTCTCCAAAAATTATTTCTTCTGCAACTCTTCCCCCTAATGCAACAGCCATTTGATTTTGCAGATAAGATCTTGAGTAAAGACCTGATTCCATTCTTTCTTCACTTGGGGTAAAAAAGGTTAGACCACCCGCTTGGCCTCTTGGGATAATTGATATTTTTTGAACTGGGTCATAGTCAGGCATAAGTGCACCTACAACTGCATGTCCTGCTTCATGATAGGCAACTGTAATTTTGCGCTTTTCACTCATAACGCGATCTTTTTTCTCAGGTCCAGCCATAATTCTTTCAATAGCATCCGAAACTTCTTCATTACTAATTTCGGTAAGATTCTTTCGCGCAGCTAAAATCGCAGATTCGTTTAGCAGGTTGGCTAAATCTGCTCCTGTGAAACCAGGAGTTCTCCTGGCTATTTGATCTAAGTCAACATCTTTGGACATAGTTTTCCCTCGAGCATGAACATTCAAGATTTGCAACCGACCTGAATAATCTGGCCTATCAACGGTTACTTGCCTATCAAATCTTCCAGGTCTCATTAGCGCAGAATCAAGTACATCTGGTCTATTTGTTGCCGCAATAATAATAATTCCAGTATTTTCTTCAAAACCATCCATTTCTGTGAGTAGTTGATTCAGGGTTTGTTCTCGTTCATCATTCCCTCCTCCTAAGCCTGCTCCTCTTTGACGACCAACAGCATCTATTTCATCAATAAAAACTATGCAAGGAGCATTCTTTTTTGCTTGTTCAAATAAATCTCGAACTCTACTTGCTCCAACGCCTACAAACATTTCCACAAATTCAGAACCTGAGATAGAAAAGAATGGAACGGCAGCTTCTCCTGCAACTGCTTTTGCTAAAAGAGTTTTTCCTGTTCCTGGAGGTCCAACTAAAAGAACACCTTTTGGAATCTTGGCTCCAACTGCTGTAAAACGGTCTGGATTTTTTAGGAAGTCAACTACTTCTGCTAATTCCAGCTTTGCCCCTTCAATTCCAGCAACATCGCCAAAAGTAACTTGCGTAGATGGCTCCATTTGCAACCGAGCTTTACTCTTCCCAAAACTCATTGCAGGATTGCCCCCTCCACCAGCTTGAGATCTTCTAAATAGAAAAAATAATCCTCCTAATAGAAGTACGGGAAAAATTAAACTAGTTGCAGCTTGCTGTATTGGTTTTGGTTGATTTACTGGTTGTACAGCTATATCTACATTGTGTTGAGTTAGAAGTTCTAAAAGATCTTTGTCAGGAGCCAGGTTGACTTTTGAACGGCTTCCATCATTTTCAACTATTTGAGCAGAACCTTTATCAGGAGATATCAAAACTCTGCTGATTTGGTTGTCTTCAACTGCTTCTAAAAATTCGCTATAGCGAAGTACCTTGGCTGTTTTTGCAGGATCAGGTTGGTCGAAGAATGCACTACCAACAAAGATTACAAAAACAACAATTAGTACATAGAGTCCAATGTTGCGCCAACGTTTGTTCAAGGTTCTTTAGTCCGTTATGAAGGAATGTTAATAGGCTCAGAGCTTATTTGGAGCTCCTTAGAACATCTACAACGCTTTTAAATGCAAACCATTCGGGTATTTCTTCCCCAGAACGAAGCATTTTCCTAAATTCTGTTCCACTGAGTTTCTTGATATGGAGACCAAGTTCAGTTGCTTTTTCGGCTGTTACATAACCTTGTTCCTCTGTAAAAACTAAATTTAAGGAAGGGACTGTTTGCATTTTTAATTCCTCTGCGCATTCTTTCGCAAAATCTTGAGCTTCATAGGGTTCATAGAAATCATTTCCCGTAAGACTTGATTTGCATCCAGCCATATCTCTACCAATTATGAAATGAGTACATCCATAGTTTCTTCTAATTATCATGTGTTGGAGAGCTTCTCTTGGCCCAGCCATGTGCATTGAATACGGAAGGTAAGACCATCTAATTTTTGGATTATTTACTTCAGCAGCTAATTTTTCATATGTCTGAAATCTTACTGCTCCAGGAATATCGTCTTGCTGAGTAGGGCCACAGGTTGGGTGGACGAGTACTACAGCATTTTCTTTGACATTCTCAGCCTTTAGTGATCTTGTGAATAGCTCGTAGTGGGCTCTATGTATAGGATTCCTGCATTGGAAAGCTATTACATCGTGACCTAATGGAAGATTTTCTCTTACCTCTTTAGGTGTTTTGCAAGGGAAAATTCTTTTAGGTAACTCAAATCCTTTAAGTTCTCCGCCTAAATAAAATTTCTTCCTTTCAGTGGCAATCATTTTTACAGCAGGATGCTCTAAAGAAGTCGTTCCATAGCAATATTTAGCTTCAAGAACTTTGTTTGGCTCCCATTTATCTTGAATATTAAGGACAGCTAAATCTTGACCTTTGTATTTAAGTAGTACATTTTCCCCAATTGTTAGATCTTCTTGATCAGTATCTAGAATTATAGGTAATCCAAATAGGTAGCCTGATGTAGTGCGGTTATTTGTGACTACTGAGTCGTAGTCAGCTTTTTGCATAAATCCTTTATTTGGAGAGAACGCTCCTATTAAAAGGAGCTCAATATCACAAGCATTGCGGTCAGAACATTCTATGGATTTGGTAGCACTTTTTTTTAATTGTTGATGATCTTCTTTTGCTGCCATGAGATTAATCAGATGACCACCGTAGGGATCGATTAATGCTGGCTGATCACTAATTGAATATTCTTTCTTGTTCATGAAGGTATTTGTATCTGTGAAATTCTCCCAGACGGAGTGCTAAAAAGCGATAGCTGTAAAAAAAAAAGGCCCTAAAGGGCCTTTTAAGAGATTTTTCTAGCGATATAAAAAGCTACTAATTAAGCTTTTCTACCGTAGAAATTACCAATGATTTTGACGTCAGTTGGATCTTTAGATCCAAGGGCATTATCAGATGGTTGAATGGCTGTGAATGTTCCAGCAAACTCGTTAGTGTCAGCATCAACTGCTTCTACAGAAAGGGTGATTTGCCCTTTGCCGGATATATCTTGCTTAACGTTTTCTCTGGCAAGGTCTTCATCATCTCCACCAAGAGCAACTAAACCTTGAGCATATTCAACACCAGTATCCTTGGCGCGACTTTTTGGATCGAGGAAATCACCTGTCCTATAGCTAGGAGTAAAGGTTGTTCCTTTGAATTCAGCTCCAGGTGCTATTGATTTTCCACCATCAGCAACCATATCTTTGACAGAGAAAGCTAATGGGAATTCTTCTCCATCAGGAGCAAGAACAGTAATCAATGAAAAGTCAATTCCACCTTTTTCAGTGAATTTTCCACCAGAAAGGTCTCCATAAACCTCATCAATACTTGTGTTGAATCTAGGGCTGATGATTTTTGCTGGTAAAAATTCAGCTTTTTTACGTTTGCTTGCAGCTGCCTTCACAAAAATTTCTTTTGGTTGAAGACAAAGGTTTTTAAAGCCACCATCAGTATTGATGGAGCCTGAAGAACCTTCAGGGAGGGTTGTACATTCACCTGCTTTCCCTGTATTCACAACGTTCCCAAATCGGGCATTACCCCTTTCAGGACCTTTGACAAAGGCTGCCGAAACATCACTTGGGGCAGATATGAAGGCTAGGCAGAAAGCCAGAGCCAAAGCTAATAGAGCACGAAATCGCATGGGAGGGACGCCAAAAAGGCCGAATGACTGCGGTATAAACCGCCCAATGAATCATTTGGGAGCTTACAAGGGCAGATGAGCGTTAAGGCCAGCCTTTTGCAGCTCTAAACAACCCGTAGCTTATTGTAAGCTCTGAAAATTGAATTAATATTTTCAGAAGCCTTTGGTAGCAATGGATATCAACGATTCTGTTGGAAAAGTGAAAGATCAGGTGTTTTATAAAAGTTTAGAAATTTTTAGATTTGAAGTCCAATAGTTCATCAAGTAATTTATTGGCTAGCGAAATTTTTGAGTCAACTTTCATTGTTTTTGGAGTTTTATGGCCACCTAGCAAAAACCCTCCGTTAAGATTTTGTCCAAAACCTTGATTTGGTCGATCAATTGGATTTGCCATAAGTAAGTCACATCCTTTCCTTAAGCGTTTTTGCTCTCCGATTCTTTTTATATCTTCATCAGTACCAGTAAGCGCAGCAAATCCAAGGATTACTTGATTTGGTTTTTTTGAGTTACTTAATTTGCTAAGGAGATCA
>QCIW01000014.1 GCA_003216435.1 Prochlorococcus sp. AG-402-N21
GGTAAGCTGCTGTGTGACAGAAGCTTTGCATCACTAGATCTGCAGAAAATCCAAGACAAGCAAGTTCTTTCATTTCATCTCTAGTCATTGGTCCAGTCGTATCTTGACTACCTACTGTTGTCATAACAGGCTCACAACTAGTTCCTGGGAGTACACCTGGAAGACTGCAAGCTTGCCCAACTATTTTTTGTGCTTGTGTAAAACCATGTGAGCTTTTTTGGGGTTCGCCTGGTCTTATGAAAATATCAATGGGTTCACGACCTAATTTGCTTCTGACCTTATCTGTTAATGCTCGACCTATCATTAATGGGATTCTTCCACCAGCTTGAACTTCGTCAGTTATGGTTTCTGGCTTCAGGTTAAAAGTACTTAATAGCTCATTATTGTTATCGCTATTAATTTTTTTCTTTATTAAGCCTCTATGGGGAAAAATCGTTATCACATCACCATTTTCCAATTTAGTTACATCACATTCAATTGGTAAAGCACCTGAATCTTCTGCAGTATTAAAAAATATAGGGGCGATTTTTCCACCTAAAATAACTCCTCCAGAACGTTTATTCGGAATAAAAGGAATGTCTTTGCCGATATGCCATAGGACCGAATTTATTGCGGACTTTCTAGAACTACCGGTTCCAACTACATCGCCCACATAGGCAATTGGATGACCTTTTTGTTTGAGTTCAGATATTTGTTCAATGCCATCAGGAATGCGACTTTCTAGCATTGCAAGTGCATGAAGCGGTATATCTGGTCTTGTCGTAGCGTGGGTGGCTGGAGATAGGTCATCGGTATTAGTTTCACCATCGACTTTGAAAACAGTAACTGTTATTTCATTAGCTAATTTTGGTTTTGATGTAAACCATTCTGCATTAGCCCAACTTTGAATGATTTGGTCAGCGAATTGATTGCTTTTGGCTAAATCTAGAATTTCATTCACTGCGTCATATACCAAGACAATTTGGCTAAGATTCTCTGCGGCACATTTTGCTATTTTTTCATCTTTGTTTTTTAAAATTTTAATCAGTGCAGACACGTTGTACCCTCCCACCATTGTCCCTAGGAGGTTAATTGCTTCTATAGGATCGATGAGTTGACAGCTTGCGCTTCCTTGGGCAATAGAGCTAAGCCATGTCGCTTTCACATATGCAGCTTTATCCACTCCAGGTGGAATCCGATGCTTTAAAAGATTTAAAAGAAATTCTTGGCTTGTATTTTCAGGTGGTTTTTCAAGAAGTACAGTTAATTCTTGAACTTGCTCAGCAGACAAGGGAAGTGCTGGGATTCCTTGACTTTCTCGCTCTAAAGCAAGTTTATGGTAGTTGCTGAGCATGGATTATTGCTCCTTTTGATTGAATTGTTGTTCCATGGTTCTATTTTTATTATTTACAATCTTATGTTGCGTGTCGATAGATGCTGAAATACAGGTTAGGAGTGTATTCATATTGTATTTTCCTTAATCTTGTTGTGATGAAGGAAAAAAGAGTTCAATGAGTATTGCATCAGATCTTCCTTTGATAGATAACACCGCAGATCTTCATGTGGTGGACACGCGACCATTAGTGCCTCCTATTGTGCTGCACCAAGATTTACCGATTGATAATAATGCTGCTCAGTTAGTTACAAACACACGCAGCAGAATAAAATCAATTCTTCAAGGTGACGATTCTCGCATTCTTGTAATAGTTGGTCCTTGTTCTGTCCATGACATTGAATCTGCAAAAGATTATGCGAATCAATTAGAGCCTTTAAGAAAGAGATATGAAAAACAACTTGAAGTTGTGATGCGAGTGTATTTTGAGAAACCTCGTACTACTGTTGGTTGGAAAGGATTGATAAATGACCCTCATTTAGATGGTTCATATGACATCAATACTGGTTTAAGACGTGCCAGGTCTTTACTGTTACATCTAGCTCGTATGGGAATGCCCGCAGCAACAGAATTATTAGATCCTGTTGTGCCGCAATATATTGCTGATTTGATTAGTTGGACTGCAATAGGAGCAAGAACTACTGAGAGTCAAACTCATAGAGAGATGGCATCTGGATTATCAATGCCAATTGGTTATAAAAATGGTACAGATGGCACTATTAAGACTGCTAGTGATGCAATCAAGGCGGCATCAAGGCCTCATCATTTTCTTGGTATAAATGAGAATGGTAATGCTTCTATTATTAGTACTACCGGTAATCCTGATGGACATCTTGTTTTGAGAGGAGGTACAAGTGGAACTAATTATCACGTTGAAGCAATAGAAGGTGCATCTAAAGAGTTATCCCAAGCTGGCTTGGAAAATCGCTTAATGGTTGATTGTAGTCATGGAAATTCCAATAAAGATTATCGACGTCAGGGTGAAGTTCTTAGATCGGTTGCTAGTCAATTAAGACAGGGTTCAAGGAACGTTATGGGTGTGATGTTAGAAAGTCATCTTGTGGAAGGTAATCAAAAGCTGTCCGATGATTTGTCGCAGCTTGTCTATGGTCAAAGTATTACGGATGCATGTATTGATATTGAGATGACAGAAAATCTTTTAGAGGAATTATCCTCCGCAATTATTTAGTTGATACGTATAAAGTTTGAACTATTTATTATCCATATCCAACCCATTGCAACTCCTAATGGCACAGTTAGGTTGTCGATACCCCAGCAACTAATTTGTTCTAAGACTACTGCTATTAACATGATGGTAAATAGTTTAATAGGGTAAAAGGGTAAGCCGATTATATAACTAATGCTAATAAGGGTAATCCCGCTCATTAGTGCCATAGTCAAAGTCCCAGCAAGAGATTTTTTTTGCCCTAAGATTGCCCAATTTTTAGATTTAACTTCTTTCCCAATTAATCCTGCAAATCCATCTCCGAATGCCATTACTAATACACCAGCAGAGACTGCGTCAGCATGTTCAGGCCATAGCCAAAGAATTAAAAGAGTAATACTGAGTCCATAGGCAATGGTTCCGTAGCTTTTCCTCGGCACATCTTCAATTGCTGAAATGAATCGAATTCGGTGATTTACTAATAGAGCAATTGTAATAATGCTTGCAATTATAGCGGCGAGACTCTTAGAAATTTCTAACCACCATGCTAATGGGATAAGAGGTCCTGTTCCAATATGAATAATTTTTCTTGTTAATTCTTTTTGTTCTGTGAATTGACTTTTGACAATTAATGCAATGGTAAAGATTATTGCTAACCAACTTACAATTGCAAAAATCAGATTGACAGTAGTCAAGTTTGAATTAAGCAGCTTGTTGATGAGTTGTCATTACTCGTAATTTCAAAATAGCTTTTGCTTCTAATTGTCTGACACGTTCTCTTGAGACATTAATTTGTCTTCCAATTTCAGCAAGTGTTAGTGGTTCTTCTCCATCAAGCCCAAATCTTAATCTCATTATTTTTTGCTCTCTTTCATTTAATTGAGATAGCCAACCTCCTAAATGTTCTTTTTGGATGCTGCGATCCATCCCTTCCATTGGTTCATTAAAATTTGGATCTGGAATTAATTCACCAAGAGTACTTCTTTCTTCTTCCCCTCTTGCATGAGCATCTAGAGATGCACAAGGCGCACTTTGTGCAATTAGATCTTCTAAATCTTTGGTTTCTATTCCCATTGCACTTGCCAGTTCCAATCTATTTGGCTGTCGCCCAAAACGATGCGCTAATTCTCGGGTGATACGGCGCATTTTAGAAAGTTTTTCACTGATATGAATCGGAAGACGAATTGTTCGAGCACTATTATCAATTGCTCTAGTCATTCCTTGTCGAATCCACCAATACGCATAAGTAGAGAATTTATATCCCATTGCAGGGTCAAACTTATCAACTGCTCTTTCAAGTCCAATCGCTCCCTCTTGAACTAAATCGAGTAGCTCTAATCCTTGATTTTGATATTTTTTTGCGACACTTACTACTAGCCTAAGGTTTGCGGCCATCATTCTGTCACGAGCACGTTTGCCCATCCGAATCTGATGTTTTTGACGAGTGGTTCTTTTAGCTTCTGTTATTTCAAGCAATTTTTTCATTGCTTGTACATGATGGGCGAGTTCGATTTCTTCAGCAGCTGTGAGGAGAGGTACTCTTCCGATACTGCTTAAATAGAAACCGATAGCATCTGTACCAAGTCTCCCAGATCTATGTTGACCTTTGGATGCTTGTACATTTCGATTGGTTTTTCCTGTCGGTTGCTTTTTTATGGCATTTGGCAAAACAGGCTTTTCTGCTTGGCTTTTAGAAGAGCCTTTTGCAGATTCCAGAGGGATCCCCATCACCCTGGCCTCCTATATTTATATTTAGTTTGAAGTTAGCACTTAAAATGCAAACTTGATCAAAAGAAACGAAAATTTTTCGATAGACCTTTAAAAATGTTGCATAAAGAGCTATTTTTCTAGGTAAAAGACGCAATTTTTGTAGATATTTCTCTAGAAATCTAATTAGTGCAAGAAAGCAATACAAAGCATAAAATTATTTGTTGAATATTTTCAAGATTTCTTCTTGTGAATGACTTTCATTTTCTTTTCTTTTTAGCCGAACAAATTCTCCGTTACTTTTCATAGACCATGCACCACAATTGATAGTGAGATATAGGTCTAAAAGTTGCTCTAATTGTTTTTTGAGTTCTATATTTTTTATTGGGGTGACTGCTTCTACTCTTCTATCTAAATTTCTCCTCATCCAATCCGCGCTACCAATAAATACTTCAGAATTACCCTGATTAAGGAACCAAAAAATCCTTGAGTGCTCTAGAAATCTTCCTATGACACTAATGACTTTAATATTTTCACTTAGTCCTTTTTTTTCTGGATATAGACAACACATCCCTCTAATGATTAATTCAATTTCAACTCCAACGCTAGAGGCTTCATATAATAAGTTAATTATTCGAGGATCAACTAAAGAATTCATTTTTGCACGAATTCGTGCTGGCTTACCATTTTTTGCATTATTAATTTCCCTATTAATTAGTTCTTCTATTCCTTTACGTAAAGTTACTGGAGCTACAAGTAGTTTCCTAAAATCTTGCTGTTTGGAAAAACCAGTTAAGTAATTGAACAGTTCAATTAAGTCTTGGCCAATTTCTGGTTGAGCGGAAAGTAATCCGAGGTCAGTATATGTAGCAGAACTTTTTGCATTGTAATTTCCAGTACCTATATGAAAATAGGTACGCAGGCGATCCTTTTCTTTTCTCACAATCAAAGCGATTTTAGTATGGGTTTTTAATCCGATGACTCCGTACACGACATGAACACCACATTGTTCAAGTCGTTTTGCCCATTGAATATTATTGTCTTCGTCAAAGCGTGCTTTTAGCTCCACAAGTGCCATAACTTGCTTTCCATTTTCAGCTGCTCGTATTAAGGCAGCTATTATTTCGGAATCTTTTGATACACGATAAAGAGTCATTTTAATGCCCATGACTCTCGGATCTTCTGCAGCTTGATTAATAAACTCTTCTATTGATGTACTGAATAGATGATATGGATGGTGGACAAGCAAATCTTTGCGTCTAATTATTGAAAAAATACTTTTAAATTCTTCTTGTTTGATTGATCCATCTTCTAGTAGTGCTAATTGACTACTTTTTAGTGATTGATGCGTTATACCTTGATGTTTCTCAAATTTTAATTGTGGTAAATCAAGTGATATTAAGCTTATTAGCTCATCAGCACCTAAAAAACCTTCTATCTGAAAAAGGTCTTCCTCTTTCACCCCCATTCCATCTTGCAGTAAATCTAAGATATTTTTTGGGATATCGTCAGAGACTTCGAGACGGACAACCTCTCCTCCCATTCGACGTTTTTGGAGTCCTTCTTCGATTGCACTCATTAAATCATCGGCTTCAAGATCTCGGAGTTCTAAATCAGCATCTCTTGTAACACGAAACAAAGAATATTCTTCAATTTTCATTCCTGGGAAGAGTATCGTTAGATTATGAGCAACAACTTGCTCGATTGGAATGGCTGAATAAATAACTTCTTTCCCTATTTCATGTAAATTTGTTGGGATAGCTACAAATCTCTTTAATGTTTTTTGTGGGATCTTAATTCTTGCAAACTCTCTTTGGTTAGTTTCTGGATCTTGAATTAGTGTTGCTAAATTCAAGCTAAGGTTGCTGACAAAAGGAAATGGGTGAGATGGATCAACTGCTAATGGAGTTAATATCGGAAAAATTGCTGTTTTAAAAAAATTATCGACCCATACTCTTTGCTGTTTATTTAATTCTTCGTAATTATAAATATAAACCTTTTCTTTTTTTAGTTGCTTCTTTATATCTGTAAGTACTTCTCTTTGCTGCTGCTTCAGGATAGGAATTAATTTTGAGCGAATATCTAACAATTGTTCTTTAGGCGTTTTTCCATCTACACTTTTTTTGGTAATTCCCGCTTCAACTTGTGATTTTAATGAAGCTACACGAACCATAAAAAATTCATCAAGATTATTGCTAAAAATCGAACAAAATTTTATGCGTTCTAGTAAAGGAGTTGTTTTATCTAGCGCAAGTGCAAGTACTCTTTGATTGAAATTAATCCAACTCAATTCTCGATTGATGTATAAATTTTTAGCTTCAGGCTTATTTGCCATATACTTAAAATAAATTTTTCAGTACGCTTGTTTAAAGTTAGCAATAATAATAAGTGATTGCGTTATTTATTGATTTTCCGATTGAGTTTGGTGTGAGGAGCCAACACCTATTATGAAATAAAGTACAACTATTAGAAGAAAGGTGGTCCCAATAAACGGGCTTTTTTGTCCAAGTAGGTCATAACTAAATCCTGCGATTGAGGCCCCAAGAAAAGTTCCTAAGCTCTGTAGACCTTGCAAACTTCCAAGGACAGCCCCTTGTCCAGCTGAATTCAGTCTTCGTGAAATTAATGCTCTTAAGCATGGAGTAACTAAACCAGTACCTAACGCTAGAACCGCTACACCGCTAAATACCATAGGTATTGAATTATCTATATTGGCTAGAGTTATAGTGATGCACCCAGCCATTACAAATCCAACACCTATTAACGTTAGTCGTTTTTCTCCATATTGATTTACTAGTGGCCCTATTAAACCTCCTTGTACAATCATTGCAATTATTCCAACGACAACGAAGGCTTGGCTAGATAATTGTGGCCCCCAGTTAAATGCTTCTTTTAAATAAAGTACTAAAACAGCTGTAAAGCCATTAAAGGCCATAAAAAAAATGAAGAATGAGAGACAAAGGGTTCTTGATAATGAATTAGTAAAGACTAGTTTAAGTTGCCTAAAAGGATTTAATTCTCTCTTTTTGATGAATGAACTTCTTTTATTTGATGGAAGAGTCTCTGGAAGGATGCTAAGTACTAACACTAAATTTGATATTGCAAATAACGTTGCTGCCCAAACTGGCAGTGTGACACTGTATTTTGCTAAGGCTGTTCCCAACCCAGGTCCTAGAATAAAACCTAATCCAAAGGCAACACCAATTAGACCAAAAGTTTTGGCACGATTTTCTGGGGTTGATATGTCAGCTAGCACAGCAGTGGCTGTTGCGGCTGTACCACCACTCATTCCATCAATGATTCTTGCTAAGAATAAAAGCAATAACGGTAAAGTGGAAGCCCATGTAGGTAGAAAATTATTCCAATTAACACTGACCGTAATGGCAAACATGCTTAATCCAATAACTGAACCAGAAACGCAAATTGTGATTATTGGCTTACGTCCATATCGATCACTAAGAGCTCCTATAAGAGGTGCAACTGCGAATTGAGAAATTGCATATGTTCCCGCTAGAAGACCGAGAGTACTCCCACTATTAGTGAATCTCCCTAGCAAGAAGGGTAGTAAAGGAAAAACAATTGTTTCTCCGAGTCGATCATTTAAGAGAGTAATAAAAGCACTAAGGAGTGTCGGGATTTTAAGCTTTTGCAAAATTGTATATTTCATTTATGTACTCACCATCCCACAATGACGTATTGAGATTCAAATAAAGATGAATAAAAATTTTGATTTAAAAGAACTTTTAGTTAGTCATCATCCTTGTGTCAGGTCTATATATGAAGATGCAATTCAGTCACAATGTCAGGATTTGTATAGTAGGGAGCAAATAATTGCTTGGAGTTCTTTGGCTTGGTTGCCAGGTATTCTTGATAGGACTTTGAATGAAGGAAAGGGTTGGATTAGTACAGACAATGATCTAATTGAAGCTTTTGCAGTGAGATATCCAATCAATCGCTTGGCACTTATTTATTGTCGAGGGCGGTCAGCTCGTCAAGGACATGCCACGCAATTACTCAAACAAATAGAAGCTGATGCTCTCGCAGATGGCCAATCAGTTTTAATAACAGAAGCTAGTTTACTTAGTTACCAGTTATTATTACGTTATGGCTGGAGAATTAAGTCACTTGAGAAAATTAAAATAAGTGGCATTTTATTTGATAGATATTTAATGATTAAGAAGTTGATTTAATAGATTTTCTCCAGTTAATTATTTTATCTATAGTATCTTTAACAGATCCAGATTTAATTAAATCTTCTGCCTTTTTAACGCCGCCTTGTAAAGTTGATGTTATATCAGAAGACCATAAATAAAACCCTGCATTTAACAACAATGATTCTATTAATGGTCCTTTATTATTGATTGCTTCTATCGCTTGCATTTTCCAAACTTCTAAATTTTTGTATACCACATCTTTAGCATGAAAATTATAATCTTTTGGATCAATAGTTAACGCATTAATGTGTTTATTTTTTATATGACTAGCTTGACATTTTCTACTAACTGGAAGATCTGTACTTCCTTCGAGACCTTTAATTGTAATTATATTTTCTTCACCTATAAGTTGTAAGGTCTTCCAATGCCTTTCTTCAGTAGGATTATGGACAAATCCTGAAACTAGGAGATGTTTATTACGATGGGCAGACCATAGCAGTTCCATGCTGGCTATAGGAGGTCTTTTTCCTATTTGGTCTCTGTAATAAATTAAGTTTTCGGCAAGAGGGAAGTGTTCTGGTTGATGAATAAATGCAAAATTATTTTTTAAAAATCCAGATTGGACTTGTGAGATTGTTAGCCCACTTAGATTCATTCCAAGTGCAAAAAATAATTCTTGTGTCGTGATTCCGTATTTCACAGGCATACGTTGTCCTCCTTGAAGTACAACAGGTTGTTCAGCACTTAATAAAACCAAAGAAGTAAGAGGGTAGATAGGTGCTGTACGCGTACGGCCATCGAATGGCATTCCAAAGCAAATAGGAGAACGCTGTTTTGTTTGTGATTGCAATTTAGGTCCTAATTTCAGATAGGTATCAATCATTCCAGCTAATTCTTCTGGCCCAGGTCTTTTAATTCGATGTGCGATCATGAACGCACCAATTTGTGCGGGGCTAGGTATACCTGTCAGAATTAGGTCGAGCGCATCTGCAGATTCTTCACGGGTCATATTTCGGCTGGTTTGCTCTCCACTGCCTATCTTTCGAAGGTAGGTTTTGAATCGCTCTTGACTCGTTTTTTCCTGCATGAACGACTTCCTGCCCGGAACCGTATATTTAGTAGGTGCAGGCCCTGGTGACCCTGATTTACTTACTGTGAAGGCGCATCGACTTATTAGTCAATGCGAAGCATTAGTTTATGACTCTTTGGTTCCTAACGAAATCCTAGAATTGGTTCAATCTTCTTGTGAGTGTATCTTTGTTGGAAAACGACGTAATCAGCATTCAATACCTCAGCCGACAACCAATGAGTTACTTGCTCAACTTGTTAAGTCTTATAAGTCTGTTGTGCGCTTAAAGGGTGGAGATCCTTTTGTATTTGGTCGGGGTGGGGAGGAGGCCGCTTATTTGAATAGTCGAGGCATCACTGTTGAAGTTGTTCCAGGAGTTACATCAGGCATTGCAGCTTCTGCATATATGGGTATTCCTTTAACGCATCGCTTGGGAGGAAGTTCAGTGACTTTTGTGACCGGACATGAG
The DNA here is from genome assembly GCA_003216435.1 of Prochlorococcus sp. AG-402-N21. Classification (GTDB taxonomy): domain Bacteria; phylum Cyanobacteriota; class Cyanobacteriia; order PCC-6307; family Cyanobiaceae; genus AG-402-N21. Next base: position 9,937 of record QCIW01000014.1, read on the forward strand.
GGATATGATAAAAAACTTCCGTCGGTTAATTGGAAAAATCTAGCAAAATATAGTGATAGCTTGGTTATTTATATGGGTATACATAATCTCCCACATATTGTTAACAAGCTTCTGAATAACGGATTGTCTCCACTCACATCTGTAGCTGTTATTCAGCAAGCAACTGTTAAAGGACAACGTTATTTAACAACTACATTAGAAAAAATTGTAGTTCAAGTTCAAAAACAGAAGTTTGAATCTCCTTCTATTGTCATTATCGGTAAGGTAGTTGATTTTCAAGTAGAAGCATGTGCTCCTCAAGCATCTAGTGCTACTATGCCTATCTCTTTAGAGGATTCGACACTTTAATATCATATAAAGATAACCATAATTCTTCAGGTTGAGAAAATATGTTTAGGCGAGTATTATTTATTTGATATATTGGCTGACAATTAAGACTATTAATCAGTAGCCATTCATCATTTTTCTTAGGCGTTATTTCAATTTTAGCTTCTTCTAAAATATTTTTATCTAATCCTTGTTGTCTCATGATTCCTGGAAGACAACCACTTTGTAAACGTGGAGTTAGATATTTATTACCTCGTTTGATGATTAAATTACTTGTTGTTCCGCAACAAATTTCTCCGAAAATACTTGCTAGTAAAGCATCATCATATCCAGCATTTTTAGATTCTCTTCGAGCTTGTATAGCTTGTCCATATGCAAATGTTTTATGCATTGATAAGTTGCTATTGGGATTTCGTGTTTCAGAACAACAAATCACAGTTGAGATAGGCTTGAAATTAGGTGAGACAGCATTGAATTCCAACCAAAATCGATGATTCGATGGATTGGAGTGTTTATTAGAAATATTTATCCCACGATTTTCGTTTTGACCTCTACTCCAGTTGATACGAAGACATCCAGGATCTTTTTCTAAGGAGCATTTTCTTATTCCTTCTTTAATCAGCGGGAGAAGTTCATCTTTTGTGGGTGGTAAAGCCATACCTAGATTGGAGGCACTATTTTTCCAGCGTTGATAATGAGAAGATAGAAGTTTTGCTTCTCCATTCCAAATTAGAATTGTTTCGAAAATTCCATCTGCGTAATTTAATCCTCGATCATTTAGAGAGATTTTTAAACTTTCTAAGGTGCCCCAACCTCCATCTATCCATCCAATTCTTTTAATCATTATTTATCTAATGCTTTGAGTATAGGCATTAATTTCCAACTCATTTCTTCAGCTTCATCTTGTGGGTTGGAATCTGCAACGATGCCACAGCCTGCGTTGACGCGTAATATTTGATTCTTTAGCATAATAGAACGAATTAGAATATTGCTATCAAAATTGCCATACCAATCTATATTGATTAAAGACCCACAATATGGTCCCCTAGGCATATTTTCTATTTCATTGATGCGTTGACATGCTCTAAGTTTTGGGGCACCACTGATAGAACCTCCAGGCCAGCAAGCTTCTAATACATCTACCCATGTTTTATCGGTACGTAGACATCCTTTAATCACTGAAGTTAAATGGTGTACTTTTGGAAAACTTTCTAATCCAACTAGTTGTGGTACGTGTATAGAGCCTGGTTGACATACACGTCCAAGATCATTACGAATAAGGTCTACAATCATAATATTTTCTGCTCTATCTTTAGGACTTGAGACTAGGTCAATTGCCATATCTGCGTCTTTTTGTGGATCCTTATTTCTTGGCCTCGTACCTTTTATTGGACGCGCTTCGACATCACCATTAGCTAAAATCTTTAGGAAACGTTCTGGAGAGGCAGATATAATTGATTCTTGATTCTCTGAATCTCCTGCAATGACAATTCCACTGAATGGAGCAGGGGAGCTTTTTCGCAATTGAGCAAATATTTCTAGTGCGGAACTTTTGGAAGGTAAAGACGTTGTACAGCACACTGCCAAATTTGCTTGAAAGATATCTCCACTTTGGATCAAGTTTTTAATATATGAGACATTCTCTGAATACTTATCTTTTGAAGTATGCCATTGCCAGGAATTAATAGGGATTCCATTGGTGTAATTTCGCACATACGATTTATTAGAATTGATGGTTGATAACTTTTCGAGCCAAGAAATTGTAGATTTTAACCGATTGCTATCGTATCCTTCAATCCAAAGTTCTTGCTTTTTAAGATCAAATTTAAATATCGGATCATGAGATGCAATCCAAAGTGTTGCCATATCATCTCGTTTCCATGGATTATTCGGTTCGATCCATGCGGCTGCTTCATAGCTTAACCAACCAGTCCAATGTCCACTCTTGATATTTCTTAGAACTTCAAAAGGGTTAGATGCATTTTGATCATTTGGTAAACCACGACAACATATGCGCTGTATTGGATCTGCAGCTAATGTGACCCATCGTCCCAGTTGACTACTATCTCCATCTAGCCATATAAAACCATTTTCTCCCCATGTTTTTATCAATTCATTGGCTATAAAATCTGGATTTTGCCAAGCACATGCATGTCTATATGCTCTTTTCATGGATTTAGATTGCTACACAGATCTGGACGACCTGCTTCTTTTAGAGCCGCATCTCGAATCCGACAACTATCACATTTCCCACAAGGATTTTCTTCCCCACTATAACAACTCCAAGTAGATTGAATTGGAATATTCAGTCTCAGAGCTTCTTGGATAATTTTGACTTTTTTCCAATGAAGTAGTGGTGCCCATAGATTAATTACCTTACCCTCTCGACCTGCTTTATTGGATAGTTTGGCTAATTTTTGGTAGGCATGAATGTAATCTGGTCGACAATCTGGATAGCCTGAGTAGTCCATTGCATTTATTCCTAAAGCAATTTGATTAGCCCCACGAGCTTCTGCAAGACTTAATCCCATCGCTATAAAAATTGTATTTCTTCCAGGAACATATGTATTTGGTATTTTGTCTTTTACGATTCCGTCGATATGTATAGATTGCTCCATATCTGTTAATGATGATCCACCCCAAGAAGACAATTGCATATCAATTATATGATGCTCTTTGATCCCTAGAAAACTTGCAATTTCTTTTGCACAATCCAATTCTTTATGATGTCGCTGCCCATAGTTAAATGAAAGACCTATAACTTCTTTATTGGCTTCTATGGCCAGAGCGGCAGCCGTTGCTGAATCGATCCCTCCTGATAGCAGAGCGATAGTTATATTCTGAGTCATGATTTTTTGTACTTCCTCACTGCTCAGAGAGTACTGGTGTATGAAATAAATAGACTTTTTTGATTAGCTTATTTTGAGCCATTTGTGTATTTGTAAACTCATTCTCCATTCTGGATTTTTTTTTATATATTCAAAAGTCAGATTTTGTCCTTTGTGATTATTCCAACCAGGTTGAAGAAACATTAATGGCTTTTTGTTCGTTAGCGCATTTGCTTTTTTTGCGATCTCTTCTGCAAAATCTAGATCATCATTATCATGAATAATTATTTTTAGCTCTTGGCAAACTTTTAGGATTTCTACAGTTGGAGGAGCATGTTTTTTCGGCGATAATGTGATCCAATCTGGATCGCCGCTGAGTGGATCTACGCCACTAGTTTCAATATGAATAGGAAGTGATTCATTTACCCTGATAGCTTTGCAGAGTGGATCTAAATTATGGTGTAGTGGCTCACCACCTGTAATGACAACAAAAGCCGCGCCATTAGAATGTGCTTTTGATGCGTTTTCGGCAAGTTTTAAAACGCTTATCTGAGGGTATTGATCTGGAGACCACGAGGCTTTTGTGTCACACCATGGACATCCAACTTTGCAGCTCGCTAGTCTAATAAAATATGCACTTCTACCTGTATGTGCTCCTTCCCCTTGTAGAGAGTGAAAATCTTCTACAATTGGAAGCTTTGCTTCCATTAGGAATTATCGATGATTGTACTGTCTATATACTGAACTGTTTTTTTTATTGCTTCATTAGGTGATCTTGGTAAACGTAATTGAGCAGCTTTTATAAGACCACGAAATAGAGGGTGTGGTTTGCCAGGTCTTGAGAGAAATTCTGGATGGTATTGGCATGCTATGAAAAATGGATGATCTTTCAATTCTATTAGTTCTACTAAACGTCCATCAGGAGAAGATCCACTAATGACATAACCTGACTCGATAAAAAGATTTCGATATGAATTATTAAATTCGTACCTATGACGGTGGCGTTCATATACTACTTCTTCTTCATATAACTTCTGGCCCATGGTGTCTGCTTGAAGTCGACATGGATAGACCCCAAGGCGCATGGTCCCACCTAAGTCAACGACATCTTGTTGTTCTGGAAGTAAATGAATTACAGGATGATTGGTATTTGGATGTAGTTCAGAACTTGAGGCTTGTTTTAGATTGGCTTGATTCCGTGCCCATTCGATTACAGCACATTGCATTCCTAAACAGAGGCCTAGAAAGGGCACACGTTGCTCTCGAGCCCAACGTATAGCTGCAATTTTTCCATCAACTCCACGATTTCCAAATCCCCCTGGAACTACGAGAGCATCCATGCCTTTTAAGAGCTTGTCTGGCCCTTCAGTTTCAATTTGCTCAGCGGAGATCCAATGCAGGTCAAGTGAGGCATCTTGCGCTATACAGGCGTGCCTGAGAGCTTCAACTACAGAAAGATAGGCATCATTTAATTGAATATATTTTCCAACAAGAGCAACTTTTACAGAAGGTCCAGGATGTCTTAGTTTATGTACTAGTTGTTCCCACTCTTCTAATTCACATTTACGGTCTTCAAGATTGAGTGTACTAAGTACTTCTCTACAAAGACCTTCACTTTTTAAAGCAAGAGGAACCGAATATATACTGTCTGCATCTAGGGAAGCAATTACAGCTTGTTCGTATACCCCACAAAATCCACTGATTTTTCTTTTGAGATCGTTATTGATTGCTCTATCACTTCTGCAAACTAGTAGATCGGGTTGAATTCCAATGGAACGTAGTTCTTTGACTGAGTGTTGAGTAGGTTTAGTCTTGATTTCACCTGATGTCCGAATAAAAGGTAAAAGCGTGACATGAATATAACTAATGTCATTTTTCCCTACATCCCCTTTAAACTCTCTGATTGCTTCAAGAAAGGGCAGTGATTCAATATCACCTACAGTCCCTCCAATTTCTGTAATGACTACATCTGCACCACTATTGTCTGCAACACGCTTAATTCTTTCGCGAATCTCTCTGGTTATATGAGGTATGACTTGAACTGTACCCCCATTGTAATCCCCACGTCTTTCTTTGTTAATGACTGATTGATAAATAGATCCTGTGGTTACACTATTTAGTCTTGACATTGCCGTATCGGTAAACCGTTCGTAATGGCCAAGATCTAAATCTGTTTCAGCACCATCCTCAGTAACGAAAACCTCTCCGTGTTGGAAAGGACTCATTGTCCCAGGATCTACATTGAGGTACGGGTCTAATTTGAGTATTGATACACTGTAACCCCTTGATTTGAGGAGACGGCCAAGACTGGCTGCAACGATACCTTTCCCAATACTTGAAACAACTCCACCAGTAACGAAGACGAACTTTGCCATTTATTTTTTTATTACTCTTTAAGTTACCTCGAACTTGGGATACGCAAGGAAAATTCTAAAGTTTTTCGTGAAATTACTCAATTTTTTTGTATATAGGATCACCTTTTTAGTTTTCTTCTGTTTCTACTGTTGATTGGATATGGAGTTCATTTAATTGATTTTTTGATGCTGCTCCAGGAGCTTGTGTCATAAGACATCTGGCTTGTTGAGTTTTAGGAAAGGCAATTGTGTCACGAATAGAATCCTCTCCTGCTAGCAACATCAAAATTCTATCTAAGCCAAATGCAAGGCCCCCATGAGGAGGTGCACCTGTTTCCAAAGCATTCATCAAAAATCCAAATTCTTTTTGAGCTTGATCTTCAGAAAATCCAATAACAGATAGAACTAGTTTTTGAAGTTCAGAATTATGAATACGAAGAGATCCTCCTCCAAGTTCCAGTCCATTTAGCACAAGATCATATGCTTGAGCTTTTGCATTAGGTAATCTTTCTTTCCATTCTTTCTGATTACCGCCTAAATCACTTGCGTTAGGAGCGCAAAATGGATGATGCATTGCTTCAAGTCGGTTCTCTTCTTCGTTGAATTCAAACATAGGAAAATCGACTACCCAGAGAAAATTCCAGTTCTTATTTTCTTCTGATGTGTTAATTAGACCTAACTCTTTAGCAAGAAATTGTCTTACGCGATCTAATGTTTTATTTACTATTTGAGTTTTTCCTGCTCCAAAAAGAAGTAAATCTCCAGCCGTTGCATTTGTTTTTTCTAAAAGGAGATCCTTTTGTTCTTTTGTGAGATTGTCTTTTATTGCTCCAATCGAGTCAATTTCTTTTCCTTCCCTAACTCTAATAAAAGCTAATCCACCTGCACCTGCATTTTGGGCTTCAGTAAAAATATCTCCACCTGGTTTAATTCTTACATTACTAATAGATTGATTTCCTTCGCGAACAGTAATACATTTAACTGCACCACCTGATTTGATTGCTCCTGAAAAGACTTTAAAAGGAGAATTTTTAAATATTTCGGCTACATCAGTAAGTTCCATTTCATAACGAGTATCTGGTCGATCAGTGCCAAAACGATCCATGGCTTCTTGCCATGTCAATTTTGGGAATGGAGTTTTTAAATCGACATTTTTAATTTTTTTCCATATTGATGTAATTAACCGTTCATTTAAATCAAGAATTTGCTCTTGATCCATGAAACTCATTTCCATGTCCAATTGAGTAAATTCTGGTTGTCTGTCTGAACGTAAATCTTCATCTCGAAAGCATTTTGCCACTTGGTAATACTTTTCGATTCCACCAACCATTAGGAGCTGCTTGAAGAGCTGTGGAGATTGCGGCAGAGCAAACCATTCTCCTTCACATACTCTTGATGGCACGAGATAGTCTCTTGCCCCTTCTGGAGTAGAGCGAGTGAGCAAAGGTGTTTCCACCTCTATAAATCCTTCAGTTTCTAAAAAATTCCTTGCAACTTTTACTGTTTCATGACGTAATCTCAAATTTTTGTTCATTTTTCCTCTTCTTAGATCTAGATATCGATGGCGAAGTCTTACTTCTTCCTTTATTGATTCATCATTAGCATTTATTGAAATTGAAAAAGGTAGGTTCTCTGAGACCGTATTGAGTATTTTGATTTGTGTTGCTAGAACTTCAATTTCCCCAGTTTTTATTTTCTTATTAATTGATTCTTGAGGTCTATGACTAATTTTTCCTATTGCTTGCAGGACAGTCTCATTACGTAAGCCCTCAGCAATAGCAAATATATCTTTTCCTTGTTCTGGGTCAACAGTTACTTGAATAGTGCCAGAGCGGTCTCTTAGATCTATGAAAATCACTCCACCGTGATCACGACAACGATCTACCCAGCCACAGAGGGTTACGGTTGTCCCAATGTGATGGTTGTTTAGTTCTCCACAGCTGTTGCTGCGCATTAGAAATTTTTTCGTATAGGGAATGAGTTTCCCATAAAGAGGGATCTTCTCTTTTTAGAAATCATTTAAAGCTTATTTTTGTTTGTATAAAAAGGTCTTCTGACGACAGTCGCTTTGTGTTCTTTCCCGCGAATATCTACATTTATTTCAGTTCCTATTTGTCCAAATTCTTTTTTTACATATCCCATTGCAATTGCTTTTTTTAAAGTAGGAGACCAGCTGCCACTTGTTATTTCTCCGATAATCTCCTTGTCTTTGAGTAACTGATACCCTTTCCTCGCAATTCCTCGTCCATTGATTTCTAGGCCAACTAGTTTTTGATCAATTCCTTTGGCTGTTTGTTTTTCTAGTGCTTTTCGACCAATAAAGTCAGAAGGCATTTCTAAATGAACTAGCCAGCCTAAACCTGCTTCTAATGGACTGGTATTTGCATTCATTTCATTGCCATAGAGATGTAAGGCAGCTTCTAATCGCAAAGTATCTCTTGCTCCTAGTCCACATGGTTGAATTCCTTCTTTGATTAATTCCAGCCAAAGTGCTTTTCCCAGCTGTTGATCAACAAGCAATTCAAAACCATCTTCTCCTGTATAACCAGTTCTAGCGATAAATATTGGATTTGATTTTGTTTCTAGTGTATTTTTATGATTAATAAATTTATGTCCAAATCTTGGTATTAGAGAAGGTGACTCTTGTAAAAATTTGTTTAAGGTTTCGATAGTCTTAGGCCCTTGCAATGCAATGAAGATCCCATCTTTCTTGAAATCACTTATTTTTATTTCTAATGGCGATAAATATTTATCTATCCAGGCAATATCTTGTTCTATACATGCAGCATTTATAACTATTATGAGATTTTCGTTATTGTTATTATCATGTCCTAAATCATAGATAATTAAATCATCAATTATCCCACCATCTTTGTTTAAAAGTACTGTATAACAAGCTTCACCAGGGCCAATTCTATAAAGATCCGAAGGCACTAATTTTTGAAGTCCGTCTTTAGCTTGCCTTCCTTTAAGTATAAATACACCCATATGTGAAATGTCGAATACTCCAACTTCTTCTCTTACTGCATGATGCTCATTCATCAAACTAGAAAATTGAATTGGCATCTCCCATCCTGCAAAAGATGCCATGCGGCAGCCTGTATTTATGTAGGCTTCATAGAGAGGTGTTTGTTTTAGAGACATTTTTTGCTTCTAATTGGATTGTTGTAAAGAGATTGCTTGAATTAAAGAGAGAATATAAATGTAATTCTTCGTGGCTCGATTCCATAACTATAACTAACCTTAGATTCTTGGAATGGATGCAATGCCCAAAAAAGAATGTTGTAGATCATGTGGGCATTGTTTTACTGCCCAACCAAGCATTGAGTTGTGGTGTCGTTTGAGAAAAATAAAAGTGCATTCAGATATTGCTGCTTTTGCTGTTTGTCATCATTGGACTAAGTCGGCACCTTTATTACCTAAGTTGAATGAGGGTGACATGAGTTTCGATAAACAATTGGATTTTGGTAGATCCTTTGTGTCTAGCGATTATTGATTTTGCAATAGATAATTCGTTAGCTCACAATTTTTTTGACAAATTTACATGGTATCAAACTCTTGTTTTGCAAATAATTAGTTTATTTCCAACTTGATTCGTTATTCCTTTTGATTTGAAAGACTTAGTAGTAATAAAACACTCCTAGTAACTTTTGCGGCTAGAATGCTACTTATCCCAAGTGAATCTAACTGAGGAGCTAATTCAACAATATCTGCCGCAATAATTTGGTGATGTTTTAAAACATCTATGATCGCTGCGAAATCATTCCAGAAGTACCCTCCCGGTTCTGGAGTACCAGTACCAGGGAGGACACTTGGGTCAAACCAGTCGAGATCAATTGATAGATAAATTGGTTTACCTCTAAAAGGTTCTAGTGATTCTTTGAGTTGTTTAGCTTGTTCACCTGTTTTATGAGTAATTAATCGTTTATTTGACTTTAGATCTTGAAATTCTTCAGCTGTACCACTGCGAATGCCTACTTGAAAGAGCTTTTTACTTGGTAATATTTCTAAGCATCTAGTCATTGCACATGCATGGTTATATTTTGACCCGAGCCATTCATTTCTGAGATCGGCATGTGCATCTAGTTGTACAAGTAGAAGATTTTCATAATTTTTTGCTATTGCTGATACAGCTCCTGAGCTGATGGAATGTTCTCCACCCAGCAATAATGGTTTTAGCCCCAGACTCAATAAATGATCAGTTGCTTTTTGAACGAGTTTAATGACTGGTTCAGGAGCTCCAAAAGGTATTTCCAACGAACCTAGGTCTACAAAATTTAGTTTTTCAAGGTCTAAATTTAATTGTGGGCAATAAGTTTCAAGACAGCTACTAACTTCTCTAATTGCTGAAGGTCCAAAACGAGATCCCGGTCTAAATGATGTTGTTCCGTCATAGGGCACGCTAAAGATTCCTATTGCAGAATCATTTGGTTTGCGTTTAGCACCCATAAATATTCCACCTTCAGTATTAAAGATGGCTTCCCCCTCCCCCGTGGAAATGTTCATTTGTTTAATTCTCGCTCTATAAAGGCTGGAATTGCTTCAAAGGAACCTTTTTGCCAACGAGGACTCCATATTTCACAAGCGTTGGTTATTTCACAGGCTCTTGATTTAATCGGATGGTGATATCTTGGCGTATCTTCTGCTGCAAAAGTCCAACTCCACCATCCGCTTGGATAAATCGGCATAGATCCATATAAAGGATCTGCATAGCGGAAAATGTCACGAATTATTCGCACAGTGTTAATGTGACACTCTAGAAAAGCTTCGGGTGATTCAGTTTGTGCCGCAAGAACACCTTGTTGCTTAAGTATCCGCTTGCAATGTTGAAAAAAACTTCTATTGAACAACCCTTCTGCAGGTCCTTTCGGATCTGAACTGTCAATTATTATCACATCATAGTAATTATTTTTTGTATTAGCTACCCATTCGAGACCATTCTGGATTTTGATAGTTAATCTAGGGTCCTTCCATGCATGATTACCAAGACTTGGAATGTATTTTTGACTTAATTGGATTACATCTATATCAATTTCTATCAAATCTAGTTGCTTGACTTCCTTATAACGTAGACATTCTCTTGCTGATCCTCCATCACCTCCTCCAATAATTAATATATTATCTAACTGCTCAGCACTGCACATGGCTGGATGCACTAAGCATTCGTGATATTGTTTCTCCTGTCCTTCTGTCGTCATCCAACAGTTATCAAGTAATAGACCTCTTCCATATTTCTCCGTTTCAACAATCATCACTTCTTGGTATTTATTTTTTTTCTTAACTATGACTTCTCCTTGTAGCCCATAGCGCTGCCCATTGTGGTATTCGTCAATCCAAGAGCTCAATTCACTTTCTTGTTTACGCATGGTTTTCTTGATGATTTATTTTTTCTGAAGAGCTTTTTTGGCTTCTTTCCATTTTTCTGCTAATTGTTCGGTTGATTGCTTTGATAGATCATCTTCTACTTTTTTTTCAATGTAGGCAAATCGTTTCAAGAATCTATTATTTGTTCCTGAGAGACCTTCTTCAGGATCAATTTTATACCAGCGGGCAATATTTATGAGTGTGAAAAGTACGTCTCCTAGTTCTTCTTGGGAATCAGTTCTGTTCTGAGATGTTAATGCATCCTTAAATTCATTTATTTCTTCGTCAAATTTTTTCCATACGGCATCTACTGTTGGCCATTCAAACCCTATTTTGGCTACTTTCTTAGAGATATACATAGCTCCAGCAATTGCGGGTTGAGATCGACTTTTATTTTTGAGCCGGTCACTAATGGGACTCGTAGAAGATTCTAATTGGGTTTCTGATAATTTGATTTCTTCCCATTTTTTATTAACTTCTTCTTTGGTAGTTAATTTATGATTCCCAAAAACATGTGGATGTCGTCGAATTAATTTCTTAGTAATTGAATCAATTACATCATTTAAACAAAAGCGCTTTTCTTCGGACGCAATTTGAGAATGTAGAACTACTTGAAGTAGTAGATCTCCAAGCTCTTCAACGAGATGTTCATCATTACCTTCTCGAATTGCATCAGTTACTTCGTGAGCTTCTTCAAGAACAAATGGGATGAGAGAACTATGTGTTTGTTCTAAGTCCCAAGGACAGCCTTTGATTGGATCTCTTAGAAGTGCAATCACTTTAATTAGTTCAGATATGGAATTCTCTTCGAGATTGCTAATTGTATTTTCCATTTAGGTTGGATATTTATCTAGCTAGCTTCGCATTTTCTTTTTGTTTTGTGCTATTTCCTATTTAGTGATAGGAAACATATCTTGAAACATGTGAGTCCATGCACTTGCTTCAGCACCACAAAGAAGGGCGATGGTTTCTTTTGGATATTGGTTTATTAAGCTTTTAACAGTTTTTATATCTAAAGAAAAATTGATACTTGTAAATTTATTAATGAGAATAGTTAATAGGCTTACGATCCCAGTGATATAAAGAAATCTAATACTTGTCCCAATTAAAGGTCCATGTGAAAAGAATGAGCGATGTGGAATCATTTTTCTATAAGGCCACCAAAAGACTTGTAATATTCCCCATCTTTTTAGAGGTCGCGAAATAGTGTCTAGGTCTGGAGAAAGCCATAATCCAGTTAAAAGAAAACTAGTTCCGAATAAAAATCCAATATGGGCCTTAAAAATAAGTGCTATCAATACTCCGATTGGTATAGTCAATATTTTTATTACGTTGTCATGTTCTATTCCGGAGGCCATTGCTGTAAGAATGGATTAAAATAATTTTGCTGTTTAAAGCATATTATTTTAATGAGGGCGATTAGCTCAGCGGTAGAGCGCCTGCCTTACAAGCAGGATGTCCCTGGTTCGAACCCTGGATCGCCCATTTCAATGTATTCTTGATTTTCATTTGTTCTGATCCATCAAAAACAGTATTTTGTCAGGTTTCTTTTGCTAAGAATGTTGGTATTAAAAGAATTTTGTGGCGCATGATTTTTGTCTCAAAGTGCCTGAAATATAATCTTTCATTGAGATTCTAAGGTTTTGTATTCCTATTACTTGAACTGATGAAATTAACCTAAAGGTCATTTAAGAGAATATTGAAAATGGTAATTTGTAATTAATTCTAAAAAAAATATATTTTTTTAATCTTCTGGGAAGAGGAGTTCAGCAAGTTCTTCAGGATCTACTTCATATACCCGGGCAAGACTCGTCTCGATTGCATTTGTTACTTCGCCAGGCAAAAAACGCATTGCATCTAAAGCTTCATCAGCAATTTCTTCGGTAAGTAGAGTTTCTTGGCTGTTTAATTTTTCATCATTTATGACAGCTATTACCCAGCTTTGATATGCGTAAACCAGGTCTGAAAATTCGAGGTCAGGGTTATTTAAATCCATGATAATTCTGATGCCGTCATATAGGCGAGATCATTATGACTTTAAAAGACAGAATGACATTTATGGATAAATCACAGCAAACTTCTATTCAGGCAAAAGCTTTTGATTTTGCACTTACTGAACTAGTACGTAGTCATAGAGAAAGCTTTCAGCCTCTTTGGTCTGTGGATAGTTGGGTTAAATTTCTAATTTGGATGGCATTAAATTGTGGTTTAAGTGGAGAGCAAGCGAGCTTAGAGTTATTTGCCGAATCTTTCGGTCCTGTTTTAACAAGACGAATGAGAAAAATTTTCTTTGAAAGAAATTTGGATCAATTTTCTTTGTGTGTAATGGCTGATCCTTCAGAAAGTGATATTTTATTGATTCCACTTGAAGGTGGATCTTCAATTCAATTTGCTGATGCAGCCAAGGCTTTGATAACTATTGGGTTAAATAATGTTATCGAACAAAACCAGGAGATATGGAAATTAAATGACGGTATAATTACGATTCCTTGGAAATCCTCTGAAAGGGAAAGTTAGGCTGTTCAAAAACTTAAAATCTTATTAGTGTTTACCAGCATGGGTAATCTTTTTCTTTTCTTGTGACTGATCAGTTTATAGATACAAGTTCCCCTAAAGAGCCCCAGGGTTTGCCAAAAACATATGACCCGAAGGGTACTGAAAGTCGATGGCAGAAGGTATGGGAGGAAGAGGGTGCATTTCACCCAGATCCAAGTCACTCTGGTGAACCTTTTGCAATTGTAATTCCTCCACCTAATGTCACGGGTGAGCTCCATATGGGGCATGCTTTTAATACATCACTGATTGATACGATCATTAGGTTTCAGCGATTGAAAGGGAAGAATGTTCTTTGTTTACCTGGAACAGATCATGCATCTATTGCGGTTCAAACAATTCTTGAAAAGCAACTGAAAAAAGCAGGATTAACTAAGAATGAACTTGGAAGAGATGCTTTTCTGCAAAAAGCTTGGGCTTGGAAAGAGGAAAGTGGTGGACGAATTGTTGATCAGCTTCGACGCTTGGGTTATTCCGTAGATTGGGAAAGAGAGCGCTTTACGATGGATGAGAATCTGAGTAAAGCAGTCACACAAGCATTTGTTGAATTATTTCAAAAGGGATTGATTTATAGAGGGGAATATCTTGTGAACTGGTGCCCTGCCTCAGGTTCCGCTGTTAGTGATTTGGAAGTTGAGATGAAAGAGGTAGATGGGCATCTTTGGCATTTTCGCTATCCATTGGCCAAGATTTCATCACACGATGACATCACTCACCTTGAGGTTGCCACGACAAGACCTGAAACGATGTTGGGTGATGTTGCTTTGGCCGTTAATCCTTCCGATGAAAGGTATAAACACCTTATTGGAGAATTTGTAGTTTTACCTTTTTTAGAGCGCAAGATTCCGATTATTGCTGATGATCATGTTGATAAAGGCTTCGGAACTGGTTGTGTAAAAGTTACGCCTGCTCATGACCCTAATGATTTTGCTATTGGTCAAAGACATAGTTTGCCTTTAATCACGGTTATGAATAAGGATGGAACTATGAATGAACATGCGGGACCTTTTAAAGGTCTCGATCGCTTTGATGCTCGTCAGGCTGTCATCCAAGCATTGGAAGAAAAAGAATTACTAACTAAAATTGAACCTTATCGCCATAGTGTTCCGTATTCCGATAGAGGAAAGGTCCCTGTAGAGCCTTTGCTTTCTACGCAATGGTTTGTTCATATGGAACCTTTAGCTTCTAAATGTAGAGAGCATTTTTCGCAGGGAGAACCCAGATTTGTACCTGAACGTTGGGGGAAGGTTTATCAAGATTGGTTGGAAGGCATTAGAGATTGGTGCATTAGTAGACAATTGTGGTGGGGACATAGAATTCCTGCATGGTTTGTTATAAGCGAAACAGATAATAAATTGACTGATGCGACGCCGTTCGTTGTTGCTATATCTGAGCAGGAAGCTTCTGATATTGCAAGAAAAAAATATGGCCCATTAATTCAATTGCAAAGAGATGAAGATGTTTTAGATACTTGGTTCTCAAGTGGTTTGTGGCCTTTTTCTACCTTGGGTTGGCCTGATAAAAATAGCCCTGATTTAGATTGTTGGTACCCAACGAGTACTTTGGTTACAGGCTTTGACATCATTTTCTTTTGGGTTGCAAGAATGACAATGATGGCTGGTACCTTTACTGGGAAAATGCC
Source organism: Prochlorococcus sp. AG-402-N21 (assembly GCA_003216435.1). Taxonomy (GTDB): domain Bacteria; phylum Cyanobacteriota; class Cyanobacteriia; order PCC-6307; family Cyanobiaceae; genus AG-402-N21. Next base: position 25,005 of record QCIW01000014.1, read on the forward strand.
TTTTGCTGACGTCTATATTCACGGACTAGTTAGAGATGAAAAAAATAAAAAGATGAGTAAAAGTTCAGGTAATGGTATTGATCCTCTTTTATTAATTGAACGTTATGGAACAGATGCCTTACGGTTTGCTTTGGTGAGAGAAGTTGCTGGAGCTGGTCAAGATATTCGACTGGATTATGATCGTACGAAAGATACCTCAGTTACAGTTGAAGCTTCTAGAAATTTTGCAAATAAGTTATGGAATGCCACCCGGTTTGCGTTGATAAATGTGAGTTTGTCTAATTCAATCGAATTTGAACATTTAGATCTTTCTAGTTTGCATTTGACTGATCGTTGGATTTTATCTCGTCTTGCTCGTGTCAATAAAGAGACTTCAGAACGATTTGAAAATTATCGACTTGGAGAAGCTGCTAAAGGTTTATATGAATTTGCCTGGAATGATTTTTGTGACTGGTATGTGGAGTTAATTAAACGCCGTTTGAATATAAGTGATATGCCTACTAATAATGAGCTATTAGATAAGCAGGTTGCTGAAAAGGTGCTTCTTAAGGTTTTAACAGAATTACTGATAATGCTACATCCGTTAATGCCTCATTTAACAGAAGAATTATGGCATGGAGTTACAGGTGTATCTCAGAAGGAATTGCTTGCTCTTGAACCGTGGCCATTGATTAATGAAACATTTTTGGATTCAGAGTTAGAAGCATCATTCTCTCAGTTATTTTCTTCTATAAGGTTAGTGCGTAATTTAAGAGCAGAGGCTGGTTTAAAACTTTCTCAAAAAGTGCCAGTACTTTTTATAACACCTAAAAAAGATCTGATTGACATTCTTACCAAGAGTAAGAGCGAGATTAAAGCTCTTACTCGCGCAGATACAGTCGAAGTAGTAACACCAGATGAGCTTAGTGCTCAACCAACAGCTAAGGCTCTTGCGGGAGTTAGTGGGGAATTAGAGGTTTTGCTCCCTATAGAAGGATTAGTTGATTTAGAAGCTTTGAAAATACGACTTGGTAAAGATTTGGTTAAAGCAGAAAAAGAAATTTCTAGCTTGAATGATCGTTTATCAAATACTAACTTCACAAAAAAAGCACCTCAAGAAGTAGTTCTTGAATGTCAAAGAAAATTAACTGATGCAGTTGCCCAAGCTGATTTAGTTCGTCAACGTTTACTAGGTCTTCAATAAATAGCAATTTACTGATTAATTATGATTAATTTGCAATCTTTTGTAGAAACTTATATAAATTTTTTTGATAGTTCATTGGGGGCATTTATTTTTATTATTTTCTATGCATTATGGGTTATTTTGTTACTGCCTGGATTATGGCCATCAATGCTAGGTGGATTTATATATGGTTCTTTTTGGGGAACTTTATTTGTTTTTATAGGAGCTTTTCTCGGAGCACAAGTTACTTTTTTTCTAGGACGTAAATTTTTAAGAAATTGGACACAGACTCTTATTGCAAAAGCCCCAAAATTTCAAATAGTCGAGAAAGCTGTTAGTAGAGAAGGGTTAAAGTTAATATTTTTAACTAGATTATCTCCTGCATTTCCTTTTAGTATTCTTAATCTTGTTTATGGATTGACTGAGGTAAATGTACGAGATTTTTCAATTGGTTTATTAGCCATTTTGCCTGGTACAATTTTGTACTCTGGATTGGGTGCTTTTGCAAGTGATATATCTAATTTTAGTGAAGTTCTTACAAATAAGAATAATGTAAGTTCATTGATATTTAGTTCAGTAGGACTTGTGGCAACTTTTGCTGTAATTTTTTTGGCATCTAAAGTAGCAAGGAAAGCTCTTCAAGACTTTGATTCATCTATTTGATCAGGATTGATCAATGGTAAATCCCTTAATGCTGCAAATAATATAAACCAATAAAATCTAATCCTAGCAATTAGACTTTTTCTTTCTTTTAGTTCTAAATATTTTGCTCTTCCACATGGAGTTTTAATGAAAGAAAAGATTGCAGGCTTAGACATTTTTTTAGAAAAGATTTTGCGGATTAATTTATAAGGATAAAAGTTTTTTTAATTCTTCCTCCTCAATGATCTTAATCCCTAATTGTTTTGCTTTTTCCAATTTATTACCTGTGTTTAAACCTGCAACTAGAAATGAAGTTTTTGAACTAATCGAAGAGCTTACATGTCCTCCGGAGTTTTCAATTAATTCTTTAGCTTCATTGCGAGTTAGAGAGGGCATTGTTCCAGTAAGAACAAAAGTTTTTCCATAACATAATGTTTTATTTTGATCTATAGATTCTTCCGTATAGTCTTCTAGTGATAATCCTGACTTTTTTAGATTAGATAGTAATTTTTGATTTTCATCATCTGAAAACCAATTATTTAAGGATTCAGTAATTTCATCTCCAATTCCATAAGTCTCTTTAATGGCTTCTGGAGATTCGCATGCGGCTTGTGATAATTTAGATGCAGTAGGAAATTTTTTTGCAAGTGTTTTTGCATTAGCTTCTCCAATATGTAGTATTCCTAACCCATAAAGTTGTCGCCACCAGGGTTTTGTTTTAGAAGTTGCTATTGCATTGATTAATTTTTGCGCTGATTTGTTTCCCATCCTTTCAAGACTTTCTATTACTTCTGCATTAAGAGAATAGAGACTTGCAATTGATTGGATTAGATTTTTTTCTATTAATTGCTTAATTAATTTTGTCCCTAATCCTTCAATATCCATCGCACTTTTACTGACCCAATGAAGAATACTTCCTCTAATAATTGCTGGACAATTTCGATTAATACATCTAGTTGCAGCGCCGTCTATTTCTTGAATAAGAGTAGAACCACATTCAGGGCAAGATGCTGGTAGGCAAAGACGCTTAGAATTAGGCTTTCTTAATTCACTCAGAACACGAACAACTTCAGGAATAATTTCTCCTGCTTTTCTAATAACGATTGTGTCTTCTAAATGAAGATCTAGGGATTCTAATCTTTTTGCATTATGAAGAGTTGCTCTGCTCACTGAAGTTCCTGCAAGTAAAATTGGTTCAAATTCAGCAACGGGTGTTACAACACCTGTTCTACCTACTTGACATGCCAGTTTTAATAATTTAGTCGGAGCTTCTTCTGCAGGGTGTTTTAATGCAATTGCCCATCTAGGAGCTTTTTGTGTCCAACCTAGTAATTGTTGAATTTCAAATTCATTTATTTTTAAAACTATGCCATCAGTTCCATAGCTAAGATTATGGCGTTCAATTTCCCAATGAGATAGGAAACTTTTTACATTACTGATATTTAAAAAATATTTCGCATTAGTATTTACTTTAAAACCTGCATGCTTTAGCCATTCGAGACCTTCCCATTGGTTTTTAGGCTTTTCTCGATCATTGCTATTGGGTTGCCAATCATCAGGTAGATGTAAAGCATAAGCAAAAAAATCAAGTTTTCTGGATGCAACTATTTTTGGATCTAGTTGTCTGAGTGTTCCAGCACATGCATTGCGGGGATTTGCCAAAAGAGGCTCTTCTCTTGTTCTACGTTCTTGATTGATTTTTTCAAATGTTTTATTAGGAATAAATGCTTCTCCTCTTACTTCAACCCACTTCGGTGGATTTGGGAGGTTTAAGGAAAGAGGTATTGATTGAATTGTTTTTACATTGCTAGTTATATCTTCGCCTTCTACTCCATCACCTCTTGTGGCAGCACGAACAAGAAACCCGTTTTCGTAACTTAGTGCTAATGCACTTCCATCAATTTTAAGTTCGCAAATTATTTGTAAATTGCTAATAGAATCTTTTGGTTGCTTAGTTTGATTAATAAGCTTGAGTAATTTTAAATACCATTGATCAAGCTCTTTGAAATTAAACGCGTTATCTAGACTAAATAACGGTATTCGATGTTTCACATTAGTAAAACCTTTTGATGGTGAACCTCCTATACGAAGTGTTGGGCTATCAGGTGAGATTAAATTTGGTTCTTCCTTTTCTAAATCAATTAATTCTCTATATAATTTATCGTAAATAGCATCCTCCATAAAAGGAGAATTTAAGACATGATAGGCATGATTTGCTTTGTTAAGTAATCTCCTAAGTTCTTGTGCTCGCTCAAAAGTTTTACTTGAAGAGGATGTCACGTTAGATTTTATAAGTTTTATTTTTTCACTTTTGTGATGCGATCAATCCGCCAGTTTTTATCTATTTTAATGAACGTGAAATCTATTGGAAGTTCTGACTTTTTATCTTCTGATTTTAGATTTAATGTCAAGACTATTTGATTGTCTTCTATGCGCGGTCTGCCTGATTTTAAATTTCGATAACGATTAAGTTGCAGGCTGGCAAGAAATTTAATGAAATCTTGCCGGTTGACATGTTGCCTATAAGCTTTAGTGGTTAGTAAATAGGCTCCATCAATTCTTCCTGATGCTATTTGGTTGAAAAACTGTTGAACAAGAGGATTAATCCCTCTTGCCCCTATAACAAGCTTAACTGCGTTGATAGTCCAGAAGAGTAAAAGAGCTCCTCCTCCAGCGAGCAGGCTCTTAGTTCCAATTTCTCTTACGAGTGCCCCGTCCATTGGCTGAATGCAAGTCTTCTAGAGTCTGACCTATTAACTGTATAAAGTGGTTGGATTAATACTGACTTTTAGGCAGAATGTCATCGATTGCTGAAGGCTTTTGTCCTATTTGTGGAAATGACATTGGTTCCTCTGCTGCCAATTTTTCATCGATTGAATAGAGAATATTTTGATGGATTGTTAGTGAATGCCTTGGAACCAATTGTTTCAGTGAGGTGGAGTGATGGCAGATTGACTAATACAGCTGGGTTTTATAGAAGGGGCCCAGGGATTATGGGTGGCAAGGTTTCGGAGATTGTTTTGTCTCGGCCAGTCTTAGCTAATCTTCCTCTAAGTGCGGTTGAAAGTACTCTTTGCCATGAAATGATCCATGCTTGGATTGATTTGATTTTAAAAGTTTCGGAAGGCCATGGTCCCAATTTTCATTCACGGATGCGATCAATTAATTCTTCACAGGACAGATTTTGTGTGAGTGTTCGGCATCGTTTTCCTGTACCAAAGAAATCTCCAAAATGGATAGCAAAATGCCCTTTATGTGGACTGTCTTCTCCTTATAGGCGGTTAGTCCGTGGTGCGGCCTGTAAGCGATGTTGCGATACGCTCCATGGAGGTAAATGGCATTCTAGTTGTTTGCTGACCTATGAACCTGCTTTAAAGGAGCAATAAATTGCATATTTTTCTTTTTGTTTTTGAATTATCAGGATTTTTTATAGTTTTCATAGGTTTGCAACGAGAATCTTGGTTGAGGCGAAAGCGTGGTTAATGTATATGCATGGATTCTTCATATCAAAGATCTCAACATAGACAACGATCTCGTGATCCATTAGAGCGTCGTATGGATCAATGGTTTGAAACTGGCAGGCAATTTGTTGATGGTGTAGCTGGAAATCGTCCTGGACAACGCAGGTCCTCAGGGCGGCCAATTACTTCTAGTTTAGATAATGTTGGACGATGGGTTGGGGACAAGATTGATTGGTTTTTAGAGGAAGAAGAAGATTGGGTTGAACCTTTTCAAGATTATGCAGAAGAACCAATTGTTAGTTATCCCACTAAGAAGAGGCCTTTAGAGGCAATTTCTCTTAGAGGGACAAAGTCTCTTCAACCTTCTTATAAACATGAGAATATTAGTGATCAAGAAGATGAAGATACTTGGCCTGATCAATCTTCTTTTAAGGTCGATAGATGGGAACGTAAAGCAGTTAATGCTCTTGAAGACCCAATCAGTCATTTAACTAGTGAAGTGCAACCTACATTTGAAACAAAGAGACCTTTGCCTAGATCTAGCCGAAGAAAAAATTAGGTTGCAATAGATTTGACTTCTTTTCTTTTCGTAGGACCAAGATATTTTTCTAATTCAGAACTAAAAACTTCTCTTATTACTGTCAGTTCTTTTTGATTGCGAAAAAATCGATAGTGTCGACTCCAAAAAGGACCCTTTTGGTTGAATTTAGATTCCAACCACTTGGCTTGTACTAAAGCAAAGCCGTCAACTTCTCTAAATAGTTCAGAGCGATCTTCAGTCAAGCTTCTCCATATAGGCTGATTTTTATTTTGTAAATTTCTTTCTGCTTCTTTTAGATTCCACCAGCTTTCAGCCCATGCAAGAGTTTTTTCCCCACATTTGAGCCACACTTGACGTCTTAATAATGGTAGGTCTAATTCTTCTATTTCTTTTGGAGCCTTTTGAACTTGCATTGGCTCAGCTTCCATTGCAATAAGCTCTACAGTTACTTCTTGCCCAGTGAGAAGATGGAGATGCTTTGTGGGACTACCATCTCCGAGCAGCATGATGCGCCATGGACCGGGGAGCATTTTTTCTATATTCGATTGAAGGATGTCCTCAGGAGATCCTTCCCAAATTAACTTTGGAGAAGATAGTAGGTTATCAGTCAGAATTACCTCCTAAGCTTTGGAGAACTATCAGCATTATGCATTGCAGATTTCTTTGTTTGTTTTAATTGTTTTTCTCTTCGTTTGAGACTTTCTATTTTTAGCCAGACTAAAAGTGCGCTGAGATCAGCTTTGCTGACACCTGGTACTTGTGCTGCCAGCCCCAGATTGCGTGGTTTCACTAGGTTTAGTTTTTCTCGAGCTTCTTGAGAGAGAGTCGTTATATTGGAATAATCAAGTTCTTGTGGCAGTGGTTTGTGATTTTGTTTCTTTATTTGATTGATTTGTTGTTTCTGCCTTTCTAGATAGCCACTATATTTAATATCAATTTCTGCTCCCTCTTGTATTGCCTGTGGTAAGGAGCCATTCATTAATTCATGACGAATAAGATCATCAGTATGCATCCCTGGACGGCGAAGAAGATCCGCAAGAGTTATAGAACCTTTAATTGAAGCGTTAGTCTCCTTTTCTATCTGAGTAGCTATTGGATTACTTGCCTTAATTCTTTGACTTTCTAGTCTATTTTTTTCTTTTTCAATAGCTTGCAGTTTTGATTGATAAAGTTTCCATCGTCTGTCATCTATTAACCCTAGTTGATGTCCTAATGGTGTAAGTCGACGATCTGCATTATCCCCACGTAGTACAAGTCTATATTCACTACGACTTGTTAGTACTCTATAAGGTTCTTTTAAATCTTTGGTTATTAGATCATCAATCATTGTACCTATATAACTTTCTTCTCGGGGGAATTCGATTGCCGACTGATTATTAATTAATTGTGCCGCATTTATTCCTGCAACTAGTCCTTGTGCAGCAGCTTCCTCATATCCTGTTGTTCCATTTATTTGGCCAGCAGTAAAGAGACCTTTTATTGTTTTTGTTTGGAGTGATGGTAGTAATTGTGTGGCTGGTATGTAGTCATATTCAACAGCATAAGCTGGTCGCAGCATTATGCAGTTTTCAAGTCCAGGTAATGTGCGTAATAATTCCAGTTGTAATCTTTCTGGTAATCCCGTAGAAAAACCTTGGACATAAATTTCTGGAGTATTTTTTCCTTCTGGCTCAAGAAAAATTTGGTGCGAATCTTTATCTGCAAAACGTACAATTTTATCTTCGATTGAGGGACAATATCGAGGCCCTTTGCTTTTAATAAACCCTCCATATATGGGAGTTAAATGTAGATTGTCTTCGATAAGCTTATGAGTTGCTTTTGTGGTTCGAGTAATGTGGCAACTTATTTGATCTGTTGTTACCCAACTCTTAGGATCAAAAGAAAAAAAGCGATTCTTTGCATCACTAGGCTGTTCTTCAAGAGCATCTAGGTCAATACTTCTTCGATCTACTCTCGCTGGTGTACCAGTTTTGAGACGATCTGTTTTAAACCCTAATTTTTGGAGTGATTCTGTTAAGCCTACTGATGCTTGCTCTCCGGCTCTTCCTGCTGACATCGACTGGTTGCCAATCCATATTTGACCTCCCATGAAGGTCCCTGTCGTTAAAATGATTGCTTCAGCTAAATATCTTGTGCCGAAATAGGTTTCCACACCTTTTACGATACCAAACTCTGCCTCATGGGATATATGAGAGGTATTTTGTTTGTCTACTAAAAGATTGGTCACCATTGCTTCACGAAGAGCCAAATTAGGACTTTCATTAAGTAGTTCCAGCATTTTCCGTGAATACAGACGTTTATCTGTCTGTGCTCGCAGTGCTCTTACAGCTGGACCTCTGCTGGCATTAAGAATTCTTTTTTGTATTGTTGTTGCATCTGCTAATTGCCCAATGACTCCACCAAGGGCATCCACTTCATGGACGAGTTGACTTTTTGCTGGGCCGCCAACGGCAGGATTACATGGTTGCCAAGCAACACGATCCAAATTGAGAGTGAATAATGCTGTTGAAAGACCTAGTCGCGATGTGGTAATAGCAGCTTCGCATCCAGCATGACCACCACCAATAACGATGACATCAAAGGTTTCATTGGCGAAGTTTTGACTGCTCATTTTTCTTTTATAAGACGTCGGAGAATAATTCGAGTCGTATTTGCTTATGCCGCAAGGTTTCTAAATCTAGTAAATTGAGGTTCAAAGAGTAACTTCACTGTTCCTATTGGTCCATTTCTATGTTTCGTGAGGATTACTTCTGTAATCCCTCTATCAGTTGTTTCTGGATTGTAGTATTCATCTCGATAAATCATTAATACTAGATCGGCATCTTGTTCTATTGAACCTGATTCACGAAGATCACTTAGCATTGGCCTTTTATTAGTACGAGATTCAACTCCACGACTTAATTGAGATAGGGCTATTACCGGTACTTTTAGCTCTCTTGCCATTGCTTTTAACCCTCTGGTAATTCTTGAAAGTTCTTGTACACGATTATCGGGTGTAGATCCTTCCATAAGTTGTAAGTAGTCAATTACTATTAAACCTAGTTCTTTTCCTTGCTCGGCAATTAATCGTCGGCATAGTGATCTCATTTCAAGAACACTTGAATTTGGTTTATCGTCTATATACATTGGCAATTGACCAAGTGTATTAATCCCTTGTCCTAGAAGAGGCCATTCTTCTTGCTGTAGTCGACCTGTTCTTAACCTTCCGCTTTCAATCCCTACTTCCATAGATAGCAACCTATAAGTAAGTTGTTCTTTGCTCATTTCAAGACTGAAAATACAAACAGGCAAATCATGCAATTGTGCAACGTTTTTAGCAAGATTAAGTACGATAGATGTTTTGCCCATTGCGGGTCTTCCGGCAACAATAATGAGATCACTTCTTTGTAGTCCCTGAGTCATTGCATCTAGATCATAAAAATTTACTGGTATGCCTGCGACTGATGTTCCAATAGAACGACTCTCAATTTCATTAAAGGTACTTGTAAGAATTTCAGCAGTAGGAGTTAGACCTTTGGATGGCTTTTCTTGACTTATTGCGAATATCTTTTGTTCGGCTAGATCTATTGCTTCTTCCATTGGAATATTTTGGTCAAAACCTAATTTGATCACTTCATTTCCAGAACTGATTAGTTGTCTACGCAGAAATTTATCAGATATTAATTGTGCTACTTGTTCTATTGATGCAGTTGAAGTAACTCGTTCTACTAGTTCTACAAGGCGATTGTTTCCCCCTATTTTTTCAAGTGACCCAGTATCTGCCAACCAGGCACTCATAGCTGTTAAATCTGTAGGCTTACCTTGGCTATGAAGCATTAAAGCTGTCCTATAGATTTCTCTATGTGCTTTAAGGTAAAAGGCTTCAGGTTGAATAATATCTGCGATACGAGAGATCGAATCAGGATCTAGAAGAATCCCACCAAGCACAGCTTCTTCTGCTTCTAAATTTTGAGGAGGGATTTTATCCGTTTCTATCTCAAATGCTGGTTCATTGAAATTTCTAGGATGATTCAAGGATTTTCTTTTCCCATCGAAATCATTTTCGTTATTTGATAAGGGTACGCTAATCATTTAAGAATTATGCAATTTAGTAGGCACTTACTTTGATCATTACTAAGAAACTTGCAAGTAATTAGTAACTAACCACTTCAAGATTGATTTCAGCTGTTACTTCACTATGTAGCTTGACTTGAACTTTATATTTCCCTAGACCGTTAATTTCGGGTACAGAGATGTGTCGTCGATCAATTTCTTTTTTAGTTGCTTCTTGTATTACTTCTGCAATATCACCATTGGTGACGGTTCCAAAAAGAACATCGTCTTCACCAACTTGTTTTTTAACTGTGAATCGACCAATTGTTACTAATGCAGTTTGGAAATCTATCGCTTCCTGTTTTAAAGCAGCTTCTTGCTTCGCTTGCTTGGCTCTCCGATGTTCAACTTGTTTAAGTACTGCTGGAGTAACAGCAAGGGCTTTCCCATAGGGAAGAAGGAAGTTTCTTGCAAATCCAGGGGCAACTTCAACGACATCTCCATCTTTCCCTAAGCTAAGAATGTCTTCATTGAGAACAACTTGTACGCGTTTTGCCATGATTTCAGGTGAAAGGTGTTTTACCTTGGGTCTTTATATATTATCTATAACCTTACGATGAAATAGGTAATCTAATTTTTCTAGCAAATCCCAAAGCATTTAATAATCGAATGTGTTGCCAAGTTAGATCAATTTGATATTTTTTCAGTCCATGCCTCGCTGAGTTGGGAAATGCATGGTGATTGTTATGCCATCCTTCACCAAAAGTAAGTGCTGCAACCCAAGGATTGTTTTTAGAATTATCTCCACTGTCGTATTCCACTTGTCCCCAACAATGAGTTGCAGAATTAACTAGCCAAGTGATGTGATAAACGAATACCAATCTTAAAGGGATTCCCCATAAAACCATCGACCATCCACCAACTCCAGTTACATCTCCAATGAGGAAAAGTAATGCCCCTAGAGGTACTTGTAAGATAAGAAAATACTTATTGAGCCATCGATAATAAGGATCTTTTATCAAATCTCCCGCAAGCCTTGGCACAGCATCCATTGCAGGGACATGTTCAAACATCCACCCCATATGACTCCACCAAAAACCTTTATTGCTGTCGTGGTGGTCAGGAGAGGTATCAGAAAAAGTATGATGATGTCTATGTAAACCGACCCAGTCAATAGGGCCATGTTGGCAGCTTAAAGCTCCGCAAGTAGCAAAGAATCTTTCTAAAGGTTTAGGAAGTAAAAAAGATCTATGTGATAGAAGACGGTGATATCCGAGTGTTACACCAAGGCAAGCGGTAATCCAATAGAGTACTAAAAAAGCTGTTAATGCTTGCCAACTCCAGAATCTTGGAAGGAGAGCAAATATTGTAAGAGCATGAATTGTTAACATAAATATAACTGTGCCCCATCTCCGATGGAGTCTTTCTGGCTTGAGAGCTGTTGCCTTCAGTGGTCTTTGTAGCTTTTCTGAAGCGGCACTTGCTTTATCTGCAGCCACTGGTTTTTTTAGTGGTGCAGTCGCTTCGATCACATCGACAATCATCAGTGATCCGTATATGTAACAGGTATACTACCTGATAAGGATCAATATTATTTTTTGGAAGCGATCTTTTGACTGATCTTGTCATTAAAGGGTTTCGCGATCGATTGGCGAATGGAAGGCGAGCTATGGCTCACTTAATTCATGTATGGCATGAAAGGAATGGTTGGTCTCATAAGGTTTTACCTGCACTTGTTGAGTCATTAGATATTGGGCGGGTTCATAATTCTCAGATTTCAAATTTAAGGAATGGGAAATTGGCTTCTCCTAGTCCTGAAGTGTTTTTAGCTTTGGCTCAGGCCAATATGGTTCTTGATAAGGGGATTGAATTTATTCAAGATCGTCTAGAAACTGCTCACCCTGAATTATTAAAAGTACTTATCGATTCTTCAGTTTCCATTCAAGGAGATAATGGAAAACCTTTGGGTGCAGGTGATTTATTTGAGATTTTTGTAGGCTTAGTTCCTTTGCCTTCATCTTTGGATTGGTTTATAGAAGATGATGAGGCTGTAATTCTTAGTGCTGCATTATCTGAGTATTTATCTAATGGGAAATCTTGGAGGCAATGTCGTGATCAAGTTATGAAAGCCTATCCTGTTGTAAAAGCGACTAGGCGAGAAAGATTTGCTGAAGTTATGGCTGGATTAAGAGATTACACAGCGGAAGAGTTAGATGGAGAGTTGTGTGATTTATATGCTACTAATTGCGAGCTTAAGGGATCTTTCTTAAAAGGGACAGATGATTTTGTAGAGGAGTTAAGAAAAAAAGCTTTAGAAATAAATCAAACTTCTTTTGTAATTAAAAAATCTTGAATTCTTCAAATATAAATTCAATTAATAATCAATTAGTTCATGAATGGGCTAGAGATTTTGTTTTTTCAATTTCACAAAATTTGAATCCCTTAGTTCAAAGTAGATCCGCAAGTGTATTCCCTAAGCTTGAAAAGATTTTAAAGGCTTTTTCCGATGAACGT
>QCIW01000015.1 GCA_003216435.1 Prochlorococcus sp. AG-402-N21
AAATTATTGCTATCCAAAGATATTAATACTCACAAGTTTCCAGAAGCAATCGGGCGTCTATCATTCTTAGAACAACATCTTATAAAACATCCAAAAGCAACCAACTACTTCTAAAAAGGTCTTAAGTTATTTTGATCTAAAAAGTCAAAAAATGCCTAGCCCTCAATGAATTCCAGTCTTCTATCAGTAATTCGAAGATGACAAATCAAACAAATCCTGAAATGAATTCGTTTAATTCTCTCTTGAATTCAAAAACAACTCAATGGCACCCAAATATATGGCCACCATTTACCCAAATCACCTCTTCATCTCCTCCAGAGCGAGTTATTTCTGCGAAAGGAGCTCTTTTGTTTCGCGACAATGCTCCTCCTCTTATTGATGCTATAAGCAGTTGGTGGGTCACACTTCATGGACATGCAAATCCATATATTGCAGATGCAATAGCAAAACAGGCAAAAAATTTAGAGCAGGTTATTTTTGCTGACTTTCTACATCCACAAGCAGAGTTACTTGCCAAACGTTTACATGGTGCTACAGGACTCGAGCGTTTATTTTTTTCTGATAATGGATCTACCGCAGTCGAAGTAGCTCTAAAAATCGCATGTCAATGGTGGCATAACCAGGGTGATTCGAGACAACAAATTATAGCTTTTGAGAACGCATATCACGGGGACACATTTGGAGCAATGGCAGTAGGAGAAAGAAATCTTTTTAATGCACCTTTTGAAGACATGCTCTTTCCTGTAAGCAGACTCCCATGGCCTGCGACATGGTGGGGGGATGAAAATATAGAAGAGAAAGAAGATCTTGTTATTGATCAACTAGAAAAACTATTAGAAAAACCTACAATTGCAGTCATTATTGAGCCCTTGGTTCAAGGGGCTGGTGGCATGGCAATGATACGGCCACAATTTTTAAAAGCCGTTGAACAAAAAGTTCATCAAGCAAATTCTCTTCTTATTGCCGATGAAGTATTAACTGGATTTGGAAGATGTGGAAAGCTTTTTGCATTCCAGCGTGCTGGTATACAACCTGATCTAATTTCTTTGTCTAAAGGTTTAACTGGAGGATTTCTACCAATGGGTGTAACTATGGCTAAAGAAAAAATCTTTCAAGGATTTATGGGTGATGACCCAAATCTTACTTTTTGGCATGGTCATAGTTTTACCGCAAATCCTCTTGGATGTGCTGCTGCTAATGCAAGTTTAGATCTTCTTGAAAAAAATCCGAATGACTATGAAAAATTTGAATCTCGCCATTTGCCATATTTAAAAGATCTAAATAAAAACCCAAAAGTTGTGAAGCCGAGACTTCATGGAACAATTGCGGCTTTTAATATTGAGATAGATGGTCCGAAAGGTTATTTAAATTCAATAGGCAAGGCTCTTAAAAAATATGCTATAAAAAAAGGGGTATTTTTGAGGCCACTTGGTGATGTTGTATATCTACTGCCTCCACTATGTATTACTGATCAAGAGCTAGAAAAATGCTATCGAACAATTCATGAAGGGTTAAAAACTCTTTAACACTTAAATAAAAAATTTAAGCTATGGACCTTCAAATAAGGCAATCTGAACATCCTTACGAGAAAGTCCATAAGGGAAGGAACATTGATAATTCCTATCATCCTTTTTCCATGTGATCCTAAGTTGTTCAATATCAATTTTTATCTGAGCAGACCATGCAGGCATTACCCAATCCCAAACACAAGGGTCTGTTTGACTCTTTTCTGCACCTAATTCCATTAACCATGATTCAAGTGCCTTTAAAGAGTGTTGATTTAAAGGAGTTGTACTCGGAGGTAAGAAACTCATTTTTCAAGCTTATGCTAGATATTTGACTCATCGAATTGATAGTAGTCAGCCATGTAGGTCTGGTTATCAACTCACGTCCATGAGTTATTCCAAACCCTAATCCTAAAAGCAAACTGATCAAAAGGGCTATTCCTAAAAGTAACAAAGAAAACAACTCCCCTCCAGAGAAGGGTCGCCTCTGTCCTGCAAAACTTTGATTATGAAAAGAATTTTGTACAGCCAAATCTGATTGCAATCTGGTTTTCTGATTATTGAATTGTCGATCAGAAAGAATTAAATCATATGATTGTCTCAGCTTGGGATCTGCAAGAAGTTCATATGCTTCACAAACTTGCTGAAATCTATAGGCAGCCTCATCTTTTGGCAGAGAAGTTGTATCAGGATGAAGCTCCTTACTTAATTTGCAAAAAGCTTTTCGTAGAGTCTCTCCATCCGCAGAGGAAGAAATTCCAAGTAATTCATAATAGTCTCTAGAAGAAGTCAACTAATCAAAATGAAAGATGTTTATCTATAAGTATTAGAGACTTAATATGCTAAGTGCCTATTAGATCTTTCGCAATATCTCAAGTTTTGCATATGTCTTTGAATACTTCTCTAAGTAAGCCATGTTCTTCATTATGGGATCTGATGCAATGGCAACCAAATCCTGAACAGATTAATCAATTCCTGCAACTTCAATCTCTTCTAAAGTTCTGGAATAATCAAATTAATTTAACTCGACTTATTGATGGAGATGATTACTGGGTTGGGCAAATCTTCGATAGTCTTTGGCCTTATAAAGAAGAACTTCAAGATCCAGTTAAAAGTTTTCTTGGTGCTGATATTGGGAGTGGATGTGGTTTTCCTGGCTTAGCTTTAGCAATAGCGTTCCCTCAATCAAAATTCACTCTAATTGAATCTATTACACGCAAAACTTTAGTGCTAGAAACTATTACCAAAGAACTTGGCTTATCTGAAAGAATAAGCATTCTTAATGAAAGAGTAGAAAAATCTGCACATAAATCAAAATTAAGAGGTAAATTTGACATCGCAATGGCCCGTGCTGTGGCAAATACACCTGTTATATCTGAATACTTGGTACCTCTTTTAAATAAGAATGGACAAGCTCTAATCTATAGAGGCAAGTGGTCTCAAGAAGAACAAAAAAATCTCACCAAAGTCTTGCAAATACTAAATGCTAAAATAAAATCAATTCAAAAGATTGACTTGCCAAAAAATCGTGGAGAAAGACATCTTGTTAGAATTATTTCAACAGGAATTTGTCCAAGGAAATACCCAAGAAAAATAGGTTTACCATCTAAAAAGCCTTTAGGAGATTAAGTATCAGATAATCTATATTGGATCTCCCCACCTAATTTATTTCGTAAATTTCTTAGTAAATCAGGTATCTCATTACACCATGGGCTATTAACTAAAACATTTTTCAAACTCTCTTCACTAATTTCTTTATCTAAACAATCTGCATTCGCTCCAGGGAACCAATGACCTCCATTACCTAATAAACCATATCGAGTTTTTGCATATTCTTGCATATCCCAAGCTTCAACTAAATTATGTAACCAGAGAAGAGTTGGTAAGTTCATTTTCCCAGGAGTATTACCCCAATGAGGCAGTCCTTGACTCCAACTAGAAAGCCATTCTTTTCCTAAGGATGTTATGGCTGCATTATTCAGACGAGCTTCAATTTCAGGGACTATTTGATCAGCCTCTTCAAGTAAATCTATTGCTTCGAGATGTAGATCAAGCTCTTTAACTTTGGAAAGGCCAACGCTTATCGTATGAACCCTATTATCTCTTAAGCAAAATAAATCATTAAATACAATGGGATGAAATGGGGCACATGATTCTATTAACGAAGCAGTGGGAGAATACAGATGTCCACCTTTATCAGTAGGACTAATAATAAAGACTCCAAGATCAAACTTCTTTGCTACATCCAAAGCTAATGAATTGTTTTGATAGATAAAATACCAATGTAAATTCACATAATCAAACTGATTAGTTTGAATAGCTTCAATAATTAAATCAGTAGAGGCATGAGTCGAAAAACCAACATGACCTATCTTTCCTCTTGCTTGCCAATTACGAACTACTTCAAGGCATCCTCCTGGACGAATTGTCTGTTCTAAATGTTCTGGGAGGTTAAGGCCATGAATAGATAAAAGATCAATCTTTTCACATTTAAGCTTTTGAAAACTCATTTGAAGCTCATTTTCAAAATTCTTAGCGTCATAGCTTGGTGGGATTTTGGTTTGTATTAATCGATTTGGATCTTTCTGCTGATTTAAAACTTTTCCTAGTTGTAATTCCGAACTTCCATAATGTCTTGCGGTCTCTATGTGATGCAATCCTTTATCAATTGATAATCGTATAATTTGATCTAAGTTTTTTTGGTTCTCAGGAGAAATATCTTTTGACTCTAAATCTTTCCAACTCTGCTGAAAACGCATTCCACCGAGAGAAAGTATAGGCATATTGATTTCTGTTCTTCCAAAGCGTCTACAAGGGATAAAACTATTTCCCGCAAGATTTAGATTCACCATTAAGAACTAGATCAGACCCATGGTGGAAGGCCAAGAGGCCTGATATCGCTTTTCTCTAATTTGGCGCGTAAATCATCTAAATCCTCAAAATTGACCCATTGGATGCAATCAACTGGACATGTATCTATAGCTTCTTGTATGACTTCTGTGCTATCTCCATCTTGGCGGATTGCTCTTGCTCTACCCATCTCTGATTCCATAGCAAACGTATTAGTGGCAACACAACCACAATATGTACACCCAATACATTTTGATTCATCAACCCAAACAGCTTTTGCTCTAAGTGTTCCGCCTAGAATTGGCTCTTTTCCATTTGGATCTAATTCTTTATAGGACTTAGCTTCAAAGGCGGCTGAAGGATCAAAAGTCAATTTCCCAAATTATCCATCCCATCTTGTAACTACTAGCTCTATAGAACCATCTAAATTTTTTTTCTGCTCGGCAATTTGAAAACCCTCTTGATCTGTTGCAGATACAACCACATTAAAGGCATATCTTTGAGTGACTTGAGCTAAAAAACGATCAACAGGCATAGATTCCTTCCATAGATCTAAATCCGTGACTAATTCGTAAGAGCTAGTTTTGTTGTTCCAACGGAAACCTAGTTCACATCCTTTATGGGTTTTTACAGCAAGTTCAGTCTTAACAGTCTGTCCTCTATAGCCTCTCACTAAATTTTCACCGCCCTGAGGGGTATAACCAAGATCAAGTAGTGCTTGGAAAAGCGGCTCTCGTTTGCGTAACTGAGTTTTAACTGTGCTGAAGTGTGACATCAGTAGATTTCAACAGGAATGGACTGAGTTTGGACTTGGTCAGATTGAAAAGAATCAGCGGTATGTTTTCTTTGCTGAACTGTCCCCAAAGCAGCTTCAAGCTTCTCTGTTAGCTGCATACATGAATCTCCAACAATGCCTTCAACAGACTCTTCTACAAGTCCATCTTGTCGGATCTTGAATCTCAGAGTGCGTTGAGGCATGCAAATCCGGAGTACAGGCTCCTGATGTTATAGAAAAGAAAGCTATATTTGCGTTGCACTTGTTACAAGCTTGTGTTTAAAACGTCAAATTCAAATCAAATGGCCCTCATCAATCAAGTTCCGAAAACGTTCTTCTACACTAGGATTATCAATTTGTTCTAACGCTATTCGAGCTTCATATCTGACTGAAGATTCAATATCATTCATCAAAACTGTAATAATCTCTTCAACCATTTCATCCTTGAGGGTTGGATTCACATGTGGATATAAGCGACCTAAAGACCAAATACAATTACTCCTTACCCCTGGTTCGACATCTATTTTGAGACTTAACAGCAACTCATTAGCAGCATAATTCGAACTTTCTTCCGAGTTAGAGGCAATTTCCGCCAAAGAACTTGATGCCCATAATCGAACAGCTGCAACATCTTTATGTAAAGCCTGGACAAGAGGCTTTAAAACAAGTTCATTTGAATAATTACCAAGACTCCATGCAGTAGCTCGTCTTACATAAGCATTATTGTCATTTTGCAAAATCTGAAGAAGAATATCCACCGCACGAGGACAAGGATTTCTTCCCAACGCATAAACAGCACTCATTCTAACTACAGGAGAAGGTTCCTGTAAAAGAGGCACAAGTAAGGGAAGGCACCTAGGGTCACGATATTCACAAAAGATTCTCAAACCCTGCAGAGTCTCTTCCTGTCCCTGTTGAAGCCACTTCAGACCAGCCTCGCATTCCGCATTAGCTTTTACTTCATCAGAATGAAATTCATCTAAACCAATTTCATCAAGAGGATCACCAACAATCTCTGCAGCCAGCTCCTTAGCCAAAATATCTGGATCAATGGCTAAATTTGCCAAAGAATCAAAGGCTAAGTTTTCATTAACATTACTCATGATCTGATACTAGGAGCCCTCAAGCATTACTCAACTAATTGGAGCTGGTGCAATCATGTCACCTGGAAGCCAAATACGCGCGCTGACAGCAAAAAAAGCCAGTCCAAAAAGGGCGACAATCACAATTGGAAGTAATGTTGATTTTATAAATCCCATGAAATTCATTAAAGATCTTTAATTAACAGCCTCATATTGTCTCCTAAGTTGTCCACATGCCGCATTTTGATCCAAACCTCTACTAGAACGACAACTTACGGCAATTCCTGATCTTTGTAAATAAGCTTTAAAAGTCTCAATACTTTTCATTGTTGGACGTTGAAAATCTTCTTCGTCTATAGGGTTATAGGGAATTAAATTCACATGACTCTGGAAACCACCTACCAATTTGGCTAATTCAGCTGCATGTTCAATCTGATCATTTAAATTACCCAAAAGAATATATTCGAAACTAACTCGCCGTCCTGTTAAGGAGAAATAATGCTTACAATCATCTAAAATTTTTTCTATTGGATATGACTTAGCCGAAGGTATCAAAGTTTCACGTAATCTTTGATTCGGTGCATGTAAACTCACAGCCAAAGTAAACTGGACTCTTCCAAGATATTCAAGAGCAAGTTCAGCAAGAGTAGGCATAGTATTAACTACGCCAACCGTACTAATGGTAATACGTCGCTGGCTAATCCCTAAATCAAGATTTAAACAACGAATGGCATTTAAAACTGCCTTTATATTTAACAATGGTTCGCCCATACCCATAAAAACAATATTCGTTGGACGCCTGCCAATTGCTTCTTGAGCACTTAAAACTTGATCAACTATTTCATGCATGGCTAATGATCTTTCTAGACCTGCTTTGCCAGTGGCGCAGAAACGACATCCCATTGGGCAACCAATCTGACTAGAGACACAAATAGTCAATCTTTTGGATGTAGGTATCGCAACCGTTTCTATAACCTCCCCATCATGAGTCCCTAGTAACAACTTCATTGTTGAATCGGATGAAATCAATTTATTCACTTCACGCAATCGACCAACAGAAACACCTTTCCCTTCTAAAGCATTTCTCCAAAGCAAAGGTAAAACAGTTATATCGTTTAAATGCTTAGCACCTTTGTTATAAACCCAATCATATATCTGACGCCCTCTAAAAGATTTTTCACCCTCTAATTGAGCCCATTCTTCAAGCTCTCCCATACTTAAACCAAGCAATACCTGTGTTTCATCTATGGGAGAAGAATTAATCACCACACCATCACTGCATGACCTAATTTAAGTTCTAAAATAATCAAGGCAATAAAACCAATCATGGCCCAACGCCCATTTATTTTCTCAGTGTGGTTATGAAATCCATAACGAGGTAACTTTCTCTTTGGGACAATGGGTGGTTCAAGCATGGAATAGTAATAACCCCTGTCAGGTTAATAGTAAATTGGAAAAGTCGTAATTGCGAGAGATCTTTTACTCATCCGAAAGAAGACCTTCCTCTTGAAGTCCTTCTAAAGCAATAGGATCAAGAGATTGATCCTCACTTGAAACCTCATCTGACGATGGACGGGCAAATGCTGCAAAGTTACTTGCTGCATCTATACCATGACGACTCCTTGTAGCTTCTAGATCTGCATCACTTGGATCGTCCAAAACAGAGGTCAATTTGGCTGAAGGTGATGATGGCATCTCAACCGTGTAATCAGGGCGTAAATTCTGGATACGACGATAACCAGCAGCATCTTCTGCAAGGATATCTGGATGTGGACCTGCTTCTGCCTTCAACTCCTCGACAAAACCACTAAAGCCTGTTCCCGCAGGTATTAAACGCCCAATAATCACATTTTCCTTCAACCCACGCAACCAATCTGATTTACCTTCTATTGCTGCCTCAGTAAGGACACGTGTTGTTTCCTGGAAGGATGCTGCAGAAATAAAGCTATCAGTATTTAAAGAAGCCTTAGTTATTCCAAGTAGAACAGGAGTAAATTCAGCTGGAGCACTACCAGTAATTGAAATAGCTTGATTTGTATCCTCAACTTGACGAAGTTCTATCAATTCACCAGGCAATAAAGTTGTATCACCCGCATCCTCAATACGCACCTTACTAGTCATTTGACGGACTATTACTTCAATATGTTTATCATCAATAGATACTCCTTGAGACTTATAAACATTTTGAACTTCATTAACCATTCGATGCTGCAATTTAGCAATTGACTCTTGAGCAGCTTCTAACAGAGGTTTTCTATCACGAAGATCTGTGAAATAACAATCTAAAAGCTCATGAGGGTTAACTGGACCATCTGTTAAAGATTCTCCTGCTAATACTTCCTGACCATTGATCACCATCACATTCCGTCCCAAAAGTATTGGATATTCAGCAATTGAATCATCGCCTTCAATAACAGTTACAGTTAATGATTCATCATCATCCTCTTGTTTTATTTCAACAATTCCAGCTTTCTTACATAGGATCGCAGAATCACGAGGGCGGCGAGCTTCTAACAACTCCTCAATTCGTGGCAAACCTTGAACAATGTCTCCCGTTTTCTGACGTTCAAAGACTAGCAAAGCCAAACCATCTCCTCGTTGAACTAATTCACTATCCCGAACATGTAGAACAGAGTCAGGAGAAACCATATAAGGTCTTCCTAATCTTAATGTCACAGCTTTGCTGGTTACGCTCTCTACTTCGCCACAGCAAGTTACGGGTTGTCCTTCAGACAACAAATCTCCATCAACTATTCGTGAGCCAACCTCTACTAGAGGCTTACCCTTTGGAGTTAATTTAATAGTGTCTTCTTCTCTCTCAACGATTAAACGTCTAATTGGTTCTCCTTCTCCAATTTCGGGGAACTGAACAATACCTTGTTCTTTACATAAAATCTGAGTTGTGGCGACTACATCTAATGCACCAATAGTTTTCCCATCCTCTACCTGAAGTTCTGTATGAGTAGAACCATGACTTGAATCAGAAATAGTGTCACGACGAACTAAAATACTTTCCAATATGACAAGATTTAACCTATCAATTGATTTTGACTTGGTATCTTTAATCGTCTCTACATCTACAGTCATCTGAGGAGTTGTCTCAAATGTCTCTAAAATTAATTGCGTTTTAAGCAACTCAATACCTTCTACGGACTTAATTAACTCTCCATCTTTAAAAGCTAATCGCTGCGTAGCCTTTAGGCCTAAAGAAGGTCCTGTAGGTTGTTTGACATGTTCTAATTCAGGTAATTGAGCTTCATCAGGAATAAGATATTCTTCAACAGGTCTAAATAATAATCCTTTCCCTTCGATTGATTCAACGGTTTGTACAAAAACCATAGAATCTGTTTTCAATCCCTTCGCTACAGTTTCACCAGGGTTAACTATTTGTCCGTCGCCATCAAAACGATCTAAAGCCTTTGTATCTTTGCAAAGATGGAATGTCCCACTTCTAACAATAATTTCTCTAAGGATGTCATTCTTTTGAGCAACAGTAACTATTCCAGAAGTCTGACTAAAAATATCTTTAACGACTTCAGTGCCTGCCTCTATCCACTGCTTATCTTTAATCATCAACAAAGATATATCTTTGTTGATTTCATGAGTTTCTTGTGGGATCCAAAGCAAAGCTCCACCTTTACTGACTTCAAATCCATTCTTTGCTGAACGAGCTTTTTTAATAGAAAGCTCAGGAGAATACTTAATTAATCCACCAGTTTCTGTTCGAAAACGATCGTCGGAAAGTTCAGCAATAATTTCACCATTACCAATCTTGCCTCCTGGGGCAATATTAAGTCTGTAACGAGTCCCATCTTTAGCTTCAAGACTCCAAAGTTCTCCTGCATGGGATGTCTCCTCTAATAACTTAAAGTCCTTAAGAGTCATTGAAGTCGTAACTATCTGAACCTCTCTGGAATCTCCGATCGAATCTCGAAGACGTACTTCTCCACCAAACTCAGATGCTTGATTAGCTTCAGCTAAAACCTGGCCATTTTTTACAGTGACATTACTCTCAACAACCGGCAAAGCATTTGGAGGAAGGTTATAAACGTCTCCTGCAAGTACCCAAATGCGACCTAATCTTTGAGCCTTTAAAGTTATATTGCCCTGTCTATCAGTAACCTCTTTAGGTTGTATCACTTCCTCATATTTTACTTGACCAGCTAAATCACAAATAACATCTTTAGTAGCTTTCTCAACACTCTTTTTAACTGATCCTGCAGCAATCTGAGCGACAGTTACATCAACTTGAATATGTTGACCATCAGAAACAAAAAGCAAAGAACCATTTGTAATATCTATCTTTTGAGTTTTCCCACTACCTTCGGGCTTGATACTTAGAGTGAAATCAACCTCCGATTGTTGAGCCTCAACACCATGCGGGGTCCTATAACCTCTCAATCTTGCTTTAGGCCCAAATTCAACTTTCCCAGCAATAGTTGATCTAACAACTCCTGTTTCAGCAGTAGACACTCCACCTGTATGGAATGTTCTCATAGTAAGTTGTGTACCAGGTTCTCCAATAGACTGAGCAGCAATAATTCCGACAGCCTCACCAAGATCAACCAATTGATTATGAGCTAGAGCCCATCCATAGCACTTACGACATACAGAACGATTTGCCTCACATGTAAGAGGAGATCGAATTCTGACTGATTTGATTTGAGCATTTTCAATCTTTTTCGAAAGAGCAGGATCAATAGCTGTATCCCTTTCTGCAATTACTTCTTCTTCTGAATTTTTGATTTGTTCTGCTGTTAAACGTCCAATAAGTCGACTACCAAACCGACCATCTTCTGCTTTGACAGCAATTGAACGAGTAGTCCCACAATCTTCTTCTCTAACTATCACATCTTGAGCAACGTCTACTAAACGTCTAGTTAAATAACCAGAGTCTGCAGTTCGAAGAGCCGTATCTACTAAACCTTTACGGGCTCCATATGAAGAAATTACGTACTCTGTAACTGTTAGACCTTCTCTGAAATTTGTTCTAATAGGTAAATCAATAATCTCACCCTGAGGGTTTGCCATTAAACCTCTCATGCCAACCAATTGACGCACCTGAGACATATTCCCTCTGGCTCCAGAATTAGCCATCATCCAAACAGAATTGAGTGGATCATTCTGATTGAAATTCTTTTTAACTGCATCTACCAATCTTTCATTAGTCTCAGTCCATGTATCAATTACTTTTGTATGACGTTCCACTTCTGTAATCTCACCCAATCTATAACACTCTTCTGTTGCTGTTATTTGAGCTTCGGCTTGTCCAATTAAATCTTGCTTAGCTGATGGAACTTTTAAGTCATCCACTGAAATTGAAACAGCTGCCTGTGTTGCATATTTAAATCCTAAATCCTTAAGATTATCTGCCATAGCGGCAGTTGCTGCAGTCCCATGATTTTTATATGCCCAAGCAACCAATTGCTTTAAAACTTTTTTATCAACTATTCGATTGCGAAAAGGTGGTGGGGTTCTAGAAAGAGGAGGAGCAACAATAGCCTTGTTGGCTTTTTTAGATTTAGAACCTTTTCTGGATTTAGTAGAAGCTTTACGAGTTCTTGGAGTCTTAGAAGTTTTAGAAGAAGAAGTCATGACAGAAAAAAGCTAAGCAAAAAATTAAGAGAGGGTTGAAGAATCAAGCTGAGGCAACAGCATCAATAATGGTGTGATTCATAACTACACGACCTACCGTCGTCAGTATGAAACGACTTATAAGCATTCCTTTTTCATCGAAACGATCTCTTCGGAGTGTCCATACTTCTACTTTTGATCCATCCTCAAGAGTATTTGATTGTTTAGGTTTATCAAGTTCGTCTTCATCGTCAATTTCACCATTGAATCGAACCCAAACCCAATCGTGAAGACTTAACCTTTGATCATCAAATGCCTTAATTACATCTTCTAGGGAAGCATATGTATGAGCTCTATCTCCAAACTCTGGTTTAGTAGTTCCTGGTTGAAGAGCGGTTAAATAATAAGATCCAAGAACCATATCTTGTGATGGAGTCACAATTGGATCTCCAGTTGCAGGAGAAAGAATGTTATTGCTCGCCAACATCAACATCCTTGCTTCTGTTTGAGACTCAATTGCCAAAGGAACATGAACTGCCATTTGATCTCCATCAAAATCCGCATTAAAAGCAGGACAAACTAATGGATGAAGCTGAATTGCTCTTCCAGCCACTAATTTGGGTTCAAATGCTTGTATCCCAAGACGATGAAGAGTTGGAGCTCGGTTAAGCAAAATAGGATGCCCTTCAATAACCTCTTGCAAAACCTGCATCACCTCATCATCAGCTCTTTGAATTAACTTTTTTGCAGCCTTAATGTTATTGACTATGTTTTGGCGTATAAGCCTATGAATGACAAAAGGTTGGAATAATTCGATTGCCATTTCCTTTGGCAATCCACACTGATGCATCTTGAGTTTAGGTCCTACAACTATGACTGATCGTCCAGAGTAATCTACTCTTTTTCCAAGAAGATTCTGTCGAAAACGTCCTTGTTTTCCTTCGATTATATCGCTCAATGACTTTAATGGTCGACTATTAGCTCCAACAACAGTTCTACCCCGACGTCCATTATCAATTAATGCATCTACAGCTTCCTGAAGCATCCTCTTCTCATTTCTAACAATAATCTCTGGGGCTAAGATTTCTTGAAGTCGAGCTAAACGATTATTCCGATTAATAACTCTTCTATATAAATCATTCAAATCAGAGGTTGCGAATCGTCCGCCATCCAACTGAACCATAGGGCGCAGATCAGGAGGGATGACTGGTATTGCATCTAGAACCATCCATTCAGGGTTTGATCCAGTGGCAATAAAATTATCTATTACTCTTAGTCTCTTAATTAATTTAGCCCTTTTTTGTCCCTTACTAGAAGCAATATCCTCTCTTAAAGTATCTGCGACTTCTGCCATATCCAAATCTTCAAGTAGTTGCTTTAATGCTTCAGCACCTATACCTACAACAGGTTCATTCTCAATAGTTGAGTCTTCTGCGTAAATCTCATCTTCAATTTCCAGCCATTCATCCTCTGTTAATAACTGCTTATACTTGAGATCTTTATGGTCTCCGACATCTAAAACCACATAACAATTAAAATAAACAATCTGCTCTACATCCCGCAAAGGCATATCCAATAAAATGGCCACATAACTAGGTATACCTTTCAAATACCAAACATGAGAAACTGGTGCAGCTAACTTGATAAACCCCATTCGATGGCGTCGGACTCTACTCTCAGTTACTTCCACACCACATCTTTCACAAACGATTCCACGATGCCTAACTCTTTTATATTTCCCACAATGACATTCCCAATCTTTTGATGGACCAAAAATTTTCTCGCAAAACAGCCCATCCATCTCAGGCTTAAGTGTTCGATAATTTATCGTCTCAGGTTTCGTAACTTCTCCTACAACCTGACCATTAGGTAATGTTCTTTGACCCCAATCCATTATTCGTTGAGGTGAAGCCAAAGTTATTTTGACGTAATCAAAATGATTTTCAGTTCGTAAATTGCTGTTAGTCATTAGAAATCAAATAAATGTATAAGGAGAGAAAGGAATTCCCGTTAATTAATCTTCCTCATAGTCTGATACTCCTAAAGATTCATAAGTAGGCCTACTTGGAGTACTCCTTCTTGGATTGACATCTTGCATAAGATCTACTTCTTTACCGTCATCGGTATAAACCCCGATATCAAGTCCCAAAGATTGAAGTTCTCTCATCAAAACTTTGAACGATTCAGGGGTTCCAGGCCTAGGGATTGGTTTGCCCTTCACAATTGCATTAAGAGCTTCATTCCTACCTTGCATATCATCTGACTTCACTGTCAATAACTCTTGCAAAGTATATGCAGCTCCATAAGCCTCAAGTGCCCACACTTCCATCTCCCCAAGACGTTGTCCACCTTGCTGAGCTTTTCCTCCAAGAGGCTGTTGTGTTACTAAAGAGTATGGACCAGTTGAACGCGCATGTATTTTGTCGTCGACTAAGTGAACAAGTTTAAGAAAATGAGAATAACCAACTGCAACAGGTTGATCAAATGGCTGGCCAGTTCGCCCATCACGTAAAAGCAATTTACCAGGATCATCCTCGTTATATACCCATTCTTTCCCTTTTTGTTTTGCTGCCTCTTTTAAATATGCCTGAACTGTCTGTTGAGATTTTTCAGCTCCATACATCTCATCAAAAGGCACTACCTTTACTCGACAATCTAAATTTGCTGCTGCCCAACCCATCAAAAGTTCAAACACCTGTCCAACATTCATTCGACTTGGAACGCCTAGAGGGTTTAAGACAATATCTACCGGTGTTCCATCAGGAAGGTATGGCATATCTTCTCTTGGGAGAATTCGACTAATAATTCCTTTGTTCCCATGTCTACCTGCCATCTTGTCGCCAACTTGTATTTTGCGACGTTGAGCGACATAACATCTCACAACCATATTTGCACCGGGGGGGAGCTCATCGCCCTGTTCCCGGGTGTAAATCCTTACATCTACTACTCTACCTCTCTCAGTACTTGGTACTCTCAAAGAATTATCTCTAACATCTCTTGCCTTCTCACCAAAAATAGCTCTCAAAAGTTTTTCTTCCGGAGGCTGATCTGATTCACCCTTAGGTGTAACCTTACCAACTAAAATGTCTCCGCTTTCGACAAAAGCACCGATTCGAATAATCCCCATTTCATCCAAATTACCCAGATTTTCTTCTGATACATTTGGAATCTCTCTTGTAATCTCCTCAGGACCTAACTTTGTTTGTCTAGCTTCTATTTCGTATTTTTCTATATGTACTGATGTATATAAATCATCTTTAACTAATCTCTCACTGACAAGTATTGCATCTTCATAGTTATAACCCTCCCATGGCATATAAGCAATTAATACATTTTGACCTAAGGCTATTTCCCCTCCTTCACAGGCGGAGCCATCAGCCAAAACCTGACCAACAATCACCGAATCTCCATTAGAGACAATAGGTCTCTGATTTAGACAGGTATCCTGATTAGATCTTTGATATTTCTGTAAGTAATGCGTGTGCTCAATCCCCTCTTCATCTCTAACGACTATTGCTGTTGCATCAACAAAGACTACTTTGCCATTAACTTTTGATATTGGGACCATACCTGAATCCCTTGCAACCTGAGTCTCTAACCCAGTTCCAACTAAAGGTCTTTCTGGTCTTAAAAGAGGTACGGCTTGCCTTTGCATATTTGAGCCCATAAGAGCTCTGTTTGCATCATCGTGTTCTACAAATGGAATTAAAGATGTCGCCACAGAAATAACTTGTACAGGTGACAACTGCACATAATCCACTTGTTCTGGGGGTACTTTTTCAAAATCCTGTCTATATCGAACAGGAATCAAATCAGCAATTATTTTCCCTTCTGCATCTGTCGCTACATCTCCAGGTGCCACTCGGCATTCATCTTCTAAATCAGCTGATAGATAGATTGGATCTCCCTTTTTAACAACAACACCTTCCTCCACTTTCCAAAAAGGAGTTTCTACAAAACCATAACCATTAACTCTTGCATGTGTGGCCAAAGAGTTAATTAAACCAGCGTTAGGTCCTTCCGGAGTTTCAATCGGGCATAAACGTCCATAATGAGATGGGTGAATATCTCTTACAGCAAATCCAGCACGCTCTCTAGTAAGACCACCAGGTCCTAGGGCAGATATACGTCTTTTATGGGTTAATTCAGCCAAAGGATTTGTTTGATCCATAAATTGACTTAATTGGCTTGAACCAAAAAACTCCTTGATCGCTGCCACAAGAGGCTTTGGATTTACTAATTGAGCTGGAGTTAACGAATCTGTCTCACCTACGGTCATTCTCTCTTTAATTATTCTCTCAAGGCGATTCAATCCAACTCGAACTTGATTTTGAAGTAATTCCCCAACTGATCTAACTCTTCTATTACCTAAATGATCAATATCATCTAACGACGCCCCACCAACATCTAATTCTAAATTAATTAAATAGTCAAGAGTGGATAAAACATCTTCATGAGTCAAAGTACGAACATTATCTGGAATAGTAAGGCGTAACTTCTTATTTATTTTATAACGACCTACTCTTCCTAAGTCATAACGTTTTGGATCAAAAAAACGACTTTGAAGTAACTGCTGGCCACCACTAACTGAAGGTGGTTCTCCAGGCCTTAATTTTTTATACAATTCCAATAATGCTTGATCTTCGGAACTAATGCCTTCATCATTAGCTGCATCAATTGACTTCTTATAATATTCTGGATGCCTTAACTTATCTATAACATCATTATCAGATAAACCCATTGCCCTCATAAGGACATGGGCATTAATTTTTCTAGTCTTATCTACTCGAACATGTAATAAATCGTTTTTATCAGTTTCAAACTTTAACCATGCACCTCGATTGGGAATAACACTAGCGTTATATGTTCTTCTACCATTTTTGTCCTGTTCATCTTTAAAATAAACACCTGGACTTCTAACAATTTGGTTAACTATTACTCTTTCTGCTCCATTAATTATAAAAGTACCCCTTTCAGTCATTAAAGGAAGTTCACCAATAAATACTTCCTGTTCTTTTATTTCTCCAGTTTCTTTATTAACCAAACGACAAGTCACATACATTTGAGAAGCAAAGGTTGCATCTCTTCTTTTTGCTTCTTCTACATCATGCCTTGGTCTTTTTAATCGATATTCACTACCAATAAAATGCAACTCAAGCTTGCCAGTGTAATCAGATATAGGAGAAAAACTTTCAAGTTCTTCTATTAACCCTTTTTCTAAAAACCATTTAAAGCTCGCCCTCTGAACCTCCACTAGATCTGGGAGATAAGTAACAGTCTTTGCTACCTGAATCGCGCTTCTGCTCATGCGAAAATCTTGAGTAGATAGTAGGGCTTGATTAGTTCAGCACTGGAGTTGAGATTTCTGAAATAACGTTTGGCTATGAAAAGACAATGATAGTTTTGATTATCAACCCAAATTAAGGGAGAAAAATAATGAAATCATTGACTTTGTGAACTCAGCTCCAAACCGCTAACGCCAAAAACACTCATTAATTGAATTGCTCTTTGGACGCAAGGACCAAAAGCATTACAAAACCAGGACAATTCTCAATATTACACCGGGAAGTCAAATTATTCTACTCAAAAATTGGATTTCAAGTTAAACCAAACAATCTTCTAGCATTATCTGTACTACTAGAAGCGACTTGCTTAAAAGATTCATTTCTTATTTCTGCAATTTTCGCGGCAACCTTTTCTACGTTCGCAGGCTCATTTCGTTTACCTCGCAAAGGAACAGGAGATAAAAAAGGGCAATCCGTTTCAACTAAAAAACGATCTTCAGGAACCAATCTTGCACATTGATGAGTTTGAATAGCTTTCGGAAAGGTCACAGTCCCACTAAAGCTTATATAAAACCCTAAATCTAAAAAACTTTGCATCTCATCTGGCGTCCCACCCCAGCAATGCATAACACCTGCAGGACACTTTCCTGATTGTTTCAAATTTCGGAGTACCTGAAGCATTTCATTAGCAGCATCACGGCAATGAATAATCACAGGCAAATCCAATTCAACCGCTAAAGCTATTTGAGGTTTCAAAATATTCAACTGCTCATCAAGATTGGAATCTCTAAATAAATCCAAGCCAAGCTCTCCTATAGCAACCACACGAGAATCATCAATGGCTGCCTGCCGAAAAATATCAATAACATCTTCTTTCCAATGCTTGGTATCAAGCGGATGTAAACCAACTGCATATCTCATTTCCGGAAATCGATCTGCCAAAGATCTAATAGCTGGAATTTCAGAAGGTTCTACACAAGCATGAACAATACTTTTAACTCCGGCCGCTCTCCATCTAGCTGCTACCTCTTCAATATCATCTTCAAAGTTCTTAAATACGATATGGCAATGAGAATCAATAAGAGTATGCGATTTCACAATCTTTAGAAAACTATCAATTTCTATTTTGTACTCTGTTTAGCCAAGAGTATAGAAACTTCCAGAATTGAAAAAGTTATTAAGCACCCTTAGATTCAAGTGCTTTTTTCAAAGCTGAACTAAGACGAGATTTCTGATTTGCACCATTATTTCTATGTAAGACGCCTCTCTTTACTGCCTTATCAATCTTGCTAAAAGCCTCGTTGATACTTTTTTGAAGACCTTCCTTAGCTTCATCGCTTGGTTTATCTTGATAAAAGCCACATGCGGAAAAACTTCGCTTCATCAAAGTTCTCAGAGCAGATCTATAAGATTTGTTTTCTAAACGATTGCGTTCTGCAATCTGTATGCGCTTTTTAGCAGAGTTGTTATTTGCCACTGAGGCTTAAAGTTTTTCGAATAAGTCTATAGCTTAGCTCAATGAGCTTTTTATAGTGCTTAGGGAATAAGAGAGAATTAAGATAATTTTGGAAAGGTTTCTCACTTTGGCAGTTCATTGAGAAGACCTTGAGGACAATCAAAAATAGAAACTCCCTCTAATGAGCTTCAAAATCCCCTTCATAAATAATCAGCAGGAAGCAAAATGCGAGCTTGCAAGAATTACAAAGAGAACCAGTGGAAGCTGCCAAAATGAAGCTATAGCAATCGTTGAGAAGATTCTTAAAGACGTAAAGAAAAATGGCGATCAAGCAATATGCGAATACACAGAAAAATATGACCTTTTCTTCCCAAATCCAATACAAGTTCATCCCACAAAAATTAAGCAGGCATGGGAAGAAACAAATCCTTCATTACAAAAAGCTTTAAAAACCGCTTATCAAAGAATTAAAGATTTTCATAAACTTCAAATTCCACTTGATATCTCAATAAAAGGAGTTTATGGAGAAAATCTAGGAAGAAGATGGAGAGCAGTCGAGAAGGCAGGAATTTATGTACCTGGGGGTCGAGCTGCTTACCCAAGCACTGTTCTTATGAATGCAATTCCTGCATTAGTAGC
This sequence comes from Prochlorococcus sp. AG-402-N21, assembly GCA_003216435.1. Lineage (GTDB taxonomy): Bacteria > Cyanobacteriota > Cyanobacteriia > PCC-6307 > Cyanobiaceae > AG-402-N21. The sequence goes on from QCIW01000015.1 coordinate 19,167, forward strand.
GGGTGTAGAAGAACTTGTAATGGTCACTCCAGCTGGTAAAAATGGAGAGATAAATCAAACGGTTCTAGCAGCAGCAAATCTAGTTGGGATTAACAAAGTTTTTCGAATTGGCGGAGCTCAAGCTATTGCTGGGCTTGCCTATGGCACCGAATCAATTCCTAAAGTTGATGTAATTAGTGGCCCAGGAAATCTTTATGTAACTTTAGCCAAAAAATTGGTTTATGGAAAAGTAGGAATCGACTCACTAGCTGGGCCGAGTGAAGTTCTAATAATTGCGGATCAAACTGCAAAACCAGATCAAATTGCAGCAGATCTACTTGCACAATCAGAACATGATCCACTTGCTTCAGCGATATTAATAACAACCGATTTAGAAATTGCTAAATCTGTACCTTACGAGATAGAGAAACAGCTTAAAAATCATCCTAGATCTGAAATATGTAAAAATTCATTAAAAAATTGGGGATTAATAATTATATGCGAAAACCTTAAATCTTGTGCTGAGCTAAGTGATTATTTTGCACCTGAACATCTAGAATTACTTGTTAATGATCCTAATTCCTTATCACAAATTATAAAAAATGCAGGGGCAATATTTCTTGGTCCATGGACACCAGAAGCAATTGGAGATTATCTAGCTGGTCCTAATCATACTCTCCCCACCTCGGGCACTGCAAGGTTTAGTGGGGCTCTTAGCGTTGAAACATTTATGAAAAATACTTCTATTATTCAATTCACAAAAAATGCTCTTGAAAAAACTCAAGAAGATGTTATTTCTCTAGCTAATAGTGAAGGGTTACATAGTCATGCTCAATCAATACAAATAAGAACTTCTAATTCTTCTTCAGTCGATTAACCCCAGCAACATCATTAACAACATCCCCAACTAAAACTTCATCTGCAAGATTTACAAAAAGTCCATTTTCTAAAACTCCAGGAATATTATTAATTTGCATTTCTAGATTTTCAGGTTCTTTAATACCTTCTGCAAATTTCAAATCAAGTACTAAGTTACCCTGATCTGTAACTATAGGACCAGCTTTATTAATTGCCATTCTTAATTGTGAATAAGCCCCCAATTCTTTTAATGTCGCTTGAACTTGAGCCCAAGCTCCAGGTAATACTTCAACTGGTAATAAAAAATCAAGATTTAATTTATCAACCAACTTAGTCGAGTCCACTACAACAATAAATTGATCAGCAAGAGATGCAACAAGTTTCTCTTGAACATGGCATGCCCCACCACCTTTGATCAATTGAAAGTCAGGGTCCACTTCATCAGCACCATCAATTGCAAGATCAATTTTAGAGACAGCTGAAAGATTACTCAACGGAATTCCAAGCTCTGAAGCGAGAACTTCTCCTTGAAAAGAAGTAGTCACTCCTACAACATCTTTGAGACTTCCTTCTCTAATTTTATTTCCCAATGCCTTAATCATTAAAGCCGCTGTTGAACCGGAACCAAGACCAAGAATCATTCCATCCTCGATTTGATCAACTGCTGCTTGAGCAACAGCTTCTTTCATTTTTATTTGAAGATCAGACATTATTCATTAAGTATTAGCCGAGACAGTAGCAAAAATACTTACCCAACCCTAGGTAATGCTTCTGGTTTTATAGAAAGCTTGATCTCTTTACTATTACGTAAAACTTTCAAATCAAATTGTCTTCCAATTTGTGATTGTTCAACCTTTTCCAATAAATATTGAGGGGAATCAATCTCTCTATCATCTGCTCCAATAACCAAATCACCCCTTCTCAAACCAGCTCTTTCAGCAGGACTATCTGGTAGAACTGCTTGTACTAATGCGCCCGATCTTTCTGGTAATTCTACTAATGAATTTGGATCAGTATTATGTTCCTTTGCAATACGTGCTGTAAGAGCAACTAATTGAACTCCTAAATAAGGATGCACAACTTCTCCAGTTGCAAGAAGTTGTTGAGAAACTCTATTAGCAAGATTGATAGGAATTGCGAAACCCAATCCTGCTCCAGGACCAGATCTTACTAAAGTATTTATACCAACGACTTCTCCTTGAGCATTAACTAAAGGCCCTCCTGAATTTCCTGGATTTATTGCTGCATCAGTTTGAATTAAATCTAATCTCTTATCAGAAAATCCCAGGGTATTAATATCACGATTCAAACTACTCACAATTCCAAGGGTAACTGTCTGCTCAAGACCATATGGGGTACCTAAAGCAATAGCCCAATCTCCAACCTCCAATTCTTCTGAATCACCTATTGGGGCAGATTGCAATTGATCAAAATCTTTTAATCGAACCAAAGCTATATCTGTAACGGGATCTGTCCCAATAACAACTCCATCACATTCTTTCCCATTAGAAAGAGTTACGCTTAGTACTTCAACATCTTCAACAACATGCGCATTTGTAAGAATTAATCCATTTTCATCAATAAGCACTCCTGAACCCTGACTCCTTTGTCTTTCTATACCCATACTTGGATCACCAAACAAATCTCTCAACAAAGGATCTATTAAAGACGGATCTAAAGACTGGCGATCAATACTTTTTTCTGTATCTATACGAACCACTGCATGGCTAACATTTCTCACTGCATCTGCAACAAAGCTATGCTCAAGTCCTGTCGAAGGATTGGGCAAAGCACTTGAAGGTTCTATTGCTAGAGAAATTGTCAATAAAATCAAACAAAACAATCTTCCCAAAAGAGGTATTAATTTTGCCTTCATCCCTTCTGAATATAAGGATTTATAGAATAAGTTCTTAAAAAGCTTAGAAAGAAACATAGCCAGAACCTAAAGATTCGTTCATTTAAAAAAACTTCATAAGACTATCAAGTAATATAAAAATAAGCCTAACGGTTACCTCCTTTTCAAGAGGCAGGTTAAAACAGAAACCGATTGGGCCAATAGCCCAATCAAAAAACCTTCCTCCTATTGAAGTCTTTAGTAATTGACATTAAAGATCTCCTAAACAGGGCAGCCTTAGATAAGGGTTACGAAGTAATTGCTACTGAGTTAGATACTCATTTAAACCCAATGACAATTCAATTAAAAATTCGCCCCATAGATGGTGGAGATGTGTCTATAGAAGATTGTGCGCTTCTAAACACGCCAATAAGAGATGTATTAGATAAATCGGAATTACTTCCCAAGCCTTATTTGCTTGAAATAAGCAGTCCTGGGATATCTGAATCCCTTCAAACAGAAAGAGACTTTGAAACTTTTCAAGGGTTCCCTGTTCAAGTGAAATATTTAGACAAAAGCAACTCTGAAATCCAGAAAAAAGGTTTACTCCAGGAGAAGTCTGAAAATGATTTAAAGCTTAATTGCAAAGGAAGGATTACTATTATTCCACTAACAAATGTTAGGGAAGTTCGCCTCACAACTCCCAAAGGATAATTTAATCAAACTGAAATCCTTCTACCCAAAACCACACCTCTATTAATCCATCATCGATGGCACTTGTTCTTCTCCCTGGACTGAATAACTTAATCGAAGACATAAGTGAGGAGAAAAAACTCCCCGCTCAAGTCGTTGAATTTGCTCTTAGGGAAGCATTATTAAAAGGTTATGAAAGATATAGAAAAACTCTTTATCTAGGTATCAACCAAGATCCATTTGAAGAAGAGTATTTTAGTAATTTCGATGTAGGACTAGATTTAGAAGCTGAAGGGTATAGGGTCTTAGCAAGCAAAATCATCGTAGAAGAAATAGAAAGTGAAGATCACCAAATAGCATTATCAGAAGTAATGCAAGTAGCTGAAGATGCTCAAATAGGTGACACTGTTGTACTAGATGTAACTCCCGAAAAAGAAGAGTTTGGGAGAATGGCAGCAACAACCACCAAACAAGTTCTTGCTCAAAAACTAAGGGATCAACAAAGGCGAATGATTCAGGAAGAGTTCGCAGATTTAGAAGACCCTGTCCTTACAGCTCGAGTAATCCGATTTGAGAGACAATCTGTAATTATGGCTGTGAGCTCTGGATTAGGTAGACCCGAAGTAGAAGCGGAGCTACCAAGAAAAGATCAATTACCAAATGATAATTACCGAGCAAATGCAACATTCAAAGTCTTTCTTAAAGAAGTAAGTGAAGTACCAAGAAGAGGGCCTCAACTATTTGTTAGTAGATCCAATGCTGGATTAGTTGTCTATTTATTTGAAAATGAGGTTCCTGAAATTCAAGAAGGTTCCGTAAGAATTGTTGCTGTAGCAAGAGAAGCAAATCCACCTTCTAGATCTGTAGGACCTCGAACCAAAGTAGCCGTAGATAGCAACGAAAGAGAAGTTGATCCAGTTGGAGCATGCATTGGAGCAAGAGGTTCTAGGATTCAGCAAGTGGTAAATGAATTAAGAGGCGAAAAAATTGATGTGATCAGATGGTCTGCTGATCCAGTCGAATACATCTGTAATTCTTTAAGTCCTTCTGCAGTGGAGATGGTAAGACTTGTTGATCCGGAAGGACAGCATGCCCATGTATTGGTCCCTCCAGATCAATTAAGCCTTGCTATCGGTAGGGAAGGTCAAAATGTTCGATTAGCTGCAAGATTAACTGGATGGAAAATAGATATCAAAAATTCACAAGAATATGATCAAGAAGCGGAGGATGCTGTAGTAGCAGAACTAATCTCTCAGAGAGAAGAAGAAGAATCACTTCAAAGGCAAGCAGAAGAAAGACTTGCAGCAGAACAAGCAGCTCGGGCAGAAGAAGATGCACGATTAAGAGAGTTATATCCACTCCCAGAAGATGAAGAGGATTACAAACCAGAAGCGGAAGAAATATTACAAGAAGAAATAATTACTGATGGTATATCCAAAACAGAAAACAACGAAAATGACTCTGAAGTCAAAAAAGACGTCAATATTAATTCAGATAATCATGAGGATGGAACCCGGTGAACCAAAAACCCGTCCTTCGTCGCTGCGTTACTTGCAGAAAGGTTGTTGATAGAACTCAACTTTTCAAAGTCACCAAAGACCATCAGGATGGTGTAGTCCTCGAAGGGGGAATGGGCAGATCTGCCTATATCTGTCCTAACGAGTCTTGTCTTCAAGAAGCTTGGCGACGCAAACGTCTCCAAAAAGCTCTTAGATGTAATTTGGACTTCAACGTTATAGAAGTTCTTCAAGATCGACTAAATCGCGGCAATGATTCAGTCTGTGAGGCAAGATAAAAACATAACCTTCTCCAAAGGCTAAAAATTTTCACGACTTGGGCTAACCAAAAACATTAATGACAAGCAGAGGCAAAATCAGAATCTATGAATTATCCAGGGACTTAAACCTGGATAATAAGGATGTGCTTGATGCTGCCAAAAAACTTTCAATCGCTGTTAAAAGCCATAGCAGTTCAATCAATGAAGATGAAGTAAATCAAATTAAAAATTTACTGAAATCAAACAAGCCAAATAATTCTCAACCCAAAAACAAACAACCTAACAAAGAAATCCTCTCTGTAAAAAAGGCATCTTCTCAGATAAAACAAACTTCTGAATCAATTCAAGAAAAGCCAGAAAATAAATCTAAAGAATTATCTAATAAGCCATCAATTCCCAAACGGCCTATATCTAAATCTTCATCAACTTCTCCATCACAAAGTATTAGACAAACTACAGATAAGATCAAACAAGTAGAGAAAAAATCATCAGGAAAAACTATAAGTAAATCTTCTTCGTCCAAAATACTCATTAATGATGAAGCTCCACTAAAACCTCTTGCGCCGAAACCTAGAGAAATTAGTAAAGGGCCAACAAAAACAAGTGCAAGCAAGCATTTATCAGAAAATATTCAAGCTTCTAAGCAAAATCAGAAAACATCTAAGCCCCCATTAACCTTAAATAATTCAGTCAATCAAAACAAAAAACCTCTTGAAATTAATAAGCCTCTCATTAAGCCTCAATTAATCAATCCACCTCAACCCAAAAAACCTCTCCCAGTATCAAACCGACCTACACAGCAAAATCAGGGAGAAAGCCCCAAAAAGAAATTAGAAACAACAACAAGAAAACCTCACCCTCAGCTAAACCAATTCAGGTCGGATAAAAATACTAATAATTCTGTAAAAAACCCAAGGTCTCAACCTCAAAACACTCCTAAGAAAAATAATCCTCCAGAACTTGTTGGAGCTCCTATTAGACGTGAAAGGCCTAAAACTAATGACAACAAGCAACATCCAAAAAATATAAATACCCGGCCTGGGTCACCTATGCGTCCTGTACCTGCAAGGCCAACTCATTCCAGGGCAGGAACTAGTCAAAATAGAGGGCCTCAAGGTAGACCTGGAGGTCAGCAAGGCCGAGGTCAGCAAGGCAGGCCTGGTATGCCACAAGGCAGAGGTCAGCAAGGGAGACCTGGAGGTCAGCAAGGCCGAGGTCAGCAAGGCAGGCCTGGTATGCCACAAGGCAGAGGTCAGCAAGGGAGGCCTGGTATGCCACAAGGCAGAGGTCAACAAGGGAGACCTGGCATGCCTAGCGGAATGAGAAAACCAGTGGCACCTGGGGAACTCATGCAATTGCAAAAACCCTCAGCAAGACCTGATCAACCATCCTCAAGAAGACCAGATGGAGGACCAAACAGTGCAAATAAACCTAGAAGAACTAGTCCCGAAGGAGCCAAGCCTCCTAACAATCGACCAAGTGCACCAACTGCACCGAAAAGACCTTTCCACAAGCCAAGTAATGCTGGAGCTCCAAGAAAAGCAAGACCAGATTGGGATGACAGTGCAAAACTCGAAGCTCTAAGAAATAAATCCAATCAAAAACAACGTCAGAAAGTTCACATCATTGGTGAAAATGATGATGCTTTAACCACTGAAACGAGTGGGTTTGCAAGTGGGAAACAAGTCACTTTAGTTTCAGCAAGCCTAGCTAGACCAGCAAAGCCAAAATCGGCGAAGAAAGCTTCTGGCAAACCAGTAGCAGCAATGCGTAAGAGAAAAAAAGAAACAACTAGACAAAGACAACGTCGTCGCGCTATGGAACTTCGTGCTTCTCGCGAAGCAAAACAAGTAAGACCCGAAATGATAATTATTCCTGAAGAGAATCTCACTGTTCAGGAACTAGCTGACAAACTTAGTGTCGAAAGTTCAGAAATTATCAAATCACTCTTCTTCAAAGGGATCACAGCAACTGTGACACAATCTCTGGATTTACCAACTATTGAAACTGTTGCAGAAGAGTTTGGAGTACCTGTTCTTCAAGATGATGTGGAAGAAGCAGCAAAGAAAACCGTTGAGATGATTGAGGAAACTGATCTTGCTCATTTAATAAGAAGACCACCTGTCGTTACCGTTATGGGACATGTAGATCATGGGAAAACCAGCCTTCTAGATGCAATAAGAAAAGCAAGAGTTGCTGCTGGAGAAGCTGGTGGCATCACTCAACATATAGGTGCTTATCAAGTTGAAATAGAACATGATCAAAAACAAAGAAAATTAACTTTCCTAGATACCCCTGGACATGAAGCTTTTACTGCAATGAGAGCAAGAGGAACAAGAGTGACTGATGTTGCTGTTCTTGTTGTAGCAGCTGATGATGGAGTTCGCCCTCAAACCTTGGAAGCAATAAGTCATGCCCGCGCAGCAGAAGTTCCAGTAGTAGTTGCAATCAATAAAATTGATAAAGAAGGGGCCTCCCCAGATCGAGTTAAACAAGAGCTATCCGAACAAAACCTAATAGCAGAAGAATGGGGTGGAGATGTAGTAATGATTCCTGTGAGTGCAGTTAAAGGTGAAAATATCGATAAACTTCTCGAAATGATATTACTTGTTAGCGAAGTAGAAGACCTTCAAGCGAATCCAGAACGACTAGCCAAAGGCACAGTAATAGAAGCTCATCTCGACAAAGCAAAAGGACCAGTCGCAACACTTTTAGTGCAGAATGGAACTCTCAAATCAGGAGATGTAATCGCAGCAGGGCCAGTACTTGGAAAAGTTCGCGCAATGGTTGATGAAAATGGCTCCCGACTAAAAGTTGCAGGACCTTCATGCCCAGTAGAAGCACTTGGATTTAATGAAGTGCCAACTGCAGGTGATGAATTTGAGGTTTACTCAGACGAAAAATCAGCCAGATCTGTTGTAGGTGATAGAGCATCAGATGCAAGGGCAACGAGACTTGCACAACAAATGTCTACTCGTCGAGTCTCTCTATCAGGAATGTCAAGTCAAGCCAGTGAAGGGGATCTCAAAGAATTGAATATAATCCTCAAGGCTGATGTTCAAGGAAGTATAGAAGCAATTCTTGGTTCACTAGAACAACTACCCAAAGATGAAGTTCAAGTCAGAGTTTTGCTTTCTGCTCCAGGAGAAGTAACTGAAACCGACGTAGATCTAGCATCAGCATCTGGTGCAGTCATTGTTGGATTCAATACATCAATGGCATCTGGTGCCAAAAGAGCAGCTGATACGTCCGGAGTCGACGTTAGAGAATATGAGGTGATATATAAACTCCTCGAAGACATTCAATTAGCAATGGAAGGATTGCTAGAGCCCGAATTAGTTGAAGAAGCTCTAGGAGCAGCTGAAGTTAGAGCAATATTTAGTATTGGTAGAAGTGCTGTTGCAGGTTGCTATGTATCTAATGGAAAATTACAACGTAATTGCAAAGTAAGAGTTAAAAGAGGTAATCAAATTGTGTTTACAGGAGATCTTGATTCACTAAGAAGGAATAGAGATGATGTAAAGGATGTTGCTACTGGTTTTGAATGTGGTGTGGGCTCAGATCGATTCTCCAATTGGGAAGAAGGAGACATTATCGAGGCATTTAAAATGGTTACTCAAAAACGGAAACTTGCCACCTCTAAAAGTTAAATCAACAAAGTGCTGACTTTTTAGCAACTCATTTCTTATCTCGGCGATCAAACCATATTAAAATTCCAAAAACAAAAAAAGCCCCTGCTTGAACTCCAAAATCACTAACCAAAACAACATCTCCCGCAATCAAACGAGATAACATGATCAGCAATCCCAAGGAAGCACCTCCAAACAAAATAAACCAAAGCAAACGTCTGGGACCATAAAAAGGATTTTTTGTCTCTTTTAAAAGTTTCTCTCTTAACCGACTGTCAATCTTTGAATCTGGCTTCATTATCTTGGTGTCAATGTGACTTACTAAGTATCAATGTTAAGTTCTTTTGGCTGCCGGTGTAGCTCAGAGGTAGAGCAACTGATTCGTAACCAGTAGGTCGTTGGTTCAATTCCAATCTCCGGCATTGAAAAACCACTCAAACTAAAAAAACAACTTGGTTCAAATTTACAGTACTTGATCTCCCAGGAATCCAATTCTACTTCATTTGGGAAACATACTAGGAATCAAAGACCTAAGCCTGATATTTTTAAGGAATTGATCTCAGGCAGCAACTAAATCCGAGGAGAATTTAATTGACATTCACTTCATCATGGCCTGTTTTAGGGATTATTCTGATCTTCTTAGGGTTAGTTGTGCAATTTGAGTTCAGGCTCATTACATCTGAACAAGATGAAGAACAAAAGTTAGAAGAAAGAAAAGCTGAAAAACAATAAATTCATCGATAGGAAAAGTTTCTTAAATTATTAGTTGCCTAATTGCTAATATATATACCTTGCTTGAACCACAAAAAAATCTTATCCAAGATGAACTCTTGTTCACATCTTAATAAGAAAGAAAGAGTATTATTTATAAGATTACCTTGTAATCCAATATTTCCTATTGGACCAATCTACTTAGCTGATCATTTACATAAAATATTTCCTGAATTACCTCAAAATATAATTGACTTAGCTACGCTTCCAAAACTCGACGTAGAAGAAATCTTAATTGAAACTATTCAAGATTTTAAGCCCACCTTATTAGTTTACTCATGGAGAGATATACAAATATATGCACCCGTCGATGGCAGGAGCGGGAATCCTTTACAAAGTTCTTTTGAAGCTTTTTATGCTAAAAACCCATTAAAAAGAGTTCATGGTGCATTAGGTGGTTTGAGGTTGATGACTACTCATTATGGAGAATTATGGCGTAATCAAAAACTAATTAAGAAAGGTCTAAAAGAAGCAAGATGCTTTGCAAAAGAAGCTAGAGCAGTCGTTGGTGGAGGAGCAGTTAGTGTTTTTTATGAACAACTTGGGAAATCTCTTCCAAAAGGAACGATTATTTCAGTTGGAGAAGGAGAATTACTCTTAGAAAAAATTATAAAAAAAGAGCCTTTAAATGATGAAAGAACTTTTCTCGCTGGGACAGCACCTAGGACAGAACTTATTCATGAGAAACCAAATAATTTAACTAAAACAGCATGTAATTATTCATATATTGCTTCCATATGGCCTCAGTTAAACTGGTACTTGGAAGGAGGTGACTTTTACGTAGGAGTCCAAACAAAAAGGGGGTGCCCCCATAATTGTTGCTATTGCATTTATACGGTTATAGAAGGAAAAAAAGTTCGTATCAATCCTGTAAATGAAGTGATAGCTGAAATGCGTCAACTTTATGAATTAGGTGTGCGGGGTTTTTGGTTTACAGATGCACAATTCATACCAGCTAGAGGTCATATTCAAAATGCGAAAGAGCTCTTACAAGCAATTTTAGATGAAGGTTTCGATGATATTCGTTGGGCTGCCTATATTCGCGCAGATAATTTAGACGAAGAACTTGCTGAATTAATGGTAAAAAGTGGAATGAGTTATTTCGAAATTGGTATAACCTCTGGATCTCAAGAATTAGTTAGAAAAATGCGAATGGGATATAACCTGAAAACAGTGCTTAAAAATTGTGAGCTACTTAGTAAAGCAGGTTTTCAAGATCATGTGTCAGTTAATTATTCATTCAATGTCATCGATGAACGTCCTGAAACTATCCGTCAAACAGTTACTTATCACAGAGAGTTAGAAAAAATTTTTGGGCCAAAGAATGTTGAGCCTGCAATATTCTTCATTGGACTTCAACCGCATACTCTTCTAGAAAAATATGGACTTGAAAAAGGTCTTCTAAATCATGGATATAACCCAATGAGCATGATGCCTTGGACTGCAAGAAAATTACTTTGGAATCCTGAACCTATGGGAAAAACTTTTGGGAGAATTTGCTTAGAAGCATTTGATAAAAATCCCAATGATTTTGGTCGTACTGTTATGAATCTTTTGGAAAGAGATTATGGTTTAGCACCCTTAGAAGAAGCACTAACAGTATCATCCGAAAATCGTCAAAGCCTTGTTAAGGCTTTGCGCTGAAAGAAAACAATTAATGACATCGAGATAATTGCTCCTATTCCTCCAATCGGATTAGCGGAAGAACCTCCATCACCTATGAGCCAAGATGGAGTATCCAAAGAAAAAACAAGCAAATTCTGACTTATTAAAAACCATCCTCCTACCAAACCTCCATGAAGAGCTATTGATCCTGAGAGAGATCCTCCATCCAAGTTTCTTCGAATTGTCAAAACCAAAGCCAAAAGAAATAAACCCAAAAACAAAGGGAAGGAATTAATTAAATCCATATTTAAACGTATATGAGCAAGACTAAATATCAAAGATTGAATGAATATACCCAAAGGTTTCCCTAATAAATAAATCATCTCCTCTAAAAGCCAACCTCTAAAAACTATTTCCTCAGCAAAAGCAACAAATAAACCAAGCAGAATTGCATGAATTAAATTAGCACTGCTAATAGGGGCAATATTTTCAATCCACCCACCCCAGAAAAGAGTCACTAAAACAATTAAAATCAATGAAATTGCAAGGATTAATCCTTTTATAAAAAAAATAATGTTTCTTAAATTAAGAAAATTTCTCAGGCCTATTGCAAACCATATATTTGGCTCCAACCACCTTAAATTACCCCAACTTGGAAGTAAAACTAGAAAAGTGCAAAATGTAATGAATGTGCCTATTAAGGAAATATCATTATTATTGATTTCACTAAAAAATATTCTAAAAGGCTGAGCACATATCCAACCCCAAATATATAATAATGGAATAAAAAAAGTTAAAGGAATCCAACGATTTCGTTGATTCAGCCAACGCTTCCAAAAAGTAACAAGGAAATAAATCAGTTTTCTGGCTCAATCGTACTTGTAAGACCCTTTGCCTTTAAAGACTCTGAATAAAACTCAGCGGGTTCCAAATCACAAACAATAACCAGTCCAATTCCTGTGTTATGAGCCTGAAGCATTATCGCTACTGCATCTTGCTCACTTAATTGGGGTACAACTTCTCTCAATGCATTCACTACTAATTCCATAGAATTAATCGGATCATTATGAAGTAAAACTTTGTATCGAGGTGAGGTTTTTCTTATTCTCTCTTTCTGCTTCTCGATGACAGCAGTCCCATTTGTTCCTGGAGTATCCACCATCTTAGAAAAGTAATTTACTTTGATTCTATTCAATTGAGCATAAAATATTTTTTTCAACTTCTCTTCAAAGAATTGATATTCGATTCATTGCTTCTTGAACGTTTTCTCTGCTATTGAATGCCGATAATCGAAAATACCCTTCACCTGCGGAACCAAAGCCACTGCCAGGAGTGCCTACTATATGAGCCTGATTCAAGAGAAAGTCAAAAAATGTCCAAGAATCCATTGAATCCTTTACTTGCAGCCAAACATAAGGGGCATTTTCCCCCCCAAAAACCTTATAACCAGCTGATTGGAGATTTTTTCGAATAATCGCTGCATTATCCATATAAAATTGGACTAAAGATCTAACCTGCTGCTGACCATCTTTTGAATAAACTGCTTCAGCGCCTTTTTGTACAACATAAT
>QCIW01000016.1 GCA_003216435.1 Prochlorococcus sp. AG-402-N21
TATAATCTTAATTCGAAAGAGATTCCCTTATATCAATTTTCACTAAAGAGCAATAAAGTACTTAGCTATAACGAACAGTAAAGAATCAACTCACATGTCTTTTTCAAAAGAAGAATTAAGCTTGGCAATCTCGAATAATGATCTCGTAAAAGATCATGTTTCTCAAATCAAAGATTCCTGCCACGAGTTACAAGCAAAAACAGGCTGCCCAGATGAAGATATAGATAGTCTTCTTGAATTTCTGATTCAAAATTGGAAGTGATTACTAATCATCTATGATTTAAAAATAATTCAATAAGTATAATCTGTCACTGTTTTAATTTTTCCTGATAGATTAGAAATTTATTCCGCTAGTTTAATCGATATAGATAATCAGATAAACCTATTAGAGATTATAAAGATTGTTTGTTCTTAATTAAATAAAGTACTTCCAAATCACTTTTAGATTGAGCAACCCTTCTTCTTAAAAAAGTTAAAGATTCGATATCAATGTTAGATTCCTTTATAATTTGCTCAGACTGGCTTATTGCAAATTCAAGATTGCTAATTTTAAGCATGAGAATGTCTCTATTATTCATACATTCACTTAAAGTAAATTCATCAATCATTTCTTTGCGCAACACTTCTGGCTATCTTTTTTAGTGTATTTTCCATTAACTCAGAAGTATTACCTTGATTCTCTTGATCCTTAAAAGAGTTAATAAAAGACTTAACCGTAGCAAGAAAGAAAAAACAACCTAAGCCAAGCCAGAAAATTCTCTCGATCAATAGAGTTAAGGGATTTCCTATAAGATCCTGAGCCTGCTCCATCGATTAAAAAACAAATAATCCTATATTATCTATTCTTTGAAGTCTTTCGACCATTCTTGTATGAAAGCCTCCAAATTAAATAACTCAGATCTAACCTGATCTAAAGAGGTTCCTCGCTTGGCCTCTTCTGAAGTCAAAGGTATCCAGTTCCAATCAAAAGTAACCGTAACAAGATAACCAACTAGCAAATGCCACAACAATATTTGAGTGGGATGATCTAAATGAGGGGCCAATGTAAAATAGTAAAAAATAAGGGTTTAACAGAACAATGGATAAGAGCTACCCAACTGAGTTAACCGTGTTAAGCAATTATACTCACTGCTAGTATATTTCGTGTTTTTTGTTTTTAAGATATGTTTGACCCTTCTATAGGAAAAGAGACACTAACCAAATTAGACGTTCTTGGGGTTTTAATCGGACATTTATTATTTGGAATAGGAGCAACTATTCTTATTGACTGGAATTGGATCCCTATGACAGAAGAGGAAAAGGCTAGAGGAAAATCCTTATCTGAAATCAAAAAGAGTTGGGACTGGGAGTAAATTACAAAATAAAATATCGTAGGAAAGCAATCTAAACAAAATGTATTCGTTCTTTTGAAGGCATTAATTTTGTATTAAGTAGTAAAAGGTGTAAGTTGAATAATATATTTATAGATTATATCTAAATCTGATATTCTCCTGATGTTATTAGGAGCGAATATTTTCAGGTTGTCTTGATTATTTAACTAGAATTCTTATAGTGAAACTCCATTGCAATTAAAGCCACTACATTGAAGTTTAAATAAAAAAGTTATCCAAAAGTAGTGAAAGCTTGGAAGAGCTTTATCTAAAGCAATCAAGAAGATTAATAGAGATATTGATGTCATAGCCAAGTACTGAAGCCAATGAATTCCAGCACCATCTAATCCATTTTTATCAAAGCCTGAAGTACTCATACAAAATCTTTTAGGCCAGATCCTATCCTATTTCTAGACTTTTCGCGATTTGATTAGGAAAATGGAGATTTAAATTGATTTAATGCAAATTAAATTGGGGTTACATTTTTTAATCCTTAAAAGTATTAGCAGAAAAGTAAAATGAAAATTTCTGTCAAATATCAATTGCCGTGAAAGAATATTAAATATTTGCCTTTTTCTAAAGAGGAGAGCTCGTAGGCTTAAATCAAACGTCTTTTGGGAGCAGATCAATGAATGCAATCACAATAGCTGGATTAATAGTTGCCACGACTTTTCTCTTTTATGTAGTTTTTATTGGCATAGGATTGATTGGGGTTTCTAAAAATCGTAAAGCCCAAGGTTTGGAGAAAATCTCAGACGAATAAGCCAATTAACGCTCAGATTGATTCAATTTAGAAATTCCTCCGAGTAGAACGGAGCCTTAATTGATCGAAATCGGGGCGACAGGATTCGAACCTGCGACCTATGGTACCCAAAACCACCGCGCTACCAAGCTGCGCCACGCCCCGACATATTTGATATTAGTAGCTAAAACGCCTATTGAAGAAAATTAACAAGCTAAAGAAGTTTTAAAGCAATTCTGAAGTCATAAAGGACTTCGAAATAGTAACTTCAAATTTCAACCAGCTACAAAGCTAGTTCATGATGATGGCTTTCCCAAAAACCAGTGGTGATCTCGAATTAAATTATTAAACAAAAATCGAACAGAGTTATTGAGAACAAAATTCAACCAATTTCCCAAGAAGAAACCCTTTTATTTCTTCTTCTTCCGAAAACTTTTCAAGCCTATATATCTCAAAATGAAATTACTCCTTAAAAATCTACAGAGAAACCTTGAAGAAGACTTAGCTCGCTAAGAGTTTATACTCAGAATTAATTTAAGATTTTAGGTTTTTAATTGAAAGTGATCTGAATAACGAAAAAAGTATTTTTTAATACTTTTCCACATTTACGCCTATCAAGGTTAGCTAGAAATCCTTTTGTCGATGCCAGATATGTCTTAAGAAAAAACAGTATCAACCTGATACAAAATCAAATTTACCTTGATAACACTAGATTATTTGTAATTTGAAATATTCCAAATCAAAAACTACTTCTCTTAGCAACGGAAGACCGACAGAAATATTAAAAAAGCTTCAGTCTCTGTGGAAATGTGGAAAAGTATGCTTTGGTTATATCTCAGAAGAAATTTTTAATTTCATCTAGACACAGATTATTCAAAACCAAAATGGAAGAGAACAAACCGTTCCGCTTTACTGATGATCAAATGAACGGAATTGTTGAAGAATTCTTCGATGTTGTAACCAAGGCGGCATTATCTTTAAAAAAAGAAACTGGATGTCCTGATGATGTCATTGTTAGAGGATTAAACAGCTTGGCATCTTCGATTGAAAGAGATGGAATTTGACATAATCAAACTTCTAAAACGATCAGCTTTAAAAGCTCTTTCTCTTAAAGGAAATAAGCTTCAATTCAAGTGAAACGCCTTTCCTCGATTAATCACCCCAAAGGCCAGGGAAAACTCTTTAATAAATTGAATTAAGACGAATTAGATATAAAAAGCCTAAATTTCCAATTTAGATGAGATACTTGCTGCTATTGCAATTTCATTTTTAAGCGTACATGCTTTCTCAAACTTTCGCGGCAATCGCAAGCTTCAACCAATCAGCTGCCCTTGTTGGAGTGGCCTCACTCGTACTTTTCGCAATAGTAGGAGTAATGGTTGGACCAGACTATGACGGAATGAATGCTCCTGCAGTCAAAAAAGACTAGGCGATCGTTCCTAAAACTAAGTGGAGCAGTCTGAGTACTGCTCTTTTTTTTGAGATTTTTCATATAAGGTTCAAATTAACGAATCTACAAAATAGGTAAATTGATTAATTGATATTTGCTGGAAATTAAAATCACATTTCAAAAATTACGTTTTTATCTTACATATTAAATATAAAACTATCTAAAAGAAGAGTAGCTAGATGAGAAAGTTAAATAAAAAAGATTATGCGGTTGCACAAATATCAAATATGTTAATGTTGATTTAATAGGTTATTATAGGGGAAATTAATAAAAATAAGAATGGACTCAAAGATAAAAGTATATAGCTATAAACTCTGTTCTAGCTGTAGAAAGTCATTAAAATGGCTTGAAAGCAAGAATCTAGATTTTGAAGTTTTAGACATTATTAACAACCCTCCAAATAAAGAGCTATTAACGAAGGCTCTCATTCAATATGAAAATAGGAAAGTTCTTATAAATCTAAGTGGGGCAAGTTATCGGGCTCTAGGAGCTCAAAAAGTAAATGCAATGACGGATGAAGAGGTTATAGTTGCTCTTGTTGCTGATCCAAAATTAATTAAAAGACCGTTTGTTGTTACGAAGGAAGGTAAAATACTTATCGGTTTTAAAGAAGATATCTGGGAAAGGTCCCTACAAAATTAAAAAGATATATAGTTTGGACCAAAAAAAAAGAGATTGTGTAAAAACAATCTCCAAAGGTTTGAAAATTATTCGTATTTATTTAAGTGAACTTAAAGGGGAAGAAAATCAACTCAGGTCCGGCAAGAAACACTGAGCAGCCAATAATTATGCAAACTATTTGTACTCCAAAATACTGCTTCCAGCGATAACTAAAAGCATTGGAGTCAGATTCCAATCCCCACCCTGTCTGAGGCTCATTTTGAGGGAGACCATAAAAGAATATTTGCGAGATCTGAAAGAGAATTAAACAGCCTGTTATCGCCGCTAAAGGGTTGAATCCACCAAATGCAATAGTAGAAAAGAGAACTGTAGAGTGAATCATCAATTAAATCTTGTTGTTCATCGACCTATTAATAGCCTAGATTTATAAAATAAAGATGTAGTTTGGCAAATTAAGTTAAAAAACTTATCAAGAAGTGGGTTTTCCTGAAGAATTCTATTTAGTTCAATTTTATTTTGAAATCTAAAATTAATAATAATGTCGAATTGGTTAACAACTTAAAGCATCTAGATAATTTAAATTTTAAATATTTTTCTTAGAATATAAAACCTTTTTAGAAAAACCAAGCTTAAATTCTATGATTTGGCTGCTCGATTTGAAAATCTTTTTTCTATAAATTTAAAGATAGCTATAACAATAGGGACATGAGTAATACCACCTAATGCAACAACTGTTTCACTGTAGGCCACGATTAGGATGCGATTAGAATTATTTTACACAAAAGAGAAGCGGCTATTGATAATTTAATGATATTGTAATTTGGGGGATAATTCCTGTTTAATATATATTGAGAATGTCCTTAACTTAAGGCAATAAAACTTTGCATGAACTTCAACTTCCAGTTTTTAAGGCAAGTTTATTTCTCGCTAAAACATTCTATTAGAAACCATTAAATAAATAATTTAACTAAATAATTTATTTTCGATATACAAGAAGGCATCAAATTTGACAAAGAAGGCAAAGTTTAGTATAAAGAATTATGGGAAAAATTATCAAGAAAAAACTAAGCAAACTAGATGATCATTCAAGTTTCGAAGAAATTGATCATCGGTTGGCATGCGGCTGGCATGTCGAAATTGAAGGTAGTGGCCAAAGGAAAAGATATCTAAGACAACTACAATCTGGGAAAAGATAGCCTGAACACCATATTTCTCTAACTCTTAATTGACTTTATTTCCCTATTAGAATCTCTAATATCCACCAGATATGAATTATGAAGCTAGTTTTGGGATATTAGTAATCTTCTTTTTATGGGTCATACTTGCCACAATCTGGTGGAGGAAAAGACTCAATACCCTAATGTCTGAAAAAATCAAAGAATCTGAGTCTAAGAATATTGACTAATAATTACTCAAGATTGGATCTTCCATATAGCACCAGTTGGAATTAAAGGTGCTTTTTTTAAATCAGTTGGTTCTGCAAAAACTACCCGCCATTCCGGAACTCGACAGGTTACAAAAGAAGGACTCTCAATAAGAATCCCAGGTTTTTCATCTTTTGTACTGGTAAAACCTCCTTTCCAATATCCACTTCCAGTTAAAGAACCTTTGAACCATACCCAACAGATCTCTCGAAGCATCAAAATCACTTATTTACTTGAATAATAATCAATTTCAACTTATTTTTGATTCATTATAAATAAAAGAAATCAAAAAACACATTAAAATGAGTAATAAAATCGATTTAAATAATGTAATACTCACTAAAACTCCCATCCCCAAAAAGACAATTAAAAGTACTCTAAGAACTGATTGAATCATTTAATAAGTCTTCTAATAATTTCTATTATCATTCAACTATCAAACTATTTAATAGGAAAATTTACTCAATGTGCAATGGTTTTTCGCAAATTTCTAATTTGCATTCCAAATAATATTAGAGATGATACAAATTTTCTAGGAATTCTGCAAAAAATATCTATATGAATCCTTCCCATCTATAAAAACTAAAGTAATAAAATTACAATTGCATTTCTTTTTGCAATTTCACAAATTCTTCTGTGGTTAATCCTGGCTTATAATCCCAAACCATTCCAAATTTATCTCGCCAAGGACCAAAAACTCTATAGAGAACAGCTGCAGAACTTGCTTTGCAAATTACCACTCCAGTTCCATCTTGAGGTGTATGAATCCATGCAATTCTTTCGTATCCTTCTGGAGTTTGTTCAGATTTGCCACTGTCTACATAGTCAATCAATGCATCAAGAGCAAACTTCTGATCCTCAGAAGATTCGAACTTCCAGGTGACGACGTAAAGCTGCATTTAATTCTCATGAGAAGAATATTCTTATTCTTATCATGAGAATAGAGAGTAGCAATCAATGAGTTTATAAAGCTCATAAAACTACTCTTTTTCTAGTTGTGATGAATTAATAAATATCCTTATAAGTAAAAATAAAATTAATTTTTTACTTAGTTTTTTTAGTTTTAGGATCGACTGATCTAAAAAAAACTTTTGTTCGTAATAAGATTTGCCTTCCAGAACTTAAAAATGTATATCGTAAGGCCTTCCCAGATTTAAACATTGCTTCTCCTATCGCTTTAGCTCTGGCAATTTCAACGTTATAGGCTCGAGCAATTGCTTTTTCTGCATCAACATTAGCCAATTTTGCCTGAGCAGCTAATTTTTTAGTTTTGGATTTAGGAATAACTGAAAGGGTACTTTCAGGCTCTGCCCATTTCCATAACCAGCCTGATCTGGTTTTGGTTATTGATGTTGATTTCTTGGCCATTTAAGTCTGAAGCAATAGCCACTGACTTAACTTTATGGCTTCAATTGGAATAAAGTGCTTTCAAGGTCTAAATCAAACGGAAAACTTAAAGAAAGAGACCTGAGGTCTTATTGCTATTGCAGCCTTAAAAAAAAATGATCTATCACTTAGAACAGAGTTTGTCGGAAAACTAAATTTTCCGATTCTTGTCTGAGTTTAAAAAGATCGTTTGATCTAATTGAACTGCTTTTAAAAAGCAGTTGAATTTAGCAAAGCCCAAAAATAAACAAGAATATTCAACGAAATAGCAGCTGCGACAGAAAAAGTTTTCATCTTTTTTATTTTTTCTATAACCCTTATAAAACTTAAAGATTGGATCTTAGCGATAGTTTGTGAGGTCACCAAAACAATCTATCGGACACTGTTTATTGTGGAGAAAAATATATCAGTCCTGCTCTGCATTTTCCTAATTTAGCCTTCACCTTTTCAAGTATCTTCTGATCTCCGAAATTCGGAATATCTGAAGGGACAATTATCTGATCATTTTTATCTAATCTGATTCGGGCTGAGAACCAAGTTCCATGCTTTGGTATAGATGCTCTACAAGATATCTGATTAGTTTCTGAGTCAATTTTTCGTTCGATAATCCAATCGCTTACTTGTTCTAGAAAGGTGTATTGATCTAAACCAGCTCTAGCGTAAATGCAATTTATACAACTTAAAAAAAAATAGTTTTTAGGAATAACCTAGATCTTAAGAATGACATGGCTTTTTAGTCCCCAAATTAATCCTTCTATTTGAAATGGGTCGCCTGAGATTCGAACTCAGGACCAGCCGGTTAAAAGCCGGATGCTCTACCGCTGAGCTAGCGACCCCTGATGAGCTCCAACAGCCTGAAGTTATCACGTTAACCATCTTGAAATAAAATGCTCAAGAGAACAAGCCGATTTTGTACGCTGATACTCACATAATGAACTGAAAATTGAAGGAGAAGAATTCAATACTAGTTATCGGAGGAGGGCTTGCGGGAGCAGAAGCTGCGTGGCAAGCGGCAAATGCAGGAATTGAGGTCACTTTGATAGAAATGAGACCAGTCAAGCAATCTCCCGCACATCACACCGACGAATTTGCTGAGCTGGTCTGTAGTAACAGCTTTGGAGCCTTAAGCAGTGATCGAGCAGCAGGTTTATTGCAAGAAGAACTTAGGCGCCTCAACTCCTTAGTTATAAATACCGCAGATCAGCATTCAGTCCCAGCAGGAGGGGCTTTAGCTGTTGATCGTGAAAATTTCAGCGCAGAAATTACAAATCAACTTTATTCGCATCCTCTAATAAAAATCGAGCGAAGAGAACTTGAATTCTTGCCTACAAAATCACAATTAACAATAATTGCGACTGGACCTCTTACAAGTGACAAATTTGCAGACAATCTTAAAAAATTTACAGGGTTGGACGAATGCCATTTTTTTGATGCTGCTAGTCCCATTATTTCGGGTGAAAGTATTGATTTTAACCTGGCATTCAAAGCAAGTAGATACGACAAAGGAGATGCAGATTACGTGAATTGCCCCATGAATAAAGATCAATACCTAGCCTTTAGATGCGCACTTATAGAATCAGAACAGGCAGAACTCAAGCATTACGAAAAAGATAAAGCTAATTTTTTTGAAGGTTGTCTCCCAATTGAAGAATTAGCAAAAAGAGGAGAAGAGACTATGAGATACGGCCCTCTTAAACCAATTGGGATTTGGGATCCAAGATGGGGTGATTTACACAATATTGAGATAAGAAAACAGAAAAGAGCATATGCCGTTGTCCAATTAAGACAAGAAGATAAACAAGGAAGACTTTGGAACCTAGTTGGATTTCAAACTAATTTGAAATGGGGAGAACAAAAACGGGTTTTCAGAATGATCCCTGGACTAAAGAATTCCGAATTTATTAGATTTGGAGTCATGCATAGAAACACATTTTTAGAATCACCGAAGCTTCTGAATTCATATCTTCAATTTAAAAAACGGCCCAACTTTTTTGCTGCTGGACAAATTACAGGCACAGAAGGTTATGCTGCAGCAATAGCAGGAGGGTGGATAGCTGGAACAAATGCAGCTCTTCTAGCTAAAGGACTCAAACCAATTTCGCTACCACCTACAACAATGATGGGAGCATTAATTCATTTCATAAGTGACATTTCTCATAATGAAAGATCAAAGAGCAAAAAGGGGTTTCAACCAATGCCTCCAAATTTTGGTCTTTTACCAGATCTTCACGAAAAAATACGAGATAAAAAATCTAGGTATATCGCATATCGTGATAGAGCATTATTAGAAATAACTAACACTAAGAAGTTTTTACATCAGATGTCTACTTGATTAAACATGAATAAAACTTTTCCTCAGATTAGTACTTTTAAATTCAAGGAAGATTTATGACCCCTTCTTCACAAACAGATTCATGGGATGCAATAGTAATTGGCTCTGGCATAGGTGGGCTTGTTACTGGGAGCCAGTTATCAGCTAAGGGAGCTAAGGTCCTAGTCCTAGAGAGCTATAAAATACCTGGAGGAAGTGGAGGATCTTTTAAGAGAAAAGGTTATACGTTTGATGTAGGAGCCTCAATGATCTTTGGCTTTGG
The DNA here is from genome assembly GCA_003216435.1 of Prochlorococcus sp. AG-402-N21. Classification (GTDB taxonomy): domain Bacteria; phylum Cyanobacteriota; class Cyanobacteriia; order PCC-6307; family Cyanobiaceae; genus AG-402-N21. Next base: position 9,588 of record QCIW01000016.1, read on the forward strand.
GAAAAAAGGCTTTACAAACCTATTAACAAGAGCTTTGGCTGATGTTGGAGAGGAATGTGAAACTATCCCCGATCCTGTTCAACTTGCATATCATCTTCCTGGAGGGTTAGAAATTGCTGTTGACAGAAATTTTGACACCTTTATCTCTCGACTTATTTCTTATTTCCCTCATGAAGAGTCAGGAATCAAAAAGTTCTATAAAACATGTTGGAAAGTTTTCAATTGCTTGGATTCAATGCCTTTACTTTCCATTGAAGATCCATCCTATTTAGCAAAAGTTTTTTTCAAGGCGCCATTATCCTGCTTGGGGCTTGCAAGATGGCTACCTGTAAATGCTGGAGAAGTGGCCTCAAAATATATCAATGACCCAGAATTGCTACGTTTTATAGACATAGAATGTTTTTGCTGGTCAGTTATGCCTGCAAATAGAACTCCAATGATCAATGCTGGAATGGTATTTTCAGATCGTCATGCTGGTGGGATTAACTACCCAAAAGGTGGAGTAGGGCAAATTGCAGAAAAACTTGTCAAAGGTATGGAACGTAATGGCAGCGAGATAAGGTATCAATGTAAAGTCAAAAAAGTTTTATTAGATAATAAAAAAGCAATAGGCGTAGAACTTGCAAATGGTGATCAAATTTTTGCACGCACTGTAATTTCCAATGCGACACGCTGGGATACTTTTGGAGGAGAAGGTGTAAAACACCCTCTTATCGAACCTGACCAGACTCCTTTATCGGAGAAAAAGTGGCTCAATAGGTATAAAGCTTCTCCTTCTTTTTTATCATTACATCTTGGAGTAAATAACAATGTAATTCCATCAAATACACATTGCCATCATTTAATTTTAGACAAATGGGATGAAATGGAAAAGGAACAAGGTGTTGGATTTATATCAATACCTACTCTTCTAGACCCATCATTATCACCAGAGGGATGTCAAATTGTGCATGCATTTACACCTTCATCAATTGAAGAATGGGAAAATCTAACCACAAAAGAATATTTAGAGAAAAAGAAAACAGATTCTGAAAAACTTATCAAAAAAATAGAACGCCTTTTCCCTGATTTATCAGAAAACATAAACCATAAAGAAATTGGCACTCCAAAAACTCACAAGCGATTTCTTACTCGACACCAAGGTAGTTATGGACCAATCCCAGCATTGAAACTTCCTGGATTACTACCAATGCCTTTCAATACTACAGGGATTAAAGGGTTTTATTGTGTTGGTGATTCATGCTTTCCTGGACAAGGCCTAAATGCAGTTGCATTTAGTGGGTTTGCCTGTGCACATCGTATTGGAACGAATCTAGGGATAAATAAATGGGCTTTACCTAGTTAATTTCAGTCGCATTCGATTCTATTAAGAAGGCAAGCTATCGATACTAAAACGATAACCCTGTTGTCTCACAGTTGTAATTCCACCTCCATCTCCTAAACCAGCTTGTTCAAGCTTTCTTCTGAGAGTTAAAACTTGGGTATCTACAGATCTTGGTCCACCACTAAAAGGAGGCCAAGCCATTCTTAAAAGTTCATTCCTACTACGTACCATACCTGGAGGCATTAACAATGCGCATAGAAGTGCAAATTCTCTAGGGCTAAGTTCAACAGGCTTTTCTCTTAATGTAACTTGACGCAGTAATAAATGAACTTCGAGAGGGCCTACTGACACTCGCTCCTGCAAGCCAATTCGCCCTCTTTTCAATAAGGTTCTACATCTAGCAGCAAGCTCTTCCAGTCCAAAAGGTTTTCTTAAAACATCATCAGCTCCATCATCAAGTAAACCAACTAAAGGCTCAACACCTGACCTAGCAGTAAGAACTATGACGGAACATCCAAGTTGTTGAGCAAGGCTTAAAGCTGAGTTCTGCTCTAAAAGTTCTGCGCTAACTAAAAGGTCAGGGGATTGCTCACGACATAGGTCAACTGCTTCTCTGGCAGAACTTACTGCTGCAGCTAAATGCCCATCTTGACGTAACCTTTGAACAAGAACTGTACGTAGAGTTGGATGGGGTTCTACAACAAGTACTTTTGAGGCACTTTGAGTGGTGGCCTGAAGTGATTGTGGCCCAGAGGATACTGAGCTTGAATCATTTGATAATAAATCTGAAGTAATAGAAGTCACAGGCCTAAAACTGGCTCAACTTTGAGGGAGCTTCGTTAAGATAAAGCATGCTGATCACAATCCATTGTAAAAAGAGGTGGAGATAGCACACCATGACATCATTTGATGCTCCAGAAACAATAAGGCACTTCCAATCAATTTGTGATGGTTGCCAAGATTTGATAAATAAAAACCATACACAATTTGACCTGAGATTATATGCAGATGGATATTTAAATGCTCTTCGAAACTCCAAAAATCTAGGTAGGAACGATCAAGAGAAGCTTGAGAAGATCATAGATAGATGGATTCTTGACCCTTCAAGTTTTATTGGTCCTGATGGAGATATCAGCAATCTTTTCGTTCAAAGGGAAGAATGGTAATTCAAGAAGCTAAGGCAATTTCCAACTTTTCTTGAAGTTCTCCAGAGTTATATAACTCAATCAAAATATCTGATCCTCCAATAAACTCTCCTTTAACATAAACCTGAGGGATAGTTGGCCAATTCGAGTAATCTTTTATTCCTTGTCTGATTTCCATATCAGAAAGGACATCAAATGTCTCGAAAGACATACCCAATGAATTCAGGATTTGAACAACATTATTAGAAAAACCACATTGAGGCATAAGCTTAGTGCCCTTCATAAAAACCATTATTGGACTTGAATTAATTAGTTCTTCTATACGAGCATTAGTTTCAGATTCCATAATTAAAAAAGTTGTAAAATCGTGATTAAGTGACTGATGGTTAATTAGGCACAGAAGTATTTAAGGCTAAAGCATGAATAGTTTCATTTGCCATTTCTGTGGCCAACGCTTTGTAAACCAATTGATGCTGTTTTATCAATGAAAGTCCCTTAAATGAAGAAGAGATTACATTTACTTGTAAATGATCACCTCCACCACTTAAATCTTCTACCGAGACTTTTGCATCTGGTATCAGCCTAGTAATTGCTGCAATAACATCTTGAGAATCGAGCATAGAAAGTATGGAATTATTAAATAATTTATATCAATTCATATCCCTTACACCTGCATAAGGAGTTTCGACAAAACCCAATTCAAGCAGCATCTGGTAAGCCTTTTGTCCTTCTAATTTGGTAGGAGTCATCAATCTAACTACTTCTACTAGTAAAGGGACTGCAATTTCAGGTTGCTTCTGTTTTCTGAATAAGGAGGCCAGTCTTAAGTTGATTTTTGCTAATAAAAGGGTTGCCTGTCTCCCTTTTGAATCCATCTCTCGAGGAATTCTCGCATCAATTCCTCTAAAAGCACCATTTACATCTCTATAGAATCCAAGTAATTGTCTAGTCAAAACTCTTGCCTGATCAAAATGTTCCCTTGCCATTTCTAAATCATTCTCTGAAATTGATTTATCTCCCTTATCTATAAGGCTCTTAACTGTAAAAAGATTGAGGCCAACTTTTTCACTTGCCAAAACTTTGTAGTTAGAAGAAGGTGATCCTTCTGCAAGCATTGGTATTGGGCAAAAAAACAACCCTGCCATAAGCACAAAAGTTGTTTTAGAAAAGCGAAGAAACATCGTTTTTTTTAAGTTCATTATAGGAATACTGTAGAGACCAACTTATCTCCGACCGACAGCATTAAGAGCAGCTTGCTCAGCTGCATGCATTCTTTTGGAAAGAATAAGATTGAAGTCTAGAGCTGCTTGTTTACCCAATTTCGAAATTTTTATAGGCTCTGAGAAACAAATTGCCGCCAATCCGCACGGTTTTGGAATTTTCTCACTATAGCCAAGACCAACAGGCAAGATATGAGCCTCAATGCCTTTACGGTAGGCAAGTTGAACAATCCTAACCAAACCTTGTTCTAAGCTTTTCTGCTTACCTGCACGGCTAATTCTGCCCTCTGGGAAAACAACCAACTGTTGGCCAGCAATTAACAAATCCACCGAATATCTAAGAGAAGCTAAAGATGGAGCGGATTGATCAATAGGGAAACATCCTAATCTTCTTAAGAACCAACCTTGTAAACCTCTCATCTCAGAACGAGTAACCATAAATCGACAATCCCTTTGTGAGACACGCCTTCCAGCTGCCATTGTTAACATCAATCCATCCCATCTAGACCTATGAGTTGGAGCAAGTACTAAAGGACCTTGTAAAGGCAAATTTTCTTTTCCAAGAATTATCCTCTTTCGAAAAAAATTTCGAAGCGCAAGATCCTGTGTAACTCCCATTGCAATAGGACTTAGCAACGGGTTGATACCAAGGCATACCTTTTTCTCGCGTTCTAACTGAACCAAGTGAAGCTTAAAAAATTTATTTATTTAAGTTAACGATGAATGTATTCAGATATACATCTCAACGTTGCAGTTTTATTAGCGTCTAAACAGAGGCAATTGAGAATGCATCTATATTTCTATTGAATAATTATCAAAAAGATTCTCATCTTTTTGATAATTAAATTAGAATTCTTAGATTTACACCGACTAAATATTTTTGTCTGAGGAAATCTCTTAGTTGATAAAACAAAAGTGCTTAAGAAGAAAAAATACTCTATTGAATGAAGATTATTCAATTAAAGATCTCTTCTTTTGAGGCCCTATCTAATTAATTAGGTTAGGAATAAAGCCATTTCAACTAAATTACATAAATACAAACTGATAACTTTGTGATCAATCTATTATTCATTCAATCCAATTAGATTAAAAAATATTAAAAGCAAAGAAAATGTGCCACGTTAAATCCCACGCACTAAAATTCTTTCTACGTACACTTGAGATCAAATGGCAAGTTTAGGAGTAAATATTGATCACATAGCAAATGTACGTGAGGCTCGTAAAACAGACGAACCAGATCCTGTAACAATGGCTCTGCTTGCAGAGCTTGGTGGGGCTGATGGCATAACTATTCATCTAAGAGAAGATAGAAGACATATTCAGGAGAGAGACTTGGAATTACTTCGCAAAACCGTTCATACAAGACTCAATTTAGAAATGGCTGCCACTCATGAAATGACTGAAATAGCTCTAAGAGTAAAGCCTGACATGGTGACATTAGTTCCAGAAAAACGAGAAGAAGTAACTACTGAGGGGGGACTAGACATTGTTTCAAAAATAAAAGACCTTAGAAAATTGATACAGACATTAAAAGCCTCAAGTATTCCTTCTAGTGTGTTTATAGACCCTGTATTCACTCAAATAGAAGCATCAAAAGAAATCGGAGCGATTTGGGTAGAACTTCATACTGGAATTTACGCAGGTGCTCCTTTGATAAATCAATCCACAGAATTAGCTGCCATCAAAGAAGCGACTGCTTATTCAAAGCATTTAGGTTTAAGAGTTAATGCCGGCCATGGACTTACCTACCAGAATGTAGAGCCAATTGCGAGGATCGACGGAATAGAGGAGTTAAATATAGGTCATACAATCGTTTCAAGAGCCCTCGCAGTCGGATTAAAAGAAGCCGTCAGAGAAATGAAGAAATTGATAATAAGCCCAAGAAAAGATCCTTTATTTATGGAGTAAAAACTCCCACCCTCAATCTGAAGTTCACTTATCCAACTTAAAAACCTTGCTAACTGTTTATCGAAGCAACAGAGCTGAATGGTTAGCGGAATTGCTTTCTGAACAACTTCGCGTAACACCTCCAGCGCTTTCTGAAACAATAGAAATAGCAGTAAGTACTTGGCCTACAAGTAGATGGCTTGGAGAACAAATTTCTATAGCAAACGGAATAAATGCACAAATCATATTTCCATTCCCTGGTACTTATTTAAGAAAGCTTGTAGCAACAGTTCTAGAATTAGAAGTTGAAATAGACGATAAGTGGAAAGCAAATCATTTGGTGTGGTCAGTATTAGATCAATTGCCAGAAATTCTTAATAGTAAACAAGCGAATTCATTAAAAAAGTGGATGGCCGAAAAAGCCTCTCAAAATGAAGAGTTAAATATACATGAATGGCATTTAGCTAAAAGTATTGCAGAAGCATTTGATGATTATATTCTCTACAGACCAGATTTAATCAAGAAATGGAGTAGTGATCTTAATATAAATATCGACATCAATAATAATCTTCCTTCTCAAAGTGATTGGCAACCACTCTTATTCAAGTCACTTCTAAAATCTATCAATATTGATCCATTCGCAATACAAGCGGAGAAGGCTATCAAAGCATTGCAATCAAAAACAATATCGTCTGTCAACCTACCAAGTGAAGTTAGGTTTTTCGGAATATCAAGTCTTGCACCAATACATGTAGATTTCATCCAAGCTCTATCTGGTGTGGTTGACGTGGAAATATTCCTCCTTACACCCTGTAAAGATCTTTGGCAACGTAGTAAAACTCGCCGACAACAACTAGAAGAAAAATGGATGGAACCACTAGATGGATCCTGGTTAGTTGAGTCACCTCGACTAGAAGCCAATCTTGGCCGTATGGGTGCAGAGTTTCAACAACTACTAGAAGGGAGTGGAGAATATCTGCTTGGAGAATGGAAAGAAAGAGATCTATTTGCTCTACCTGTACAAATTGCACAAAACCTTTCTAGAGAAGCAACACTTATAGAGCAATTACAACAAAACCTGGTTTCGAAAGAAAGACTTTTTCCTTTGCACCGCCAACCAAAAGACAACTCATTGCTATTCATTGAATGTCCTGGAGTAAAGCGACAAGTACAAGTTATTCGTGATCAAATTATTCAGCTCCTTGCCAACGACAAAACACTTGAAGCAAGGGATATCTTAATAATGACACCTCAGGTCGACCGTTTTGCCCCATTAATTGCCTCGGTGTTTAATGACAGAAATTCTACGAAAGTAGATTTGCCATGGAGGGTCACGGATCGAAGTCAAGAACAAAAGACTGGAATAGGTCAATTTGTGCTTCTACTTATAGACATAGCCAGCAAAAAGCTAACAGCCTCTAATCTTGAAAATCTTCTATCTAATTCATCTTTCCTTCAGCACAAGCAAATTAAGCAAGAAGAAATTGATGAACTTACAAAACTTCTTCAAAAGACAGGTTTTCGCTGGGGCATCAATTCAACAGATAAAGATGGAGACGAGACTCATAGCCTTCATTGGTGTCTAAATCGTTGGCTATTAGGACTAATAATTCCAAAAGAGCATGGTCGTGTAGTTGGAGATATAGCTCCTTTTACAACCACCGTAGATCCCAAGAAAATAATGAGATGGTGGGATTTATTAACAAAACTTTCTGATCAAATAATTCAGCTACGTTCTCCTAAGACATGTTGTGAATGGGTTGATCTTTTAAAAGATATCCTTAAACAATCTCGTCAAAAAGAAGATGAAATCTCATTGGATCAAACGTATTTTCTGAATGTACTTGATAATTGGAAGCGAGTTGCCAATGGGTGTGAGTTAAAACTAAGTAATCTTGTAGTTAAAGATATCATTACAGACTCACTTAAAATAGAGAGTGGAAGATTTGGCCATAGAAGTGGCTCTATTACTGTAAGTGCTCTAGAGCCGATGAGAGCAATCCCTCATCGTGTAATTATTTTAATGGGACTTGATGAGAGTGTTTTCCCAAATACGCAAATAAGACCAAGTTTTAATCTTTTAGAAAAAAAGCGTCACCTAGGTGATCCAAGAAGTAGTGATAAAGATCGTTATACACTATTAGAAGCTATAATGTCTACCAGGGAAAAGCTAATTATCAGTTGGAATAGCAGAGACGAAAGAACTGGAGAACCTCTACAAATCTCACCTCCCGTTCAACAATGGATAAACTATCTTCAAAATGAACTGAGTATTGAGGATTTCAAAGGTGTTCTATTACAACCTCCAATAAACCCTCTGGATCCAGATAACTTCTTACCTTGCGATGAACATCCTCCACTAAGTTGTGATGAAATTAATCTTCAAGCACGTCTATATCTCAATAATGAATTTGAACTCAAGTCTATGGCCTTAGCAATACCTTTAAGCTGGGGGACAGAAGGATCCATTCATTCAAGAGAGGATATCACTTATGAAAAAATTCAGACCTGGTTAACAGATCCTCAACTTGCTTGGTTAGAACAGCAACAACTCAAGCAAAATGAATGGTCTGATGTACTCGATGATTTAGAAGATCTGAGTCTCAATGAATTACAACGCTATACACTTCTTAAAGAACGTTTGGAAGGTATTAATGCGATTGACTCACAAAGCAAATCCATAGCTAGTACACATAATGAAGACAATTTCTGGGAGAAGGCTACACTTGGAACAGGAAGACTACCTCCAAAGTCAGCATCAATTATCGAAACTGATCTACTAGAAAGACGCTGGGAAAATATTTTCAAAACAATAAACCAAATTGGTAGGTTCCAAAAACAATTAATAGACTTAGAGTCCGGATCAATCGAATGTCTATGGGTCGACGATTATCACTTAATCATTGAAATTGGAAGACTAAAGGCGAAGTCAATTATGAAAGGATGGCTACTTCATCTAGAATTATGTTCTAAAGGATTGGCTCCAAAAGGGACTATCATAATCGCAAGAACATCAAGCGATGAATATCAAGAGACGTTGAGATGGAATTCTATAACAACAACTCAAGCAAAGATATATCTTGAAAATTTAAAGGCACTTGTAGTTCAAGGATATTCTGAATGCTGGCCAATTCCACCCGAAAGTGGATGGGCTTTAGCTATAGCACAAAGAGATAGCCCAGAAAAGGCTAATGAAATTTTCGCAAGAAAATGGAATGGCCAATTTAATGTTGAAGGTGAAAAACACAAGCTGACAATGAAACTCTGCTTCGGAGATAACTGTAAAGCCTCAGTATTTCTTCAAAATCATTTTGTTCAAAAAGCCCTATTACTTCTATACGAACCAATAATCAAGAATCTTTATACACCCACCAAAAGTGCAGAGTGATGCAAGAAAAATGTACCTCCAATAAAATGATTTTATCTAGATATATACAAAAGATGTTCTCAGGTTGGGGGCTTAGCTTAAAAGGATTCTTATATAATAATAAAGGTGAATGGTTACTACTTATACAAATAATTCTTCTATTAGTTCTTCTTTTTCCTGGTTACCCATTAGTAGAACTACAAATAACCGTTTACACGATTTCAATTTTTATAGGCTTAGCCGTACTCTTAATAGGCATATTACTATCATTAAAAGCGGTACTTAATTTAGGTCCTAGCTTTACTCCTCTACCTGAACCTAAGGAAAATTCTGAAATAATATTGGATGGTTCCTATAAATATTTTCGTCATCCTCTATATAGAGCCTTAATAATTATCTCTATTGGCATGAGTATCTACAAACTAAGTTTACTTCATCTTGTAGTAACAATGCTGTTATCAATACTTCTTAAGAAGAAAGCACAAAAGGAAGAGATAAATCTAGTAAAGAAATTTCCTGAGTACAAAAATTATCAACTAAATACACCAGCAATAAGTTCAAGGGTTAAATATCTAGACTGGCGTAAATAATGAAACATAATCAAAGCAAGAAATCTAATTTTATATTTGAACCTAATAATTATCCATTAGGGTTTGGTGCAAAACTTATAGAAGCAAGTGCTGGAACTGGAAAGACATTTTCATTAGCACATCTTGTATTAAGGCTCTTAACAGAAAAAGAGTATAGTATTAATGAAATTCTTGTTGTTAGTTTTACGAAAGCTACTGCATCTGAAATTAAAGCAATTATAGCAAAAAGAATTGTTGATTCTCTAAAATGTTTAGACGATTTAGAAAAAGATCGTAAAATCAATTCTCCTGATGAAGTACTTAGTGAATGGATAAAAATAAATGTTTCTAACAAAAGAAATATAATTAATTTAAAAAAGTTATTAATAGAAGGCTTACAAAATATTGAACAAGCAGATATAACAACAATTCATGGTTTTTGTTATAGAACATTAAAACGCGATGCAATTGAAACAGGTTCAAACCTAAATCTCAAGATAGAAGAAGATGCTCAGGATTTAATTAAAGAAATAGCCTATGAGTACTGGCAGAATTATATACTTGAGTTAAACCCAGAACATATAAAAGGTCTTCAACATGCTGGTTTTAATTTAGATACATTGACTTCGAATATATTAAAGATCGATAGTAATCCGGCAATAAATTTCAAAATAGAAAATAGTAATTTAGATATAGATAAGCCCCTTCAAAAACAATTTGAGGAAACATTCAAAAGCTATTGGAATACATTTAAAAATGAATTCAAAAATGATGGAGCTTATTTAGAACAAGATTTAAGAGATCTTGCCCAAATGCTTAGAGATCAAGGGATAAAAGATACCAAACCATATGTTCCAAAGCCAAGGAAGAATCGCCATGAAACAGTTTTACAATGGGTCCTAAGTTTTGATGTTAAATTAGCCCCGGATTCAAATCATATAGAGCCTTTTTATATAGATATAAGAAACCAAAAGAAGCTCCTTGAAGAATATTATCATCCACACAATTTATATGAATTAAAGAAACGTCATCAACTTGATTTCACTGCTCAGACCAGGCCGAAACTACAAGAATCCATTTGCAAGATCTGGGATGGGCCTGCAGAAATAGTCTGGAATCATTCTTTATTATGGTGTTTAAATCTTTTATCAAAGAAAAGACGAGAAAATGGGGTAATGAGCAATGGAGATCTTTTGAAGGCTTTAGATCCTTACAAAGAAAAGTCAGAAACAAAAACTGCAATAACTGCCTCAAATGAAAATTTATTTAAAAAATTAAGAAATCGTTATAGGGCTATTTTGATTGATGAGTTCCAAGATACTGATCCTATTCAATGGAGATTCCTCTGGCATGCTTTTGGTAAAAGTAAAGAACATCTTTTATTAATGATTGGGGATCCAAAACAGGCCATATATAAATTCAGAGGAGGGGATCTTAATACTTACATTCGCGCACGTAATGAGGTTCTAAGAATTGATATCCTCAAAAATAATTTCAGGACGGCTCCTGCACTAATGAATGGCCTAAATAAATTACTTTCCCCTGGACTCCATAATTCTTCATTACAAGTAGAAGAACTAATTCCAAAATCAAAAGAAACTTGTTTGCAATTGTCTTCGGGTAAACATCCTCTACAGCTAATCAAAGTTGACAATAGTGAAAATAAAGTGCACTCCCACCAAAACAAATTACCAACAAAAACTAATCTAGAAGAGATAATACCGAATGTTGTTTCAAATTACTTGCTAGATTTACTTCATAGTCAATCACAACAAATTCAGGTTTCAGATATTTGCGTTCTTGTAAATAATCATAATCAAGCTGAAAATATTCGTTCAGCCCTTACCTCCATAGGGTTACCAACACGTTTGGTAAGCAAAGGAGATGTCTTTAAAACAGAGGCTGCTTTGATTCTCCAAAGATTTGTCAACTGCCTTGCTAATCCCGCTGATTCAGTAAACATAAGACTCATTGCATGTTCCGCGCTAATACAATGGCATCCTAAAGATTTTAAGATCGCCGAAGAGAATGGAGATTTCGACAAACTTGCTAGCAGATTTCACCAATGGTCTAACAATCTCCAATCATTGGGCTTATTAGGCTGCCTATCCGAGCTATTAGAAGGATATACAGTTGCAAATATTTCAAAAAGAGGGACTCTTCTCAGCAACCTAAATCAATGTTCTCAGCTCTTACAAGAAGAAATCCATCGTAATAACTTAGATCCAAAAGCTGCTGCAAAATGGCTTAAACGGCAAAGATTAATCTCTAGCAAACAAGTTCCAGAAGAACGTCAACCCAATAGTGATATCGAAGAAAATGCCATCAATGTAATTACAATACACAGAAGTAAAGGACTACAATATAAAGTTGTTATCTGTCCTTATTTATGGCAAAGTCCCCCTATTTCTAAAGGTCCTTTGTGGCATATAGGAAGTTCTCATAACTGGTTATTGACCCTAAACAAAGGTTTTAGCAATGGAACTAATCCCGCTGAAATAACAATAGAAGAATCACGTCAAGAATTTGAAAGGCTAACCTATGTAGCACTTACACGAGCCCAAAAACATTTGGTATTCATTTGGGGCAAGGCCAGCAATCAAGAAGGAAACCCTCTAATAAGTCTTCTTTTTGGTCCCAAGGAAAGTGACACAAAAATAGAGTCGTTAAGCGAACAGAAAATGAATCAATGGATAGAATCGAGAAATATCCCAATCACCCTCCTATCTGGCCAGGTAACAGCCCCTACTTATCGCTGGAATAAAACCAAGTCAAACCCAAAGCTTTCACTTGGACCTAAACCTAAACGAGAATTAGAGCAAAATTGGGGGCGTTATAGTTATTCAGCCTGGACGACAGAAAAGGGCTCCAAAGGTAGGTATAATCAGAATCAAGCTGAAGTGGAAGAAGGTATTGATATAGACCCACAGGCTATACAAGTGTCTTTAAATGAGGAGGCAGACCATTTAAACTCAAATAAGAATCTACCAACCTCAAGTTTCTCAATAAATTTAGAAAGTCCTTTCTCGAGCTTCCCTCGAGGTCCCTCTGCAGGAAATTGTCTACATAAAATACTTGAGAGACTAGATTTCCAAAAAGACATCAACTGTATAGAAACTAGTGACCTAATTAAAGAAGAACTACTCTCTGCAGGAATAGAAAAAGATCTTACATCGACAGTTCAAAAAGGTCTTCACAGAATTCTGAATACCCCCCTAGGGGGAGAACTAGGCAACTTAAGTTTTTCCCAAATCAATACTGAAAGGAGATTCCATGAACTTAAATTTGATATCCCTATTTCACCGAACGGTAAAGAGATAAATTCGAGGGATATTTCAGATATTTTTTTAAAGAATCCATCTGAAAGATTTAGTAAATCTTATGCAAAGAAATTAATCAATCTAAATATAAATAGTAAAGGTTTCCTCACTGGTTCAATTGACCTTGTATTTGCTGATAAGCCAAATTATATAAATGCCAAATGGTGGGTTGTTGACTGGAAAAGCAACTGGATTGGAAGTGATACAGAAGAAATGAGATCATGCGGGCCACAACACTATGACAAGAAATCAATGGATGAGCAAATGCACAAACATCACTATCCCCTACAAGCACATCTTTACCTACTAGCACTTCATCGACTACTACGATGGAGGCTGCCTAACTATTCTCCAAATCTTCATCTAGGTGGATACGTCTACTTGTTTTTAAGAGGTATACCTAGTAAAGATGAAATTAATAGCTATTTTAAAACTCAAACCATACCAGGTCTTATTATAGAAACGGCTCCAGTGGCAAGAGTTATTGCACTTGACAAACTATTTTCAAGGGGTAATCAGTGAAACAAAAAATTCCAGAAGATCAATCATCGAGAATTAGCAAGGCTTTAATGAAAATAATATCAAAGGATATAAGTCATAAAGCAAACTACAAATACATTGAAGATATTGTTTATCTTCTTGTTGATGAATTATCCAAAGGGAATTTATACATCAATTTAGACGAGAAAAATCAATCAGTTCTACCTAAAGCAGTTGGATGGCCTTCAACACATCTAAAAGCGTTAGGTGATAGTGGGTTACTAGAAAGTGAGTCAGAGCCAATCATAATGACCGCAAACAAGCTGAGTTGGCGTCGCTGGAATTATGAGATGAATGATGTAATTCAAAAGTTAATAGCAAAAGATCAATTACATAAAAAGAATTTTGGAGACCTTAAACCTTGCTCAACAGAGCTGCCAATTAAGAATCAACTAAATTCTCAACAGTTTTCAGCGACACAAGCAATTCTAAAAACTGGTGTAGTGTTACTTAGTGGTGGGCCAGGAACAGGGAAGACAAGTACGGTAATTCAAATGCTGATAAAAGTACTTTCTTTAACTCCGAACCTCAAAATCGGGCTCGCTGCCCCTACAGGAAAGGCAACAAGACGCTTACAAGATGCCATTCAGGCAACTATCCAGAGTTCCAACATCCAAGACACAGAAATACTTTCTAACATCCCTTGTCAGACGCTCCACACTTGGTTACAAGCTCGTCCGAATGGTTTTGGGAAAAACAAGAATTCACCGTTAAATCTTGATCTTCTGGTTATAGATGAGATGTCGATGGTTGATCTTGTTTTAATGCAAGCCATTTTAGAAGCCCTACCCAAGAAGTCAAAACTTATATTAGTAGGTGATCCGAACCAATTGCCTCCCATAGGTAGCGGAGCTGTCTGGCAAGAACTACATGAAGAAGAAAATTATAAAAATTTTAGAGAAGGTACTATTCATTTATCCAAAATTTATCGAAGTAGAGGTGATATAGCAAAACTCAGCAAGACTTTAAAAGAGAATGATGCAAAGACTTTCTGGAAGGAGATAACTTCTGCAGAAAACTCTTCAAACGTGCAGTTATATTTTTCAAGTCTGAATATGATTCCATTCCCTGTACTCACTAAATTGAAAATTCATCAAAAAAAATTAGAAACGCTAGCCAGAGAATTCAAATCACAACTCGGCCAGACCATCCAAATTTCAAGTACAAACATAATTAAAGAAACCAAAATAATAAACGATCTTTTCGAATGTCTTGAAAGTTTGATGGTTTTATCACCAAGAAGGAGTGGTCGCTGGGGAATAAACCATTTACATCAAACATTACTAGACGAAAGATTTCATGAGGGAATTATGTACTGGCCCGAAGGAACTCCTATTATATGTGCCGAAAATCAACCAGAATTAGGTATCTCAAATGGAGATGTAGGTCTTCTTATAGGAAAGTCAAGTCAACGTAGACTTCTATTTAAACTCTTATCAAAAGAGCATCAATTTGCACATTACCTCATCCATCCTTCAAGAGTAAAAAGTATTGAACCTGCTTTTGCTTTAACAATTCATAAATCCCAAGGAAGTGAATCAAAAAAAGTAATGGTACTTTGGCCAAATTCTCTAGAAAATTCAATAAATCAATTATCTCCAGATCCAATGGAGGAACTATTTGATGAAAGATTGTTGTACACTGCAATTACAAGAGCTAAAGAAAATTTAGAGATCTTTATTAATAAGGATTTTTCATTGAAAAAAAAGAATTAAACACTGGAATAATTAAATTAGATCTTCTCAAGATGATAAATTACTAATGAGACTTTAAATAGGCGAGTCAACAGAGCACGGTTAAATTCCGATTGGACGTTGCCTGCCTGAATTGAAGTATCAAGCAGGTCAACAATCTTTTACATGCCAAAGTCAAAGGAATCAGAGGATACCTCGTGTTCTACTGAAGCAAGCTCAACAGAATTAACTTCTTGCAACCAAGAAAACAGCTCCAACAAAACTTCTACTGCGATAGAAGATTTTGTTCAAGAAGAAGATAGTAATAATTTTGGTGCATTTGGATTTAGTGAGGTTCTATTAAAAACTCTCGCAAACAAAGGTTATAAAGAGCCCACTCCAATACAAAAGGCTGCCATCCCTGAATTAATGCTTGGGAGGGACTTAGTAGGTCAAGCTCAAACCGGTACCGGAAAAACCGCAGCGTTTGCTCTGCCAATTATTGAGAAACTAAATAAACCTGGAGGCCCCCCTCAAGTTCTTGTGCTTACTCCGACACGTGAACTAGCAATTCAAGTTGCAGAATCTTTTCGCTCTTACGCAATTGATCAACCTAATCTCAAAATTCTATCTGTTTATGGTGGTGCTGATTTCAGAGCTCAAATAAATTCACTAAAAAGAGGCGTAGCAATTGTAGTTGGGACACCCGGGAGAGTAATGGACCATTTAAGACAAGGGACTATTAATAAAACTGAACTAAATTGCCTTGTTTTAGATGAGGCTGATGAGATGTTGCGAATGGGTTTCATCGATGACGTCGAATGGGTTCTCGAGCAACTACCAAACGAACGTCAAATGATCTTATTCTCAGCAACAATGCCATCTGAGATCCGACGAATTTCCAAGCAATACCTAAACGAGCCTGCAGAAATAACAATTAAAGCAACAAAACAGAAAACAAACCTAATCAGACAAAGGCATATCATTGTTCAAAATAGTTATAAAATAGATGCATTAAAAAGAGTTCTAGAAGCTATATCAGAAGAAGGTGTGATTATTTTTACTCGTACCAAAGCTATAACCATTACTGTTGCCGAAAGACTAGAGGCTTCTGGCTATAATGTAGCTGTACTCAATGGTGATGTACCCCAAAATCAAAGAGAGAGAACTATTGAACGTCTACGCAAAGGAATAATAGATATATTAGTAGCTACCGATGTAGCAGCGAGAGGCTTGGATGTTGATCGAATAGGGCTAGTTATTAATTTCGATATGCCATTTGACAAAGAAGCTTACATACACCGAATAGGGCGTACTGGGCGAGCTGGAAGAAGTGGGGAAGCAATTCTTTTCGCGAACCCTCGAGAAAGATCATTCATATCAAATCTTGAACGAGCAGTGGGGCAACCTATAGAAAAAATGAATATTCCGGATAATGAAACTATCAACAAAAATAGACTACTTAAACTTCAAAAGAATCTGATAAAGGCTGCTACAAATGGGAGGGAGCATGAAGAGGAAACTTTAGTGTTAAAAACTCTAATCGAGAATATTGAGAATGAACTTAAAATTGACCAAAACGATATAGCTCTTGCAGCAATAAGTTTAGCTCTTGGACCTTCACCCTTAATGATTCAAGAAGATGAGGGCTGGATTAAGCAAGCAAATCAAAGAACATATAGAAATGATCGTAGGGATGATCGAAGTAGGAATAGACGTCGCTCTAGTTTTGACAACGTTTCGACTGAAAGCAATATGGAAAGATTTCGAGTCGAAGTAGGTTATAGAGATAAAGTAAAGCCCGGTAATTTAGTTGGAGCCATTGCAAATGAGACTGGGTTAAAGGGAAGAATGATTGGAAGAATCCAGATTTTCGAGTCTCATAGTTTTATTGATCTTCCTAAAGAAATGCCCAAAGACATATTCAATAATTTAAAAAGAGTAAAAGTAATGAATAGAGAACTCCAGATAAACCGCAGTGTATAGAATCAAAGCAACCATGAATTCTAAATACTCCAAACTCATAAGCCTATTCCTGATAGTGTTTCCTTCAACATCAAAAGCCCTAGAAATAAAGCAATCAGAACTAATAAAGGAAATATGTATTATAGGATTCCAGTCAGAAATGAAATTAGCAAATAAAATAGCTCCAAAGGAAATGGCTGATTTCACATGTAATTGCTTCCTCAATCAAGTCTCTCTTGGTTATTCAATTGATTTAGCAAAAGAAACATGCAAAGAAAAAGCATCTAAAAAATTTAGCTTATGAATCTTGATTATTAAAGATAAATTTAAATAAACATGACTACAGAATCAATAAAATCTAAGAGTGCTTTAACAAGGCTATTAGTTTCTCTTAAAAAGCAACGCTTATTAGTTCTTTCGGCTGTAGTATGCTCCTCAATTAATAAGGTTTTAGATCTTGCTCCTCCTGTTTTAATTGGATTGTCAGTAGACGTAGTGGCAAGAGAACAATCTTCTTGGATTGCATCTCTTGGTTTTTCTACAGTTCCAAGTCAATTAGGAATCATTGCATTCGTATCATGTCTTATATGGAGTGCTGAGTCATTATTTGAATATTTATACGGTTTACTTTGGAGAAATCTAGCTCAAAGAACTCAACATAATCTTCGCATTCAAGCTTATGAACATCTTCAACAACTTGAAATGGCTTTTTTTGAAGAAGACAGTTCTGGAAGGTTATTAGCAGTTCTTAATGACGATATCAATCAATTAGAGAGGTTTCTAGACCAAGGTGCAAACCAAATTCTTCAACTAATCATTACGGTACTGCTAGTAGGCAGTGCAATGGCTTTTTTGGCGCCAGGAATCGCATTCCTATCTTTTATTCCTATTCCAATAATTCTCTGGGGATCAATCAGATTTCAAAAAAACCTTGCGCCAAGATACAAAGAAGTAAGAGAACGAGCTGGGGACCTTTCTGCAAGATTAAATAATAACCTGGGGGGAATAGTTACTATTAAAAGTTTTGCAACCGAAGATTGGGAAGTAGGAAGGTTAACTATTGACAGTAATGCTTACCAAAGAAGTAATCGAAAAGCAATAAAACTATCTGCTGCTTTTATACCTTTAATAAGATTTGCAATTCTTTTTGCTTTTCTTTCAATTCTTGTTATAGGAGGTCTACAAGCTTGGCTAGGCGAGATCGCAATAGGAACATATAGTTTCCTTGTATTTATAACTCAAAGACTTCTCTGGCCATTGACAACCCTTGGTCACATTCTGGATGATTATCAAAGATCAATGGCTTCAACAAATAGAGTATTAGATTTAATAGATACACCCATAAAAATATCAAGTGGTAGTTATAAGTTCAAACCTAATAGTTTAAGGGGGGAGATTACTTTTAACAAAGTAAACTTCCGCTATAGCAATGGATTACCTCTTATAAAGGATCTAAATCTGAAAATAAAGGCTGGAAGTACGATAGGAGTTGTAGGGGCAACAGGATCCGGGAAAAGTACTTTAGTTAAATTGCTATTACGTTTCTATTCTATAGATTCTGGAGAAATAAACATAGATGGTATATCAATTGATTCTTTTGATTTAAGGGATCTGAGAAAATCAATTGCACTAGTTAGTCAGGAAGTATATCTTTTCCATGGAACGATAGAAGAAAATATAACTTATGGGAGTGAAGATGCTTCCAAAAATGATATTTATAAAGCTGCAGGGCTAGCAGAAGCCTCTGATTTTATAAATGAATTACCTCAAAAATATCAAACCTTAGTTGGAGAACGAGGGCAAAAGTTATCTGGAGGCCAACGCCAAAGAATTGCTCTAGCAAGAGCAATTCTAAAAGATGCTCCAATTATTATTCTTGATGAAGCTACCGCTTCTGTAGATAATGAAACAGAAGCTGCAATACAAAGGTCACTTGGGAAAATTACAAGAAATAGGACAACAATAGTTATAGCTCATAGGTTAAGCACAGTAAGATATGCCGATCAAATAATTGTTTTAGACAAAGGGAAAATTAGTGAAGAGGGAAATCATGAAACTCTACTAAAAAAAGCTGGCTTATATTATGAATTATGGAAAGTTCAAGCAGGTCTTCAAACAAATAAGGATATTTCAAGTTAACAACGTAAATGAATTAACTACTCTTTCTAACAATCCTGAAACCTTAGGCCAACGAGAATCATCAGTACCAGCGGCAAATGTGTACAAAGTCCCTCGATCAACTACAACAGTGGCGATTTCATGTCTTGTTCTGTTTGGATAGTTGATCTTATATTCAAGATCATAGAAGACATTTTCAGATACCTCCCTTTCCTCTGATTGTATTAATTCAATAATTCGAGTCTCATCTTCCGGTGAAATTAATTGGTTTATCAATCTGTCTCCGACTTCCTTAGGAGTCCCCAAACTTTCAAGTTCAATATCATTTTCGAGCCTTGAGACAACAAGACTAAGTGTCTCATCACTATTTATCAGGTCATGAAAAACGACAGCAGGTCCATTGTTTACTGAGACTCTTGTCCAACCTGTTGGATACAAAAATCCATATCGACCATCTGTGCTTTGAAAAGGCTCTAATCCTGCCGAAGGACTTGAACTACATGCTCCAAGCATAAAAATCAGAGTAAAACTCAATAGCACACGTAATAAGGGACGGAGCAATTGAATCATTGGCCAAAATCAAATTCCTACTGAACATTCTGCATGATATCCAACAAAACTGACAGGAGACTTACTTAATTCCTTTTCAAACTGCAGAACTTTAGTAAATTCATTGTACATGCGATGAACTCCTGAGCGGCTTCACCAGACCACTAGCACTGCTAATAGATCAATTCGAGCAATTGCCCGGAATAGGTCCTCGAACAGCTCAAAGGCTTGCTTTGCATTTATTGAGACAACCCGAAGAAAAGATAAAGACCTTTTCGAATGCATTACTCAATGCTCGCAGTCAGATTGGATACTGTAAAAATTGTTTTCATTTAACCTCTAATGATATATGTGAAATATGCAAAAATAATGACAGAAATAAAGCTTTAATTTGTGTTGTTTCTGATTCTAGAGATCTTTTAGCTTTAGAGCGTACACGAGAATACAAAGGGCTTTACCATGTATTAGGAGGCCTAATCTCTCCCATGGAAGGAATAAGTCCTGAAATGCTTCATATATCACAATTGGTTCAAAGAGTTACTCAAACTGAAACCAATGAAGTAATTCTTGCACTTACTCCAAGTGTTGAAGGAGATACAACAAGCTTATATCTTGCAAGACTCCTAAAACCGTTTGTAAAAGTTACCCGAATTGCATATGGGCTTCCAGTTGGAAGCGAGCTTGAATACGCAGACGAAGTGACATTGACAAGGGCATTAGAAGGTCGTACAGACATTGAATAAGCCCCTCCACTTAATATGACTACAAAAAAGAGACAAACAAAATACAGCTCAATTCCTCCAAAAGAGAGATTACCAGAGTGGATAAAACCATCAATAGGAAGGGTATCTCAATTGGAAAAAGTACAAACCCTTATCAAGAAATATAAATTAAACACAATATGCGAAGAGGGTAGATGTCCTAACAGAGGTGAATGCTATGCCTCAGGTACTGCAACTTTTCTACTTGGGGGCTCTATTTGCACTCGAAGTTGTGCTTTCTGTC
>QCIW01000017.1 GCA_003216435.1 Prochlorococcus sp. AG-402-N21
CAGATTACTTTCATAAATACAATATAAGTTAATTATTTTTTCTTGCTGATATTACTCGACGATTTATAATTCTTTCTATACAAAAGTCAGATTTAATATTCTGAAGAGTTGCTTGAGGTAAGCAAGCATTAATCATTCGTACAAAATTATCCAACGATTTTCCCTGAAGTGAACTTCCACGTTCTTTTAACATATGATTTTCTTGTTGTTTTTTCCAAGTAGATGTATAAGAGAATTTTTGTGCTTTTAAATGCCAGATCTTACTGAACCGATCCCATAAGGATGTATATTTTGAAAGGGATTCCTGTGCTATTAACCTATAATTTTTCTCAGAATTAGAAAGTATAGGGTATAGATTTGGCTCGAAATTTATATTCTGCGAGGATTGCAAAGGTAAACATCCAAGGAACCAACCTTCTAAAATCAATATTTTTGGCTTAGAAGAAATATAGGAAGATCGATCGCCTAAACCATTTCTTAGAGATTTATCAAACTGAGGGGCGTAAAGTTCTCCTGTAGTTATATATCTATCAAGGGTAAGATGGATTTCTTGTATTGAATGACTACCAGGAATCGCTCTAGGAACATTCCAAGGATTACCTTTCATTACTATATCTAGTTGCGCAGACGGCAAATAAAAATCATCCATTGAAAGTACATTTACATCTATATCTAGCTTGGATAAAATATCTTCTAATACCTTTCCGAATGTCGATTTACCAGAACCTGGAAGTCCAGATATAGCTATCATCAATGGTGTTTGATCAGAATTAACGTTATTGATCAAAGAAGAAAGTAGAGGTAAATAAAAAGCCCAAATCCAATCAAATTCTATATTTGGCTTATTGCTTAAATAAGTAATTAAAGATTCATTTTTGAACAACCAAAAATCGTAAAACTCCTCCTTATCTATACTCAAATCAGTTAAAAGTATCTCATAATCTTTTAGAGGAAACAAAAATTCGTATTTTGATGTTTCATCCCATGGTGAAGGAAAATAAGATTCTCTTCTTTGAAACTGCGATTCACCTCTCATAATTTAATATACTTTTTTACCATTAGATTTACTAATTCAGACCATCCTTCTGCATGTGGTTTTGAAGCAACATGAAAATTTTTACCTTTTAAATTATCTAAAAGATATTTATTAGGGCCTTCTAATCCTGGGATAACAATAGCCTCATCAGCTGCTTCTAATAAAGGGTAATCATTATGAGAATCACCCAGAGCTATAACTTTTACTTGTTGATTTTGAAAAAAATCCTTTAAAGCCTTAACTGCTTTTCCTTTATGGCTTCCTTTATTTAGAAGATGACTCATACGATTACCCCTATAAATACTAATATCATATTTGTCTAATAATTGAGACAATTTATAGTTATAGTCATCAGGTGGATTTAGAAAAGGAACACTCCAATGACGATCTAATGCTAAAGGAATCTCTTTATCATTAAGTCCTGTAAGTTGATTTATATCCTTAAAATTCATATCATTTAATGCAACTAAGTGATATCCAATCTCTTGTGATAGTTTATCTAAAGTGTCTCTTAATTCGCTATAACTCTTTCCTAGGATAATTTGCCATTCTTGATGAGAGTCTCCTTCGCCTCCATAAATTGCTCCACCATTCTCTACTATATAAGGATCATTTATACCGATATTTTTTCTTATAATTCTGACTTCTGAGGCTGTTTTACTTGTGCAAAGTATTACTGGAATTCCTATTTTCTGTAAGAAAGATATCGTAGGTAATGCAGGGGATAGGTCATATTGATGATCCATCAAGGTTCCATCAACATCTGTAACAATCCACAAATTTTGAGAGTAGGTTCTATTCATTTTAAATCTTCTTCAACCACTTAACATTATATGGAGATAGTTCCATTTGCATATCTGTGATTAGCTTATTATTTAAACAATCTATATAACTTTCTGAGGATTTAAAATTAGGTCCTAATAGCTTATCTGTTAAGAAAAGACTTAATTTTGAACTTGTCATATTATGTATAGCCCATATCTTGTCTTTTGTTTCACCTCTCCTAAGGATTATCAAATCACTTCTCCCAATAGTTAAACATTCCATAGGTGATTCTGGATGAAAAGATTCTAGTTGAGATCTTTTCTTCATAGCAGATTTTAAAACTGAAAGAATTTGACTTGGTAAAGATTGGGAATCCTCTAATTGATAAAATAGTCTGTCAGCTTCAAATTTTTCTCTATTCAAATCCCTTCTTTGGCCGGAGCGTCCAAAACTTTGAAAATCATTATTTGAAGCAAGAATGGATTGTAAATAAAAAGCAGGAACACCCTGAATTGCCATTGTCAGCAATTGACTTAACAAAAATCTTTGTAGTTGTAAAAAAGAAGGATCAATCCCACCATCTGCCATAGCACTCCACCAACTAATATTTAATTCATAAGGAGTATCCTCTCCATTTTCCATCCTCCTATGACTTATTAAACCACCCCTTTTCTCACAATTTACTAATAAAGAATGAAATCTTTCTTTATCCATTAAACCCTCTAAAGCTCTTAGACCAACTCCATCATGTGAGGCTGTGAAATTAAGGAACGAAGTCTTTGGAGGAAAAATTGGCCAATTTGATAACCATTTATTTAGTAAATCTGCCTTATTACTAATTAATGCTTCTAATAATAAGGGCGGCAAAGGGAAATTATAGGCAAGATGAGCCTCGTCTCCTGACCTTAGATAAGACAAATTCTCCGACTCAGGAACATTAGTTTCCGTTATAATTACAGGGTTTGGTAGAAGCTCCTCTAACAAATATCTTAAGAACTTCACTATCTGGTGTACTTGCTGCCTATGAAGACATGATGTGTTTTTCTCTTTCCAAATAAAAGCAACTGCATCAAGTCTTAGCCATGTAATCCCATTCCTTAAATAAAGAGCAATAAGTTTTAAGAATTCGACTAAAATTGAAGGATTTTGCCAATTTAAATCAATCTGATCAGCTCCGAATGTAGTCCAAGCATTTTTCACTCCTTCTTTAGTAGATAAAGTTATAAATAGAGCTGAATTTCTTGGTCTTATAACCTTTTCCCAACCAATTATTTTCTCTGGAGATAAAATATAGTTAGAACCAGGTTCTTTTGATTGAATAAATTCTTGTACCCATTTATGGGAAGAAGAAACATGATTCAGAATCAAATCAGACATTAAATAATATTTTTCAGATATATTTTTAATATCTTCCCAACCCCCAAATTTATCTTCAAGTTCTTGATGGCTTGAAACAGCAAAACCACCATCGCTTGTTGATCTTAAAAAAGGCAATATATGAACAATATTTGCCAATCCACCTATTTTTCGCGAAAGAAGTTCAGATAATGTCTTTAATGTGGTTTCACCTTTTCTGGAAACAGCATCGGGATATGTAATTAGCACTGCCGAAGAAGAATCCCAAAGATGTTCGGAAAAAGGTTTTTTTAAATTTGCTATATCACTATTCGTACGAATAATCTGCAACAATTGAGACGAAACATCCAAGAGCTTTTCTGCAGAATGACCAATGTAAATTTCTGCTAGCAGGCGACTTATAATTTCAAGTTGCTTCTCTTCGTTTAACATGTTTGGTTTACCCCCGGTCAAATCAAGTTCAGCGCAAGTGTCTTCTTAATTCTGTTGCTCTAATTACCGAATGGACTTTCAACAGGGTTTGATCACAACAATTCATGAGTATGGAATTAGAGAAGATTCCTTACAGGAAATTAGTCGTGAGCTAAAAAAAAGACCTACTGCAATCTTAATTCCTTGCCTCTATGAAGAATTTAAAAGACCTGCATTAAAAAACATTAGAGATGTTCTCTCAAATCTCAATGGCTTAAATGAATTGGTAATAGCTCTTTCAGCTAAATCAATTGAAGAAGTCAATCAAGCAAAATCTTTTTTCTCATCCCTTCCTTTCCCTGTTCATGTTCAATGGACTAACAGTCCATCTGTAATTGAACTACTAAAAGATCAAGAGAAAAATGGGCTTGATTTAATAGGAACTCCAGGAAAAGGATGGGCTGTGTGGCAAGGAATAGGTATAGCAACTATCTCATCAGATGTAATAGCTTTATTTGATGCTGACATTCGAACATTCAGTCCCTCCTATCCTGCTCGAATGCTTCACCCACTATTAGATTCATCTCATGGAATTTCATATGTAAAAGCTTTTTATAGTCGTCTTTCTCTTGAAACAAATGCTCTCCAAGGTAGAGCCACAAGGTTATTTGTTGGGCCTTTACTCTCCAGCCTTGAACAACTCTTAGGTAATGTCCCGTTCCTAAGTTATCTCCAATCATTTAGATACCCACTTGCTGGAGAGTTTGCTTTCAATAGAGATCTTGCAATAAACCTAAGAATTCCTTGCGACTGGGGTTTAGAGATTGGTCTTTTATCTGAGGTCTATAGAAATGTTCGTATATCTCGTATAGCCCAAGTTGATTTAGGAATCTTCGACCACAAACATAAGGAAATAGGACAATCACCCGAAGAAGGTCTCCAAAAAATGTGCTCTGAAATTCTCAGTAGTGTTCTAAGAGGCTTAATGGAACATCAAGGAGAAACACTAACCAATTCGCAATTATCAACCCTAGAAGTCTTATATCGACGTATAGGAGAAGATAGGGTTATGCAATTTGGATTGGATTCAGCAGTAAATCACCTTCCTTATAATCGACATGACGAACAACTTTCCGTTCAAAAGTTTGGGAAATTATTGAAACCAGCGATTCTCAACTTTTTAGGATCACCTGTAAAACAGCAGCTTCCAAGCTGGGCAAGGGTTGTTTCTTGCGAAGCTAATCTTCAAGAGGATCTATCAAAAGCCGGAAAAAAATAGAGTTAATGCGATTTAAAGTTAAGCACCTCTTTGATAGGAAAGGGCTAATTATGATGCTGTCGGGAAATTGTTTGGGAAAGGTGTTTCCTCATTTTTTACTGCTGCTGTGTCATTTTTCAACCAATCCTTAACTCCATTAGGTTTGACTGTTTGACCATTACGAGCTGCAAAAATTATTACGTGAAAAGGTATAACGATTGCAAAAAAGAAGAAATGGAGCAAATACAAATCCCAAGGAGCACCATTAGGCCCATAATCCGGGAAAAATAAAGCTGTTAAAAAAGTTTGAATCATAGTTTTAGGAATCGATTCAATTGTTAGTCGATTTTGGAGCACAAAGATCAAAATCTTGAGACTAATATTTAAAAATTAACGCTTATAAAGATTCAAAACGGAGGGATTTAACTCAAAAAACCTCTACTCACAAGAGAAATGCCCATTAGTACAGAAATAACTTCAAAAATAGATTTGACGAATTTATTGCCTTTCAAAAGAGAAAAATGAGCTCCAACATATCCTCCTGTTAGAGAACCTAAAATAAGCATAGGTAACCAAGACCAGTAAATTTGACCGTTAAAGCCAAGAACAAAAGCCCCAGCACCATTCCAAAACAACCCAACGAGAATAAGGGTATAGCCAACTGCTTTTGTATAAGACAAACCAAACCATCTAACTAACCATAATGTGACGAATAAACCTGTACCTGAACTAAAAGATCCGTTAAGAAAACCAAGCAGGAAAAGGACAACTCCACCAATAAACAAAGATTTTCTAGTCAAATTTATGCTTAAGTCTTTAGTCCCTAGTTGAGATTGCCTAGAGGAATAAAAACCGAGTGAAAAAGTCAAAATTCCCAAAAATATTAATGCGTAATTGTCAGGAAAAGAAAGGGCTAAATTTGCACCAGAAATAACACCTGGCAATCCACAAGCAAGAATAAAAAATGCAAGAAAAGGTTTTAATGATTTTTCTTGAAAATGTCTTAATGATGCTCCGACCCCTAATGAAACACTTGCAAATTTGTGAGTCGCCAGTGCAACAGAGAATGGTAATCCAAGAAAAATCAATAAAGGGAGCTGAACAAGGCCTGCTCCTCCCCCGGCAAAGGCTGACAAGCTATTTGCGACTAGTGATATGAGAAAAAGACTGATTTGAAAAATAATAAATTCAAGCATATAAAACAAAATTGCTAGCAATTCTCTAAAATTTAAGGCTATTGGTTAAATAATAAGATGGTAAAGATTACTCCTGATTAAGGGAAAGGAGTGGAGAGAAATAGTTATAATCTAGATATTTATTATACGTTTCTATAAAAGACATTTAATTAGTTTTCTAGCCTGATCAAATCTATGCTATTTGGATGATCATGAATATACTTATTAAATTCCATAGCAAGCATTCTTGCTTCATAGGCATCTGAAGCGTAGAAGCAATTCTCAATTCTTCTATTTTCACAAGTGCGATAATGAACAGTATAGGCTCTCAGAGAGTTCTGCTCAATTAAAGGTTTGGCAACCTGCATTTAATTAGCCCGAAATGGGGTCTTAATTTATTTATGCACCTAAATGATTCATTTATCTACAGATATGTTGTAATCAGAATATGTTCGGTCCTGAAATATAAATATTTAGAATAAATAAAAGGAATACTGTATTTCTTTATACCATCAGATGAGTTGTATAGTATTTAAGAGCTGCAATGATTAATTATCTTAATTAAATCTTCTTAAGAAGAAACCTATAGATCAAAAAAAACAAAGAAATCTTTTGAATATTTTGATTCCATGACTAAATAATAATAACTTGTTTTGTCCATTGAATTTTGCTATCACAAAAGAAATTCACTAATAGATCTTGATTTTAAGGAAACTAAATCTTCTCACATTATTTAATGATGTATTGTCTTGTAGATCTAAAGCTAATACGAATGAAAACCAAAAAACAAAAAGTTTAACTGTTAAGTCATCAAATCCAACAGATAAATATTTTTCTTTATTGGGACAAGGTGGTTTCTGGTTATCATGAAGTTAATGCTCGACTAAATTATGTTTAATATTATAAAGACATTTTAAAAACATTATTTTTAAGATTAATAATAACTATTAAAATCATTACCCATGGATTCATTTAAGGATATAAATCTAGGTTCAAACCTACTATCAATAGCTATCGCAGCAGGGTTTCTAGCATTTCTTATACTAATTCTCAGGACCTTTATAATAGGTATTAATTCATTCTTTCAAAAAGTAACTCTAAACAAACCAAAAGATAATGAAACAAACAAACATACAAAATCAGAGGGCTTTTAAATCTAAATCTCAGCCTATAGAGAAACGTAATAATAGAATGAGCATATCAAGTACCGACTTCCTAGATTGATGAATCTAAGACAAATTATTTAATGATCAATTATTGGTGCTATTAAATAGACTCGGTGTGGTAATTTCTATCTATTGGGCAATATTCATTGCAGAAAGAACCAAAAAATATACCTCTATTTGAGATTGGCTCAACAGTAAGAATAGATCTGTCAAAAATTAGTGACACCTTGCCTTTAATTTTAATAGAAGAAATCGAGAGAAATCCTATAGGGAAAGTTATTGATTATAAAATGACAGATGGAACAGGAGTCGGAATAATAGTAAAACTTGAAAGTGGAAGGAGATTATGGTTTTTCAATGAAGAAGTAAGTATTATCAGTTTAATAAACTTCAAATCAGATTCTGAATCAATAATAGCTAATAAACAAATAGAAATTAATACTACGAACAGGAGATCGTCAGGTAATTATATGATAGATTTAATTAAAGTAGATAGCAATACTCTAAACAAGAAAATATCAAAACTGATCAATCCATTGACATTTTTCAAGTGGTTGTCTTATAGCCTAAAAGATATATTTTGATTAAAAATAGCTCACTAAATTAACTATTTAGATATATGTATCTTTTCAGAGCCGCCGGATTTGACAGATTTGGAGAGATTATACATTTCTTCATGTAATAAATCAGATTGCTTAGAATAAGTAGATTTAGCAAAAAACCATGAGTCATCTATAAAAAATTCGCTGTATTTTCTAACACCCAAATTTAATAAAGAAGAACTTAGTGCAATCCAGCTCCCATCTGATGATCTGTATCCTAGCTCCAGGAGGATTTTACCATCTAAAATAGGCAAGGGAATACTGTATTCATCTATTTTTTTGTTAACTTCAATTTCCTTCATTATACATGTTAATCGTCGATTTAAACTTACTTGGGTAATATCAAAAATCCTTATAGATAAACAAAATATTCTTGAATGCTCGATAACCTTTTGATCATTTGAAGACAACTTCCATTTACATTTGATGTGATCAACAGAATCTAGCGAAGCATCAAATATCGTATCTTTTATTACTTCTTTAACAAAAACATTTTTTAGTTTGGCCTTTATCTTACTTCTAATCTTTCCTGCAAAAAAGCGAGGTATCTTAAAGAAATCTATAGCTGGCATAAATTAAAAACAATATCTTGAGATATTAAGAGCAAATAAATCAAATGCAATAATAAAATCAAGAACGCAAACCAATTTAAAATTAAGAATGGACTCATTTGATCCTGCTATTAACTATGGGCCTAATGATGCAGGCATAACAGCTGGTTCAATTATTCTTGTAGTTGTTGCAATTTTGTTTGGGTCATGGCTATTAGGAGCTATTTACGGCTTAATTACAAGCTCTATCCAGAAGCTGACTAAAAAAGAAGATTAAAGAGCCCTATCAGAGAAGCTTATAATGAACAACAACGAATTATACAATTGGCATAAATTTTACAAAGGCTCTAAAAACTTACGAAAATATGGTATTTATACATCTAGAACAAATGTTACTCACATGCTTACATCAATGTTGCATTCAGAGTGGTCGGCTCCACTTGGTCTGCCAGCTCCTGTCTGGGGAATTCTAACTTTAATCGGTTACTTATTATTTTGGAGAGTTGGTCTTAAAAGGTAGGAACTCACAGATAAAATGGAATAAGCTGAATTATCCAAATAATTGTCAAAGTTATTCTTAGAAACTAAACAAAAATATTAAACCTGTAGTTTTATATCATTAAGAATAATTAGCTTTTAAAACAATTAATAATCCAAAAAAGACTAAAGAGACTACAGCTCCTCGCGCATGAATTAATTCGGCTTTTGAGAGACGGGAGAAAGTCATAGAAATCCTGAATTTAAGGAAAAACCTCGCTTATGACGAGGTTATTACCGCTCTTACCGACTGATCCCCATCACCCGGCAATCAAAAAATAGTTCGCCAGAAGAGAATTGGCATGAGTAGTAATTACTAGAGGCGCTACAGGTGGTGTAGCTTATAGCTATTCTTCCCACTACTTGTGGAGTTATAGGGCTTGTCATGATTATGACCACATTGGGTTATAGGGCGTTGTGCGTACTTTCTCTAATTCTGGCCTATAGCTATGTCTTAAATCTATCTGTCTAATCCATTTGGAACTTTCACCCTTCAAGCATTTAGAAAAATATTGGTTTTCCGAAGCAATTTCTGAACGACATTTCAATAAACCTATACAAACGTTCCAGCTTAGAGGGTCTCTATAACGATCAACCCAAAAGTCAAAAATATCCTCAATAACAGTTAGGGGTAAGTCGTAAGAAATACCATTGGGAGTTTTTTTTAATCTAAAGCCTTCTTTTTCGCATATATCAGTTAGATTTTTTAGATTTATCAATATTGCTTTCAATATTGCCTTAGCAGCTTCTGTTTCGAAAGATTCTTTCCTGAAGCATTCGAGATAAATTTTCTTATCCAAATTTAGTGGCTTAGAAGAATTGGTAAGTCCTATTTTCCAAAATTTATCACCTAATTTATCTGCACTTATCAAGTAAAGAATCTTCCTGTTTAATTTTCTTGGGAGAACCATATTTAGAAATATAGGAAAATCTGGCGAACAAATAATAAAGAGAAATCTTTTAAATTTGGAGAATGGTTAAACTTGAATAGTTATTGTTGGGAATGAGATTGTGCAAATAGAAAATATCGACAAACAACTAATAATTATTCTAGGGGGGTTGCTTATAAATCAAGATTCATATAAAGAAATGGCAAACTAGCTTGAAAACAAAACAAATGTCCTGTTGTAATAATCAAAATAAGAAAACATCAGTGGCTTTTAAGTAACTGGGCTTTTGGATGGAGAAATATCCTTGATCGCCTTGATGAATCAGCTAAGTATTTACAGAAAATTTCACCTACCGGCAAAATCACCCTAATAGTGATAGTTCAGGGGGAATAATGATGAGAGATATCTCTCAACAGATTCCTTCTCCGGCCACAATACAATGGTCTTGAAATATCAAACCGTTTAATTACTCAAGGAAGTCCTCACCAAGCCAAAAGAGCTACAAGCCAAGAGCTATGGTCGATAATCTCTATCCTGGCCTTCTATTCAGATCAAGTGCAATACATCTCAATTGCTGGAGTACTGGAATTTGACAGCGATATTGCAACGTGTTTATCGACAAATTCCGCAAAAAGATCATATAAATCTATTTCAGGAGAATTTGATTCAAAAGGTGATGGTTTAGTGCTAGTAAGCTCCTCAATACTAAAAGATTCACTGAATATAGAAATCAATAACAATTCACATTCCCCTCTATTTAAAAGAAGATGCTACTTTTCTGAAGATGTAGTCAAAGAATGGTGGGAAGGACTTTAATCCAATAATTGAGGAAAGGCATTAACAAATTAACTACCTAATAGTATTTGAAAATAGAGCGTAAGTTTTTATTATAAAAAAAATTCTTTCAACAGTAAAATAAAGATGAGCTTACTGTCTTGGAAATATTCAGAGAGGAAAAGCACTCAAACTCCACTAGCTATTATTACTTAGGTACTTTATATTTATTGATCAAGCTGACATATATAAGAATTTTTATGCTAAAAGTATATCCACACCATTTGTCACAGGAATGAGTATTCAACCTAAAGCATTTTTAGAATCCGAGGAAAGAGATGCAATTGATTCCTATTTTGAATGCGTAACTGCCTGCTCACTTGATAATGAAGGAATAGAGTGCCAGACACGCTGCGTCGAGGTTCATCTCAAATCTGATATAAAATAAAGAAATAAATAGTTCCATTAGAAAATATTTTTTGTGATAGGTATAATTGCTTGCAAGGGGTTCCCTTAGAGTTGCGAATAATTGAATTCTTCTCTTGCTTGTTTCCGAATAGCTATTAATAAGGATTAAATAAAAAAGTTACTATTTTCTGATTGGAGAAATAGATTTTATCCTTAGATAATCCAGCGGATAGCTAGATGTAAATAAAATATTTAAAGAATCACGCTTCTGTTTCAGCCTAGTAAAAGAACACCGATGAGAATTGAAGCAAAGTGAAGGAAGTTAATCTGACCGCTAAGTGTTATCTGCCTTTACATCCTCAGCTTTTTTAGTCAAAGCTTCTGCCTTTGCTGCTTCGTACTCAAGCTGGTGATTCAATTTCCCATTAGATCTCAACCATTCATTAATAGTAGCCTCCTTTCCTTCTATCTCACACTGCTCTTGATATCTTAGAAAAGGAAACCAATGATGATTTGCATTTCTAGGGTCACTAGCGTTTTGAGGATCAGTGGTCACGTTCTTTAATCTGTTGTTGTAAGACAATCATCGCACTAAGTACGATGATTATAAAATTTACGTAAAAAAGTATTAATTGAGTCATGTATAGCGATCTGAATTCAGTCAAGAAAAAATCAAGTATTTGCAATAATTATCAAAATAGGTTAAAATACTGATTGTGTAATAACCATAAGATATGGGTGCGGTTAAACAACATGCAAAGCTACTTAAACTACAAACAAAAGCTCAAAAATGTTTGTCAAGAGAAGAAGCACAGCAAATAATCAAAAAAGCAGATAAAGCTCATAAAAAACTATCAAAATAGGATTTCAAGGCTTAGTTTATTGATTTTACTATTTAATTTCATATATAAACTGTATTCTTATTAGAAGACGTAAAACATACTTATTTACATTTTGAGAATTTTATTCCTTCATATTTTACAAAGTTAACATTATAAAGTTTATTACATAATAAATTCATTTCAGTCAAAAAAGCCTCGGTATTTCCTGTTTTAATCCAATCACTCTTTAGTTCAGGTATCTTTTTCTGCATTATTTCCATTGATATTTTAGCAATGATAAGGCTTTTATCATTTGCAACTCGTTGCAGAGGCTCTGTATCACTCTTCTGCAATATTCTGAGTAAAATTTCTAACGCAATTGTTTCGGCCTGTACCTTAGGGAAATCGTTGGTTTCATCAGTAATTTTAAGTGCTTTACCTCCTATAGGCATTGAGCGTTTGCCATCAAACTCTATTAAAGCTATTGCTATCAAATAATAAAATTCATCCATAAGTATTATGATTTTGATTATAATAATCATAAAGTAAAAAGTAGAAAGATCGAAAATTTAATATCTCTTGTTATTTATAAACTCATAAGAATCCTGATTTTGGAAAATTGAATTAATATAAGAAAAAATCCAAAGATTTCCTTTTGGGTAAATAAGAAAAAAGACTCCTATGGGAAAATCTATAAATAAGAGGCTCGCTAGAAAAAAATGAATAATTCATTGATTGAAGTTCACCAGTTGAGTAAAACCTATAAGGTTGCCGATAAAGAACCTGGATTTAAAGGTACGGTTCAGCATTTTTTTAATCGAAAAATGCAAGAAGTTCCAGCAGTAAAAAACGTAAATTTTTCAATTAACAAAGGAGAAATGGTTGGCTTCCTAGGTGCAAATGGAGCTGGAAAAACAACTATTTTAAAAATGCTTTGTGGCCTTATATATCCAACATCTGGGTATGTCCTCGTAGGAGGCCATTCTCCTCAACGCAGACAAGAAGATTTTCTAAAAAAAATAACACTCGTAATGGGGCAGAAACAACAATTAATATGGGATCTACCTCCGATGGATTCCCTACAAGTCAACGCCGCAATTTATGGAGTACAGGAGAAAGAGGCTAAAAAGCGAATTAATGATCTAGCTGAAATGCTTGAAATTGGAGAAGAACTCACAAGGCCTGTTAGAAAACTATCCTTAGGGCAAAGAATGAAAGCGGAATTACTTGCCTCTCTTATACATAATCCATCTGTATTGTTTCTTGATGAACCTACGCTTGGACTCGATATTAATGCACAATCAAGAGTACGTTCTTTTCTTGCTGAATATAATAGGAAAACAGGAGCGACTGTTTTGCTAACAAGTCATTATATGGCAGATATAACGGCGCTCTGTCCAAGAGTATTATGTATTCATAAAGGAGAGTTATTTTATGATGGTGGACTAGAGTCACTAACAAATAAACTATCCCCAAAAAGAGAAGTTACATTTGAATTAAAAAGCAAAAGTAAGCCTGAAGACTTCCTAGGCTACGGAGTTTTACAACAACATAGTAATAATGTAGTCACCTTATTAATTCCCAAGAACGAACTAACAAGTATGGTAAGCAAACTACTAACTAACTTTGATATTTTAGATCTTGAAATTAACGATCCCCCTATAGATGAGGTAATTGGAAAGCTTTTCAACAGTGGAAGTTTGGAATGAAAGTAGCCGGTTTATCAAAGAGAATAATTAGATCATTATTATCAACCCAATATGCAAATATGTTGGAATACAGGGTTGAAATAGCTCTTTGGGCATTATCTGGAGTACTTCCATTTATTATGCTTACCTTGTGGAGTAATAATGATGCTGGCTCAGTATTTGGCTTTAGCCAGTTGGATTTATCCCGATACTTTCTAAGTGCTTTTTTAGTAAGACAATTTTCTGTTGTTTGGGTAGTATTTTCATTTGAAGAGGATGCACTATTAGGGAAGTTATCTCCTTACCTTTTACAACCACTTCATCCACTATGGAGATATGTCTCATCTCATTTAGCAGAACAATTAACCCGGTTACCTTTTGCCGTAATTATTGCAGCAATTTTCTTTCTATTTAACCCAGAATCATTTTGGATTCCTTCTATAGGGAAATTTTGCCTAGCATGGTTAGCAACTTTACTTTCGTTTTCTATTTCATTTTTACTCCAAAGTCTGATTGCAGCCTTCTGTTTCTGGAGTGAAAAAGCAAGTGCTTTTGAACGCTTGCTATTTGTACCATATCTTTTTCTTTCCGGCTTGTTGGCACCTCTTGATTCATTCCCACCTTCTGTACTGAAATTAGCCGCTTGGACACCTTTCCCATATTTAATAAATTTTCCAGCTAAAATTTTATCTGATTTAAATGTGAATTTACTTGGCGGATTTATATCTCAAATTATCTGGATACTTATTCTTTTGCCATTAGTAATAATCTCTTGGAAAGCAGGGGTTCGTCATTACACGGCTATGGGGGCATAATGAAACGTTATTTAAAAACAATTATTTTATTTTGGAATACTTCATTGGCTGTGCAACTTGAATACCAGCTTAATTTTGCTATTGAATTAATAGCAATGATAGGAACATTGTCTGGAAGTATATTTATATTATCTCTATTTTTTACTCAAAATAACACCCTAGGTGGTTGGTCATGGGAAGCTGCATTAGTAGTTCAAGGAATTTACACACTGCTAGATGGTGTAACAAACACCTGGTTGAGGCCTAATCTGACGGAAATCGTTAATTATGTAAGAGAAGGAACTCTTGATTTTGTACTTATTAAACCAATAGATAGTCAATTTTGGCTTTCAACTCGTACTCTTTCTCCAGCCGGCATTCCTGAAATAACACTAGGTTTATTTCTTATTTTCTGGGCATTAAAAAAGTCTGGCGCAATAATTGGATTAAAAACCTTAATTAGTAGTTCCGTTATGTTGTTAACTGGAATAATAATTCTTTACTCGCTTTGGTTCTTAATAGCGGCTACTAGTATTTGGTTTGTTAAAACGTGGAATGCAACAGAAGTCTTAAGAGCAATTCTAGCGGCAGGACGTTTTCCGATATCCGCATATCCTACAACTTTACGTTTAATCTTTACCCTTTTAATACCTATAACATTCTTAACAACAGTGCCAGCGAATATGTTTCTGGGAAGAGAAGATATTCATATGATGTTATTAGGAATTTCTCTGGCAATTATATTCTTTTATATAAGCAGATTATTTTGGTTATTTGCTGTTAAACATTACACATCAGCTTCAAGTTAACTATTAATAAAACCAAAAAATAACCAATGAAAAATCTAATTAAGATGTTCTATTTATTTTGTAGATTAATTTAATATAGACTAAAGAAGATCTATCAAGAAAATATATTTTAGCAAAAGTTCTCTTAATTTACATCTATTTTCTGATATTAGAATGCACTAGGTATAATTTTGACATGAGTATGCATTAAAGATCCGGAGAGGATGCTATAATTTCTATATAAAAGTCTTGTTTTAAACTTAATTGCCTTATAAAGTTAAAAAATTAATTATAAATAGTAATCTGGCTTATTAAAAAAGATGGGTAAAGAGGGAATACCAATAATAACAGTAACAATGTCCACTGGATTACAAGGAAGAGGGGTAGTAAAACAACTATCAAAAAGTGGTAAGTACAAAATAAGAGCACTTACAAGAAATCCTTCGAGCAAAACTGCACAACAATTAGCAGATCTACCAAATGTTGAATTAATTGAAGGTAACTTACTTGATTACGAGGGTTTGAAAAAATGTTTTAAAGATAGCTATGGGATTTTTGCGAATACCACACCAACAAAAGGACTGCAACCACTAGTTCGAGAGTATGAAATCGAACAAGGTAAGAACCTTATAAATGCCATAAGAGACATTAAAGGAGAAGGTCTTCTAAAGCACATTGTCTTTAGTTCGATATGCAAAGCGAAAAATCCTCTTAAAAATGATCCAGCTCCAGGTCATTTCTCAAGTAAATGGGATATTGAAACTTACCTCGAAGTTAATGGGCTTTCCAAGCTAACGACAATTATTCGGCCAGCGAGTTATTTCGAAAATTTTGATGGAGACCTTCCTGGCTTAAAAATTACCGAAACAACTTTTCCTGGTGTAGTAAATCCAAACAAACCATGGCAAACAATTGCCGTTGAAGATATTGGCAAATGGACAGCCGCTATTTTTAATAATCCCAAGAGGTTTATTGGTCAATCAATAAATCTAGCTGGTGAAGAAATGACTGGAAAAGATATGGCAGCTTTACTAGGAGAGCTTAGGGGTAAAAATGCAAAAAAAGTTAGCTACAAAATGCCTCCAAGATTTCTTCTAAAATTATTTATCCATGATATTGGAGTAATGGCCGATTGGATAGAAAGGGCTGCTTATGGAGCAGACTTAAATAATCTGAAATTGATAGCTAAAGAAGAAAATATTCAGATGACATCACTAGCGAAATGGCTCAAAGATAAACAGAAATTTTCTTAAATTAAAGTTCATCAAATAAAAATATTTCATCTATATTTGACACTAAAAAAATTTCTAAGTACATAAAAAATAAAACCAAAAAAAATAAAAAATGGCAAAAGATATAACGCAGCAAAAATACCAGCGATAATAGTACTAAAAGCAAGGACACCAAAAGCGATGAATAATAAGAAAGATAAGTATTTCGTTATTTTCTTTGACCAGTATTTACCATTAAGCTTGTCTAACTTATCTTGTAAACTCCTTCTTTCAGAGAGCATTTCAGCTAAACGGTTCTGGTGCCATATGACAGAATTACTTGCTTTACTTTCAACAAATCTTCTTTGGAAACCTTTAAAAATACTTTGCCTCTGGTCAAAAAATGCTCGAAGTCTTACCGTTTGTGCTTGCAATATATTTTTATTTGCCTCAGTTATAAGGATATCTAATTGTTTAATCCTCTCTAAAAGAAAATAAGATGTATCTTTAGTATCTAAATCAGAGTATTTTTGAATGGATGTTATATTATTATTTTTACGAAAGAACACCTTAAATTAAAAGTTAAATCTCTCCTAATATTAACAAAAACATTTGGGTATAGGGAGTACTGTTTTAGGAGAACACTCAACATCATGGATAAGTTAATTATAAATTAAATAAATCAGTTAATTTTAACCAAGTAAAGAACCAATATTTAATACAGCTATCAAATATTGGTTTCAAGTCTTCAACTGGAACTAAATAATACCTTTTAATGAATATTTTTTATATAGGTTTACCTGTTATAAAGGCATGAACTGCTGGTACCGTCCTATCAAGAACAACAGCGAGTATCAAGATTAAGTTTAAGCCCACCACAACTCCACCGATAAATAAATTACCTTCTCTTGTGGTGTAATCCCATTTAGGTTCGCTCTCGGTCATGTTTGAAGTTTATTTTTCTCAACTCTAGTTGCTATACCAATCTAAAAGTTGGTTTAAAGCCTCTAGTTAATTTCATTAAACAACTGTTGCCTCTGTTTTTAGGATCATGTCGTAACAACCATTGCAAAAATTATGTTTTTATTAAATGTTGTGCAGCAATTCCACCTCTAACAACCAAAACATGCGACAATCTTTCGAATTTCTTAAGGTTTCATGGATAAAGCCTATTGGCTTAAGCAAGCCAGGATCGCCAATACTGACGTTTTCATTGAATATGTAAAGACTATTGTTCCTTGGCTGAAATCTGTAGGAGGAACAATTATTGCCAAAGATGTTAATCAAAATTCTGATTTAAATGAATGGGATGGAGGCCAACTTGGTTTAATTATTGAATTTGCTTCTAAAGATGCAGCTCAAGAGGCTTTTGACTCGAAAATATTTCAGGAATACATAAAAGGCAGAGGTATCCAAAATAGTTTGTCCCTTTCAATTATTGGCTAGAAATTTTAAAAAATGGGATTTGGTAACCCCACAAAGAAACTGCTAAATGTAACAATAAATACAAAATTTGCCTAAAAGTATTTTTTTTACATGGAAAAATGATTAATGTTTTATTAATCAAAATTCTTCCTATGAGCACAGACAACCTTGTCGTAATCAACCTGGCTGCAATACTTGTTGGGTCTACCTACAACTCAGACCAAAAGGTCATTAAATGGGGTGGGGTGATTATTGCTGTAGCATCTGTTGCAAGTACTCTATTAGGTGCTTAATACTTATTTTTAAAACTTCCAAACTTCCAAAAAAATGGCCCTTTTTAAGGGTCTTTTTTTTGTATAAAAATACACAGTTATAAAAAATTCCGTGAAGTTCATTTTGGACTAGCCCGAACTGTTCTTATTATTTAAAAATCATTGCCTATCAAGAAATGCCGATAACAACATTTGCTTTAGCTGCTTCTGAATTTGGAGTAAGCAGCTTGACTATTAACACTATATTCATTATGGCAACATCTATTGCTTTGACCCTCCCACTGTTCTTTCTCTTTAAGAATTCCAATGGAGGGGCTATTTCCAAGTTCTAAATTGCTTCTTTATCATTGGAATTTAACAATCGTTAAAGCTATTTCCATTTGGATAAAATTAGATATGTAAAATGAATATATAATATTAATTTAGTTGTTTTATTTAAACAACTTTTTAATAATGTAAAATATACTTTTATTAATTATGATTTTATAACGTAGATGATTAAAGATTCCACAAAATTAATAAAGGGTCAAAAGCTAAAAGTAGAAATTACTAAAGTTCAAGACCGTCTCCCTACTAAATTACTTCAACTACTTGAAAAAGATCCTATTGGTAAATTAATAGGTTTCAAAATGGTTGATGGTAATCAATTTGGATTGGTCATTGAATTGAATATTGGCTCAACCCAGTGGTTCTTTGAAACGGAGCTTTCAGAGATCGAAGATTAACTTCTATGAGTTTTTCTAGGTATTTTTATTAATTAAAAGCAAGAAAATCTAACTCATTTTTGCAAAAAGATCTTTATGATAGTCAACTACATTCTGACAACTAATAACTGGAGTTATTTCCATATCAATTCCAAATTCAGCCCGCCATGGTGCAAAATGCTGAAATAACTGCTTATCTCCTTCAGCATTGCAGAGAATAACTACTCTCCCTTCTCCTGGTGCATGAACGCGAAAAAGCATTTCAAAGCCTTCAAATTTATCCTGTTTGCTCATTTCACCACTTTCCCAAAGATCAATAAATTTTTTATAAGCCGAGAGTTGGTTGTCTATATCAGAAAACTGGCAATCAACAAGATAAAGCTGCATTACTAATTATGAAAGAAATCCATTTAGTCTTAACAGAAAAGCTATTAAATAAGTTAAAAGAACAAGAATTCAAAACCAAATGATTCCTTTCTTTGCTGTAGATCTCAATTTAACCCCCTTATCAATAGCAGCGATATTGATCTCAGGGGTTAGCTTTTTAGTAATGTTTGGAATAGCTTCTGCAAAAGGAGGGTTTCAAGAACTGGTAGAAACCACTTTAAAAAATGATGCTGCGCAGAGAAATAAACCTAATAATCGAAAATAAAGCCATTTAAAAATCAAAACCAATGGTTCGTTTTTTATGCCACCTCTTCTGAATCCGAACTAAATAGAAGAGATTCGGGAATAAAATGTTTTTTCCCATCTGGACATTTATAAACACGTTCAAAAATTCCATTATTTTCAATGATTTCTTCTACATAACAACCCATAGGTAGAAGGTTGTCTTTATACTTCTTTGCTCTACTCATTAATGTTTGGCGAATAATCCATTTGAACAGCCAATTTTAGTGATGCAATGGGTATAAAAGCTCTTTTAATTTTAGATTTATAAGGGCTTTCATAACTCTTGAAAAAATTTATTGCCTTATCCAAAAGAAATAGTTCAAAAAGTCCCAGAACATAGAAATAAGCTTTATAGTTTGGAATTAAAATACATCTCTAAATGTTTCGCAAAGAAGAAAAAAAAGCACTAACACGACTTGCAGTGCTTTCAGTCGGATGGGGTTTAGGCCTTGATAGATTCTACGAAGGAAAAAACAAAGAGGGGTTCTTATCTCTAATTGGATGGGGAATTATTTTTAGCAGTTTGCTGTATCTTTCTCCTTGCCATGGATATGACTACACAGAAGGAGTAAAAACATATGCCCAAGCAGAACCAAATAAACTCATTGTGATTCCTTTAATTGTTGGACTTTATGGAGTCATTCTAGTTATCAAGAAAGGTTTTAGGCTTTTACGTAGTTTTGAATCTGCAGAATAATCAAAAATCAAATCAAAAAAAGAGGTTGAGTCTTTAAGAGCCAACCTCTAAGAGAAAGATTCAATTTAGCCAGCAAGTAAATAAATACCCTCAAATATATTTGTAGTATCAAAAGTAATCAATGCCATTCAGTATCTTCAAGCAAATCAGAATAGGAGTTTGCCATTAGCACATTTAAGCTCTGGAAGCCCCAGTCAGTATCTTCCAAAAGGTCTGAATACTCGTTTGATTTGGTTAGTTGAAAAAACTCTCTAGAAAAAGGATGCATAGTTTTAGTAACTGTCTCCCTAAAAATGGCAGTGATTCAAAAATAAAACAAGTAAAATATCTAATTTATAAGCATTCATTTATAAAGTTATTTCAACCAGGAAGTTCCACAGAAGGTATCGAAGTATCGCTTTCAATTGGACCTGTCCAAGCTGTCCATAAAAATAATATTGTGACAGGGCAAAAAATGATTCCTGCTAAAGGTGAAAAATATTTAAGCCAATTTAAATTATTTTCGATGGAAACCATTGCTTAATAAGCCCCTGATTAATTGGTTAAATATTAACTATATATCATTATTTATGCTAGAAA
Source organism: Prochlorococcus sp. AG-402-N21 (assembly GCA_003216435.1). GTDB lineage: Bacteria > Cyanobacteriota > Cyanobacteriia > PCC-6307 > Cyanobiaceae > AG-402-N21. Next base: position 20,581 of record QCIW01000017.1, read on the forward strand.
ATTTCTCATATTTTGCGGAAACAAATATCACCAACAATTCTTAATTTATCAAATTCTCCATATTTTTCTTTTCTAATCAAGTATTTTGGTTTGACCGACATTAATGTTCTAATGTCGATTTCATTGTCATAAGATTTAACTATTATTTCCTTTGCACATGACCAATTAGATCTAATTGTTATTCCTGGCCAAGCGATCCATAAGCCAGAGAAAGATCCAAGTATGAAAACAAAAAGATTTTTAATCATAATATAGATTCTTTGAGGATAAATCTTAAAACAAGCTCCTATTACTTTAAATGCTAAATATGGAATTGCAAGAATACTATATAGAGAGTCTGTATCAGAAAAAGAACCCAAAGTGTATTATCTCCGAAGATATCTTACCTAATGATATTTTTAGTAGCCTCTAGAGTTAAGAGTCAAAAGGGAAAAGCCATCAAACAAAAGAAAACAGCTGTTAAAGACTGTTCCAGATTGTATTTTTTTTCTATGAACGATATAAGATATTAAATAAAAGAAAATAATGTTAGAAAAACTTAGCGAACTTACTATAGGTAATCCTATCTTTATAAGTGTTCTTATATTGATAATATGGTTTTTGCCTGGGGTTTTATTAAGACGTATGGCAGAGAAAAGGTATCTAGAAAAAAAGAACGCTGCTCAGGCAAAGAAAATTTCTAGTCTTTATCCAAAAGATATCACCTAAAAACTTCTAACGCCTAGGAAGGACTAGGTGCAAAAGCGTGCTCAAAGACGGGAGATCCTGTCCCACCTCCATCCTCATCATCATCATCATCAAACCCAGAGGTCAAAGCTAATATTCCACCAAAGGATAATAATAAAGAAAATAAAACTGCTAAGAGGTCTGACACCAAAACAAAATTTAAATTCCGACGAGCTTACTAGATATTCAGCAAAGTTGCTAGCTTTTTCAGGAAAAGAAGCTAATTGGAGTAAAATTAGGAGGAAATCCTCAAAATGACCACGATATTCATATTGTTGATACAGTTTTGAATGATTTGAAAACCTTAGTATCTGATACCTAAATTCAAAGCATTAAACGTCAACCAAATTGTCTGGATCACGACCTCAAAATTCATTTCAAGAACACTCCTAAGTATCGAAAGTTTTATGAACAACAAAATCAATAGACTTAATTTCAGCAATTGCGAGCTTGTAAATCATCTATGGCCTGCTTTCCTTGAAAATTTAGGTATAGATAGAGCTAATCGAGCTGTAAAGCAAGCCATTGACTTGCAGAAGATGAATGGTGACGACCTTACAATTCCCGTTTTATTTACCAAAACAGCTGGAATAGCCTTAACAACTTCTCAATTACTGAGGGAACAAACTGGGCTTAAAATCTTTGGAGGTAACAAAGTGGTTCTTTATAGCCCAGGTTCAAGGTATATGCAGGTTCTTCATGAGACAAAAAACATAAATAATAGTTAATTATTAAAAAAGATATGAGCCAATAGTGCGACCAATAATAGACATCATGACTATAAGATTAACTTGATATAAACCGCTTAAAAAAGGTATAGAGTGCATCGAATATTGTATCAATAGAGTTCTTATACCTTGAATTTGAGATTTCACTAGTCCTAGTTAAAGAAATCATCAATCCACCTATTAATCCAATGTTCATATAGAAAGCCATAGGTTGAAATGGTTGTAAGTGCATAATTAAAGTAGTAGGAACAAGGAAAATTAAGAGGAAAACTGATCCAATATTTTGATCAGGACTAAGAACTAGAAAACCCACACCCAAAATCATAAAAATAATTGCACATACCAATAAAAAAGTTGCGATTGGCACAGAAATACCTTTTGAAGCTATAGATCCAAGAAAAATCTGAAAATTGAAAATTTTAGGGGGAATTGCTACAGCAAAAGTAGTTCCTATACAGAAACGGCCCAAAAAATCAAAAAGCTTGCGATATTGAATATTCATCGGCCAATTACTTAAATAAATTCACAAAAAAAAAGAGCCCGCCTGACAATATCTAAGAACGAGATCGAAGCAAATCCAACCTACGCAATAATATGTTACAATAGCTTTACATCTCTTTACAATTAAAAAATGACTCATGCTTTAGCAAGTGTAGTTGCCTTGTTATCCGCCATTTCAATTGCTAGTACTAGCTTAGGAACTTACGTTGTTTAAGTAAGTAAAAAATTTATTAGTGATTGTATATTTAAGTATCCTTACTTTTTGTATTATGAAACTCCTTGAAAAATAATGTAAGTTTACGTTCTAAAATTTATGCTGCCTTTATATTGATTCCTAACTCAAAGCCACTATCAAACAATCGCTGATAGGTATATCCAGCTTCATATAAGTTATAAGGCTGTTTTTTGCCTTCATTTTTTTGTATGTAAATGTAATTTCCATCAATTTTACTCTTTGTAAATGTGAAGACATCTCCAGATTTAGTTAAAGTCCAGGACTTATTTGAATTCCTTTCCAATTCCCATGGGCAATTACTCGGAGGCCTTTCTTTAAAAAACATGTTACTTTAAAAGTATTTTCATATAAACGAACCGATCTGGTTATGACAAGACTAATTTTTAAAATTGATATATGCTTTTCACAAAAAATTCTTAGTGAAGAAGCTCTAAGTAGTTTGAAAATCAAAAAAACAATTAAATAAAGATTTTTCGCATCTATCTTCCTAATTGAGAACCTGAATAAGTTTTGTATGAATGCATCTAAATTTTATATAAGTTGAAATAAAGAAACCTAATAACGTAAAAAGATCATTTTTCATGTAAACTTGAGCTTTATCATCCTAAATATTGGATAAAAAACTTGTTTTTATTTATGATGGCGAATGTCCATTCTGCAATCATTTTGCTGAGCTTCTAGAACTTAAAAGTAATATTCCTTATCTGGAAATTAAAGATGCAAGGAATAAACCATCTGAACTACCTAGAGAATATGATATTGATTCTAAGGGAGCTCTTTTAGTAACGAGTAATCAAATGCTTTCTGGAGCTGAAGCTATAAATTTTCTTTGTTCAAACTTATGTAATCCTTCCAATACATTACTGCAAATCTTAAAACTTATCTTCATTTCTAAGAAACGAAGCTCTATGATTTTTCCTTTCCTTATAAAGGCCAGAAGGATAGTACTCTTTGCTAAAGGAGTTCCAACCAAGATCACATAAATCAAGAAGAGTTATTGTCATCTTATTTAAATAATATCTATAAAAAATAATATGATACTTTGATAAATTGAATTAAGGTAAATTGAATAGTCTAAATAAACTAAGTCAAGCATATCGAAATCTTTGAATATATTTTCTGAATTTTCAGCTCTGTCCATATAGAAAATAAGATGCCTAAAAGGCTTAGCTATTTTATTTGTCTAGTTAATTAGAGCTAAAGCTCGTAAATGGATATAAGAATCTAGAAATTACCTGGTTATAAATTTTTCATATTGAGTTTATTTGGCTTTAGCCTGCGATAGTTCTTCATACACCATCATTATTCCTAAAAAAGAAAATCATATTGATAGAATTGGAGAGTTAAAGAGTTTCCTTCCAGCATTCATAATGATTGCACTCCCAATTCTTTTAAGAATAGAAATTAACCAACAGCAAATAGGAAAATGAGGTGGCCTCCTAACAAAGCATGGACATCAGCAAGTCCAAGAAAAGGTTTTCGTCATTTTGAAGTAATGAGTTATGGAGGAAGAGGCGAAGAACGCTGGGTAGAGCTGAATGCTGTAATGGATCAAAGCATTCGATTCAAAGTACCCTGGAGTGAGCTCAAGACTTTTGCAAAATGGACTAGTGGATGGCTAAAGCTGCCAAAGGAAGATTAAGGCTTAAATATCGCTTATGTCTAAAGGCAATATCCTCAAATTTTTTTATTTGGGGTGAAATCTCAATTAATTCACTTGTTATCTGTTGCTGAATGAGTTAAGTTCCGTGCGGTTTTGATTTTGTTCAAACAACCCATGGTCCACGATAAAAGCACAATGACTGCATCAAAATCTTCCAACACAGAAGAAGAGATCAAGTCATTGCTTAAAAGTCTTTCAGCTGAACTAGAAAGAGAAATATCTATAAAAGAATGCCGTCAAGCAACTTCGACATCATCGAACAAATAAATGACAAGCTAAATGACCCGTACATCAAAATGGTTAATTTTATTTGTCCCAGCTTCCGTAGGTATGGGAGCAGCCTGGCTGTACTCGGCATTAATAAGAAGCGAGCCAACTATAAAAAAGAGAATAGTTGAACTTCAACTGCAATTAGATTCAAAAGCATTGCTGAAGAAAAATTGATTCAGAAAGGAATATTCAAACCCTGTTTTCTTCAAACATTATTGTTTTACCCATAAAGCAAGTCCCCCTCCTCTACCTCTAGCCGCAAGCCATTTGTTTTTATTGTCTAATGCAACAAGTGCGAAGAAAGGTCTTTTATTTGATTCAGGAATATCCAGCGTTTTGCGATAAATAAGCTTTGGACCAAAGCTGAGTTCTATATCTTCAAAATAAAAATTTAAGAATGGCTGTTTTCCCTTTAAATTGCCATTCCCGGAAAACTTCAATGACAAGGTTCCAAATTTAATCGAATTAGTTATACGAAGAGGAAATTCGTTAGGCAGATCATCCCTTTCCATCAAGTGTAAGGTAGCTTCAAAAAGGCGTAGTAAATAACTAGAAAAGTAGTCGTCAAGATCAGTAGTCTTTTTCCAAACTTTTAAAAATTTCCAGGAACCCATTAGATTTTCAAACTTGATAACATTACCTTCCTTTTTAGCTCTGACCTCTAAATCTATTAGCGTTGAAAGTTCTGGAATGGAAAAATTGGCTAAATTCAAAGACTCTTTATTGTTAAATTGAGGAGAAGGGTATGAGCTTTTAAAAAATAATCTAAAGCTTATTAGAACAAACGTTCCAGCTAGAAAGATTAGGAAATCTATAAGGAGAAACTTAGGGATATCCATTTCTTTTATATAAATAAATAGACCTTATATCAACTAAGCATAACGAATCTAAAGTTAAGGCAAGAAAGTCATACATGATTATTGATTATACACAAAGGAAAAAACAGCATTAACCAGGTAAGTTTTGAATGGGCATTGATAGATTAAACTATAAGTAATAAAAAATAATTCTTCCGCAATGAAGAAAATAAACAGAAATCGAAGTCCAAAGCTAATTAAATAAAAATTCTATAATTAATTTTTTTATATGTATATGATTTATTTAGATCTCCTCTTCTAGAATAGGAATAGAATCTATTTAGTTTAAAAGTTAAATACAAAGGCTTCTCAAATATGAACTCTATTCTAAAACAAGAATTAATCCACCTAAAAGACTCTGTTAATTATTGGCTAGGTATAAGTTGGATAGTAGTTATTGTTCTAGCCCTGCTAGCTGTAGTGGTAGCAATAACTCGTAAAACGGATAAATCGGATCAGAAAAATAATTTAGAGAAAAGTTATACATCATCCTCAAAAGGAAAGGGGTTCTAGAGGTCAATCAATGATTTAAATTCTCAATCCATCTGAGGTATTTATTCTTAAGCAAATGTTGTTACTTATTAAGTATTTCTTTAGAAACACAAAGTTCATTTGAAGAAAGAATTAACTAAATATCTATCATTGAGAATGTGTCCATTAAAGAATCAAGCAGAAACAATCTAAACTACGCATAGATATGAAGTAGATCCAAAGCTTTATTGATCAATGGATACAATAAATTTGATCTGCTATATAGAAAAAATGTTGGTTTAGATTTCTTGTTTTATACATATACCTATAGAAGATTCCAATCGATTCCAGATTTGACGTCTTATTTGAGCGCAATCTGAACATTCGCAAACCCAATTATCACCTACGCCCCACGCCTCTCCTACACCATTTGCCCTACCTGACCGAGTATGAAAGGTTTCAGGATATATTCGGGTAAGCATTTTATTGCTTATTGTTTTCATCGTCATAAATTAAAAAGCTGTATACCGTCCATCAAAAAATTAGTTCCTCGAACTACATAAAACATTATCCTAGCTGATATGGGGTAAAATAATAAATCTATTCAGAGCTTTAAAGACTGTAAAATCACAAAGAATTGAAAATTATCATTTTTATCAAGGTAATTTCTTGAAAAGGCTATAAGTGAAGTACAACCTCAGAGTAAAATCTCAAACGATATTCCTTTAATATTGCATTATCAACATACTCCTTATGTAAGGACTTATATGCAAAATCGATTTCCACGAATAATTTCCTAGAAACATAAGGATCAACGTATCCAATGAGTTAAATCTATCTATGGGTAATTTTTGTCTAGGCTGCAAGTAGATCGTAATCATCAGTATCACATAAAATCTCTAACCTCTCACTATTTTTTGAAGAGATTAGAGCTAAATCATAGCTAGACAAGCCATCTTCATCTTCAAAAGATAATTCGCTTTTAATTGAATTAGATGATCTAGTCATAGGAATGAGGAACATATATATTAATTATGCTTGATATATGTATAAAAACAAGCTCTCATATTTTCTATACATGATTAATATGAAATATTACTTTCTCTTTGAATAAAAAGCCGAAATATTGTTGGATAATTTCAAGAATGCCCGCTCTCAACCAAAAAGCGCTAATAAGTAATATGTTCAAGATCTTCTCGCACCAAGTAAAGTATATGAAATATTTTCGTTTAAAATGCCACTTATCATCACTCCCTCAGAAGATACAAGTAATGGGGTAGGCAAAATATTTAAAACTATCAATATAACTCTATCTATAGCCCTTCCTCTTTTAACTATTTTAATAACAATTCTGTGGGGGTATAGACATGGGTTCAGTAGCTTTATTTAAACGAAAGAGTTCTTTCACCGTTTATCTAGCACAAGAATAAAAGAAATCAAACTTTGTCTCCAAAAACAACCAAATAATTTTTACTTCTTATAAAACCTATTTCCTTAAAAGTGCCTGATATATATATAGAAAGATTTTAGATGATTAAATTTATCTCTAATAATCAACCTTAAAGGTCTAAGGTAAATCTATCGAGATTTATCCATGAACATACATGAGGCTATTAGGAATAGACGGACTATACATTCATTTAAAACTGATAAAGTTTTGCCAAATATAATTAATAGAGCTATAGATGCTGCAAATCAAGCCCCTTGTCACAGACTTAGCTTTCCTTGGCGTTTTACAAATATTAATTCAAAAGATAGGTCATTACTTATTCAGTTAGCTATCAAGATGAAATTTGGCACTCTTTCCCAAGAGCATGAAGATATAAACGTCAAAAGATTGATCACAAAAATGACTAATCCATCCCACTTGATTGTCGCGAGTCAAATATGCTCGAAAGATCCAAAGCAAACGTTGGAAGATTATGCTGCTTGCGCATGTGCTATTCAAAATTTATGTTTATCTCTTATTGCAGATGGTGTAGGAAGCAAGTGGTCTACAGCTAAATACATAAGCAGCAAAGAGACATATCAAATTACAAAAATAGACCCTAGCAATGAAAAAGTAATTGGTTTTCTATGGATAGGTTATGGAGAGCCTAGTAAAAAGATAAATAGACCAAATATAAGTTCTGTATATAGAGAAAATTAATTATATAAGTAAACGTCCAATCACAGAGTTTCACTCACAGTAAGTTTTGGTTGAGATATCTACTAATACTTTATTGAGGTCTACGCTTCTTAAAGCGCTTATCCTTGAGACGAAGGCGTAACTTCCTTTTGTATTTCTCAACGGGAGTCTCGTGATGTCTTATGCGCCTTAATTCATTAAAAATGCCAGCACTGCTGCAAGCGCGTTTAAACCGTCGTATTGCAGACTCAGTAGCCTCATTTTCGCCAACAGAAACTTGTGCCAATAGGAAAACCTTAATTAATTATCTGTAGACCTTACATGGGCGAGGGCATTATTAGAAATACTTAGCTTCTAACATCATAGAACAATTAATATATGTTATTCATTTCTACATAAGTTCATGTTCTTTAGTATAGAGAAAAATGTAGTCAGTGACTGTACTCTTAGCAACCACCAAATGAAGTTGAACTGGTTTTATCTATGAAGTGACAAGCCAGTATAAGCTGTTGATTATTCAAAAAAGTGTGAATTTCCAGATTATCATTCACCTCATCCGCTTAAATGACAATCCATTTAAACTAAAGATAAACACAACAGAAGTATTAGTAGAGTTCTAAATACCCGTTCAGGTTAATAACGTAAGAGTCAAATCTAAAAAACACTGACTTTTCACCATATGGACAAAGGAAATATCAATTCGAAGCTAACTAGAGAATTAAAAACTAGAATTCAAATAGAGTGATGTATTGGAGGGAAGTGACAGAAGACTTTCTACCATTCAGTGTCCTCATTAAGAGAGGAATAATCGGCGTAATTAAAAAAAACATCTTCATCTAAGAGCTCATCTAGCTCTCCTCTTAGGATTCTTTGAAATAAATTCATAATAATTAGCACAAATTTAATAAATTCCAGGTACGATTTGGCCTGTTGAAAAATAGGCTCCGATCATTGCAAAAAAACCGATCATGGCCCACCTTCCATTAGTTTTTTCTGCTTCTTCTGGATAATTTGTGTAGCCTTCCTGAGGCTGGATTTGAACTTCTTTGGGAAATACATTTTGCTTTCCATATTCACTAATTACAGAACTATCTTTTTGATTAAACG
>QCIW01000018.1 GCA_003216435.1 Prochlorococcus sp. AG-402-N21
TAAACAAAATTGTACTTTTTTTTCTAACTGTAAATCTATTTGTGGAGGTCTTCCTGTTACTAAATTATGTATATATTCTAAATAAGCACTTCCTGATAAAGATATTCTATCATCTATTGATTTTTTAGTGTCAAAAGGTAGTCCAAGAATATAAATCCAATCACCATGATTTTTCCATGAATATGTACACAAATGTTCTAAATTATCTACAATTCCAACCATGCCAATAATTGGAGTGGGATGTATAGGTTTAATTTTATTATCTATTGATTTGGTCTCATTATATAAAGAAACATTACCTCCTGTAACTGGTGTTTCTAAAGTTCTACATGCCTGGGACAGCCCCTTACAAGAAAGAGCTAATTGCCAATAACCAATCTTATTTTTAGGGGATGAAAAATTCAAATTATCAGTTACAGCTAATGGAAGTCCGCCAACACAACTAATATTTCGAGAAGCTTCTGCTACAGCTGCAATACTTCCTCGTTGAGGATCTAAATAAACCCATCTATTTGGACAATCAACAACTGCGGCAATTCCTCTATTAGATTTTAAAGTTGACTTACGACCTTCTTGAGGTCTAATTCGTATGACAGCTGCATCTGCAGAACCAGGGCCTAATATGGTATTTGCTTGTACCTGATAATCATATTGATTATAAATCCAATTTTTAGATGCTAAAGAAGGGATATCTAATAATTTTAAAAGAATTTGATTCCAATCAAAATTCTTATCATTTGAAATTTTTATTCCATGAATAAAATCTGCAGGTAATAAGTCTTCTTTCCAGTTCCAATGATTTTGTATATCTTGTGGAGGCTCATTCATTAACTCATGTTCTTCAATAGGAGTATCTTCTGATAAAGCTTTAGTTGGTACATTTGCTACTATTTGATTTTTATGGATTACTCTAACTACTTTTTCTTCTATTACTTTTCCTACAATAGATGCATATAAACCCCAACGAGTAAACCTTTTCATTAACATTTCTTCCAAACCAGGCTTAACAACAAAAAGCATCCTTTCCTGAGATTCAGATAACAAAAAATCATATGCAGTCATACCTTCTTCTCTAGCAGGAACACAATCAAGGTTTAATTCAATACCCACATCACCTTTAGCTGCCATTTCTGCAGAACTGCAAGTCAAACCAGCTGCGCCCATATCTTGGGCAGCTAAGACGTGATCTTCTTTAAAAACTTCTAAACATGCTTCAATTAAACCCTTTTCCAAAAATGGATCACCTACCTGAACAGCAGGACGATCATCAAAAGAAGAATTCGTCAATTCAGCACTAGCAAAACTGGCTCCTCCCATTCCATCTCTACCAGTAGTACTTCCCACATAAACGACGGAACAACCTATGCCTTCTGCTCCAGATTTCACTATCTCTTTTGTTTCCATTAAGCCCAAAGCCATTGCATTGACAAGTGGATTACCTGAGTAACTCTCGTCAAAAACAGCTTCTCCTCCAACAGTTGGAACACCTACACAATTTCCATAATGAGCTATTCCTGAAACTACACCCTCTAATAAGGAAATGTTCTTCGTTTCGCTTAAAGGACCAAATCGTAAAGCGTTTAACAAGGCAATTGGTCTTGCTCCCATAGTAAAAATATCTCTCAAAATTCCGCCGACCCCGGTAGCTGCTCCTTGAAAAGGTTCAATGGCAGAAGGATGGTTGTGACTTTCAATTTTAAAAACTAATCTATCTCCATGACCTATATCTACAACGCCTGCATTTTCTCCGGGTCCTACTAAAATATTAGGACCATCAGTTGGAAAATCTTTTAAAAGGTTTCTAGAATTTCTATAACAACAATGCTCAGACCACATGACTCCAAACATTCCTAATTCTGTTCGGTTAGGCGGTCTCTTTAAGCGTTGAACTATATCTAAAAAATCTTTTTTACTTAAGCCTTCTTTTAAAAGAGCTGAATCAATATCATAATCTACATGAAAATCATTTGAATTGATTAATTCATTAAATTTAAAATTAAGGTCAGATTCACTAAGATTCATGATTTAAATCCAGGGATCATTATCACTTTTTTTACTTTTCGCCCTAGCATTAGAATATTTCAATTCTGAATAAGTAATTACTTTATCATCATTTGGATTTTCCTCAAAATTATCAACCCAGTTATTTTCATTGTCATATTTAATAAAATCTGTCCGATCAAATTCTTCCCAAGGCGAATCTTCTAACCATCCATCTAATTTATTAGAAGCTTTATCTCTTATAAATTTAATTTGATCCCTCCAATCCTTGCTTTTTTTCATAAATTCTTCTCTGATACTTGCTTTAACTAAAGGTAAGTCATCTAAACTGTTTAAATTGGATAAAACCATACCAGGTTGCTGATCAGAAATATTATTTATTTTTAATGACCACCTACTTGTTCCTGGTAACTTATGATTAGTTCTTGAAACAAGGTAATATAAAATTTCTCCTGTATTGTAATTAAAAACCAAATCAACTATAGATGCTAATTTTTCACCATTTTTATTTAATAAAACGGCATTAATTAAAGTTGGAAGTCTGTCTAAAGTAGTTTGGTCCGTAATAGAAGAAGTTCCTTTAACATAGATTCGGTTGGAATCTATTCCTACAATTTGATTTAATCTCCATACACTACGAGAAAGAGAAAAAGAAGAAATATTAGTAATCCAACCTAAAATTCTATGGACGGGGGGATGCATCCAAACCATTAGACCATTACCATGATCTAAACCTTGATCGCAGGTAACATGAAGCTTATATAAATCAGATAATAAGATATTTTTAATATTTTTCAATTTAATTTCTTATTTGTACAGGCATAACCAAATAAGTAAAGTTAATATTATTAGAAGTAGGAGAAAAAATTGCCGGAGTTGTAGGGGAATTACATTTTAAAATTATATCATCACTATTAATAACTTTTAAACCCTCTAATAAATAGCGAACATTAAAAGCTATTTGTTCTAGAGAACCATTTATTTTTACAGGAAGAGATTCAGAACCACTTCCAACATCTTGTGCATCAGCTAATATTTCTACTGTTTTACTATTCTCATTTGCTTTTATTTTAATTATATTATTATGTTGTTCAGCTAAAACAGCTACACGTTCTAAAGCAGAAATGAAATTAATTCTATTGAATTCAAATTGATTAGAAAAATTATCTGGAATTAATTGTAAATAATTAGGATATACTCCATCTAATGTTCTGGTAGTTACTATTTGATCAGAAGCCATGAAAACGACTTGTCCTTTATCAGAAAAGAAATTAATAAAATTTGAATCTTTACAAGAAAGAATAAATCTCTCTACTTCTCTTAAAGATCTCGTAGGCAAAGTAACATTAAATTTTTCATCTATATGTTCTTGAGATTCCAAGATATTTTTTAAATTACATACAGCTAATCTATGACCATCAGTTGCAGCAGCCTCCATTCCAGAACCTTCAAAAGTTAAGTTTACTCCAGTTAATAATTGTTTTGCCTCATCATTACTACTAGCAAAAAGAGTAGCTTTTAAAGAATTAACAAATTCTACGGAATCTAATTTAATTGATTTACCACTTTCAACTAGAGGAAGTTCGGGATAATCATCAGCAGAAATACCTCTAACTTGATAAGAACCTGTTTTACTTTTTAAGTTAACTATTTCACCTGTTTCATCAATTTGAAAAATAACAGGTGATTGGCTTGAGAGTTTTGAAACTATTTCTCCTAATAGTTTTGCGGGTAAAGTAATAGCACCACTTATTTCTACTGATGCAGTAATAAAAGTCTGAATACCTAAGCTCAGGTCATATCCAGTAAAGCTTAGACGATCAGTGCTTTGATCTGCAGTTAAAAGAACGTTCGCCAGAATAGGATGCGTTGGTTTAGCTGATACAGCTCTACTAACGAGTTGAAGCGCCGAATTTAAATCAGTTTGAGAACAAGTCAGTCTCATTAAAAAATCAGAAAATGAAAAAAATGGATCTTATGACTAAGACTTTCATAGCTATTTGACAATGGCAATGGTCTTAAAAAAATCGATATGTTTCCTTTACTATTACTTTCTAATCTATCTTTAATCAATTTTAAATATTAGTAGTAGGCCCTGAGGAAACTGTGGAAATACACTAGATCGATTGCAATTATTGAAATTTTGAATAATATGACTGTTGAAAAAGTTTTAAAATTCTGAAAAAAATCATCAAATATTTTTCATAAGCGTTTTTCCTTAAAATTAACCAACCATAACAACAAAAAATTTTAAGTTTTCCACAGTTATAAACCATAGTTAAAAACGGATTCCTCAGACACTTTTTTGACTGTCTACGCTTATAAGCCCATAGTTTTTATAACTTCTGATATATCTGGCTCTAATTCTTGGTGAAAAACTGCATCATTATTAGTTATTGCACAATCAGGATCTTTTAAGCCATTTCCAGTTAAAACACAGACTACCTTTGTTTTTTTTGGGATTTCATCTTTCATCTTTAATAAACCTGCTACAGAAGCAGCACTTGCAGGTTCACAAAAGATTCCTTCTTCTTTTCCTAAAATCTTATATGCATTTATTATTTCTTGATCTGTAACATCTTTGAATTTTCCATTACTTTCTTTTTGAACATTTAAAGCTTTTTCTTTATTTACAGGATTTCCAATTCTTATAGCTGTAGCGATTGTATTAGGTTCTTTAATTATTTTATTTAACACTAACGGTGCAGAACCACTTGCTTGAAAGCCCATCATTTTAGGTAATTTTGATGATTTTTTTGCTTGAAAATATTCTTTAAAACCCATCCAATAGGCACTTATGTTGCCAGCATTTCCTACAGGTATACATAATATATCAGGTGAATCTCCTAAAGCTTCTATAACTTCAAATGCAGCTGTTTTTTGACCTTGTAATCTATATGGATTAACAGAATTAACCAAAGTTACTGGATATTTATCAGAGATTTCTTGAACAATATTAAGTGCTTTATCAAAATTTCCTTTAATAGCTATGACTTCTGCTCCATAAACTAATGCTTGAGCTAATTTCCCTTGTGCTACATAACCATCTGGTATTAATACAAAAGCTCTCATATTTGCTTTTGTTGCATATGCAGCAGCAGAAGCAGAGGTATTTCCTGTACTAGCACAAATGATTGCTTCACATTTTTCTTCTTTTGCTTTGCTTATGGCCATAGTCATTCCTCTATCCTTAAAAGAACCAGTTGGATTTAATCCGTCATATTTCACATAAACTTCCACTTCTTTCCCAATTTTTTCAGAAATTGATTTTAAATATATTAATGGGGTAGATCCTTCCTGTAATGTTATTACAGGTGTTTTATCACTTATTGGAAGCCAATCTCTATAAGCATTTATTAAACCTGGCCATTTTTTGTGAATTGTTTTTTCTTTAAATTTATTTTTTATGGTTTGAATTAAAGACATTTTTAGTTAGAAGGATTGCTTTTTAGTTTTGTTAATGGAGAACCAGTAAAAAATTCTACAAGATCGTTCATTGATTCAACTCTATTAATTACTTTACTTAAAGCTGAATAATTTATAGCGATATTTTTATTTGGATATGATTTTAAAAATCCAATTAAATTTAACTCTCCATTTCCTTCATAAATCCCTTTTATTATACCCGCTCTCATTGCTGGAATACTAATAAATGATTCAGGATTTTTATCAGGATATATTATCTTGGTGATCCTAGAAAGAATTATGTTTCCTATTTTGCTATGTATTAGTGTACTTGTTAAAACTATGGGTAATTCAAATTTTTGATTCAATAAGGTTGATATTTCATCTTTATTTTGATTTGTTAGACTTATTATATTTTTTAGTGTTCCTGTTGCTTTTTTATTTTTTGCCAATTCATCTAATGATTTAATACTTATTGTTCTACTAATATTTCCTTTGTAGACTATAATATTTTCCGCCGCTTTTATTTTAACTTGATTACTTAATATTCCCAGTAAAATACAGATTAAAAGATTTATTCCTTTAATATTCATTTTATTGACTCACGTTAGCAGCTACTTTAATTAATCTTACTACGCCTTTCTCACTTGCTTTTTTTACTATATCTAAGCTCATACTTCTTGTTATAGGCTCTTTGAGGATTCTTGGTATTTTTTTTATTAAAATTTCTTTTTTAAATCCTGGAATTTTATTTATAACTGAGATTACTTTTCTTATTGGGTCAAGTTCCAACAAAAAATTATTTGTTTGATAATCTGCTGCAATTCTTTTGGATCTAATATTTTTTGGCAAAGTATTGTTTATTTTTTTAATAGTATACCAGCCTAAAGCATCTAGACGGCTGGCTGCACTATTTGTTAACTCTTTCCTTAATACTTTTCCATTTTTAGAAAATAGAAAGTTAATCATCTGATCAATTAATTTATCGATATTTAATTCTTCTTGCTTAGCTGCACTTCCAATTAAATCTTGTGTTCTATTCCACATTAACTCGTTTTTGTCAAATAACATTTCCTTTAAGCTTTCTCTAAGTTCTGGATCTGGATCTTCTAGTAATCTTTGAGCAAAATATGGGTAAGCAGCTCCAAGTATTTTAAAATTAGGATCTACACTTAATGCTATACCTTCTAAAGTTATTAAAGACCTTATTATCAATGCATAATAAGGAGGTAATTGAAAGGGAAATTGATACATCATGCCAGATAAATCATCAGTAACACTTTTGAAGTCCATTTTATTAACTCCTACTTTTACCGCATTTGAAAAGACTTTTTCAAATGCAGGTATTATCGGTTTTAAATCTACTTCTCTAGATAGAAATCCAAGTTGAACAAAATCTGCAGAAAGTTTATCAAATCTTTGATTAACTAGATGAACAACAGCTTTTATTAGACCTGTTCTAGATTCTCTTGTCACTTCACTCATCATTCCAAAATCTAAATAACATAGACGCCCATCATTCAAAGCTAGGATATTTCCTGGATGAGGATCAGCATGAAAGAATCCATGTTCTAATAATTGTTGTAAACTACAATTCACTCCTATATCAATCATTTTTTGAGGGTCTATTCCTATATCTTTCACTTTTTCTATGTTAGTTAATTTGACACCGTCAATCCATTCCATTGTTAATACTCTTCTACTAGTTACGTCTTTATATATTTTTGGAACAGAAATTTTCTTGTTTGCTTTATGTAATTCTTTAAATTTCTCTGCGTTCTTTGCCTCGTTCAAATAATCCATTTCTTCAAAGATTCTTTTTCCCAGCTCATCTATAAGTGCCACCAAATCACTTCTGATTAATTTAATATTGCTTTTTAACCAATAGGCAATATTGCGCACTATATATAAATCTAATGTTATTTGTTCTCTTAATCCAGGTCGTTGCACTTTTACAGCTACATTAATGCCATTTTTTAAAACACCTTTGTGCACTTGTCCCAAGGATGCAGCAGAAATCGGTTCATTTTCCAGACTTAGAAAAATATCATTAATCCTTAAATTCAAATCTTCTTCTATACATGCCATTGCCAATTTTCCATCAAACCCCGGTAGTTGATCTTGAAGCTGTGCTAATTCTTCGAGAACTAAAGGTGGAACAATGTCTGGCCTTGTAGATAAGGCTTGTCCTGCTTTTATAAAGGCAGGTCCTAGATCAACTAACAAATTTGTAAACTCTTTGGCTCTTGCCTTTGCTCTAATTTCATTATTTAAAATACCTATTAACTTTTCCCAACCAACCCCTAGCAGAAACCAAATGATAGGTATCAGAGTTTGCCAGAGTCTTTTTAGTAAACGACCTGGATTTTTTTGATAAATCTTTCTTATAGCCTCTGGGTCGTATTGCAGCAATCCAGAGGCTTCTATGAAGTCATTTAATTCTTCTTGCATATTTCATGGCGGTACATCCTTACCCCTTCTAATTCATTCAGAGTCTAGCTACTCTTGATACTGCTACTCAAGGGACAGTGTTAAAAAGCCTTAGACTTGAAAATATTGGACTTTTAGATACTCAAGAGCTTTCTTTTGAAAGTGGCTTTACTGTCATTACAGGAGAAACAGGTGCAGGAAAATCCATTCTTTTAGATTCCCTAGATGTTCTATTGGGTGGAACACAACCATCTTTTACTTCTGGATTGCTTACCTCGAAGAAAAATTTCTTTTTAATAGAAGGAAATTTTTTACTTACGCCTTTAATTCAAAAATGGTTAAAAGATAATTTAATCGACTATGAAAATAATGAATTTTCAATTAGTAGGGAATGGCGCTTAAAAGACGAACGTTTAAAAAGTAGATTTCGTATTAATGGTATTTTGATTAATAAACATCAAATTAGAGATATCAGAGCCTTACTTATAGATTTTACTTATCAAGGAGATGCTTATAAAATTAATTCATCAATTCAACAATTGGAATGTTTAGATAAAATTGGCGAATTCTCATTGAAGCAAGCTAAGTTAAATACAAAATTAAGCTGGCAAAAGTGGTTTAGAGTATTTCAAAAGTTGCAGACAATAAAGAATGATATTACAGCTATAAAATTAGACTTTCAGAAATCTCAGGATACTTTAAATGATTTAGAAAATGCTAATTTAGAGGATTCTGAAGAATTATTAAAGCTCAAGAAAGAACAAGATAAATTAGTTAATGTTGTTACATTAAAAGAAGTTTCTGAGAAAATTCTTTTTATTTTAGAAAAAGGTACAGATGATCTGCCATCGGTTATAGATCAAATATCTTTATGCAATTATGAACTCAAAAGAATAATTAAAAATGACACTGATTTAGTTCCTTTTTATGATGATTTAACTAATTTGCAGGAATTAGTTAAGAATTTTATTAATTCATATGAATACTATTATAGCTCTTTATGTATAGAACCAGATCAATTAGAAAGAATTCAAGAGAGAATTAATTTCTTACAAAAGATACAAAAACGTTATGATTCTAACTTATCTGAACTTATACAAAAAAGAGATGAGCTTAGAGTTACTATTTTAAGTAATGATATTAATCAAAAATATGATCAACTTCAGGAAGAAGAAAAATTATTAAGAATAGAAAGAGATAATCATAATCTAGAACTAACTAAATTACGTAAGAAAGTTGCTCAGAATTTTGAAATTTTATTAAAAAAATCTTTAACACCTTTAGGCTTATTAAATGCTCGATTCCAAGTCTTTTTTGAAGAAATTGAATCAAATGAAACAGGTGTTGATTCTGTACAATTTTTATTTTCTGCTAATCCTGGCCAGCCTATGAGGCCACTTAATGAAATTGCTTCGGGTGGCGAAATGTCACGGTTTATTTTAGGGTTAAAAACAATTCTCTTTGAATCTCATCCGCCTAGAATTTTTATTTTTGATGAAATAGATGCTGGTGTTAGTGGCAAGATAAGCCAAGCAGTAGCAAAATTATTAAAAAAACTTTCTCTAAAAGGACAAGTCTTTTGTGTTACGCATCAACCTCTTCTCGCTGCAATTGCAGATCATCATTTCTCTGTAACTAAGATTACTGATAATGGCTTTACTCGCTCAGAAGTTAAACATCTTAATAGTTTTTCAGAACGAAAAAACGAGTTAGCTGAGCTAGCAGGAGGAGATATCGGTGAAGCTAAGCTTTATGCAGCTAGCTTGCTGGAACAAGAAGCAGCTTAAACAGGTTTGCAATTCATTAGAATAATTGCTTAAAGTTTTCCCCTAATGGGAACTAATCAATCTAAATCTATAAACAGTCTTTCGACGGAAGCTTCTTGGGAGGAAGTAATACGTGTCAGAGGAGCTCGTCAACATAATCTTAAGAATGTTGATTTGACAATTCCTCGTAACCGTTTGATTGTTTTTACTGGTGTTAGCGGAAGTGGGAAAAGTTCTTTAGCCTTTGATACGATTTTTGCTGAGGGACAACGTCGTTACGTTGAAAGTCTTTCGGCTTATGCAAGACAATTTTTAGGACAAGTAGATAAGCCCGATGTAGATGCAATAGAAGGATTATCTCCTGCAATTTCCATTGACCAGAAATCAACTAGTCATAATCCTCGATCAACAGTTGGAACGGTTACAGAGATACAAGATTACTTGAGATTATTGTTTGGAAGAGCAGGAGATCCTCATTGTCCAAAATGTTCAAGACCTATTAAACCTCAAACCATTGACGAGATGGTTGATCAGATTTTGACTTTGCCTGAGGGAACACGCTATCAATTACTTGCTCCAGTAGTTCGTGGAAAAAAAGGAACTCATGCTAAATTATTATCTGGATTAGCAGCAGAAGGATTTGCCAGAGTAAGAATTAATAAAGAAGTAAGAGAATTATCTGACAATATTGAACTTGATAAAAATCATACTCATTCAATTGAAGTTGTTGTAGATCGCTTGATTGCTAGAGAAGGTATTCAAGAACGCTTGAATGATTCTTTACGAACGACATTAAAACGAGGAGATGGATTAGCTCTGATAGAAGTTGTTCCTAAAAAGAATGAGGAACTTCCTCCAGAAATCGAGAGAGAAAAACTTTATTCAGAAAATTTTGCTTGTCCTGAACATGGGGCTGTAATTGAAGAACTTTCTCCAAGATTATTTTCTTTTAATAGTCCTTATGGTGCTTGTCCAGATTGTCATGGTATTGGGCACTTAAAAAAATTCACAGTAGAAAGAGTTATTCCAGATCCTTCTTTGCCTGTTTATGCAGCTGTAGCTCCTTGGAGTGATAAAGATAATTCATATTATTTTTCTTTACTATATTCTGTTGGGGAAGCTTTTGGGTTTGAAATTAAAACCTGCTGGAACGATTTAAAAGATGACCAAAAAGATATTTTGTTACATGGGAGTGATAAGCCAATTTTAATTAAGGTTGATAGTAGATATAGTAAAAACTCAGGTTTTAAAAGACCTTTTGAAGGTATTTTACCTATTTTGGAAAGGCAATTAGTAGACGCCAGTGGAGAATCTGCACGTCAAAAACTTGAAAAATATTTAGAATTAGTACCTTGTCAAACATGTTCAGGAAAAAGATTACGTCCTGAGGCATTAGCTGTCAAGATTGGTCCTTATTCAATTACTGATTTAACTTCTATTAGTGTATCTGAAACTCTTGAGTGTATAGATAAATTAGTGGGTATAGGTGCGGCATCTAAGTCATCCCCATTGCTTACACCAAAACAAATTCAAATAGGAGAATTGGTTTTACGCGAAATTCGTCTCCGCTTACAGTTTCTACTTGATGTAGGACTTGATTATCTTAGTTTAGATAGGCCCGCAATGACGTTGTCAGGTGGAGAAGCACAAAGAATACGTTTGGCGACACAAATAGGAGCAGGGTTAACAGGTGTGCTTTATGTTTTAGATGAACCAAGTATTGGGTTGCATCAACGAGACAATGATCGTTTATTGGCTACTTTGGAGAGACTACGTGATCTTGGTAATACACTTATTGTTGTAGAACATGATGAAGATACTATACGTTCAGCAGATCATGTTGTTGATATTGGGCCAGCTGCAGGTGTACATGGTGGAGAGATTGTGGCGCAAGGCTCGATTGAAGATTTATTGTCTTCTAAAACTTCTTTAACTGGTGCATATCTTAGTGGTAGATCTTCTATTCCTACTCCTAAAAAAAGAAGAGAAGAAGGGAAGAGACATGTTCGATTACTTAATTGCGATAGGAATAATTTAAAAAATATATCTGTTGATTTTCCTTTAGGTCGTTTAGTTTCAGTAACAGGTGTTAGTGGCAGTGGAAAGAGTACTTTGGTCAATGAGTTACTTCATCCTGCTTTAAGTAATGCATTGGGTTTAAAAGTACCTTTTCCAAAAGGACTTGGAGAATTAAGAGGTTCGAAAGCAATAGACAAGGTTATCGTCATTGATCAATCACCTATAGGGAGGACTCCACGATCGAACCCTGCTACTTATACAGGTGCTTTTGATCCAATTAGACAAGTTTTTGCAGCTTCTGTAGAAGCAAAAGCTCGGGGATATCAAGTTGGACAGTTTAGCTTTAATGTAAAAGGTGGCAGATGTGAGGCTTGTCGGGGTCAAGGGGTCAATGTTATAGAAATGAATTTTTTGCCTGATGTTTATGTCCAATGTGATGTTTGTAAGGGGGCAAGATTTAATCGAGAAACCTTACAAGTTACTTATAAAGGTCATACCATTTCAGACGTTTTAGAGATGACTGTTGAACAAGCTGTAGATGTTTTTTCTTCTATACCACAAGCAGCTGATAAGTTGAGAACGTTATTGGATGTAGGTCTGGGTTATATCAAACTTGGTCAACCTGCACCTACTCTGTCAGGTGGTGAAGCCCAAAGAGTTAAATTGGCAACGGAATTATCACGTCGTGCTACTGGGAAAACCCTTTATTTGATTGATGAACCAACTACAGGGTTAAGTTTCTTTGATGTGCATAAATTAATGGATGTTATTCAGCGATTAGTAGATAAAGGCAATTCAATTATTGTTATTGAACATAATATGGATGTAATTCGTTGTTCTGATTGGATTATTGATTTAGGTCCTGATGGCGGTGATAAAGGTGGTGAAATTATTGCTACTGGCACTCCAGAAGAAGTATCTCTTCATTCAACGAGTCACACTGCACGTTATTTAAAGAAAATTTTATCTCTACACAATTCAAAAAATAAGTAACTGTAAGGAAGATTTTTATACATATTACTTAGTATTTGAATGAATTTTTTTTGGTTCTCTTTTTATGGAATCTCTCAGATACTTGTTCCTGCAATAGCTTACAAGTTTTTTCTATAAATCAAATTAATTTTGTTATATTCTCTTAAGTTTTTATTCTTTAGAAATCTCCTAATAACTACCCAAGTTATTGGAGATGTGAGATGGGCTTACAACTCCTTCATTTAAATCTCCATGGTCTAATTCGATCACGCGATCTTGAGTTAGGAAGAGATGCTGATACTGGTGGACAAACTCTCTATGTTTTAGAGCTAGTTAAAGGTTTAGCTGCTCGTCCAGAAGTAGAGAAAGTTGATTTAGTTACTCGCTTAATTAATGATCGACGAGTTTCTACAGATTACGCACAGAGTAAAGAATCAATTTGTATAGGAGCTGATATTCTGCGATTTCCTTTTGGTCCAAAGAGATATATTCGCAAAGAATTGTTGTGGCCATATCTAGATGCTTTAGCTGATTTATTAGTTAATCACCTACAAGAACAAGAAAGATTACCTGATTGGATTCATGCACATTATGCAGATGCTGGTTATGTAGGAGCTTTAATTAACAGGCGTTTAGGAATTCCTCTTGTATTTACTGGACATTCACTTGGCAGAGAAAAGCTAAGACGAATGCTTGCTTCTGGTATCGATCATGAGCAAATTGAACAAAATTTCTCCATCAGTCGTCGTATAGAAGCTGAGGAAGTTGCATTAGCTCATTCAAATCTTGTAATTACCAGTACTCGTCAGGAAGCTGTTCAACAATATTCTCGCTACGGAAAAACTGCTTCTCAACTTGTTGAGGTCATTCCTCCAGGAGTTGATTCAAAGCGTTTTCATCCAATTCATTCTTTGGAAGAGACCAAAACAGTAGATGATTTGTTATCTCCTTTTTTACGGAACTCTTCCTTACCCCCTCTTCTAGCTATTTCACGAGCTGTTCAAAGAAAAAATATCCCTGCTTTAGTAGAGGTTTTTGGTCGTTCTTCTGTTTTACGTCAAAGACATAATTTAGTTTTAGTTTTAGGGTGTCGAGAAGATTCACGTCAGCTAGACAAACAGCAAAGAGATGTTTTCCAGCAGATTTTTGAATTAGTTGATAGATATGATCTTTATGGAAAAGTTGCTTATCCCAAGCAACATCGCAGAGATCAGATACCCTTAATTTATAGATGGGCATCTTATAGAAAAGGCTTATTTGTTAATCCAGCACTTACAGAACCTTTTGGATTGACTCTGCTTGAAGCTGCAGCATCTGGTCTTCCTATGGTTGTTACCGATGATGGAGGACCTCGAGATATATTAGATCGTTGTCAAAATGGACGTTTGACTGATGTCACAGATTTAGAAGCATTTCAAAATATACTTGAACATTCAGGCTCACAAAAAAGTCAATGGTCAACTTGGAGTACTAATGGATTAGAAGCAATTACAAGACATTTTAGTTGGGATGCACATGTATCTAATTATCTAGCTTTAATGAAAAAACGCCTCAAGGTTCAAACATCTAAATCATGGTTAATTGATTCTCATCAAAAAATTAATCCTTTAGGAAAACGTATATTGTTTTTGGATTTAGATAGCAATCTTGAGCAACCTGACCTTGAAAGTTTATCTATGCTTAGAGAAGGATTAGCTAAGGATGCATTTAGTGAAACAAATAAAATAGGTGTATTAACTGGAAGATCTTTAAAAGCAGCAAGATATAGATATTCAGAGCTTCATTTACCTGAACCTGCAGTGTGGATTTGTAGAGCAGGTACAGAAATTTATTATCACTTAGAAGTTAAAGAAGATATATTTTGGAAATCATCAATTTCTGTTGACTGGGATAGAAAAGGTATACAAACAGCACTTTCTGACTTTGATCAATATTTAGAGCTTCAATCGGAAGAACATCAAGGATGTCATAAGTTGAGTTATATAGTGAAGGAACCAGGCGAAGGGATTTTACCCTTAATTAGAAAACGTTTAAGACAAGAAGGTTATCCAGCAACACCTCATATTCGTTGTCATTGGTATTTAGATGTTGTTCCCTTACGTGCATCTCGTTCAGAAGCTATTCGATATTTGGCTCTTCGTTGGGGATTGCCATTAGAAAAAGTTTTTGTTATAGCAAGTCAACACGGTGATGCAGAATTGATAAGAGGTCTAACTACTACTTTGATTCCTGATAAGCATGATCCTTCTTTAGAACACTTTAGATCTCATAAACGAGTATATTTTGCTTCATCTTCTAAGAATGCATTGAGTAAAGGTTTAAATCATTATCGATTTTTTCTTAATCGTTAAAGATTATTATCCTTTCTTTTTACTTTTATAAGTGAAGCAGATTTATCTGCTTTTTTGCGTGCTTTTATAATATTTTCATCAATAGCTAGTGTTACTCCCATACGACGACCTTTCCGAGATTTAGGTTTACCAAAAATTAAGACTTTCGTATCGTCATCTTGTAATGCTTCATCTACTCCTTCGTAGACAATATTATCAATTACATCTTTTGCTAATATTACTCTACTTGCCGCGGCTTTTGATCTGGTAATTCTAGGAATTGGAAAGCCTAATACTGCTCTTAAATGCAGTTCAAATTCATTTAGATTTTGGCTAATTATTGTAACTAGTCCTGTGTCATGAGGTCTGGGTGATAACTCGGAAAAGATAACTTCTTCGCCACAGATGAAAAATTCAACACCAAATAAGCCTGTTCCTCCAAGTTTTTCAGTTACTTTTTTAGCCATTTCTTTTGCAGTTTCTAGTTGTTTTGGTTTGATTTCTGCGGGTTGCCAACTGCATTGATAATCACCATTACTTTGTTCATGCCCAATAGGATCACAAAATAATACTGATCCATCTTTTTGCCGAATAGTTAATAATGTAATTTCCTGATCAAAGTTAATAAATTCTTCTATTATTACTCTTGCTGATTTACCTCGTGCATTTTTTATTGCCGTATTCCATCCATTTATTAGCTCTTCTTTATTATCAATAAAACTTTGGCCCTTTCCAGATGAACTCATTATTGGTTTGATTATGACAGGTAATTCGTATAATTCGCTCGCTTTCAGTAGTTCATTTTCATCAGAGGCATAACTAAATTTAGGTGTTTTTAAACCCAACTCTTCGGCCGCTAGATTTCTAATTTTATCTCTATTCATTGTTATTGCTGTTGCATTCGCGTTTGGGATCACAGTTATGCCTTGCTTTTCAATTTCTATTAAAGTATTTACTTCTATTGCTTCTATTTCTGGAATAATAATATTAGGCTTATTCTTGTTAATTATATTTAGTAATTCAGTACTATTTGACATATCGAATACTTCATAACTATCTGCAACTTGCATTGCTGGGGCATCTCTATATCGGTCGCATGCTATTACATTACATCCAAGCCGTTGTGCAGCTATGGTGACTTCTTTCCCTAGCTCTCCACTACCAAGTATCATGATTTTTTGAGGTAAAGAAGTCATAGTTTATATTTAAAAGTGTACAGATAATATAATTCTATCAATAACTCTTGCCCCTATAAAATTTATTATTCTTCCTCTGGTATTAGTAATAATTGTTTATAACCAGATTCTTCACTAATAAAACCCCATTCATTAAATACTGTTGGGTCCTCATGAATTATTAGCTGCTGATCCTCTTTAATTTTTAATTTAAAACCTTCTTTAGATAATCTCCTTATCAGTCTTGCAGATTCTTCTAGTCTTGATGCCATAGCTTCTAATGAAGAACAGTCGCTAGTTAGCCCAGTCTCTTTCCACGTGAAATAACTCATGATTTCCTTGTTTTAAGAATTTGTGCGAAATAGGATTCCTACACATATTAAGAATATCGTTGCCACCCAAAAGTTATTGACTATGGTTATCTCTTTTTGACCTTTTAATTCAAAATGATGATGCAGTGGCGCCATTAAAAATATTCTTTTACCTTCTCCTTGAAATTTTTTGCTTAATTTAAAAATCCATACTTGTAGAATTACGCTTAACGACTCTGCGAGAAAAATTCCTCCCATAACAAATAATGACCAAAGGCTATTAGTCACTAATGCAATACTTCCTAATGCCACTCCCATAGGCAATGATCCAGTATCACCCATGAAAATTTTTGCAGGTTTTTTATTATCGAGAAGAAATCCAAGCCATGCACCTGCCATTGCGATAGACAAATTAGCTAATGCAATATCGTTATTGCTGTCCCTAAGAATTAGTTGAATTGCTAGCCCAGTAAAAACTAACGCTCCACAGCCGCTTGCTAATCCATCTAGTCCATCAGTAAGGTTTGTAGCATTGCTTTCTGCAAGTAATACAAACAAGGCCAAAGGCCAAATTAAAAGACCAATTTTTAAAGAACTATTAAAAAATAGATAAATTTCTGAGTCAATCCATTGCTGTGAAAATGCGAATATTAAAAAAATAAAAGCAAATATAGCTTGAAGAAATAATTTTCTTCTTGCTGAAAGACCTTTATTTCTATGCTTAATCAGACTAGTCCAATCATCTAGAAAACCAATTATCATAAACGAAATTGTAAGTAGACTAATTCCAATAATTTTGTCATAGTTTTGGCTGCCTATAGTAATCAAATTTCCAAATAAGATTCCTATGGGAACTATGATAATTCCTCCCATTGTTGGTGTTCCTTGTTTTTCAAGATGCTTTGCAGGGCCTTCTTTTCTTATAATTTGATTTAGTTTAAAATTTTTTAAAATTGGGATACACAATTTATTAATTAGACCAGAGAAAATACTTGAAATTAATAATGAAATTGTAAGGAAGGTAGTACCAAAATATATATCAATAAACATACAACTTATTACTATAATAATTGCAATAAAGATCGCCATTAACTTCTATTAATTTGTTTGATATCTTGAGGTTAAAATGGTTATTTATTTAAATGGAATAAATCTATTTCTCTTCTGTAATTAATTTTTAATCTTCCCATTCATCGTCTGAGCTTTCTTCATCATCAGTCTTGTAATCTTCTTTTTCTCCCATCAGTGCTGATAGTTCTTCTTCTTCTATGGTGCTAACTTCTTGATCTTCTGACTCTTCGTCAGCAACTAGTCGACCACTAGCTTCAAGCCATGACAATAAATCAGGTTCTTCTCTAAGAGGTAAAACCGGAGCAGGGTCTGATCTGCCATATCGCGTAAGAGCTGGATTTATATCGTCTAAGGCTTTTAAGTTGCTTGGCTCTAGATCACTCATCACTTTCATATCAATTACCGTTACCTAAGATAATGCATAACCGCTGATTTTTCTTTTCTTTTGCCTTTTAAGATTTCATTAGCATTTGTAACTTGGGGACTTGCTTTGTTGGTTAGCTTTGGCTTCAGGATATGGGGTGTTCAACATCCTGAAGCCTTTTTGATTCGACCTTTTTTAGTGTGGTTTATGATTTTCGCACCATCATTCCTCCTTGGCATTTACCTTTGTTTCATAAGTTGGAGGAGCATTGATCCTGAATAATTTTTAAATTGAAATTTAAATCTTTACCAAAACAACTCTACAAAATTTCTAAAAGTGTATTTCTCTTATAACTTTGCTTTTACAAGTAATGCTGATGTGGCAAATGGGTTGGTTTTTGGAAAGGATATGCAAACTTGGTTAATTTATACATTAATTTTATTGGGCTCAACTTTGATGGGTTATCTGTTTGTATGGGGTCTTGGCTTATTGCGTGAGGCTAATTCCGAAAGATCTACTAAACAACCATGGGAATAGTGTTATAGCTTTTGTGTACTTCTTTTTTCATCTTTTTATTTATTGCTAAGATTTTATTCTGTGAAAAATTTTTAAAATTTACATACGGAGAATAACTTATGAAAAGCCTTAACAAGGTAGTACTTGCTTACTCAGGAGGAGTTGATACAAGTGTTTGTATTCCATATCTCAAAAATGAATATGGTATTGAAAATGTGATTGCTTTTGCGGCTGATCTAGGACAAGGAGATGAGTTAGCATTAATTCGACAAAAAGCTTTAGATGCAGGAGCCTCTGAATCTTTAGTTGGTGATTTGATTAAGCCCTTTATAGAAAATTTTGCTTTTCAAGCAATTAGAGCAAATGCTTTATATGAAGGTCGTTATCCATTATCTACAGCTCTAGCAAGACCATTGATTGCAGAAAGTTTAGTTTCTGTTGCTAGAGAATTAGGTGCAGAAGCAGTTGCTCATGGTTGTACTGCTAAAGGTAATGATCAGGTTCGCTTTGATTTGGCTATTGGATCTCTTGCTCCTGAATTAAAGGTTTTAACGCCTGCTCGTCAATGGGCTATGAGTAGAGAAGAAACTATTGCTTATGGAGAAAAATATGGGGTTTCTGCTCCAGTTAGTAAGAAGTCTCCTTATTCAATTGATCTGAATCTGTTAGGTAGAAGTATTGAGGCAGGACCACTAGAGGATCCTTTTGTTGCCCCTTCTGAAGAAGTTTTTGCCATGACTGCTTCCATTAAAGATGCACCGGATGAGCCACAAGACATTGAAATTGGCTTTGAATCTGGTAACCCAGTTTCAATTGATGGAATTGCATTAGATCCAGTTTCCTTGATAAGAAAGGCAAACTTATTGGCTGGCAAGCATGGTTTTGGTCGTATAGATATGATTGAAAATAGAGTTGTTGGTATCAAAAGCAGAGAGATTTATGAGACGCCTGGATTGCTTTTGTTGATACGTGCTCATCAAGAATTGGAAAGCTTGACTTTGTCTGCAGATGTATTACGTACAAAAGTTAAATTAGAGATGGAATGGGCCGACTTAGTTTATCAAGGCCTTTGGTTTAGTCCTTTGAAAGAAGCATTGGATGGTTTTTTCGATAGAACTCAGATTGATGTTAATGGATCTGTAAAAATTAGACTTCACAAAGGCAATGCAATGATTATCGGTAGAAAATCTAATACAAGTTTATATATTGAAAATATGGCTACTTATGGTAGCGATGATAATTTTAATCATAAATCAGCAGAAGGTTTTATTTATATTTGGGGCTTACCAAGTAGGCTTTGGTCTTTAGCTAAGTTAAGAAAGAATTTAAAAAATTAATTAGTTCGTTGTAGCTTTTTTCATTTCTCTTCTTTTTCTATTTCTTGTTTGTCTGTTTGATTTCCTTCTGTTTTCGTTGAGTCAGAATCAGAGTTTTTTTCCTCTTTCTTTTCAGAAGCAGGAGCTTGATCTGTTTTGGAATCAGAGTTTTTTTCCTCTTTCTTTTCAGAAGCAGGAGCTTGATCTGTTTTGGAATCAGAGTTTTTTTCCTCTTTCTTTTCAGAAGTAGGACTAGGTTTTGGAGTAGGTAAAGGACCTTCTTGTTTAACTGTCAAATATCTAATTACGTCTTCACTTAATCTCATTGCCTTTTCTAAAACAGCAACTTGCTGCCCATTCCCTTTATGGCTTAATTGCACATAGATGCCTTCTTTGTGCTTTGAGATTGGATAGGCAAGTCTTCTTTTACCCCTCATTTGACTATCTAAGACTTCTACCTTGGCTGTTTTCAGTAAATCAGTGTATTTAGTTAGATGTGTCTCTACTTCTTCTTCCGGAATGTCCGGACGAAGGATGTACATGGTTTCGTAATAGGTTGGATCTGACATAGTTGTTCCGACAGGGACTAGTAGGCTCAGCTCATTGAGCGACGGATACACCAGCTTATCCTCTTAAGGCTCATTTATTTAAAGTTGAATTTTTACAGCTTCGCTAATTCCAGGAATAATAGGTTCTTTTCCTTGTATGCATTCGTATATTGCGAAAATAATTATAGAAAGCATTAGGATAAGTATTGTGCTAGAGAAAGTTCTTATTAATAGAGAATTTCCAAGTATTTGCAATAGAAGTTCAAAGAAAAATTTTATGATAATTAATGAGATATTTAATAGTATTGCTTGCAGGGCGTTGAATTTAATAAAGTAAGATACTTTCGGATTTCTAATTAAACATAGGAAAAGGGCTAAAAACAATAGAATGCTTCCAAAAGGTATAAAGCTTTGTATGAATATCACTGGCAATGCTGGTATTTGCAAAAATGAAAGAAGAGATATATCAAGAAAAAAGCTTCCAAACGGTATTGCTGCAGACCAAGGCAGCATATAAAGGAAGCAACTAATAAATTTCTCTAATGTAGGATTTACCATTTTTTGATTGTATTTGAATTAGTGATTTAAGTGTCTTAAAGCAGCTTCTCGCATGATTTTTATAGGAATTTCTGTAAATCCGCTCCATAACCTTAGAGAAGCTGCTCCTTGATGGATCAGCATTTCGAGACCGTCTATTTGATTAGATGTTATTTTCTTGCAGTTTTGTAACCATTTTGTAGGCCTTGGTGTGTAAATCAAATCATATATAGTTGCGCTTTTTTTGAGGTGATCCCAAATTTTTGCATTAAGAGGCATATCAATCTCATAATTATTCATTTTATTAACTGTTGCCATCCCGACTGGGGTTGTATTCACTACTAGATCTGCCTTTTTTATGTATTCAATTAACTCCGTGTTATTTTCTATAATTCCTTCAATATTTGGGATAGAATCGCCCTCAGAAAAAATATTTAGTTTGATTTGATTCATAAAGTCATCTAATTTCATCTGATTTCTACCAATTATAATTATATTTTTAAAATCAAGTATTTTTAATCCAGCAGCCACTGCTCTAGCGCTTCCTCCATATCCAAGAATGATTGCATTCTTGCTGTTCCAATTATTAAATTTTAAAGGTTCAATAAAGCCTTCTACGTCAGTGTTATCTCCATTCCATTCACCAGTGTTATTTTTGATTAGCGTATTAATAGCACCAATCTGATTGGCCAATGGGCTGATATTTTTACAAATGTCGATAAAATTTGTTTTATAAGGAATTGTGATATTCAATCCTTTGCAATTCATATTAATTAATGCATTCGTAATATTTTTTAGATTCTTTTCTTCACAAGGGATTGCTAAATAACACCAATCAAGATCCATTTCTGCAAAAGCCGCATTGTGGATTATTGGAGATAATGAATGACTGACTGGATTGCCTATTAAACCAGTAAGGCTTGTGCTCCCTGAAATTGGTTTCATTGTTTTAATTCTTCATTGATTTGGATGTATAGCTGTTCGGGAACCACGCCTCGCCTCCAAGTGGACTCTCTTACGAGGATATCTCTGTTAAAGAAAGACGCATTCATTAGGAGCTAGTAACTCATGTCGAAGGTTGTTGGTATTGATCTTGGAACTACTAATAGCTGTGTTGCAGTTATGGAAGGTGGTAAACCTACTGTAATTGCCAATGCAGAAGGATTCAGGACAACTCCTTCAGTAGTTGCTTACACCAAAAATCAAGATCAACTTGTAGGCCAGATAGCAAAGCGTCAAGCTGTAATGAATCCTGAAAATACTTTCTATTCATCTAAAAGATTTGTAGGACGTCGTGTAGATGAAGTTAATGAAGAGTCAAAAGAGGTTAGTTATGGAGTTGAAAAATCAGGATCTAATGTCAAATTGAAATGCCCTATTTTAGATAAACAATTTTCTCCAGAAGAAGTTAGTGCTCAAGTACTGCGAAAATTATCTGAAGATGCTGGTAAGTATTTAGGAGATACTGTTTCTCAAGCTGTTATTACTGTCCCTGCCTATTTTAATGATTCTCAACGTCAAGCAACTAAGGACGCAGGTAAGATTGCCGGGTTAGAAGTTCTTAGAATCATTAATGAGCCTACTGCGGCAGCTTTGGCTTATGGATTAGATAAAAAAAGTAATGAAAGAATTTTGGTATTTGATTTAGGTGGTGGAACTTTCGATGTGTCTGTTCTTGAAGTTGGTGATGGTGTCTTTGAAGTTCTCTCGACTTCTGGAGATACTCATTTAGGAGGAGATGATTTTGACAGAGTAATTGTTGATCATTTAGCTGCCACTTTTAAAAGTAATGAAGGCATTGATTTGAGACAAGATAAGCAAGCTCTTCAAAGGCTTACAGAAGCGGCTGAGAAAGCAAAAATAGAACTCTCAAATGCAACTCAAAGTGAAATCAACCTTCCATTTATTACAGCTACTCCTGAAGGGCCAAAACATCTTGATTTAACTCTTACAAGAGCAAAGTTTGAAGAGTTAGCTTCTAAGTTGATCGATCGTTGCAGAGTTCCAGTTGAGCAGGCATTAACAGATGCAAAATTGGCGACAGGAGATATTGACGAAATAGTCATGGTAGGTGGTTCAACACGGATGCCTGCAGTGAAGGAATTGGTTAAACGCATTACAGGAAAAGATCCCAATCAAACGGTTAATCCCGATGAGGTTGTTGCCGTTGGAGCGGCAATACAAGGAGGAGTTTTGGCTGGTGAAGTAAAAGATATTTTGTTATTGGATGTCACCCCACTTTCTTTAGGTGTTGAAACGCTTGGTGGTGTAATGACCAAAATGATTACACGTAATACCACCGTACCTACCAAAAAAACAGAAACTTATTCAACAGCCGTAGATGGTCAAACAAATGTAGAAATACATGTGTTGCAAGGTGAACGTGAAATGGCATCTGACAATAAAAGTTTGGGAACTTTTCGTTTAGATGGAATTCCTCCAGCTCCAAGAGGAGTTCCGCAAATCGAAGTTACTTTTGATATTGATGCAAATGGAATTTTAAGTGTTAATGCCAAAGATAAAGGTAGTGGAAAAGAGCAAAGTATTTCTATTACTGGTGCCTCGACTCTTTCAGATAATGAAGTTGAAAAGATGGTAAAAGATGCTGAAGTCAATGCTTCTGCTGATAAAGATAAAAGAGAGAGAATTGATGTGAAGAATCAAGCAGAAACTCTTGTTTATCAGGCAGAAAAACAACTTAGTGAGCTTGGAGATAAGGTCGACGCTGATGCAAAAAGTAAAGTAGAAGAAAAACGTCTAAAACTTAAAGAAGCGACAGAGAAAGATGATTTTGAAAGTATGAAGACACTCTTAGAAGATTTACAGAAGGAATTGTATTCCTTAGGTGCCTCTGTTTATCAACAAGCTAATGCTGCTTCTCAGGCATCTGAAGGTACAAGTACGAATTCCACTAGCCCCAATGATGGTGATGATGTTATAGATGCAGAATTTACAGAGACTAAAGAATAGTTAAAAGCTGATATCTATCTAAGAAATAGAATTATTTTCTATTTCTTTTCCTACCCATTCAGCACATGCAGGTGCTAATAGTAATCCATTACGATAATGCCCTGTATTTATAACTAATCCAGCTTCAAGTGTTTCAAGAATTGGAGCTGGTCTATCAATAGGTTTTGCTCTAATGCCATGCCATTGATTTTCAAGAGACGCTTGTTTTATCCAATATGGAACATTATTATTTATATTTTTTATTTTCATTAATTCTTCATGACTAGCATCAATTCCTGGTTCTAATGTTGCTCCAATCAAGATATTATTTTCTCCATGAGGAATAATATTTATATTTGATATTGTGATAACAGCAGCTAAATCTTTAATATTTACTTGATTATGATATTTTAGATTTATTGCTTGTCCTAGTACTGGTTCCATTTTAATTTTATGACCTAAATCTTGTAATAGTTCTTCACTCCCTAATGCTGCGCAGATAACAATATGAGTCGATTCAATTATCTTCTTATTACTGAGAATGATTTCCCATCTTTTTAATTTATTGCCTTCGATTCTTCTTAATTTAGTAACTTTTAGCCCTATTTTCTTTACTTTGCATTTTTCCAATAAATTCATAAGAGATTGAATTAATTTTAATGGATTAATTCGACCATCTTGATGTGAAATAAGCCCACCATATTGACCTATATTTAATAGCTTAGAAAAATTTTGACAAGAATTTTCACTAAGCAAGTCAATACCATATTGCTTTTTTTTATCAATTAATTTTTTCATAGCATTTGCTTCTATTTCTGATCTAGCTAATTTGATTAGAGGTGTTTCTATCTTCACAGATTCTTGTATAGAATTTATCTGTTTAATTAGTCTTGGCCATAGTTCCATACTGCGTTTTCTTAATCGCCAGCTTCTACCACTTGATCTACTGTAGATATAGCCCATGAGTATTCCTAAAGAAGCTTTCGAACCATTCATTTCTTTGTTGTAATAAACCGTTTCATTTATATCTGGATCGATAATTGAGACTTCATGACCCAAACTTGCTAATTCCAAAGCAGTAGTAATCCCTACTACGCCTCCTCCAATTACAATGATCTTTTTCGTTATAGAGGATTTCTTCATTTGCTATACATGTTTTCAATCGCTATTAATTTTAAATAGTTATCTGGCAACAAATTTTGTCCACGTGACAATGAAATTTTATATCTAAGATACTTGAGTTCTACTACAGCAATTTTGCAGTTTATTTGTCCTGATCGTCCAGGCTTGGTAAGTGAACTTGCAGGATGGGTTGCTCAACACAAGGGCAATATTCGTCATGCAGATCATCATACTGACGATGGAGCGGGACTTTTTTTAAGCAGAATAGAGTGGGATTTACAAAATTTTCAGATACAAAGAAAACTTATTCAGGATGAGGTAACTTCTTTGGCTGATTATTTGGGAGGCAAAGCACAATTAAATTTCTCTGATGAGTTTCCAAGAACGGCTATTTTTGTGAGTAAACAAAATCATTGCCTTCTAGATCTTCTTTGGAGAGTTAGAAGTGGAGAGTTGCAAATGATTGTGCCGTTAGTAATTTCAAATCATCCTGACTTAGAGTCTTTATGTGCAGAATTTGGTGTTGATTTTAGATTGATTCCTAACAATAATAATTTAAAGTTAGATTCAGAACAAAAGATACTTTCTTTATTAGCTGAATATGAAATTGAATTAGTAATTTTAGCTAAATATATGCAGATTCTCAGTAAAAATTTTTTGTCTAGTTTTTCATCTTGCATTAATATTCATCATTCTTTTTTGCCAGCATTTAAGGGGGCTCAGCCATATCATCAGGCTTGGGAACGTGGAGTTAAATTAATCGGAGCAACAGCTCATTATGTCACTGCCGATCTTGATGGAGGTCCCATTATTGAACAAACGATAGCTCAGGTGAGTCATCGTGACGAAGTTGCTGATTTAATTAGGAAAGGTCGTGATACTGAACGTATAGCACTTGCACGAGCATTGAGATTGCATTTGTGTAGACAAGTAATGGTTTATCGCGGAAGGACTGCAGTTTTCACATGATCAGTTCTTTGATGACTTTTCTTCGAAATATGAGATCTAAGTCGGTAGGTGTTTCTTTATTTCAATTAGGTCTTTTCTTTTTACCTTCTAGTGCTTTATTGGCTGCTATCTTTTTGTTACTTGCGACAGTCTTTGGAAGTATTGAAAGAACAGATTCGTTTTGGAATGATAAGTGGAATTATCTGTTGATATTTGTTTCTGTATTGATGATATTTGGTTGTTTTCAAGCTTATTCGGGTTGGTTGGCTT
The DNA here is from genome assembly GCA_003216435.1 of Prochlorococcus sp. AG-402-N21. Classification (GTDB taxonomy): domain Bacteria; phylum Cyanobacteriota; class Cyanobacteriia; order PCC-6307; family Cyanobiaceae; genus AG-402-N21. The sequence goes on from QCIW01000018.1 coordinate 26,051, forward strand.
GGATTGGTCTTGCGAACTGGATTCCTCTTTTTTGGTGCTTTTGGGGATTTCAGCCTTATTTGAAGACCTCAGAATCTAGAACAAGTTCTGCTTATTGTTTACTTGTTGGGACTTTGCCAGTTCTGATAACTGGTTTTGGTCAGCTCTGGCTTGGATGGGAAGGACCATGGCAATTATTTAATGGATTAATTGTGTGGTTTATTGCGCCAGGGGGGCAACCTTTGGGTCGATTATCTGGTTTATTTGATTACGCCAATATTGCAGCTGCTTGGTTGGTTGTTGTTTGGCCTTTTGCACTTGCCGCTTTGCTTAAACCTTCAGTGAATTATCAGCAAAGAACCTTTGCATTCCTTTTTGCAATTTTAATTGTGATTGCATTGGTTTTGACCGATTCTAGGAATGGATGGGGTGGATTATTTTTTGCTGTACCTTTTGTTTTGGGTTCGTCTAGTTGGTATTGGCTATTACCTGTGCTGATTTTGATTTTAACCCCTGTTGTTTTTGCGGTGATGCCAGGTGTTGATGTGACTCTTCAACAATTAGCAAGAAATATTGTTCCTGAAAGTTTATGGACACGTTTAAATGATATGAGATTTGCAGCTTCAAGGCCTTTAGAATCAACCCGTTTGAGTCAATGGGAAGTTGCTATTGATTTAGCAAAAAATAAACCTTGGCTTGGTTGGGGTGCAGCTGCTTTTTCAGTTTTATATCCAATTCGGAAGGGTCTTTGGCATGGACATGCCCATAATTTACCTTTGGAGTTAGCCGTATCTCATGGTTTTCCTGTATCTATATTTCTTGTAGGGATGGTTTTAACTTTATTGATTACGGCATTAGCACGTGGGGTATTGAGTGTTGATAATAAAAGAGATTCTCACGATCAATTAATTTTTGATAGAGCCTGGTGGACTTCAATTTTTTTATTAGTATGTTTACATGCAACAGATATGCCTATTTTTGATAGTCGAATTAATATTGTTGGGTGGGTTCTATTAGCAGGTTTGAGATGTTTAATCTTTCCACCTAAATCAAATAGAAAGAGTATTTCAATATAATTTTTTAAATGTATTTTATCAAAATAATCATTTGTTAGTTAATTCCATTTGAATTTGCCTTTCATATATTGAAGAATCGTTAAATGAGCGAGCAACTAAATAGCTTGTTATACATGCTACTAAAAGAGGTTTTAGAATTAATAAATCTTTAGTAAGAGCAAAGGCTAGAAACATTGCTGTTATTGGAGTGTGTGAACAGGCAGCAACAAAAGCACCCATCCCTGCAAAAATGTATGTACTTGGTATATAACCTGTGAATATTTCTAACCAATTACCGCACGCTAATCCTATTGATCCTCCAAGAATAAGCATGGGATAAAAAAGTCCGCCAGGCGCCCCTGATGCTGCTGCTATTCCCGTACTTGTGAATAATACAAAAAAGGTTCCTAATGCCATAGTGATTGTTGCTTTACCCTCTGCTATTTCGTTTTGTAGACCTCCTAAATGGTGAAATGTTTCAGGTAGAAAAGAGTAGATAACTCCAAGCACTAATCCACTAATTACCATCCTGAGAACTAATTTGTTGCCAAACCAAGCATTACCTTGACGTTGCATATATAGAACATAGCGACAATAAAATTCTGCAAAGATACCGATAAAAATTCCTAAAATAATTAGATAAATAAAGTCAATAGGTAAAAAATCTATAAATGGCGTGTATTCACGTTGAAGTTGAAATCCTAAGACATTATCAAAACCACCTGCTTTGGGATCTAAACCAATTGCCTGCAAAACATCTGCCCAAGTATCTGCCCAAAAAGTTGTTATTACTACAAGAAGTAGTACAACCGGCTTTGCCGAATTTAATAATTCTTCTATTGCATAGATAAATCCTCCTATGGGTGCACTAAAGATTGCTGCGATACCGGCACCTCCTCCAGCTGCAACGATGACTCTTCTAAATGCAACTGGTGCTTTCAGCCATTCAGCCATTTGCCAGGCTACTGAACCACCCATTTGTACTGATGGTCCTTCTGGACCTAAGGGAAATCCACTACCAATTGCTACGATCCCAGAAATCAATTTAATTAAGCCAACCTTTAATCCCATTGGGACAGGTCTATGTCGAATAAATGCCATGATGTGGCTAATGCCTGAGCCACTCGCAGCAGGTGCGAATTTTGTAATTAATGTTCCAGATATTAATCCTCCTATACCTCCCAATGCTGGTAAAACAAACCATGCCGGTAGATCTTGGAGCAGTTGCAATCGCCAGTCGTCTAAGGCATGAACACCAGCTTTAAAAAGAACTCCAGTTATGGCGGCACCTAAACTCGTGAGAGCAAGGGCAAGAGCAACTATTAACCATTTTTTTTGTAATAACCTTCGAATACTACGATTAGAATTTATTTGAGGGTCTTTTTTTCTTCTATAGGTTTTTTCAGGCATATTTTTTTAATTTATTTTAGATAGTGCGACTAGTTAATTTTTCATCTTTAATTATTTTTCCTTCTTCTTCGAAACCAGGGATCTCATTGAAATTTAAATATTGATAAACTTCTTTTGCAATTGGTTGAATTTTGTTTGCTGCAGTTGAAAGATATTCTTCAGGTGTTGGGATACGTCCTAATAGCGCACATACTGCTGCTAGTTCTGCACTACCTAAGAAAACTTGCGCACCTTTCCCTAGACGATTATTGAAGTTTCTAGTGCTTGTTGAGAAGACTGTTGTATTATCGTCTACTCTTGCTTGGTTACCCATGCACAGAGAACAACCCGGCATTTCCATTCGACTACCAGCTTCCTCGAAGATTTTGTAATAACCTTCTTTTTTCAGTATTGTTTCGTCCATTCTAGTAGGAGGACAAACCCAAAGTTTTGCTTTGTTT
>QCIW01000019.1 GCA_003216435.1 Prochlorococcus sp. AG-402-N21
CTCAGTAAATAGATATATAGATATTCTTAAGCAACTATTTAATATAAATATTAGTGATACATACATTAATAGGACTTTACCGGAAATTGATAGAGAAGTAATGCTGCGTCGATCTAGAATTGATAAAATTCTGGGGCCACTTTCCAAGGATGCATTAGCACTCAATAAGACGACTAATAGTAAAACGCAAGATAGTGTAGAAGCAGATAATGATTACATAGAGGATAAGGAAATAGAATTAAAGTTATCACTCCTAGGATGTTCTTTTAAGAAGAAAGAAGATGATTGGTTAGTAAGAGTTCCAGCCTACAGATCTTTAGATTTGCTAAGGGAAATAGATTTAATAGAGGAAGTCGCCAGACTTATAGGATATGATCAATTCTCAGCAAATTTACCGAACCCAATAAGGCCTGGAGGGCTTAATCCCAATCAACTAATAGAAAGGCAAATAAGGAATAATTTTTCTTCATCAGGATTGCAAGAAGTTACGACATTTTCCCTCGTGCCTCACTCCGAGAAGGACGAGGGAAGAGTAGCTATATCCAATCCGCTATTGTCTGATACTAGCCATTTACGTACGAATCTTTGGGAAGAACATCTCAACATAACTCGCAGAAATTTAACAGCAGGACAAAAGGGATGCTGGATTTATGAGATAGGAGCGGTCTACACAAAAACAGAAAGTGAAATCAGTGAAAGTGTAATTTTAGGAGGATTAATAACTGGAGAAAACCGAATGGAAAGATGGAGTACGAACGGCAAAACTAAGGAGATAGATTATTTTGAAGCAAGAGGAATAATTACTCAAGCACTATTGCCTCTAAGAATTGAGATAACAGATAGGCCATTAACAAATAATCCCTTATACCATCCTGGAAGATCAGTAGAACTTATTCTTGAAGGGAAAGTTGTGGGTAAATTCGGGCAGATTCATCCATATAAATTAAATGAATTAGAGTTTGACTATCATTCATATTTGTTTGAATTAAACTTAGAAGCTCTTAAAAGATCTGCGACTAGAAATGAAAAATATAAGGTGAAATACAAATCCTACGCAACAGTGCCATTCATGGAAAGGGACATTGCATTATTAGTGGATTCACAATGCACTTCCAAAGATATAATCTCAATAATAAGAAGATCGGGCAAACCGCTTTTAGAAGAAGTTGAATTAATAGACAGATATGCTGATGACAAACTGAAATCAGGTAAAATAAGTCAAGCCTTCAGAATAAGATATAGAGATAAGAGCAAAACGTTAAAAGAATCCGATATAAATCCGATTCATCAAAGGATACTTGAGACATTAAAGAAGAAACTAGACGCTGAACTTAGAACGTAACTGTATCAGTAGAATCACACAAGACCCATGGTGAGTCTACGCAAGAGTCTCATTCTATACAAGTAGTACAACGTATCCGTGTTGCACAAACACTTGAAGATCGTTGCGTAACTGTCTTTTAGACAGCTACGCAGCCTGAATATCCCTTTGATGCAAACGCATCTCAGAAGAAGTAGGACTGTAGGACAAGGTCTGGACAATAATGAACAAAAGGGGTGAGCTTATGCACTAAATAAATGTACAAATCAATGACAAAAAGAGAACTGATTAAATGAATTAACGAGATCGACTAGATGTCGATCAGAAATCTCAGATGAGACTTATTACGTGACTCGCTATAATACTCAAATGAGACGCAATATACAATCACAGCTATGATTATTTTGAATTATTTTTTTGGGCATCTAGCTTATAGACCCTCTTTACAAAATAAAATCACAAAAATTTCGATTAAAGCATCGAGATTTTAAACCCAATAAGGAGTATCCCCCCTCTCTAAAATGCGTCTTATTGTTAGACCCATATTAGGTCTCATACGAGAAATAATAGAGCTTATTTTTCCTTGTATAGCTCTTTTAGTAATTGATAAGCTTCGTTTAGTTTTCTCATGGCTTCGGTAGAGCCCCCTGAATCGGGATGGTTTTCAAGGGCTTTCTGTTTATATGATTCTCTTACACTGTTAAGTGTCAATGAGGATCCAGCCTTTGTAGGTAGTCCTAAGAGTTTGAGAGCTCCATGGACAGTCATAGTTGATTCGATGGTTTGAAATGAGGTTACATTTTGCCTACGTTTAAAACTGGAGACAAACCTTCTAATTATCGTGGGTACTCTTTTCTCAAGAGTATTTGATGAGAAGGGATCTTCGAGCAAACCGGCAATTACGATAACTCTTTCGAAGTTTGGCTGTTGAGTCAGCCAAGTAGAGCAATATTCCCCCATCAATTTGTTTGCGATAGACCAGGTGAATGACTTGTTCTCGCTGCCATCAATGTGTGGCCAGATATCTCTTGCTAGCCAAATCATTGCTGCTTCAACCACATTATCTGCAGGTTTTTTACCATATAATGCTATCCAATGGTCTATCGCACATTTCATTGAAGAAGTTATATCTGTACTTCTTATAGTGTTTAAGCATGAATCTATATCTGAGGATTTAATGGTTTTACTACGCAAACTTTGCTTGAGATTGTTTGTTCTCTTACTGACAAATCCTGGTAAATCTATACCAACAGATTGACTAACTGATTGGGTGATTCGAGGATTATTTGTCTCTATTTCTTTCTTAGTTAAATCCTCTTGTATTTCTATTTGTGATTTTCCTATAAGAACAATAGCTTTGTCTTCATTATATTGATGAGAATTATTATGTGATGATAGCGATTCAACTTCAGTAGAATTAAGAGAGAGTTCTTGAGGATTAACACCTTCATTATCTAAAAATATGTTCTCAAGTAATCTCTCCAATACAAGTCCCCTACTTCTTAAACCCCATTCTTTTTTTAATTCATCTACACCTTCTATTAATTCCTGAGGGAGATTAGCGGAAATTCGTCTAACTCCACTGTTCTCAGTGGGTCGCACAATACAAAGTCGAATAAAACTATCCTAATCAATTTTACTCTTTAAATCATTAATTTGTTAGAATGTAATTTGAATTTGAAGGAAGTTCTTCAAATTCCTTAATGCAACTATCTTCAGAAAGATCTGTCTATAGCGAATTATTCATTTTGAGTTTTAAACAATTGCGCTTATATCCACATTAAATCTAGTAATAAGTCATAATTGTAACTAAGCAAATTCTAATGAAGACATGAAAAACTCTAATTCCTGCTCTAACCGCTTCAATGCAAAAAAGAAGAGAGTTAGCTTTAATACAAATAGATTGGAATTTCTTAAATTTATTCGAGATACGCTTGAAAGAAGAATAGCTGCAGTAAATGCGTCTATCGATACTTTGAAGTCTCAAATCGAGAGAGACTCTGAAGAAGAAGTGACAGATCTAGAATAGGCTAGATGGGTGAAACAACATTATCCAAAATAACCTCAGGATCATTATCTAATAACCAATTTATATCCTTATCATTCATAGCTAAAAAATATCCAGCAAATCCTAAAGCATTTATATTGAAGCCATTATAAGCTTCTTTTTTTCTTCTAATAATAGCTATCCATTTTTTAGTTAATAATAAATTATACGATATAGTTGGCTTATCATCAGTAGATGGATTACCTATCTCCATCTTTTCTATTAGTCTAAGGTAAAGGGTATTTAGTTCTTTAGCTGAATCATCTTTGTTATACATATTCCTTCTATATAAATAACAAGATCGATCTTGCAAAGAGCTTTGGTTATGATTATGTAGACTTATAGAATCAAACCATGCTTCTCTAGGAAAAAGATATTTTTCTTTATCCCTGTGCAATAATTGTAGATGTCTATGAGGTTGACTCGCTCCTGCTTCTGGTGAATTATTAAAAAACCAGAAACCATCTATCTCAGACTCAATCTTGGTCAATGCCATCCAATCAGTTATATTTAACCATCCATCCTGAGGTTGCCAGGAATTGGTTATTAATAACATATGCCCTAATTCAACAGGGTATTTATTTAAGATTAAGACGTGAGTATTATTAATAGTTTTGATTTCTAATTGCCTATCCCAAGGAGAAAAAGGATTTACTATAGGTCCCAAAATTTGATCTTGTGTTCTTGGCTTTCCTATAAGTTGCCTTACTTCATAGGGATATAATTTATCCTCTATCTTTTGTAATTTTGTTTGGAATGGTCTAATTGATTTAGACTGTTTTGCCTTTTCAGTTTGTAATAAAGTTAATTTCCATAAGTTGCTCATTTTGAACTTATTACTTCGACGAATCTATGATTTAAAACTATCACACAAATATCAATTGTTCTATAAATCAATTTGCTAGCATTCACAATTTGCTAATCTTAGATATAAGCTCCCTCTTCACCCTTGAAACTAGCTGCTACAGCCATAGCACAGTTTCTATAGTTTTGAGTTCTTAAAGATGGCTTAACGGCCTCTATTAGGGTTTTTATTTGAGTTAATGCAAATCGTCCATCTCTTTTTCGAATGTTCCATAGAGCGAGAGTAGATAACCACTGTTAGTTGATAAGAGTAAATTTCAATACACCTTTAATGTAGGAGCTTGTGTTTAAAAATCTGAACAACTATTAATTAGATAAGGTGAAATACGAATTTATATATCATCAAATTCAAGACTCACATGCGAAAGAATACAGAGTGACAAACAACTCAAATCATTGGCACAATTAGGTTTACAGCAAATCAGCAATACACCCTAATATGTCCCAATTGCTAAAGAGTGACACATTCTGCACATATAAGGTTGACGGAATAGGGGGGTGAAGGTTTAAAGATCATTCAGTAAAACATCCTCAATGGATTGGGAGTTCTCAGAAGACGCTGCTTTCATCGCCCTATGCGATGGCTTTAGGGAGAGTGGTGAATCATCAGCGATGGAGTTCCTGGCAAATGGAGAGGGCGCCTTCCATTTTCAGGAATTAACACAGAATGCAGCCGGAGAAGGAGTGGACCTTAGTGACTCAAATTCTATGGACGAGTTTCAGCAAGAAGTAATAGAAACGATGGAAAGTCTTTGTAATAACTGAAATAGCTTATCTAGGTAGGAGTTAAGCGCTGAAATATCGTGCCTGACTATGCAAGGACACTATTGCTGTGGTGCTTTGTTCGGGGTGCAATTGTTCACTTTCATCCATATATAGTCCGATTCTGTCTCCATTCATCCAAAGCAGTTGATTACGTGAGTCAGAAACATTTGGACAGGCTGGATAACCAAAAGAATATCTACAGCCTCGATATTTCATTGCCAGAATGTCCTTATTATTATCTGGTTCATCATCAATAAATCCACACTCTTTTCTAATTAATGAATGAATTAGTTCAGCACATGCTTCTGCTAACTGAACACTTAGCCCGTGGAAATATAAATAATCAGTGTATTTATTGTCGTCAAATAATATTTTAGAATACTCGCTAGCAGACTGACCCATAGTTACGGCCTGCATAGGAAGAATATCTTGTGGCTTATTATCTTCTTGAATCCTAAAATAATCAGATATGCATAGGCGTTTCCCCGATCGTTGTCTTGGAAAGACAAATTCTCCAAGTTTATTTCCAGAATTATTGTCAAATAATATTAAACTATTTTTATTAGATGCACATGGGAAGTAGCCATAAATAGAAGCTGGTCTAATTAATTCTTTATCTTGTATTATTGTAATCCATTTTTCTAATATAGGTTCTGCCTTAGTAGCTAGAAACTCTTGATATTGTTCCTTAGTTTGATCGCGAGAACGTTTCATTTGCCATTGACCAGAAAATAATGCTGTTTTATCAAGATAATAAATAAGATCAGAAAAATTAATATCAGTACTCTGAAGTACCTTAGTGCCAATAAAAGGAGGCTTAATTGATTCCTCAAGTTGTATGTGTTCTGAACGACTTATATCTATTGAAGTATTTATTACAGGCTCTGCATTTAATGGCGCTTTGTTATTACTAACTGATGCATTATTAGAATCTGATATATAGATTCCTTCAGGATTACCATTAATGAATCCTTTTACGTTATCCCAATCATTATTATTTAATGCTGAGACATAAGACTCCATAAATCGTAAATCTGTAAAAGCATCCTTGCCATAAATAACTTTACCGTTATAAACACTATTACAATCCTTATTTACAAAACCTGGAGTTAGAGCAGCTCCTCCGAGAATGACAGGAACATCTATACCTGCGTCATTAAAGGCAATTAAATTGGACTTCATAAAAGCTGTAGATTTAACAAGTAATCCACTCATTGCTATACAGTCTGCTTTGTATTTCTTCTGTGCTTCAATAATGGCACTTATTTCTTGTTTAATTCCTAGATTTATAACCTCATAACCGTTATTACTAAGGATAATATCTACTAGGTTTTTCCCTATATCATGAACATCTCCTTTAACGGTAGCGATTAGAAATTTAGCCTTAGACATATTTTGGCCATCTTTCTTTTCCATATAAGGTTCTAAGAAAGAGACTGCATGCTTCATAGTTTCTGCTGATTGAAGAACAAATGGCAGTTGCATTTGTCCTGATCCAAATAACTCCCCTACAACCTTCATGCCATCTAACAGATAAGTATTTATAATTTGCAAAGGTTTATATTTTTTTAGTGCTTGATCTAATGATTCTTCTAAACCTATTCTTTCTCCATCGATAATATGCTGCTTTAATCTATCTTCTATTGGCAAGTTTTTTAAATTATTCTCTTCATTATCTATTGACTTATTATTATTTTTATCGAAATAACTTGTAAGTTCTGATAGGGGATCGTAGGAGCAGATCCCATCTTCATATAATCTTTTATCATATATTAAATCTAAACATATTTTCAAAACATCGTTATCTATCTTATTTAAAGGTAGAATCTTATTTGGGGAGACTATGGCTGCATCCATTCCAGCCTTAATTGCTTCATTTAAAAAGACAGAATTCAGATTTATACGTGCCTGTTTTGATAAGCCAAAACTTATATTAGAAACTCCAAGAACTATATGAACCCCTTCTAATGTGTTAGTTATTTCCTTGATGGATTTTATTGTTTGTTCGGCATTTTTTCTGTCCTCTTCTATTCCTGTGGAAATAGGAAGCGCTAGTGGATCATAAAAGATTTCGTAGGGCTTTATTCCGTAATTTACAGCTTCATTATATGCGCGTGAAGCAATTTCTAATTTTTTACTTGATGTACGAGCCATTCCATCTTCATCGATTGTCCCAATAACTATCCCTGCTCCATATGACTTAGCCAGCTCTAATACTTGAAAAAAACGTTCTGGTCCATCTTCAAAATTGGTAGAGTTAAGTATACATTTGCCTCCACATTGTTTTAAACCACTTTCCATTTTTTCGTAGTCTGTCGAATCAAGCATCAAAGGAAGATTGACATTAGTTACTATTCTGGATACTAGTTCCCGCATATCATCTACTCCATTTCGACCTACATAATCAACATTGACATCTAGAATATGTGCATTTTCTTTTTGCTGTGATTTACCTATAGCAACTAATCCATCCCAATCGTCCTTAACAAGTAAATCTCTAACTTTCTTAGATCCACTTGCATTTAGTCTTTCTCCTATGATAAGAAAGGAATTGTCTTGCTTGTAAGGTGTACTATCATAAATAGATGAAGCTGATTGAATAAATTGTTTTTTAATTCTATTGCTTGAGTAAATATCATTTGATTGATTCGTATCTAGAGCAAATTCTGCTAATTGCCTTATATGGTTAGGTGTAGTGCCACAACATCCTCCTATCAGTTGAACACCTAAATCATTTACAAAATGCATAAGTTGCATCTTAAGTTCTATCGGAGTTAAATGATAGTGAGCTATACCTCCTATATTTTCAGGCAAACCTGCATTTGGTATACAGCTAATAATAAATGGTGAATGCTCAGATAAATATCGAATATGCTCCTTCATTTCTACAGGGCCAGTAGCACAATTTAGGCCTAAGATATCAATTTCAAAAGGTTGCAATATAGATACAATTGCCGAGATATCTGTACCAACTAACATACGCCCATTTGTTTCCATTGTAACGGAAACCATAATTGGAATATCGGAGTTGAATGAATTTTTTGCTTCCTCAACTGCTTGTATAGCAGCTTTAATTTGAAGTACATCTTGACATGTTTCTATTATAAATAAATCGATACGACCTTCTAATAAACCCTCTGCTTGTTGTCTGTATGAATCCTTGAGTTGATCAAATGTGACATGACCTAAGGTCACCAACTTTGTTGTTGGGCCAATTGAACCAGCGACAAACCTAGGGTGTTCCTTAGTTGAAAATCTTTTTATTGACTTATTAGCTATTTCTGCAGCTCTTTTATTAATCTCGAAACTTTTTTCTGCAATACCATACTCATCAAGAACAATTGAAGTAGCTCCAAATGTATTTGTTTCTATAACATCACATCCGACCTCTAAATAACTATTATGGACAGTTTCAACAGCTTGGGGACAGGTTAATACTAAATTCTCGTTACAACCTTCGAACTGTTTACCACCAAAGTCACTATATGAAAGGTCTTGAGATTGAAGTGCAGTACCAGTTGCTCCATCAAATACTAATAATGGACGACTTTCCTTGTAAATTAAGGTTTTAAAATCAATCAATTTGTTAACCTTCTTTTGAGTAATTAAGAGTCAAAATCTAATTTAATCCTCTATATTGACTCTTGTTATCCAATTATCATAATTCTTATCTCTACCTTCAGTTATATTTATCAAAGAAGTACGAAGCTTTTCCATTATTGGGTTATTTGTATTTAGTTTGGTTGACTCTATTCTTTTTATAGGAGTAATTTTTGCTGCTGTACCTGTTAGAAAGACTTCATCGGCTATGAATAATTCTGTTTTATCGACTGATCTCTCGATAACTTTAATATTTAGATTTTCTGCTAGTTCAATAACACTTGCCCTTGTAATTCCTTCCAATATATCTTGATCAACTCCAGGTGTTATTAACGCACCATCCCTAACTAAGAACAAATTCATTCCACTTGCCTCACTAACTTTTCCTTGGGTATTCATTAATAGTGCTTCATCAAAACCGCTTTGAACCGCTTCTGTTTTTGCCAATGAACTAGTGATATAGGCTCCGCTTATTTTTCCCCTAAGAGGTAGTGAACAATCTTGTTGCCTTGTCCAACTACTCATTCTACATGTAACTCCATCAGGAGATAAATAATCTCCTAGTTCTATTCCATAAATAAAGAAATCTGTTTCTATATTATGCAGTCTTGGAGCAATTCCTAAATCGCTTGTATATACAAATGGTCTTATATAAATAGGAACCTTTGGCTTATTGGCCTTTAACATTTTCAACAGTGCTAACTTAACATCTTCTTCGGTTAGATCTGTCAAAAGTAATTTTGCACTTTGGCAAAGCCTCTTGATATGTCTGTCCATTCTGAAAAGCAATACAGAACCATTGTTCAAGGGATCTGGTATTGCTCTCATTCCTCCAAATGCTGCTGTTCCATAATGAAGAGCGTGCGTAGCAACAGAGACGTTAGCCTGGTCAAATGGAATACAATTGCCTTGAAACCAGGCATACTTAAGGAATTTATGCATCTCCTATTTGTTCCTATATATAAGAATATCCCATACTCGACCTAATTAAATATATCCTAAATACATACCAAGAAATATATGCATAGGATTGCCAGTCATCCGGAAGATTTCGACAAGGATGATGTGGTGATTATTGAACAGCCACAAGCACCTATTCTTTTTATTACTAGCGCTTCCTCTGACATCTCAACACTAGCTGAATTAATAGATATAAAAGAAAATTCGAACTGGAAGGACAAGATAAGAGCTATCTCACTAAGCAATCTCTCCCATCCAGCACAAATAGATCATTATCTCACTACAACTGCCATAAATTCAAAACTTATAATTGTCCGACTGCTCGGAGGTAAAAGTCATTGGTCTTATGGACTAGAACAACTAATTGAATGGAAAAAATCAAAGAATAATAGGAAGCTTATAATTCTATCAGGTACAAAAGAAAATCAGACTGAATTACATGAATTAGGTTCTGAGAATATTGAACTCTGTAATAAGTTAGCTGAATTGTTTAGACAAGGTGGTATCGAAAATCTATTAACAATTATCAAATCAATAGATGTAATTATCTCTGGTAAACATATAGATATAACAAAGATAGCTCCAATTGAATATGAAAATCCCTACAAATGGGATTGGAAAGAAGAACAAGGTACAAAAATAGCTGTTTTAAATTACAATTCCTCATTAAAGTCTAATGATATTAAGTTGGCAGAGGAAATAAATAAAGCTCTAAGATGTAAAGGTTTAGCACCAAAAGCTATTTGGATAAGTTCATTAAAAGACGAAGAGATCCAAAAAAGAGTTGGTGATTTAGTAATAAAAAATAATATCAAAGCTATAATCACAACAACTTCTTTTTCTTCTAGAGTTTCCTCTGAAACTTATTTTGATGATACATTCTGGTCCCTATTAAAGGTACCAATATTTCAACTTCTGATAAGTACTACCTCCAAGGAAGATTGGATAAATTCGCATCTAGGATTAAATCCATTGGATTTAACATTACAAGTTATAATGCCAGAATTAGATGGCAGGATAATTACTAGACCATGTGCATTTAAAGAAACTTACACAATTTCCGAAACATTATATTCATCTATAAAGAGACTAGAACCTGAAATTAGTAATATTGAATGGGTGATTGAATATATATCAAATTGGATAAACTTACAGACTAAAAATAATGAAGAAAAGAAAATAACGATTGTCGTTGCTAATTATCCAATAAAAAATGGAAGGATAGCAAATGGAGTAGGGCTAGATACCCCTGAGAGTCTTCTGAATATACTTAAATGGTTAAAAGAGAAAAGCTATAATCTAGGAGACATAGATCTACCAGAAAATTCACTTTCTTTAATTAATATATTGCTTAAAGGCAGGACAAATGATCCGGAGTCTATATTTAAACAACCCCTTGATTATTTATCGCTAAATGATTACCAAAGATATTGGTCAACACTCCAAAATAAATCTAAAGAATTAATTATTGAAAGATGGGGCTATCCAGAATTAGCTGTAGATCTAGAAAAAGAAGGCTTTTCAATCCATGGACTCAAATTAGGCAACATTTGTGTTCTAATCCAACCAAGCCGAGGATATGATCCGGACAATATAGATGATTTACATTCACCAGACCTACCACCTCCACACAGGTACCTTGCACAATATCATTGGATCAGCAAAAGCTTTGGTTCAGATGCGATTATTCACCTTGGTAAACATGGAAGTGTAGAATGGCTACCTGGTAAGGGGATAGGACTTAGTAATAAATGTTTCCCGCACTTAGTATTACCACCATTACCTAATATTTACCCGTTCATTGTTAACGATCCTGGTGAAGGTTCTCAGGCAAAAAGACGGTCACAAGCAGTAATTATAGATCATCTAACTCCTCCACTAGGTAGATCAGGACTTTATGGAAATCTTATATCAATAGAATCTTTATTGGACGAATATTATGAAGCCACACTTGTAAAATCATCCAGAGTTAATTCCCTTGAACAAGATTTAGTAAGGCTAATCAAGAGCGAGCAATTTCCAGGATCTGAAATGCAAAGTCATGAAATAAACTCAAGTGATGAGATAAAAAAAATACTCGATAGCGCTGAATCCTATTTATGTGAGATAAAAGAATCTCAAATACGAACAGGTTTACATATATTAGGTGATATTCCTATAAAACATAAACTTATAGAGTTAATAGTATCAATAGCTAGACCGCCGTCCATTAATCATAAAGGTGTTTGCCAAATAATCGCAAATGCTCTCAATTTTCAACTTGATCCTTGGACGGACGATGAAAGGTTGAGTCCTTCTTTGCATGACAAGGAGATATATAATAGTTTACTTAAACAATATCCAAGGTTAAATGCTGATATAATTGATTACCTCGAGAGTCAAGCATATTATATAATTGAGGATATATTAAATATCCATTTATCAGAGAATTATATTGTTTCAAACCCAAGTAAAAAAATTAACAGCAAGCTTAGTAATTTATTAGAAAAGAATTCAAACAATCAATTTTATAGACACATTACAGAAAATATAATCAATCCAATTTACTATTCATCAAATAATGAAAAACAATCGATTCTAAAAGCCCTAGAAGGTCAATATATAAACAGTGGTCCTTCAGGGGCCCCTACAAGAGGTAATTTAGAAGTATTACCTACCGGCAGGAATTTTTTTAGTGTAGATATAAGAGGACTTCCAACTCAAGCTGCCTGGGACTTGGGCAAACGAAGCGCAGAACTAATAATTGAACTATATAAATTAGATCATGGTCAAAATCTCACGAATCTTGCTGTTTCAGTTTGGGCTACAGCAACTATGCGAAATGGTGCCGAAGATGTAAGCCAAATTTTAGCTTTAATGGGAATACGTCCAGTTTGGGATTTTTCATCAAGAAGACTTATAGGACTAGAACCAATACCTCTGACGGTACTAAACAGACCAAGAGTTGATGTATTAGTTCGAATCTCCGGCTTATTCAGAGATACATTTCCACAACTCGTTTCTCTAATACATAATGCTCAAATCCAACTGTCTAAGCTTAAGGAATCGAAGGACTTAAATCCTTATATTCTTACAACTGAAGATGAACAAATAAAGCCACGAATATTTGGATCTGCTCCTGGATCTTATGGTTCAGGCTTACAGGAAATAATTTCAAGTTCAGCCTGGAATGACAAAAGAGATTTAGTAGAGGGTTATCTTAGCTGGAGTAAATGGACCTATACAGGAAACGAAAATCCAAAGTCGTCAAAAGAGGCTTTAATTAATTCGTTATCAAAAATCCAGGTTGTTCTACATAATCAGGATAATAAAGAACATGATATTTTAGATTCAGATGACTATTATCAATTTCATGGAGGTTTAGCAGGTAGCGTAGAGCAATTTAAAGGAAAAAAGCCTACTATTTTAATAGCCGATCATTCCAGGAATTCACGTCCACGTATTAACAAATTGAAAACGGAGCTCGATAAAGTAGTACGAAGCAGATTACTAAATCCAAAATGGATTGAAGGAATAAAAACTCA
Organism: Prochlorococcus sp. AG-402-N21; assembly: GCA_003216435.1. Lineage (GTDB taxonomy): Bacteria > Cyanobacteriota > Cyanobacteriia > PCC-6307 > Cyanobiaceae > AG-402-N21. Next base: position 13,082 of record QCIW01000019.1, read on the forward strand.
CGGTTATAAAGGAGCATTTGAAATCGGCGCAAGTATTGATTATCTATTTGGCTATGATTCCATCACAAACGAAGTGCCAAACTGGTGTTATAGATCTATTGCAAAAACCTTCCTCTTAGACGAAACTAATAAACAATTTATTATTGAGAATAATCCTTGGATTTTAAGAGATATTTCCCAACGTTTACTAGAGGCTTCATATCGAGGGCTATGGTTAGGTGCTGAAGAAGAAGAGTTAAATGAAATCAAGAGTATTGCTAATTATGCTGAATCAATTATAGAAAACTTCTAATAGAATTGATATTAATATTACCTTTTTAATAATGATATTCCATGGGTGTCTGTCCCACAAGAAGGTAATAATTCATAATTAATCCTCAACATTTCTATTTGATCACATATGAAAGGTGTTGGCTTCCAAGATTGATTTCTTTGATAGTCATACCAGACTTCAATACCATCAAATCCTACTATCTTCGCTTCTGGAATTAACTCTGTATATGGAGTTCTATATCTCGCAGGATGAGCCAATATAGCCAATCCATTAGCCTTATGAATATTTAACACTATATTTTTCGCGTCAAGTAAAGATCCTCTGACTGAATCTCCAGAAGTATATGAATCTAAATATTGACTATTAATATCGAATCCTAAACCTAGGATATGTACAAGACAACCTTTTAAATTACCCGTTATTTCAATACCAGGCCAGACTTTTGTAACTATTGATTGTTTATCTAAGTTTCTTTTTATATATGCCATAATTTCTGTAAAAGATTTAATAGAATGGTGATCGGTAACGGCTAAATGCTCTAATCCTTGACTATTAGCCTGTTCAAACAAGGCTTGCGAAGATAAACTTCCATCACTATTTATCGTGTGGCAATGAAAGTTAATTGAGTTAGGGCAACTTTTCTTATTTACTGATTTTAATATTGGGGTCAAAGGATGGCTCATTTTTACTATTTGTGAAAGTATTCCCAAATATCCTGAGAAATCTTATAACCCAATCCTGTTACTCGACTTATTTCATCTTGAGTTGCATGTTCTATTCCTTCTACAGATTTGAAGTGCTTGAGTAGTTGATTAGTCCTTTTAGGACCTAAACCACCAATCATAGATAATTCGGATTTAATCATACGTTTAGAGCGTTTAGATTTATGGTAAGAAATAGCAAATCTATGAGACTCATCTCGTAATCTTCTCAAAATCAATACAGAAGGATCGTTAGGTTTTGTATCTAAAGAATTACTTTGATAGGGAATAAATATTTCCTCTTTGTTCTTAGCTAATGAACAAATATGGATATCTTCTGCTAGATTTAGTTCTTTTAGAACGTTTATTGCAGCATTTAGTTGTCCTTTTCCTCCATCAATCATAATGAGATCTGGCCAATCAGAAATTGACAAAGAGTCGAATAACGATATCTTTTTAGATTTTAATTCATTAATGTTACCTCCATTAAGTTTAAATGAAGCCCAGCGTTTAAATCTTCTTCTTATAACTTCAGCTATAGATTTAAAGTCGTCACTATGACCGATCTTTATCTCTTCATTCTTAATTTTATATTTACGGTAATGTTGCTTCGCTGGAACACCATCAATAAACACAACCTGAGATGCTACAGCATCACTTCCTTGGATGTGACTAATATCATACCCCTCTATCCTTCGTGGATAATCTGAAATCTCTAATATCTCTGCTAGCTCTTGTAGAGCTCTTGTCTTGTTGTGTTGATCTGTCTTTATTCGATTAAGTTCGTACTTAGCATTTTTATGTACCAATTCTATAATCTCAGCCTTTTTAGTTCGAATTGGATTGGATATCTTTACTTTTTTTCCTTTTATAGATGATAGCCAATCAGAAATAAGTTCTTGTTGAGGCAATCTATGTTGAATTAGAAGTTCAGAAGGTATTTCCACTTTATCTATATTGCTATAATGTTGCTCTAAAATTTTTTGTAATATAGAGTTTGTAGACTCTCCACTACTTTTTGCTATATATCCCAATCGACCTACTAATTTACCGGCCCTCATTTGAAATAGTTGAATACTTGATATCTTAGTGTCTGTTTCTATAGCAATTATATCTCTACTAATTGATGAATCTGGCAATGTCATCTTCTGGGATTCTCCAATATTTTCTACTCCTCTTATCTGATCTCTTATTAACAATGCCTTTTCATATTCTTGTTTATCAGAATAATTATTCATCTTTTTCTCCAAAAGAGTCTTCAATTCGTTGGATCTCCCTTGAAAAATCATTTCTACCTTTTTGAGAGTTTCTATATATTCATCTGGCGTAATTTTCTCCTGACAAACACCAGGACATCTTTTTATAGAATAATTTAAGCATGTTCTATCCTTGTATAAAGGACGTAATCTTTGCCTAAGAGGAAACACACTTTTTACCAAAAATATAGTTTTACGTAATAGATTGACATCCACGTAAGGTCCGTAATACCTATCTTTAGGGTTTTTATTTAATCTATTTCTAGTTATAAATAATCTTGGGTATAATTCGCTCCATGTTATACATAAATATGGATATTTCTTGTCGTCTTTTAGCAATATATTAAAATAAGGCTGATTATTCTTAATTAAATTAGATTCAAGGGTTAACGCTTCTATTTCATTGTCTGTAACTATAAATTCTATTTCATAAATCTGTCTAATCATTAGTTGTATTCGAGGGCTATGTGACTCCGATCGTCGAAAATAACTTCTTACTCGTTTTAGTAAATCCTTAGACTTTCCTACGTATAAAATCCTATCGTTATTATCTCTCATTAGATAACATCCAGGTTCACTAGGTATATCTTTTAAAGATATATCCAAACGCTCCGTATCTTGAAATAAAGGCTTTAACACAATGGAAATATTTATTTATCCTCCATAACTCCATCCTGTAGAGGAGAGTATTAAGGAATTACAATCTTCAATTAATCTTGCAGACTTTACCTCCGCCACAAAAACAGTATGGTCACCCTTTTCAACTTCTCCCACTAATTCACATTCAATTGCTCCAATTGAATTTTCTAATATGGGTAAACCACATGGTCCAAATGTATAGGGTGCGGACTCAAATCTGCCTCCCAATCCTTTTTGGGGTTTAAAAAATACAGCTGCCAGATCCTTTTGATCCTCTCTTAGGACATTCAAGGAAAATTTTCTAGTTCTCTGAATTATTGCGTGGCTAGAACCATCTGCTCTTACTCCCATTACAACAAGGGGAGGATCAAAAGATCCTTGTGTCACCCAACTAGCTGTAAATCCATTTACATCTTCATTCTCCCTAACACCACATATGAATAAACCATGTGGAATTTTGCGAAGGAGTACTTTTTTGGCTTCTAAATCAAGTGACATGAGCTCTTAGTATATTTATTCAACTTTAAACAGCAAATCACTCCCAGAATAGTAAATTCCGCTAATTATCATGAAAGCCCTTTACCCAGGAAGTTTTGACCCCTTAACATTTGGACACCTCGACCTTATAAAAAGAGGGTGTAACCTTTTCGGGGAGGTAATTATTGCTGTATTAGAAAATCCAGCTAAGAAGGCCACTTTTCCTCTATCTAGGAGGATGGAACAGATATCAGATGCTACAAAGGATATCGCAGAAGTAAGAATAGTGAGCTTTGAGGGTCTAACAGTTAACTGCGCAAAAGAAAATAATGTGGATTTAATACTACGTGGATTAAGGGCAATGAGTGATTTTGAATATGAGCTTCAAATAGCCCATACAAATAGATCCTTAAACAAAGATTTTGAGACAATCTTTCTAGCTACTGAAACTCACCATAGCTTTTTAAGTAGTTCTGTTGTTAAAGAGGTAGCTATGTTTGGTGGAAAAATAAACCATATGGTTCCAAAGTTGGTAGCTGATGATCTGAAAAGATTATATAAAAAATAAAACTCTAATTACAATTACTGAAAGAGGATATTGTAGATAGCAAATTATCAATTAAATCTTCATGTTCGCCGGGTTTATTTATAATGATGCTTATATATAGAGGACTATAACTTGCATTTAAGACACCACTTAAAGATTTTACATTTTCTAATGTTCCCGTTTTAGCTAAAAGTTTACCAGTCAGGTTTGAACGATAAGGTCTTTCACTTAAGGTACCTCTAGCACCATATAGAGACATAGACGAAAAATAATATTTTGAATATCTATGGTATGACATTTGGTATAAAAAATTGACTAGGCCGTATGTCGTTAATTTATTCTCTTTAGACAAACCACTAGAGTCAGCTAAATAAAACTTATTTGGATCTACTTTTATGAATCTAAGCCAACTTGAAACTCCTTGATTTAAATTAGATATATTCCAATTTCTAAATGCATTGCGAAATAAAACCTCTGAAGTGAAATTATGACTTTCTGAGTTAGCTAATGAAATCAGGCCATATACAGGTGATGATTCTACAACAGATATTGGTTGAAGTAGATTGGTACTTATGTGATTAACATTAAGAAGATTAATATTATGAGCGTATAAACCTTTATCTAATAATCGCTGTTTGAGAATAGATTTAAAGTAATCAAGTGGGTTAGACAATGCTTTTTTCTGTGAATTACTTTGCATCGCCAACATACTAATTGGTGCGCCATAGGGTTCGTTTCTATCGTACTTAGACCATGATGATGGCCACCAATTAGCATTTGGTTGATCGTATAAGTAAATTTTAATAGGCTTATTATTTGAAGACTTAGCTTGCGAAACTATTGAATCTACAAACTTGTTGATATGAAGAATATTAAGGTCAGGATCTCCACTTCCAACTAAATGATAAGAATTGGTTGCTATATTTTTGTAGAGGATAGTTTTAAGTCGATAATTGGGACCTAATTGATCTAATGTATAAGCTGTTGTAATAAGTTTTTGATTTGAGGCGGGTATGCGAGGTGTAGTTCCATTTATATCTGCTATTAATTCTCCTTTCTTGTTCATTATACTTATGCTGATATATTTAGTGTCTAGGGAAATGTCTCTAAGCAATTCATCCTGAAGTCCTGTGCAAATATTTTCTTTGCGTGAAGATTGAAAAAGCCTAAAATATAATTTACTAATTAATGAGTTGTGTATATATAGTTGTTTGACAGTAGGATTATTAACACCAAACACAAGAAAAAGTGTGAGGATAATAAATTTGAAGCGCATCAACCTAATATTATTAAGAGTTAAAAAGAGATTCAGTTATCATCTCTTCATCTGGCTTTATATCAAAAGAATCACAATATCTATATCCATCTTGATCCAATCTAAATAAAATCCATTTAGTATCATAAAGCTTCATAATTGCTCCATTAGTTAATGGTTGCAACCAATAAATATAGCTCCAAGATTTTATAAAAGTCTTTCTCCTCTCTCTTCCAACATTTCCAATACCTATTGCTATATCTTCAAGTTTTCCATTTAACATTAAGATTGTTCCTTGATAAGTATCACATATTGACTTAAATTGATCAAAGTCGTAGTGATTAGGTGCTACGGATAAAACTAAGGATATATTGTCTAAATCTGCCTTCAGAAATTTATTGAATGAATAAATATTATCTGAAAATTCAGGGATATCTCTCTTAGCCAAAGCAGCACCTCCCTCATCTGGCCACAAAAGTATCAAAGAATCACATTTATGAATTAATTGAGTACATAGTCTTTTTAAAATGGGATTTAAACGAATATTGGGAAAAAGAAGATTCGCTGCTATCCGGTTAGTTTTGGAATCTATTAAAGACCCTGTAATTGAGGTATATAATAGTTTTTCTGCTTGAAATAAATCGGTTGGTAGAATGTTACTCATAAATTATTAGCCAGAAAATTCAAAAGATAGAAATCAACCTCTCTAAAGTTAATGGTACTTGCCCTAAGGTTGCATAATCTACCCAAGGACCCAAACTTAATCTAATTGAACTATTTAACCATTTTTTTTCATAACCCAAAGCTTTTATAATATTACTACCTTGATTCTTACTTGCTGTACAAGCACTACCACTACTTACATATATTCCTTGTTCTGATAATTCTCTAACTAATTTTCTAGAAGATATTGGGTCTCCTGATTTATTCGAAACCAAAATAGAAATATGATGTGGAAGTCTATTAGAATTAAATTCATTACCAACCAAATTAATGCCTTTAATATCACAAAGATTCTTACAAAGCTTTTGCGTTTCCGAATATAATTCTTTATCCATAAAGCTTGTTTTATCTAAAGTATGTAACGCTCTTTCTTCCAATAAAGATATAGCTGTCTGAAATCCAGCAATTAAGGATATTGATTCAGTACCAGATCTTATACCAAATTCTTGATTTCCTCCTCCTTGAATAGAGTCTAACTTTCTATTATTAGGCAATTTACTTAATAGTAAGCCTATTCCTTTTGGTCCTTGAAGTTTATGTGCTGAAGCACTTATCATATCTATCGGCAAACTATTAAAATCTATTGATGTTTGTGGCAATATTTGTGTAGCATCTGTGTGAAAAAGAATATTTCTAGATTTACATTCTTCACCTATACGTCTAATAGGTTGTATTGAGCCAACCTCACTTTGAGCCCAAATTATTGAAACTAACTTTGTCGGAAATTCCAACAACTTGTCAATTAATTCTAATTTAAGATTACCTTTTAAATCTACTGGCCAATATTTCAATGTCCAACCTCTCCTTGTTAATTGTTTAGCGGCTGCATTAACTGCAGGGTGTTCTACATCGCTGATTATTATTCTTCCTGGTTCAAGATGTTTTGTAGATCCTAAGAGTGCCAAATGAACTGACTCTGTAGCACCAGATGTAAAGATAACGTCATCAAAACTACAATTCAATTTCAATGCAATTTTACTTCTTGAGTCTTCCAAGACTTCAGCGGCTTTAATGCCTTCTAAATGAATACTAGATGGATTGCCAAAACATTCTCGATTTATGCTGTTAACTTTATCTATAACTGCAGAATGCATTGGTGTAGTTGCACAAGCATCTAAATAAATTGATTTAGCTTTATTATCGTCTAGGGTCATATTATGTTATCTAGATTTAAACATCCTTCATATACAAAACATGCAGTTCCCTTCATAAGAACAGAAGAACCTTCATTAGGCCATCGTATAAAAAGGTTTCCGCCCTTCAACTTAATTTGGACATCGTTCCCACATAGTCCAAGTTTATATGAAACTACTGCGGTAGCACAAGCTCCTGTACCACATGCATACGTCTGGCCGCATCCTCTTTCCCAAGTTAATACTTCTATATTTGATCGATCTAATATATGAGCAAAATGCACATTTGTCTTCTCAGGAAATAGAGAGTGATTTTCTATTGTTGATCCAATTTTATTGATATTTAAGTTTGCTATTTCGTTTGAATAGATAATAACGTGTGGATTACCCATAGATACACTATATAATTCAAATTCAATGCCATTAATATCAATAGTCCCATTAGCTAATCCTAATTTCCCAATGGGCAATTCAGTCGGTATAGCAGAGGGAGAAAATGAAGGAGCCCCCATATCTACGGTTATATATTCGCTTGTCTCAAACTCAGCAGTTATTAAACCTGCCAATGTTTCAATCTTTAGATGTGATGTTAAAGAGTTATGCTTATAAATTTTTTCTATCACAAATTTTGCCAAGCATCTGACGCCATTCCCACACATCTCTGCCTCTGAACCATCAGAATTGAGTATTTTCATCCTTAAATCAGATTTATTTGACGATGGAAGTGCAAAAATTATTCCATCTGCTCCTATCCCAAATTTTCGATCGCAAAGAGTTTTTACTAAATGCTCACCAGGAGAAATTAGATATTCAGGCAACTCTTTTTTTAATTCCATCTATAAGAATAAAATCATTACCTAAGCCTTGGTATTTAGAAAATTCTATGGTTGTCATTCTGTACCATTAGCTATTCGATTAAAACTAAGATAGCTAATGAATCATCTCATAATAGACTTAATAGTTGTATATGAAGGTTAGTTCACCATGTGCCTTCAAATATGCCACGATCCTATTGGTTAAGATGAAAACTGTGAAAGATTCAAACCCAATAACCAACTTAAATTTCTCCGCTGAGGACCAATACAACCCTGAAACATTAGAACCTCGTTGGCAATCACAATGGGACAAGGATGCTCTATATAAAACTTTAGAGCCTAAAGCGAATAAGAAAGGATTTTATGCCTTATCAATGTTCCCATATCCGTCAGGGACATTACATATGGGCCACGTAAGAAACTATGTAATAACTGACGTAATAGCAAGATATCAACGAATGAAAGGTAAATCAGTATTGCATCCAATGGGATGGGATGCATTTGGTTTGCCAGCAGAGAATGCAGCTATAGAAAGAGGTATAGACCCAGCAGAATGGACAATAAAAAATATAGAGCAAATGAAATCTCAACTTAAGAGATTGGGCTTATCTGTAGATTGGGATAGAGAAATTAATACAAGTGATAGTTCATACTATAAATGGACTCAATACCTTTTTTTAAACCTACATAAACAAGGACTTGCATATCAAAAAAAAGCTACGGTTAATTGGGATCCTATAGACAAAACAGTTTTAGCTAATGAACAAGTAGATGCTGAAGGAAAGTCATGGAGATCAGGAGCGTTAGTAGAAAAGAGAGAATTAAACCAATGGTTTTTAGGAATTACTCAATATAGTCAAGATCTTCTTAAAGATTTAGATGAACTATCAGGGTGGCCAGAAAGAGTAAAAATGATGCAATCTAATTGGATAGGTAAATCCAAAGGCACAGAAATAAAATTCTACTTATCAACCAAAAAGTCTAAATGTATAGAAGTTTTTACTACAAGGCCCGATACACTATTTGGTGTTACGTATATTGTTTTATCACCAAATCATACTCTTATAAATGAATTAACTGAAGATAAAAAACAACAAGAATTGAAAGATTTTAGAAAATCCTATCAACGATTACGAGATATCGAAAGATGTTCAGACACACGACCAAAAAATGGGATATTTCTAGGCTCTTATGTAATTAATCCAATAAATAATAGAAAAATACCCGTTTGGACTGCAGATTATGTCTTATCTGAATATGGTACGGGAGCTGTAATGGGAGTCCCAGGACATGATCAGAGAGATTATGAATTTGCTAGCAAATATAATCTTCCAATCGAATATGTTATAGCTCCCCAAAATAATGACTTAGATAAAAGCAAAGCATTTCTTGAAAACGGTCTACTGATTAATTCAGGACAATTTAACAATGTCCTATCTGCAAAAGCTAAATCATTAATTAATAAATTTGGCTTTGAAGAAAAATGGGCAAAGGTAAAAGTTCAATATAAATTAAGGGATTGGCTAATATCAAGGCAAAGATATTGGGGATGTCCAATTCCGATAATTAACTGCAAAAAATGTGGTGAAGTACGTGTACCAGAAAAGGATTTACCTGTAGAATTACCAGCTTCTATTAAACTTTCTGGGAAAGGAAGTTCCCCTTTATCTAATACAAAAGAATGGATTAGTGTAGCCTGTCCGAATTGTGGAGAACCGTCTCAGAGAGAAACGGATACTATGGATACGTTTATCTGTTCCTCATGGTATTTCTTAAGATATGCAGATCCAATAAATGATTCAAAACCTTTTGATTCTAATGAAGTTAATAAATGGCTACCGGTGGATCAATATGTAGGAGGAATAGAACACGCAATACTGCATTTATTATATTCAAGATTTATAACAAAAACGATTAAAAGCAACAATCTAATTGATATCAATGAGCCCTTCAAAAAGTTACTCACTCAAGGAATGGTTCAAGCAGCCGCATATAAAAATCCTAAGACATCAAAATATATTCCTGCAAATAAAATATTAGACAAAAATAATCCTGTTGATCCAGATACTGGAGAGTTATTGGACATAATCTATGAAAAGATGTCAAAATCTAAACATAATGGAATCGATCCAGGTCTAGTCATTGATCGATATGGTGCTGACACAGCAAGAATGTTTATTTTATTTAAAGCCCCTCCTGAAAAAGATTTAGAATGGGAAGATACCGATGTAGAGGGCCAATATAGATTTTTACAAAGACTATACAAATTAACTAAAGAATTTTCTCATTATCATAAATTAGATATAAATAAAGAAATAACCCAAAAAGATAGAAATAAACTTTCGGAAAATGAAAAAGATTTAAGAAGATCTGTACACAATGCAATAATGAAAGTAACAGAAGATCTAGAGAATAATAAACTAAATACTGCTATATCAGAATTAATGATATTAACAAACAGTCTTCAAGAAAAAATAGATTCGATAAATAAAAATATAGCTTTAGAATCTATTTCAGTTTTAATTAGACTATTAGCTCCTTTTTCACCTCATATTGCAGAAGAACTTTGGACGAAACTAAATGGTAATGATAGTATTCATAAGCAAAATTGGCCAGAACTGGATACTTCAGCCTTGAGTAAAGATACATTTGAACTTGTTATACAAATTAATGGCAAAGTAAGGCAAAAAATTAATGTCCCTGCAAATCTAGACAAAGAAGAATTAAAGAATTTAGCGCTTAAAGATGATATAAGTAAAAAGTGGCTAGAGGGAAAATCTCCTAAAAGAGTAATAGTCGTCAAAGGTAAACTCGTGAATATTGTAATTTAACTAAGAATTATATTTAAATGACAAATCCTTGGGATTAGACCAAGTACCTGATACAGAATAAGAAGAATTATTTTCCACCAAATGTCGTAATATCCAAAAAATAGATTCAGGATTTGATCCAGGAATTCTATTATTTAGCGATTCAATATTAGTTAAGTTTCCATCTAGCAATAAGTCTTCTACCTCTTTTTGTAATTTCAAAATATCTGCTGCTGCTATTTTTCCAGCTTCTACTCCTGGTTGATGATAAGCATTTATATTTACTATTTCTGCATATAGACTTACAGCTCTTTCAAATAAGGCAATCAACGAACCTAACGAATGCTCATTAAATTCTTTAATTGTTATAGTTAAATTTTGTCTACTTCCTTGAGATAATGCAGCCCTCGTGCCTTGTAAAAACCCTGAAAGATAATCTCCAGGATTCTTCCCATTGATAGTGGGTATGTCACTAGAATCTCTTAAAACCTCGATGAATGTAACAAAAAAGTTGTCTATACCGTCTCTAAGTTGTTGCACATAAGCATGTTGATCAGTTGAACCTTTATTACCATAAACAGATATACCTTGGTGAACGATATTGCCATTTCTATCTTCTTTTTTTCCCAAAGATTCCATTATTAGCTGTTGAAGATATCGGCTAAAGACTTCAAGACGATCTTTATAAGGTAAAACAACCATATCCCTTTTACCTTTTGCTTCTCCGGCTGTTAGCCAAGCTAAGGCAAGCAGAGCAGCGGGATTATTTCGTATATCTCTATCTCTTGTTAAATGATCCATTTTGGCAGCACCTTCAAGAAAATTATGAATATCTGACCCGACCAAGACTATTGGAAGGATTCCTACTGCTCCTGTAATACTTGTTCTTCCCCCTATCCAATCTGGAAGATCAAAACGTCTTAACCAATTTTCAGTTAAAGCAATCTGATCTAATTGGCTGTCTTTCATTGTTACTGCAACTGCATGAGATGACCAATCGATTCCGTTTTTCTCCATAAAATATCTAACTTGTTCCATTCCTAATTTAGGCTCTGGAGTGCCTCCAGATTTGCTAACAACTACAACAAGAGTTTGGTTGATTTTGTGCTGCAATAAGTTTAATTGTCTACTTATTCCTTCGGAATCAATGTTATCAATAAAATGGAAATTAAGACCTTTACCCAACTCTTGCAAGGAATTAATAATTAATAAAGGACCTAAAGCACTGCCTCCTATTCCAATCCATAAAATATCGGTAAATGACTGTTGCTTATTATTGGTTATCTTTCCAGCTAATATTTCTCCTCCAAATTGATTAATTGAATCAATATTGTCAGAAATTTGTTTTCTTACATTTTCATTAGGAGCAATTAATGTATTTCTTAACCAATAATGACCAACCTGTCTATTCTCATCGATATTAGAAACTGATCCCTGTTCTAAATCATCAATAGCTGAAAAGGACTTCTCAAAGAGATTATGATATTTTTCAAAATCTTCATTATTAATTTGCATTCTGCTGACATCCAGCCATATTCCAAGTTCTTTATCAAACCAGAGAAGATCACAGAATCTGTCCCACTGAGTCTCGAAATTATTAGAACTAAATTGCGGAAGAACCATTATGCTTAGTAATCAGAGATAAACCAACTCTCTTTTAGGAGATTTTTATTAAGTCCCTAAGAAGCAGGATTCATCTTTTGTATTTAATTAAACCATACCTGATATACACTCACAAAATTTGTTCAGTAATTAACAAATTCATCTGAATTATCCTCACACTAGTTATTTAGATGTTTAAACACAAATTGACATGTCCAATATTCCTTGATTTTATTAACATATTAAAAACTTCATAATACGTTAAATGGAAAATAATAACATTATGGACCTTAATGCCGAAAATAATACTCTTCTTATCAATCCATCATTTCCATCAAAAGTAAGTTTAAGTCCAGCCGTAAAAATTGCTGTAATGGCCTCAGGTAATGGCTCAAATTTTGAAGCGATAGCCCGAGCGATAGACTCTGATTTACTGGATGCAAAGATATCTATATTAATAGTAAATAATGACGATTGTAAGGCAATAGAAAGAGCTAAAAAATTTGGTATTCATTATGAATATATTGATCATAGAAAGTTCGCTAATCGAAATTCCTACGATAAAGAAATAGTCTCTAGATTAAAATATTTTAATGTTGAATGTATTGTAATGGCAGGCTGGATGAGAATAGTAACTCCAATTCTTATTAATACTTTTCCAAATAAAATTATTAATATACATCCATCAATCCTTCCAAGCTTTAAAGGTACAAAATCTATTGAGAGAGCATTAAATTCCGGTGTAAAGATAACAGGGTGTACTATTCACAAAGTTATAGAAGAGATCGATTCTGGTGAAATTATTGCGCAAGCAGCTGTAAAAATAGACATCGAAGATGATCTCAGTAGTCTTACAAAAAAAATACAAGTACTAGAACATAATTTAATTCCGAAGGCTATTGCCAATGCTGTCAATGAGTGGCGTTCTTCTAATTAAGGATAAAAAGTCTGGCAAGGAAGTCCCTCCTCCTGCGAAATATTAGCCATTATGTTTAGATTCTGTATAGCTTGTCCAGCTTGTCCTTTGATTAAATTATCAATAACAGTTATCAATACAAGTCTACCTGTTCTTTTATCAACCTGGACAGAGATAAAAGCCTTGTTTGTATTCTTTACCCATTTAGTAGAAGGGTAAATTCCTACCGGTAAGATATTTATAAAAGGATGATTTCTATAAAATGTATATAATAAAGTTCGGCAATCCTCAGCTGTTAATCCAGGATCTCGCAAACGGGAATAAACGGTAGAAAGTAAACCTCTCACCATAGGAACCAAATGAGGTGTAAATTGGAGTTGGATTTCGTGACCTGATATCTCCGTAGCGATTTGCTCAATTTCTGATGTATGTCTGTGTCCAATTACTGAATAGGGAGAAATTGTCTCAGATGATTCAGCTAATAGTAGGTGTTCTTTAGGTAACCGACCTCCTCCTGAGGTTCCTGATTTGGCATCAATAATTATACCTTCATTTTCAATAAGACCTTGTTTTAGGAAAGGAAGTAATGGTAAGAGTGAAGCTGTCGGAAAGCATCCTGGACAAGATATAAGATTACTATCTTTTATCTTGTCATTGTTCAGCTCTGGTAAACCATAAACAGCTAGATTACATAATTGACTATCAGTACGTTTATATAATGCAGCTTCTTGGTTATAGACTTGTTTCCATGACTCCAATGATTTATATCTATAATCAGCTGAAAGATCAATTATTCTAATACCTTTTCCCAAAAGTTGAGGTACATATTGAGAGGCTAAACCATTTGGAAGACTAAGAAAAACATAATCAACTTGATCAGATATAGAGTTAATATTTGGGGTTTCTATTACTGGGTTGGAATCAAGGGCGAGGAA
>QCIW01000020.1 GCA_003216435.1 Prochlorococcus sp. AG-402-N21
ATAAGTCGGCAATAATTTCGAATCAACTTTTCAATGCATTGTTACTTATAGGAACCTATTTCACTGGTCGCTTAGTACATCAAAGAAGTTCTGGTCTGTGGGCTGCATTTTTTTGTGCGATCTCACCTGCTTTTCTTAATCAAAGAACAGACTATTTAATAGATTTGAGTTTAACTTCTATAATTACAGCAACTTGGTTTTTCATATCTATATGGCGTTTTAATAAATATATAAGCACTTGGTTCTCTTCTATTTTGGGAGGTTTATTTATAGGCCTAGTTATCCTCACTAAGCCCACAGGGATCATTTACTTATGGATACCAATTATTATTTTACTAGTCGAATTTATTATTAATCTATATAATCGAAGACTTAATTTAATCATTCAGACACTATTTCTTATATTCACCCCAGTTCTTATTTCTTTTCCTTGGATAAGTCAAAACTGGTTAACAATATTAACCTCTATTAATAAAGCTCGACGTTGGGGAGTTCTATATCAAGACGGACTTGAGGCAAACTCATTGTCAGGATGGTTATATTACCCTTCTATATCTCCAAAACTAATAGGAGTTATAGTTTATGGAATACTTGCTTCGGGGTTAATAATTGAATTATTTTTTCATTTTAGGATAAAACAAAAAACTTTTTCAATAGTAAATAAGAAAATTTTATTTTGGAATTCAAGCTTTTTGATAGGTGGCTTACTTTTGTGTATTTCTATGAGTTCAAAGGATTTGAGATTTATTCTCCCTTTGCTCCCCCAATTTTTTATACTAATAGGTATCTTTCTATCCTCGGTTCAACATAATTGGACCTTCATTTGGAAAAAAAGTATTATTTTAATCGGCATAATAGGTTTATTTTGGAATCAATTTGGCATTGGACTAAATGTTACTGGATCTATCCCTAACCCTCCCATCTATACTGATTCCTGGCCAATAAAAAATATAGTCAAAACTATTACCAATTTTAGTCCTTACAATATTTCAACCCTTGCTGTTCTAACTGATTCTAGGAATTTAAATGCATTTAATATAGATGCAGAGGGAAAGAAACAGAAAAGGCTTCTTGCAGCTCGGCAAACTTACTATCAAACAGACGACTTAACAGATGAATTAAGTAATTTTGATTGGTTTCTTCTGAAAACAGGAGACCAGGGAGTAATGAGTGGGAGTCGTGAAGTTGAAATAGGAAAGTTAATCCAAGTATCGCCGAACTTCAAGATTGTAGACAGCTGGGATTTACCAGATGGTAGTTCAGCTTCTTTATACCGAAGGGATCCTCTCACTACTCAGATTATTAAAATAAGATGTTCTGATTCTGTCCCATCTACATTAGTTAACCCTATTCCAGGAGGCCTTAATTTGATACTAGAAAACAAAGGCAAGGCACTTCAAGGTTCTCAACTAATTATTGATGCTCAGAAGGGCTTAAAGAAATTTCGATTTGATCAATCAGTCGCACAAGGTTTAATGAGAATTAATCCCGCGGACCAAAATAATTGCTTTAGGGTATCTCAAAGATTCAAATTTAATGAACTTTTAAATCAAAATCCAACCGATATGACTTTAAAGATTTCATATCTGACTTCAGGAACAGATCAATCAGTAGATTTATCATTCAACAACCCTTTCAATGTTAATCAAGAAGATTATTTGCCTGGTTCACTAGCTATTAATAGAATTGATGCTTTAAGGAGAATGAGTTTATTATTAAGGGAAGGAAATTTAGAGGAATTATTTGCCAAAGTAGGTCTTCTCAATCAAGGTGATCCTGAGCAAGTTTATTTAAAGAATTCGGAACTTATATTTCAAGAGAGGTTAAAGAACAACCCCAATAACTTAGAAGATCTGTATGCTTTAGCTTTATCCCAATTACTTCAGAAGAAAGCTTCTTTATCATCTAATACTTTTCGAAAAATATGTTTATTAGACAAAGATAATCAATATGCTTTCATGGCTAAAGGGTTTTTAGATATTTATCGATTTAAGCCTAAGTTAGCATTGGATTACATTGATAAAGCACAAGAAATTAATGATGACAAATCTATAATAGATACATTAAATATACTTAAGCGCATAGCAAGCATTCAGAATTTTCAGTTGGGTAAGATTTTCAATTGAGAACTTTAGGTTTCAGTAATCTTTGATTTTTCAGAATCTTCCCCATAGTATCTTCTAGTGATTCACCTTTTGGAAACTGTAATTCCAAGCGAAATGATTCAGACGAACTATATATGGCGTGCATTGAAGCTAACCCACTAACTGTGGGGGATTGATTTATTTCGAAAAGTCGCCTAGAAATAAGATTCCCCATCACCCAGGCCCAGGTAATTAATCTTGGGTCTTTTTTATTGGAAAAGTCGTTCTAGATAAGTAAATTAATCCTCTTTTTTGTACTCTACGGTTCCATCAGCTTTACGAGTAGGCTTTGCATATAAGACTCTCAGCAAGCCTTTGGTATCCATATTTGGGCTTGTCACAGCAAAACTAAACAGAAAGAAACCTCCAAAAATCAATATCAGGAATATCGTTATAGGGTTTAGCCCAATTTCAGCTAGAGTAAGAGCAAAGAAAAACATATTTTTCTATCTATTTAGATTTATAATTTAGAATTCTAATTATTATGTTAAGCCACCATTCTAGAAAGAAATAACTGATTAACTTCATAAGTTGAATTAAATTTTCTCAGCGTTAATTAAAGAATTATAATTTTCACCACATATCTTCATTAGCAGTGCTAGCTTTTTCCTTTTTTCGCTTTTCAAGCAAGTCAAGTCTTTTTTCTAACTCTTGCTTGTCTTGATCAATATCTAAATCTCCCTTATTACTTACTTTAAGAGATTCCTTGATCATGTCTTTGAAATTATCTTTGAAATGATCTTTCATTTCATTCCATGCCTCTCTTTCCTCCAGATTCCCTACTGTACCTAGGATTTGATCCGAGATTATTGTTCTTACAAAATCTTGAAGGTCATCTTGACTCATAGAGGAAATACGACTATTTATATATCTTTCTTTAAGAAACTCTAATTGGCTCTTGGTTAAATCCTTGTAGCTGATTTCAACTTTTTTCATTTTACGACTATAATTCAGGAAAAGGTGATTACAATATTCAATAATATAGTAATTTTATGATCTAATATCTATACATTAGAAATGTATAGATATAAAGATTTTCTTCCTCAATTTGTCCATAGAGCATTTCAGATAAAGTGCTTTGCTATAAAATTAACATATTAAATATAAATTAATGATTTCTAATTTCTATTGAATAAACATCTTTTAAATGATATTGCCACTATTTTTATAATTCACTTCATACTCTTTCAAAGTTATGGACATTAGGTTTAGACAAATCTGTTGTTTGGTCTTGTGGCTTGCTAAACAGGATAGGCTGGATATGCAGGATTTGTCGGGATTATTAGAAATAGCTCTTCCTCGATAGGACTTTAAATTAGTACTAGATTAAAAATGAAATAACAGCGCTGCTTTGCACAACTAACTCATTTGATGAATTTATAGCCGTTCTTCTGAATCTGGAGCTAATGCAGTTAATGGGATTTTTTAGATGAAAGCTTAGCTGGTCCAAATCCGATTGCTTAAGGTTCACCTCCAATGGCAACGTTAACTTGTTTCTTGCAGATAAAATTGTATTGGCCGTAAAACAGAAGCTGCCCAAAATACTTTTTGTATTTTTTTATAGTCATGAAACCTAATCAAAAGGTTGTTCTCTAGGCTATCTTCAACTTAATGAACAACTTTTAGATAAAAATCGTAGTGGTTTGAGGTTCATCGGAAATAAATTAACAATCAACCAATTATCTCGAGATATTCAATTTACTAATTTAAGCAGAAGCTACTCTAATCAAGATAAGAATGAAATTTTAAGAAAAGATAATTTATGTATCTTTAAAAGAATATATAGATGACTTTGATTGATCTTCCAGCTTGATTAGTAACAAGGACAAACCTTATGAAATAAAAATGAATCTCTTAAGTAAATCTTTCCAATTAATTTATACGTTAACTTTTATTATATTTATCTTGTTATATCCAGTTAATAGCGCTTCTTTTGCTAAGTCAGATAATTGGCAACAAGTTGCATCTACTGAAGATAGAAGACAGTTTATTGATACTGAAACTATTATCTATGATTCGAAAGGAATACTTTCTGTATTCACAAGGTATTCGGATATAAACGCAGAAGGTAATATCAATTTGCCATCGAATTCATATTTGATAAAAATTGATTGCCAAAGACGGCTCTATAAACAGACAAATTCCAATGATAAGCAAAGTCAAGCAGGTAAATGGCTGGACTCAAAAGACAATAAGTTAATAAAACAGACGATAATTAATAGTTGTACTTATTAGGTTTTGTTTATTGGTCTAATTTTTATTAGAATTTATAAATAACTTTATGCTAGTAATTTAAAGTCTATTTCGAATAATTTAGAAGTATTAAGTAGTGATATTTCATTTATTAATTGGTTTGGGGTCTCAATCTACTCATTAAAGGCATTGAGAGTTGGTACTTTCACTACCCAGTTTGATCTTCTTAGATATTTTCGCGGTATTAAAATCATGTCCCTTTAATGAGAATTATAGAGATTTGGCAACATTTACGTTCACCCTTCCCTTTAATAGGCTTTTCTTTTCTCAAGTTAAAAGCCATTTGTTGAAATAAATATTTAATTGATTAGATTTAGAAAAATTTCATAGAAATGAAGAAACTCTCTTTTTATCTTTCTTGTGCCCTTGGCAGTACCCTTCTTCTTTTCCCTACATCAGTGAAGGCCCATGATTGGGTTGATTATGGTCCCCTGAAGGTAAATATTAGAGGTTGGAAATTAAATACTGATCGTTTAAGACTAAAAGGTGTCACTACTTATGACACGAATTTTATAAATACTCGAAGGAACACTAAAGGCAATATCTCTGTGGATTGTGATAGAGATAGAATTACTACTACAAAAGCAGATGGAACCTGGCGTCGATATAGGATTTCTTTAAGAAAAAATGAGAAAACTCTTAAGAATGATTTTTGTACAGCAATAAGAAAGAATCCTTTGCTTTTTAATTAGATTTAATCAAGTTTCTTTCCTTAGTTATTAATAATCTGTGCAAGAGGTAAGGTAGGAACTAGTTTCTTATAAAGACACTAAAAATTGTACAAGCAAATTGAGATTATCTTGATTCATGTCATATTCTTAAATAATAAGAATATGATTGAGCAGATCTAAGCTAAATGTACAAATACAAATCACATCTTTAACTTATATTTGTAGAAAGCACTAAATCTTAATCCAATTTTTGATTTACTTCATTTATTATGATTCTATGTGAATATTACCTATCCTAGAATCCATAGCCATAGATTCATTCCTGATTATTGGGATAATCCCTTAGATTTTATATATAATTACCAAAAGTATTGGACAATAACCAAGGTTTCATTTGCCACTTCTTAGATTTTTAAGACTATCGACTAGCTATTGATACCAATTGATATCAGGTATCTTTTAGACTAAAAACACTAAGCTGTGAGGAAAAAGGGGAAGTGTTTTTACTGTCGAATAATTACCCGAAATTTTAAAATCTCAATAAACTTTACTTGTATTGATCAAATGAAGCTCATCAATTAATAAATAGTACGATATTAAATTTAATCCCTCACTCTCCGTATTTGAACGGAGAGTGGGGGATTCGAACCCCCGAAGGAGTTGCCCCCTTGCTAGTTTTCAAGACTAGAGCCATAAACCACTCGACCAACTCTCCACTTTTGATTTTACATTATTGACTTCGAATAAAATAAGAAAGATTTGAAAAATAAACTTTGCTTTTAGATTGTTTTTTTTGCTTGAATTGACTAGAGAGCAAAGTAAATGTCAACAGGTGATCATCTTTTAGATTATCGAAGGCAAAATTCGTTTATAAGGATCAGGTCTATAAAAACAATTCATGCTCTACATACAGAACTGGAAATTCAAAACTGGATATCATGAGAAAGCAGCAAAGAAATTTCTCGCCACTCAAGCTCCCTACCCAAGAGCAAATATGCTTGGCCGCTATCACGGACCTGGGTCTTTGGAAGGTTGGATACTTGTTGAAACTGAAGATCCGACAGCCTTATATGAGCACGCTGCAGAATGGGGTGAATTTATGGAATGGACAACAACACCAGTTTTTACTGACGATCAAGCTGGACCGCTAGTTGCGAAAATATACGGCTAATTCTGATCTAACTTTAAACAACTATGAGTCAATGAATTGGCCTGACTTGCTTTGCTACTTTTTATCTATTAGTAGTTTTATTTAGTTTTGGCAGTCACTTTCTGATACTCTTATTAAGCTGACATTTGGGTATAAAAAATATCAGTAAAATCAATTTCGATAGGTACTACTATTATTCGAATAGCTACCCATCTTGCGCTACTAAATGATTCTCTGGAATGATAAGTCTTTTGAATTAGATCCTTATTAGAATCCTATGTAAGAAAAATTTAATTATGGACGATAAAAACGTTTTAGGTACTGCTCTAAAAGCTTGTAATTGCTCTCCTCTAACTGGATGGTACAGGGATGGCTCATGCAAAACTGATTCAAGTGATTTGGGTATGCATACTATCTGTGCGGTTATGAGTGACTCATTCCTTAGCTATAGCAAAGCCCAGGGGAATGATTTATCTACTCCCAAACCCGAATATAGTTTTCCTGGTTTGAAAGAAGGTGATTATTGGTGTTTATGTGCATCGAGATGGAAACAGGCCTATGAAGATGGTATGGCCCCTTTTGTTAATCTTGAAGCTACTGAACAAAGTACTCTTAAAATAATCGATTTAGAAATACTTGAGAAATTTGATAGCAAGAATCGCTTTTAAATATAAATATTTTTTATCTTTAATTATATAATTATACTTTCTTTCTAAGTTTTTTTAGTTTCCAATATGGTTTATAGACAATAAGGAGTAAAGACTTCGTTTGGAAGGGTGAATTCTTTGCATTTACTTGAGGATATGTTGTTAAAATTAAATTTTTATTTGTATCATTAATATGATTTCTCTAGAGTCTATTGGCGATTATCTGGCTATAAAGATAATAACTATCACCAAGATTATTATTGCAATGAATAATAATGACCTGAAAAAATACTTCTGAGAGAAATGGAGCCAATCGTTTTCCATGCTTGAAATTTGACGCTTATTTGATATTAGGCGTTAATTTGCTCTTAAATAAAAAATATATTCAAAATTCAAAAGTTTAATTTTATTAATCCTTTTTTTGAGAGTTCAAGAAATCATCTGTTTGATTAGAGATTGACTTTAGTAAGGAAGATTCTTCACCGGAATTACTTTTGTGGCTTTTTCGTTTGATTTTTAAGAGTTTAGCTGACCAGGCTGTTTCTCCTTTGAGAAGAGTTTTTTTTGCAGACCATGCGGTTAAGGCAAGGAACAGGACTGCAAGTATAAAAAAAATTACCAGAGCAATTCCAATACTTAGAAATGGGTTCATATTTCAGATTAAAGCTAAGTTAGTTGCAATGTAAGAGTTTTAGAAGACTTAAAAGACATTTGTTAATTGGTTTTTGGTGTGGATTTTCTTGAATTTCTCATCTCTAGAGCCTGTCTCTATTAATTAGTTAGTCAAAGTTCCCTTTTTCTTTAAGTTAGGGAATAGAATCCAAGTCCGGATTGCTTAATTGAATGACAGCTACAGCTTCTTCTCCTTCTCTAAGAGTTGATACTCGTGGTAAAAATGAGCTTCCACCTCATTTGAATGAGAATCTTTTAACACCGCGGTTTTATGTTACTGAGTTTAATAAAGCATCCAAAACCAATTTAGAAGATGCCAGAGAAGAGTTTGAGGCTATGTTTAATGAGATGAAGGCAGACTACAACTGCACTCATTTCGATAGGAAAGCAAGTCTTGATCGACTAAAAGATTTACCTCAAAAAGACAAGGAGGTTTATGAGAGTTATCTCGTTAGATCAGTAGTTTCAGAATTCTCGGGCTTTTTACTTTTTAAAGAAATATCAAATCGTTTAAAGAAGAATGGTAATAGGGACTTAAGCAAGTTATTTACTTTTTTAGCAAGAGATGAGGCAAGACATGCAGGCTTTTTAAGTAGAGCTTTAGTTGCAGAAGGAATAGAAGTTGACCTGCCTCATTTAGGTGGTAAAAGGGCAGCTACCTGGTTCCCTATTAGTTGGGTGATTTATTCAGTTTATTTATCAGAAAAAATAGGATATTGGAGATATATCTTGATGGACCGACACCTTAAGGCAAACCCAGAAGAAGCATTTGCACCTTTATTCGATTTCTTTGAACCATGGTGCCAAGACGAAAACCGTCATGGAGATTGCTTTACCGTCATGATGAGATGTTGGCCAGGAATTACAGGAGGTTTTCGAGGAAAGCTGTTAAGTCGTTTCTTCTTATGGAGTGTATTTTTAACACATACTCTTACAGTTTGTGAGAGAGGTGAATTTTATGAATTGCTAGGTATTTCCCCGAAAGAATTTGATGAAGAAGTTATAACAAGGACCAACCACACTTCGAAAAATGCTTTCCCATGGGTGTTCAACTTAGAAGACCAAAGATTTTGGGATTTGAGAAATAAAATAATTGATGCTTTCAGATCTTTTGTACAAGCAAAAGGAGTGAAAAAACCAATAAAGCTAGTAAATTTTGTTTCTTTGATTTTCAGGCAATTTGCTTTGCCAATGGAAAAGACAAATGCCATAAGATATGAAAAGTCTGTTCCTTTTAATGGAAAAGACATATTTAATTTTTGGACAGATAAATAGTAGATATTATAGTTTTTAAATATCAAAAGGATTCCCTGCTTGGGTATCTAAACCTTTGAAGTATTTACCAAATTGCTCCTCATAGACTTCATCATCATCTTGAGTTTCGCATTCAAGAGGTCCAGTTGCTTTCGAAACACATAAGAGACCATACCCTTTATTTCTAAGTTCTTGCGACAACCCAATACAAGCAGTTTGATCCATGCTGCCAGAAATAATTTTTACAGCACATTCTGAACAACAACCGTTCCTGCAAGAAAAAGGAAGTTGATCTCCAATTATTTGACCATTCTCATCTTGTGATTCGAAATTTCTAAGTATGTACTCTCCTTCAGGTACTTCGAAGGTATATGTTTTACCTTCTTGTTTGTGGTGGATAGTGATTTTGTGAAGTGGTTTCAGAGAATTAATACCCTTTTTTTTTAATTCTAACTATGTTTCTTGATTTTTCTTCTCCAGTCCAATATCCCTCCTGACATCTCTTTCTGGTGGCTTGCTTGCACATTCCCATAGTTCATCTGCATCTATCTTTGCGGTTTTTCTTTCGCCGCCAAATCTTAATTTAAGCCATGCTATAGCGGAAGGATCTGCTGCAATCACGGCTTCAAAATCAGGGTTATCATGTAGTTCAAATTTTTGAACTAATTGTGGAGGTAAATACCACATTGGATAATCATTTCCTCTTCTTGCTCTTCTTTCATCAAAAGATTCCCTCAATTGACCATTACCACATAGTTGACCTTTAGGAGCAAGAAGAACGTAAAGAGCATCTGGCTCAGACATTATGTAAATTCAATACTGGTTTTCAATAAAATAAAGCATAGATGACATTTGAGAAAGAGAGCAATAAGGATAACCAGTCTTAATTTGTAGGATCTATTGATTTAATTTAATTGTCTTCCTTGAAAGGGCTTGTCAATAAGGCTTTTTGTTTTCCTGTCAGATTCTTTAGGTTGAAACCTTTTCGGTTTACAACAAAGTTTGAAAAATAAAGAAATAGTTTAAATCGTTAGTGATATCTCACGGAAATATCAATTTTTCACTAGCTTTTCTTGACCTGTGAGTACAAGGTTCAAATGGCTCAACGAATTTCCGTTGTCTTAAGTCAAATCCCCTCTAGTAGTAGAGATTTAGTTGAATTTGCTTTTTTCTGCGCGGTAGGTTTTACTGCAGGATCTTTGGGGCTGATTTAATTATATTTACCCATCCCAATAAGGTCAGTAATACTGGGCTATAAATTGCCATCTCAACCACATACTTTTTTTTGAGGATTTAGCCTATACCCTTGTATTAAAAGAATTATTTATTAGACATCTTTAACTAATTTAGGGGGTTATTAGTATAGTTGCTGATTGTTGGTAGTCTTCTTTTTTTTGGCAGAAACTTACGAAGCCAAAAACGATTGCGATAACAAGAAAAAAAGATATAACCTCAAGAAAGTTCAAGCAACCTTTTTTGATGGTGCGTGCTGATGCCTTGTGGTTATCACATACATTCATGTCGGAAAAATTAAGAACTTTTACATGGCAAACAAATCTTGAAGTTCATCTAAGTTTTGAGCCTGTAGGAACTCCTCTATTGCGCCTTTTTATAAAGTTAATATTAGCAACGCCTTTCAGTGTTTTACGAAATTTCTTATTCAACTCATTAATAAGTCGATTCTGAAAAATTTTGTGGTAATTTTGTAGGATAATTTTGAATTCACAGAGAACTTAATCTCATGAGCCCTTCTAAGAGTGAGCAATCAAGATTTCTTGGAGATCTACCAATGGAGGGTGAAATATCCGAGAAAGAGCGCATTCGTTACATCTCACATCTGATGTTTTTCATTGGCTGTGGACTTTTTTCTTTTGGGGTATGGGCACTTTCAGGATTCAATGCTGCATCAGGATCAGGCGGCCCTTTCCCTTTGGGTTAGAACTAAAGGCTTAAAGGCTAGTTTCTATTGAATTAAGGCAAAACTAGCTTTTTCTTCTTGCAAAAAATAGAGATGCTTAAGCGTTAGCTTTGCATCTCAAATGTTTGCTTTTTTATAGTTTCTTCTTTGTCTCTTAAAAGAGTACAGAGCCACTTAGCGGCAAGAACCCGTGAGATTGATCTGTTCCTTAGGAGTTCGCAAATTAGTTCATGCAATGGGCCTGTATTTGATTTTGAGTTGAACCATTTTTCGAATTCCAATATTTCATTAGTTTTTGTACAAGCTCTTAGTTGATCTATAAGAGCATCATGAGCTAACCCACTTATAAACTTGTGAGGAGCTTGGAGAGTTGTCATGAGATTTTGCCCTAAGTAATGTTTTCCCCTATTCCACAAATAGCTAATTAACTAGCCTTTGTGCAATTAAGTATCAACCTTTTAGAATCTATAGATAAATGATTGCTTTAAAAATAGTTATTTATATCTAATTTCTTATTTGGCTCTTGCTTCAGAAATTATTTGTTTGGATTAGCAAGTGGAAGCAAGCATTTATCTGAATCACATCCAGCTGGACCAGCTTCTGTTAACTCTCCAAGGTCATAACGATTGAGAGCCTCAAAGAAATCGTCACTTACTCTTCTTTCGATTACCTCGGCTTGGAGCTTCTCGTAAGTTTGAGAGTCAATGGGTTCAAAAGGTAAGCGAGGGAAAGTGGCATTTGCATCGAATCGAGCCAGAAGAGCCGCTGAAATGTAGCCATCACTGTTATCAATTGCTTGATGGAGAGCTTTGGACAGCGGCTCTATTTCACCTTCACGAAACTCAATAGTGGCTGAGGTGTTGTGATCTGTATAGTGACTTTGCACTTGCATATAAAAATCAAATTGTGCTAGCGCGGAAAAATTATTTATATCTATTTCATCAGCACCAGGAATATTTGCCCAGCTAACTTCAGTTGGAATTTCTACTAACCATTCAGTGCAACGAGGGTCGAATGGGTCATTGAGAAGACATCCATTTTCATCCTTATCAGATTGGGAAGGTACCACGGTATAGCCATAATCCATGCATGCCATTGCCACAGGATCATTCTTTCTGAAAGTGATTCGTCTAATAAAACGTTGGGCTTTTGGAGGATGCCATCCAGGAGATGCTCCTGTTAGAAGACTCTTCGTACCTGCAGGTTGGACAGTTGTGCAACGACTTGGTCTGCGAAGACCATGCCTATCGCAATAGTCCCATACAGTTTGATTGACGATCTCTTTCCATCGATTCAAGTAATCAGATTCTTGCTTCTTAAAATGTTGTCCTTGATCAGAGTTTGGTCTTCCTTTTTCCCACCAATTAAGCCAACTTGTGCCAAATGCATGAACAAAAAAGTCAAATAAACCAGTGAAACTGACTCCTACAATTGGATCCCACTCCCTGCTTTGCCTATAACGCTCAACTTCGAAACGATGATTTAGTAGACAAGCTACTGATAAAGCAGCTGCTTTGAAGGCATTGTCTTGTTCCTGCTTGTCTGAAGGGTCGATTTGATTTAAATGTACTTCGGCTAGGTTGCAGTGAAAATCAGCTCCTAAAATTTCTCCACAAGGATTTAACCCGTAGCGACCTAGACGATGTTCCAGTTCATTTGTCTTAATAGGACCATAATTTTTTTGTAACCATATAGCAGCTTCTGTTCTTCCTTGATCGCAATAGATATCAATGAACTCTTTTCGCAATTCTTTGGTTTTTAAAATATCAGCATTTGAACGGGCGATTGCCTCAGGGGCAAATTGTATAGCACCTTCACCTGAATTGAATTGTTTTTTAACGGCATTTAAGACAGTCTTAAAACTAGGTTTAGTGTGATAAACAAGAGTATGGTTAGCCATTCTTAAAGCATCTTTTTCAGGATCTATTCGCCAGTTTCCTTGTGAATCTTGTTGCCATAAGTTTTCTTTTGCTCCAGCAGCATTTAAATCTGTTGAGGAGAATTGACGCATTCCTGCGCTTCTTCGAATATTGCCTGCGACAATAGTTACAGCAGCTTCGTCGATAAGAAGACAGCACTCTATTGATGTAAGTTGGCGACCTTGAGCTTTGTTTAATAGTTTAGTTACTCTCTGATATAGATCTTTTAGTTTTACTGGATTTGCCATTCCCCCAAATCCTTTCAAGGATTCTCCCGCAGGCCTTATATCTTTAAGATCAATGTATATATTAATTTTTCTGTCTTTAAAAGTGCTTTCGCTGCTTAATTCTAATAGTTTTTTGTAGCTATCTACCCAGCCCCGTCTACTATCACCTACTTTGATAATTACCTCATTTTGTTTTGTTATTTCTGAGGTTGTATTTTCCTGTCTAAGATTAGAAGGGGTTATTCCAATTTCTGATACTTCCTTTATTTCTAAAATATTTTTAATTATGGGAAGTTTATTTATTAGATGTTCTTCAATAATTGCACCTGTTCCACAACCCATCATTGCTAAATCCATCATGAGACTAAAAGCCTCCCAATCGACAAGATTTGTAGAAGTGCAGTTATAAGCTCCAGAGAAATTTTGCTGTTTTTCAATCCAGGGAGTGCCTCCTATCCATAGCCAGCGTCCTGATGGAAGAGCTTTTTTCTCCTCCTGCATTTTTGCCATTAGTTCTAGTTCTGTTTTGCTTAAATCTCCAAGGCGATTTAAGCCGCTAAGATTTCTATCGCTAACTTGCTTCCAGCTTTCTCTCCCAGATGCTGTTTTACGGCTGTAAGTTCTATAGAAAACAGGATTGGCAGCAGGAGCTGATAATGGAAAATCTTGTTTTGGACTACCTTCTGTTGAGTTTGTTGTCTCAATTTCGGTTCGGCCTGTTGAAATGGTCAAGATTTTTACTAATCAATACGTCTATGCACACTAACGCCACTAATGGGGTCTGCAAGTAATTTTTACACCATCTGCAGTGTCTGGAAGAGAATATAAAAAGTTAGGATTTATTTTCTCCTGTGGAACGTTTAATAGAACCTGAACTTATGCAAGATAAGGAGCAGGTAAAAGCTTATTCAGAGGCTGATTTTTCTTTGAGTGATGGGAGCATGATCAAAGAACTAGAGACGTATATTTCAAGTTTTGGAATCTCCTTATGCCAAGAGAGTTTGATAATTGATCTTGGTTGCGGACCTGGAAATATTACAGAGCGTCTTGCTTTAAGCTGGCCATCATCAACGGTTATTGGCATTGATGGATCATTAGAAATGTTGAAAGCTGCAGAGAAAAGGAAAGATAATCTTAAGTTTAAAAAACAGTTTGGAGAAGTTTCTTATCTCCATCATCAATTGGCTTTTTTGGAAGAAAGTAATTTCTTAGATCCTGCCGATGTTTTAGTAAGCAATAGTTTCCTTCACCATATTCATGATCCTTCTCAATTTTGGAACGTTATCAAGAATCTTGGAAAGGAAGGGTGTTTAGTTTTTAATAGAGATTTACGACGTCCTTCAACTAATGAAGAAGCTTTGTTATTAGTGAATAAATATCAACCTGATGCTCCCACTATTTTGATTAAGGATTATTTGGCTTCATTACATGCAGCTTTTACCGTTAACGAAGTTCAGCAGCAAATAAAGGAGGCAGGACTGTATCAATTGAAGGTTTTTGAGGTTGGTGATCGTTATCTTGATGTTGTTGGTGTTCTCTAATAGACCTTCCCCTCTTGAGAATTAAAATAATGCAAGTTTATGGATCATTTGTTTCCAGATAAATTGGACAACGAAGAAACCTTCGAAGATTTTCTCGCTAGCGCAGTTAGTAGGAGGAGGAATTTTGCAATTATTTCTCATCCTGATGCAGGAAAAACAACTTTAACAGAAAAATTACTTCTATACGGAGGGGCAATCCAACAGGCAGGAGCAGTTAAGGCAAGAGGAGAACAAAGAAAAGTGACTTCAGATTGGATGGATTTGGAAAAACAAAGGGGTATTTCTATTACTTCAACTGTTTTGCAGTTTGAATATGAAGATATAACTATTAATCTTTTGGATACACCTGGTCACCAGGATTTCTCAGAAGATACTTATCGCACTCTTGCCGCAGCAGATAACGCGGTAATGCTTGAAGACGCGGCAAAAGGGTTAGAACCCCAAACACGAAAATTGTTTGAAGTATGCAAGATGAGGTCAATCCCTATTTTTACTTTCATAAACAAAATGGATAGACCAGGTCTAGAGCCTTTGTCTTTATTAGATGAAATTGAGTCGGAATTGGGATTATTGACTTGGGCTGTTAATTGGCCGATAGGAAGTGGAGAAACTTTTCGAGGTGTTATCGATCGTAGGACTAAAGAAGTTGTGCTCTTTAGTCGTGCTGAAAGAGGTAAGCAATCAAATGAAAGGACGCTGAAATTAGATGATCCTCAATTAATTGACTTAGTTGAAGAAGAGCTTTTAAGCAAGTCTTTAGAAGAAATAGAACTTCTTGAAGAGGCTGGATCATCAATGGATTTAGAGCTTATTAGAGCTGGAGAGTTGACTCCTGTATTTTTTGGCTCAGCAATGACTAATTTTGGCGTTCGCCCTTTCCTTGATAATTTTCTGGAAATGGCTCAAAAACCAGTCGCCAGAAACAGCATTGATGGACCTATTGATCCTTTGACGGAGGGATTTAGTGGATTTGTATTCAAATTACAAGCTAATATGGATCCTCGGCACAGAGACAGAATTGCTTTTATAAGAGTTTGTAGTGGACGCTTCGAAAAAGATATGACTGTCCGCCATGCTCGAACAGGAAAAACAATTCGACTATCTAGGCCACAGAAAATTTTTGGGAAGGACAGATCGGTTGTTGACGATGCTTATCCAGGTGATGTGATAGGCCTTAATAACCCAGGAATGTTTTCAATAGGTGATACTTTATATGTTGGTAAACGTCTGGAATACGAGGGCATTCCTTGCTTTAGTCCTGAGATTTTTAGCTGGCTAAGAAATCCAAATCCCTCTGCATTTAAAAATTTTAGAAAAGGCGTTAATCAATTAAGAGAAGAAGGGGCTGTTCAAATTCTTTATGATAAAGATGAGAGCAAGAGAGACCCAATCCTTGCTGCTGTAGGACAACTTCAATTAGAGGTAGTTCAACATCGATTGGAAAATGAATATGGAGTGGCAACTCGCCTAGAACCTATGGAATTTCAAGTGGCTAGATGGGTGGATGGAGGATGGCCTGCTCTTGAGAAAATTGGACGTATTTTTAATTGTAAAACTGTTAAAGATGCTTGGTCTAGGCCGGTTCTTTTATTCAAAAATGAATGGAATCTCAATCAATTAAAGGAAGATCATCCTCGATTGAGTTTAAGTGCTGTTGGACCAGTTGTAAGTGGGGTTGATCCTTTGAATCTTTGATCTAAATTCCTTTATAATTTTAATTAATATTCTTTGGAGAAGTTCTTAATATTCATGGTTGATGAACAAGGGGCAAATTCTAATTCTGGATCCCAAGATCCATACATAATGCTTGGCTTAGATGCTAATGCCAGCTATGAGGATATTAAGGCAGCAAAAGAAGAGAAGATTCTAGCTGCTGGAGAAGATTTAATACTTAAGGCAAAAATCGAATCGGCTTACGACAGTTTGCTTATGGTTAGCCTTAAACAAAGACAGTCGGGGAAAATTAGTAATGCTGCTGTTAACGCTTCTGAGAGGGAAAAAATAAATAATCAAGAAATAGGAGGAATGGGGCAGTCATTGTTGACAAAACTAAAGGGTCCTAATTTTAAGAATTCAAACTTATCAAAGGAAAGCCTAATTCCGTCTCTAAATGTTCCAGAGGGGCAAGGCCTGATTATTAGAATATCTTTGGCTATCTTGGCGTTTGTGTTACTCCTAACATCATCTGATAAAAGTATAGAACTTATCCTTTCATTCTCAACAATTGGTTTATTTGTAAGTCAAGTTAAACGAGGAAGAAAAATCATGGCATCTTTGGGATGGAGTGTGGTTTTATTGTCTGTAGGTTTAATTATTGGAGGAATCCTGACCAGTCAGGCTGGAGCTAATCCTGAGAATTTGTATTCATTATCTACCCAGAAAATTGAAGCCTTGCCTGCTCTAGCTCTTCTTTTCTTAGGATCATTATTATTAGATTAATCTAGTCCTACTTTGTAGATGCCCTATTCTAGGAGTGAAATAATTTCCTCTTCGTTTACTACGTAAATATTCTTGCAGAATTGACATGTTAGTTCTGCTTTTTTTTCATTATTTAGAATATCTTCTAATTCTTTTGCTCCTAATATTCTTAAGGCAGAAATACTTCTTTCTCTTGAACATCTACATTGAAACTCTACTTTTTGCTTGATATTTAAATCCTTAACTTGAAGGTTATCGATATCAGGGAAGATTTCTTTAATAAGTTTCCCTAAATCATTTTGACAATCCTCAAGTCTTTGGCTGAATGAAGAGATTGACTGACATCTTTTATCTAAAAGGGAAACAAGTTCTGGATCTCTTTCTGCCTTTGGTAAAACTTGTGCAAGTAAGCCTCCAGAGCAAACTAATTCACTATGTTTAATCGTTTCTCCTACAAATACAGCCGATGGTGTTTGTTCTGAATGAAGTAGGTAAGAAGCTATATCTTCCCCTATTCCTCCATTGATTAGTTCAACAGTGCTGCTGAAAGGTTGGCCTTTACCTTCATCTCTTAGGACATGAAGGTACCCTGTCCCTGTTGCTGAGTGAAAGTCGAAAGAGTAGTGATTTGAGGTGTCTTTAATTAATTCAAGTTCTAGGTCTGGGTTCCCAACATATCCTCTAACTGTTCCATCCCTGCCTGCATCAACCATTAAACCTTTTAATGGTCCATCTGACTTGACTCTTATGGTTACTCTTCCATGCTCAACTTTCATCGAGCTTGCAAGTAATAAACCTGCGCTCATAGCTCTTCCAAGTATTGCACTAGTTAAGAAAGAAAGGTTATGTTTTTCTTTCGCTACTTTGGTTGTGTTGCTCGTCAATACGGCTACAAGACGTATACCTCCATTTGCAGCGGTTGCTCTTATTAAATGATCACTCATACCTTTTAGGCAGTTGACTTTAATGTAGTAACTTTTGTTAGTTGGCCATTGCTTAGTTGATATGTGCGAATAGGAATGTCTTGAAATAACTCAATTTCGTGGGTAACAATTATGAGTAATTGTTTCTTTGACAACTTCTCAAGTAAATTTAATATTTCCCCGCGAACTGACCAGTCCAGTCCAGCTGTTGGTTCGTCAAGTAGCAGGATTCTGGGATTTTTTAGTAATTGAACTGCAATTGCTAAGCGACGTTGTTGACCTCCGCTTAGTTTTTCTGGTGGTTGACGAAGATTGAGGTTTTCAAGTCCAACTTCTTTCAATATTTTAATTTGATTATCTCTACTCATTCGTAGGTGACCCAATCTTAACTCTTGGGCAATTGTTAAGCCTAGAAAATGACGTTCGGGAAATTGAAAAACTATGCCACAAAGCCATTTTCTTTTTCTTGGATTTAGAATTTCACCATTCCATTTGACAAAACCTTTTTGTGGACTTGAAAGACCACTGATGATTTCTATTAAACTAGTTTTTCCACTACCACTAGATCCCTCGATGATCGTAGGTTGTCCAAAGTGAGCAGATAAATTGACTCCTTTGAGAATCGCTTTTTCTGAAGTCGGAGGGTGGAAGTGGATTCCTTTTAACTCAAGCATTTAAATATTTAAGAATTTCATAGTAATGAAAAATTGTTCAACCATGACTAATTGGTATTTCTTCGGATATATCTCAGTAGTGTGGGATGGAATCAATTTGGCAGATATTTAGATCCTATGGAAATTCGTTTTCGAGAGATTGACCCTTTTAATTTCTGGATTTGGATTCGTTTCGTCAATATTCCGGGTTCTGGAGAGAAAAATTATATTGATGGGATTTTTGATAGTTGGTATGTGATTGGGCGCTTGGGAGGGTTTAATGCTGGGAATCTTCAGGCACATGAGGAAGGTAACGATTTGAGTTGGATGTCTTATGAGAATGAAGAATCTAAGCAAGTAATGCCTTCTTTAATGCATAATATTGGTCAAATGGAATATCAGGGAGATTGGGCAAGATGTTGGGTTGATCTTGGAACCTGTGATGCATTAGCTATAGATATACTCATTAATTCCTTGAAGCAGATTGATGTGGATATTGTTGAGTTAGCAGAGGTTTTCATCGGAGGCGAGAATGATGATTGGCCCGCTGAAGATCATCCTGATTCCATTTTTACTTCGTCAGAATAATAAATACCGTGAAGGAGTTGAGACGATTATTAATTGAAGGATCTCGCTTACAGAACTCTAAAAGTAATGGTTCTGTTATACCACTTGAGAAGAATGAAGCTCACTATTTAACTAGAGTCCTTCGTCTTAGAAAAGGTGATTGTGTGAACGTGGTTGATGGGCTTGGTCATTTATGGAAAGCTTTTGTACAAAATCCTGATTCATTAAAACTTGCTTCGGAATTTGATACCCCTTTGATAAATAAAGCTCATCCAACTATTAAAACTTGTTTGGCTATTGTTTTACCTAAGAAAGGGTTTGAAGAAACGCTCCGAATGAGTTGTGAAATGGGGGTAGACATTATTCAACCATTAACTTCTGATTATCGTGTCTCTATGATTAGTGATCAGAAAAGATTTATTAGATGGGAATCGATACTCAAAGAGGCAGTTGAGCAATCAGAGAGATTTTGGATGCCAGAATTGAGAAAGACTATTACTTTTCAAAAATGGATAACCAGTGGTTCTTCTGGCTCGGCATTTTCCATTGCTAGAACTCGTAGTGGTAATTCTATAGAGTTTCATGATTGGATGGAGTCTTTGCAAGATGATATTAAAGAAGTATGGGTCGCGATTGGTCCCGAAGGAGGATGGTCTGATATTGAAACTTCATTAGCAATAAAAGAAAGCTGTGTAGACGTAAAACTTGCAGAAACTATTTTAAGGACTTCTACTGCGGCTTTAGCTGCTTCACAAATGATGGTGAATTGGAGAAGACTTAGTTCTATTAATTGAAAAGTAAAAATCTTATATAAATGACAGGATAATTTTATAGTAATTATTCAGATATTTTCTTTTGGAAGTCATGATAACTTTCACCCCTCATGAAAGTCAGTGGCTTATAGGATTTTTTTTGAATTTTCTTTTAATTCTCAGTGGGCAACGAATTCCTCTCTTAACTCCAAAAGGTTGGATTCATGCGGGAATACTTGGAACAATTCTTTGGGGATGTCTTGGTTGGAAAGGATGGTTGGCTGTTGTGAGTTATCTTGCTTTAGGGTCAATAGTTACAAAAGTTGGATTTGCTTATAAGGAGGCCATAGGAATCGCTGAGAAAAGAGGAGGTAGACGTGGGCCTGAGAATGTTTGGGGATCTGCTGCTACAGGGGTAGTCCTTGCAATCTTAATCGAGATTGGTTGGGGATCAGGAGACTTATTGTTGATAGCTTTTTCGGCTAGTTTTGCTGCTAAATTGGGCGATACTTTTGGTAGTGAGATAGGAAAAAGATGGGGTAAGCGCACTTTCTTAATAACTACTTTTAAACCAGTACCTAGTGGAACAGAAGGTGCCATAAGTGCTGAAGGCACTATTGCAAGTCTTATTGGTTGCATATCAATGGCATTTATTTTGAGATCTCTCTCTCTAATTCCCAATTCTTTGGCTTTATCTATTGTTATTATCTCCGGATTCCTGGCAACTATATTAGAAAGTTTTCTTGGTGCATTGCTTCAAAACAAAACCACTATAATCAGCAATGAACTCATTAACTTTTTTCAAACAACCATTGCGGCATTGTTTTCAGTTTATTTAGCGATATTAATTTTGTAAAAAAAATAGTTTAAATCTTTGCCCATTTTAAAAGAGACTTCCAATTTGATACTTTGTTATATATCCAAAGATGGCCTTCGGGTTTTAGATGTATTCCATCTTTTTCAATCCAATTACAGAAATTTTTTTCATTAATCATTGCGCTGTGAGTTGGAAGAAATGGAATATCAAGCTCAAGACAAGTCTCTTCAATTTGATTTTCATAACTAGAACAAGCACTATTTGAATACCAAAGACAACCAGAGAACGGCATTGCTTTTTCGTTTACGGGGGTTAGTCCCAAAACCATTACCTCGGTTTGTTTCTTTATGTCTGTAAGTAGTCTCTCGAGTCCAAATTTAAATGCTTCTGGGGACAATTGAGGACGTCCATCTTGTCGACCTATTCTTGCTGTATCATTCAACCCAATTGTCAAGATTAATCCGTCTGGGAATTTCCTACGGAGTTCGCCTCTACACTTCCATTCTTGTTTCCAGCGCTTTGCGACTTTCTCTAATCCATCACCTCTTATTCCTAAAGGATAAATAACAGGTGCATTTGGTATCGTCATCCAGTGTTTTCGAAGTCGTTCGCACCATCCACCACCTTCTGGATCACCCCATCCATAAACACTGCTGTCACCAATTATTAATAATTGTCTTGGAGAAAAATCCATGGGTTGAATTTTTTAGGTTTGAAGGGAGCAATTTAGAGAAAGATCTCTTGTTCCCTTGATCCAATATTCTTGTGTTTTGTCACTTAATGATTCTCCAATTAATGTAAGAGTAATAAATGTAAAAGTAATAACAGCGACTTCAGCCCAATTAAAAGAACTTAGAGATTCTTGTAATTGCCAGCCCAATCCAATTCCTCCTACAGCACCCACAAGAGCTGTCTCTCTTAAAAGTACATCAGTTCTGTAAGCCGAAAATGCTAGGTAGCTTTTGCTTTGTGGGCTTAACTTTCCATATAGCCATGAAATTTGGTCAATAGCACCAACTGATTTGACAGCGTTAAACAATGAATTATTTTGTTGACTTAGGTTGTCCTTAAGAAGTCTTCCCATCACGCCTATATTGCTAATACCAAGGGCTAGCGCGGCAAGTGAAATACTTGGTTCACAGCATAAAAGTAAAAGAAGAGCTGTTAAGGGAGGAGGGATAAGCCTAAAAAATAGCCATATAAAACTTTGGACTTGCCCTCCAATCTTGCCTGGCCAGATCATCAAGCCAAGAGGAGGAATACCTATTGCTATTCCTGCAGATAAAACGCTTAAAAGTAGTGTTGTGAAAATTAGTTTCAGCAAGGGTAGCTGAATAAAAGCAGTTTTCAGTTCTATTATTGTCGGTAATTTTAGTTGGTGTAATTCGATCTTTGTGAAAAGGTCTATATCTAGTGCTTTTAGCGAGATAAGATCTATTGCTATAAGTAATGAGATTATTATAAAGATAAAGAAAACATCTTTTTCTTTTAGATTAATTGAAAAGTTTGCATGTCTTATATAGCTTAGAATTTGCTCTAGGAAAAACATGAATGAGCCTAGTATCCATAAAGAAGACCATAGTTCGTTAAATTCAAGGGATTGAAGGCTTAATTGAAGTTCTGTTCCAATCCCCCCAAGCCCAAAGACTCCTAGCAATGTCGCACCTCTAAGTGCACATTCCAATCGATAGCCCGCATAAGTTGCAAAAAGAGGAAAAAGAGGAGGTATTAAACTAGTTATAAATGCAGATGCCGAGTCTGCTCCTGTCTGATTTATTGCAACTAAAGATTTGTTGTCTAGGCTATCTAATTGGTTAGCTATTACTCTCGCAATTATTGAAGAATATGGAATTACAATTGCAATAATTGCAACTAATGGATGCAATCCAAGTATTTGTAGTAGTAGTAAACCCCATACCACTTCATGAATAGCTCTAGGAATTGATAAAAGTCTTCTTATGGCAATTCCTATATAGGAATTATTTGTAAAAATTTCCCAAAAGATATTTGAACTTAATATACCTAAAATAGTTCCAATGAAAATACTAAAAAACCAAGCCAAAAAAGCAGTTGCAATAGTAATTATCAATCCATTCAACGCATTACTCAATACTATTTGATCCAGAGATGGATTTATAGCTGCGGAGAAAAACCTGAGTAAAGTCTCTACTCCTCCAATATGAAGATCTTGGATTAATTGTTTTATGATGGGGAGAATAGCTATTGCAGGGAAAATTGCGATAAATGTAGGCGTAATGTTTACCAGTTTCATTGTTCATGCATAAAGCCAATCTAAATCTTTGGGATTTAAATTATTGGTTGATCGGTCTAATACCTTTTCTCCATTTTTCAATCCGATAACTCTTGAAAAATGGTTTATCAATTCTGGGTAATGAAGACTGATTAGATAGGTTTTTGGGATGCTTATCGAATACTTTGTTTTTTGGTATAGCAAAAGTGAAACGATCTCTTGAGAAAGTTTAGGATCTAGATTCGATAAAGGCTCGTCAGCAAGAATAAGCTTGGCTTGTTGTCTAAGAAGTCTTGCAATGGCAACTCTTTGTCGTTGACCTCCCGATAGCTGACTTATTTTTGCCGTAAGCATTTCTTTTGGTAATCCTGCGGCTTTAAGGCAGGAGATACATTCACGAGATTCAATTGTTCCAAGAAGATTTCTTAATGCCCAAAATAAGTTTCTTTTACCAAGAGTTCCAGCGTTAATATTTTGACCAACATTAAGTTCTTCTATAAGCCTCAGATCTTGCCAGAGTGTTCCTATGCTTATTTTTTTCTTTCTTGAAAGTGATCTTAAATTTCTTCCTTGCCATTTGACAATTCCTTTGCTGGGTTTGAGTGACCCATTTGCAACAGAAATAAGAGTGCTTTTACCTGAACCACTTTTACCTAATAATGCAATCTTCTCTCCCGAATGAATAGATAGTTCAATATTACGTAGACGATAGTGATTACCTTTTTTAATCTCAATTTTGCTTAATTCAAGAAGTTCGGTCACTGAATTTTGCCTAGTTCTCTTCCAATAGTTTCGATTTTTTTATATTGGCTATTATTCGCAGAGATAAACTTCTCAGCTCCAAATAAATCTAGTATTATTTTTTGTTTTTTATTCTTTTTACTGAAGCTCAAGAAGGTTTCCTTTAATTTTTTTGTAAAGTTATTGCCAAACTTACTG
Source organism: Prochlorococcus sp. AG-402-N21 (assembly GCA_003216435.1). Classification (GTDB taxonomy): domain Bacteria; phylum Cyanobacteriota; class Cyanobacteriia; order PCC-6307; family Cyanobiaceae; genus AG-402-N21. The sequence goes on from QCIW01000020.1 coordinate 23,717, forward strand.
TCAAGATTGGGTTGAGCCAACCAATGATAGTCAACATATGCAGGAGTTTCCCATATTACTTTGACTTTCTTAGGGTTAACTCTTCCTTTTTGTACATTTGAAGTCCATACTTGTTTATTGAGTACACCTGCATCATAGGAACCACTTTGGACAAGGGCTATAGTGGCGTCGTGGCTTCCACTGAAACCAGCATTCCCCCCTTTGAAGTCTTTGATTTTAATACCTCCTTGTTGAAGAAAATATTGAGGCATTAATCTCCCAGAGGTTGAACTCTCTGAACCAAAGGAGAAGCGATGACCAGCAAGTATCTTTAATCCAGAGATATCTTTGATGACAGGCAAATTACTTTTTGTATTTGCAATAAAGACGCTACGAAATTTAGAATCAATATCTCGTTGAGCTATTACTTTGGCACCACTTTTTTGTAATCTAGCTTGTATTCCCGTTAAGCCACCAAACCACATCAAGTCAATATCACCAGTTCTAAAGGCGGTAACAGCTGCTGGATAATTTACTACTGGTTTGTATACAACAGGAACCTTAAGTGCTTCACTGAGTTCTGAAGAAAGAAGGCTATAAAGACGGTTTAGACGTTCAGGATTTTGATCTGGAATGGCTCCAATTGATAGGCTTTCTTGACTTAAGGAGGGTTTTCCTACAAGAAGTAAATTTAGAAGCAAAAAACATGGAGATAATAATTT
>QCIW01000021.1 GCA_003216435.1 Prochlorococcus sp. AG-402-N21
ATGGCCAATTTGGTAAAGGATTTAATAGGTTTTTGGAGAAACCTATTAGCCAATAGCCCCCATCTTTTGATGGCCCCAAAACCATGTCATGGCTTTTAAGTGAGGAAAATGCTTCTAATAAATCATTCTTACAAAGAGTTGGTAGATCTGTTCCTATAACAATGATTTCTCTTGATTTGATTGATGAATTAATTTGTTTTGCTAGAACCCGCAAAACTTCTCGTCTCATTTTTAATCCAAGATTTCCATTGCCTTGTCTGGAAACATTATTTATGTTTTCTGCATTTCCCCAGCGTTTACAAGCTTTTGGCCCTAGCCCGGAGACAGATAGATGAATTTCGGCCAACCCTTTTTCCTGCAAGAATGAAGCCACTTGAAGAGTGTGTGCGGTAACCATTCTTTGAATATTGGCGGCACGTTCTATTCCAATATTTTTTGCCAATCTTTTTTTGCAACGATTTGCAGCGTGCCAGCGAGCCATCACAATGACAATAGGAACAGTTGACATAGGACGTTTTTTAGAAGAATGGATGCATTCAAATGTTGAGTATTTATAGATTTTCTGATTAAACAATGACCATTCTCTTAGAACAGCTTAGATTCATCATCTTGATAGGAAATGCCGGTGTTAAGGGGTGATGAAGTTTGGAGCAAGATTCAAAGTTCCCTTCAAGAGAATTTAAGCAAGCCTTCTTATGAGACTTGGATTAGGCCTGCCAAGTTTTTAAGCCTTAAGGATGGCCAACTTACGTTACGTGCTCCAAACCCATTCTCTAGTAACTATTTAAAAAAGAATTACTCCAATACCATCGAAGAGCTTTGCAAAGAAATTTATGGAGAACCTGTCAAAGTAGAGTTCCAATCTTTGGAAGAAGATTCTGAAGTAACACTTTCTTCAAACTTAGGCTCAAATTCCTCTCCCCAATCTCCTGTTTCAGAAACTCCTCGAACAAAACACGTTAAGGATTCAAAGAATAAACCTCCTTCTCTTAACCGGAAGTATGTTTTTAATCGATTTGTTGTGGGACCAAATAGTCGGATGGCTCATGCTGCTGCGATGGCAGTGGCTGAATCTCCTGGTCGTGAATTTAACCCTCTTTATATCTGTGGAGGTGTTGGATTAGGAAAGACACATTTAATGCAAGCTATTGGCCACTATCGATTGGAAATAGACCCTGGAGCAAAGGTCATGTATGTCTCAACCGAGAAATTCACTAATGATCTTATTCTTGCTATTAGGAAAGGTGAGATGGAGGCTTTCAGGAATAGATATAGAGCGGCTGATTTAATACTTGTTGACGATATTCAATTTATAGAAGGAAAGGAGTTCACTCAAGAGGAGTTTTTTCATACTTTTAATGCTTTACATGAAGTCGGACGTCAAATTGTATTAACTAGTGATAGACCACCAAATCAAATCTCTCGTCTTCAAGAGCGTTTGGTTTCAAGGTTTTCAATGGGTTTGATTGCAGATATTCAAGCCCCTGATTTAGAAACTAGGATGGCAATTTTACAAAAAAAAGCAGAGCAAGAACGAATGCGTTTACCGAGAGACTTGATTCAATTTATTGCAGGAAGATTCACATCAAATATTAGAGAGCTGGAAGGTGCTTTCACGCGAGCAATAGCTTTTTCGTCAATTACTGGCTTGCCAATGAATGTTGAATCAGTGGCTCCTATGTTGGATCCAAGTGGTAAAGGGGTTGAGGTTACTCCGAAGCAGGTAATAGATAAGATTTCAGAAGTCTTTGATGTGACACCTGAGGAAATGATGAGTTCCAGTAGGCGAAGACCTGTCAGTCAAGCAAGACAAGTTGGTATGTATTTGATGCGCCATGGGACTGATTTGAGCTTGCCTCGTATCGGAGAGGCCTTTGGAGGTAAAGACCACACAACAGTTATATATGCGATTGAGCAGGTGGAAAAAAAATTATCTAGTGATCCTGAGATGGCTAGTCAAGTACAAAGAGTGAAAGATTTATTGCAGATAGATTCTCGCAAGCGTCGTTAACGTCTTTCTCCTTTCCATCCCGGAAGATGAGAAGCGGCTTTTGAAGAAACTATTTTTCTTGCAATTGTAAGAGCAGGATAAAGATGATTGGAATTAAATGGTGGTAGTGATCTTGTCCGGAGCCATCTGCTCCAATGAAATTCATGATATGGGATAAGGGGTTCTGGTGATATAAATCCTTCTTTTTTTAATTTCCATATAAGACTTCTGTAAGGGTCGTCCTTCATGTCAAGTAGCGTTTTGGGTAGGAGATTATAGGCATGTGGTCCTATACCTCTACTGTCATGGAGGTATAACCACCCTCGCTCGTTGAGGAACTGGAGAACTTTGGTTTGCTCTGTAGTTTTTATCTCTTCAAGTAAATAACCGTAGGCTTTCGACTTCTTATCGAGTTCAATGAGGGCCCTTAACCTATGATGCCTATCAAGAATCCATAACTCATTATTTTGATTCTTGATTATTGGGATTGGTTTTGATCGGAGATATTTAAGTCTATTTTTTAGGTCTAAATTTGAAAACTGTTTTTTCCTGGCAGATATTTCTGCATATCCTATACACATTTGTGTAGGGTGTAGGTCAACTAGGTTTACTTCGAATAACTGTTGCGTTGATTTCGCCTTCGGAATTTGCCTATAGTATTTAGATTGCATTCTAATAGCAAAGAAAAATTAGGTTTATAGATAAACATTTCTGAAGACAAGATAATCTAGGAAGACAATTTTTCATGTAAGAAAGGTGTTGGATTCTGATCTAAACGATTTCTATAAGGGATTGGATTCCCTTGATCAGGCCCATCTAATTGAGCAGTTTTTTCAAGAGCTTGTCGGAATTTTCTTGCCGCCAGTAAAGGCATATCCCTTGGGACAGAAATCCTGTCTCTAAGATAGCGTAGTCCAGATGCTGTACCTCGATGAGGGATGCAATTCTTGTTGGTAATCATATTTGTAAGAACAGCTCTTAAGGATTGATCAAATAAACTTTCATCAATGGGATTAATTTTTAGAATAGTTTTGCGATGCTTAAGAACCCTTGATAAAGCTGTTGATTCGGGGCTTGGCTCTGTAGAATTAAAATATGATAGTTCTTGATCGCCAACTCCGTCTCCAATATCTATAAGTTTTGAAAGTGCTTCTTGTTGTGGATTAGGGTCAACCCAACAACCGCCCATTTGAGGAGGTAAATCATGAGAATGTGTATGGAAATCACCTTGAGAACCTCTATAAACATCAAGCTTTTCCAGTGCTCTAAACCATTTGTCGATGTATTTATATTCTTTACGTAGACATAAGCCTTTGTAGTAAGCCAAGGATGCATTCATTCTTTCTACATAAGGAATAAATATGACATCTCCTGTTCCTGGCAAGGGAATATTTTTATCGTTAATGGTTGGATCCAAAAAATTAGAAGTACTATCTTTTAAGAGTTTTTCCATTTCATTTGCTACTAGTTTGAATTGCTCTTTTCTCCGACGTTCTTGATTTTTATTTAACGAGGGATTACATAACCAAATACACCAGGCTCTAAATAGTTTTCTTTCTAGGTTCCTTAAAGTGATAGTACGAGGGTGAATTAAAGAATTACCTAAAGGACCAAATACTTTTTCTAATGCAAGAAGAATATCATCACTCTCTGTGATGACCTTATTATCTAGTTCAATTGCAGGCAGTATTCCAGAAGGTACTTTCTTGAGATACCAATCTTCTTTTTGTCCATAACAACGCATAGTTACTTTTTTTATTTCATAAGGGATTTTTTTCCACTCCAGCCAGAGCCAAATTTTTTGACAGTATGGGCACCAAGCATGGTGATCTCTATAAAGAATTACTCTTACATCAGATTTGGACATTCCAAAAAGGCGTAGAGATGCATATGGATTGTTTGGCCCTTCAGTACGGTCTAATTCAGAAGAAATAAAATTTTCTAATGTTTCCCATGAGAACGCATTTGTGGATTGTTGCATTGGATTGAAGGAGAATTAAAAGTTAGTTGATGATGATTCTGCTTGGAAAACTTTTTTGACCTAATTGTTTTAGGTGCTGGCTCTGGTGGATTAGCCGCCGCCAAGAGAGCCGCTAGTTATGGTGCGAGGGTTGCCATTGTGGAAGGCAGCAGAGTTGGTGGTACATGTGTTATTCGCGGATGTGTCCCAAAGAAGTTATTAGTATATGGATCTTTGTATGGAGAATATATAAAAGACGCAGAAAGTTTTGGTGTTACTTTTAGCAAGGTTGTAATTGATTCTACTGTTTTATTGGAAAACATTAGGAAGGAGGTTGATCGACTAAACCAGCTACATATTGAATTTCTTTCTAAAGCAGGCGTTGAGTTGTTCGAAGGATGGGCTGAGTTTCGTGGGCCGAATTCTATTTTAATAAAAGGTTTAGATAATAATCATGAGCAAAAAGAAATTAGAGGTCGTCATATTTTAATTGCAGTCGGTGGAAAACCTATTCGCCCTGAAATTGAAGGTTCTTCATTGGCTTGGGTTAGTGATGATATGTTTTTGTTGAAAAGGTTTCCTCCTGATGTAGTTATTGTTGGAGGTGGTTTTATTGCTTGTGAGTTTGCATCTATATTGAATAGTTTAGGAACTAAGGTTACTCAAATAGTTAGAGGTACTAAGTTGCTTAAAGGTTTTGACTCTGAGCTTTCTAATGTTTTAAGAGATGAGATGCAAGCTAAAGGTATTAATTTCAAATTTGGAGAATCAATATTGGGAATAGAGGGTAAGGCAAATGATTTGAGAATTTTTACATCTAATTCTCATAGTCTTAAATGTTCAGGTTTGTTATTTGCGATTGGTCGTACTCCCGTTATCACAAATTTAGGACTTGATAGAGCAGGTGTTATTTATACAAAAGACAAGATAGAAGTAGATGCTAAGAATAAGACAAATATACCGAGTATTTTTGCTATTGGAGATGTGACTAATAGAATAAACCTAACCCCAGTAGCAATAGATGAAGGTAGGAAATTTTCTGATTGGTTATTTGGAGATAAGCAAGATTCAGTTAACTATAACTTGGTCCCAAAAGCAGTCTTTAGTCAACCTGAGATTGCAAGTGTTGGACTTACTGAAGAAGAGGCTATGGAAAAGTTTGGCAAAGATGGACTAAAAATATTTAGGACCAGATTCAGACCTATGTCTCAAGCTCTGCCAAAAAGAGGGTCTCGTTGTTTGTTGAAACTTATTGTAGAGAAAAAGGGCCAAAAAGTAATAGGTTGCCATATGCTTGGGGAGCATTCTTCTGAAATTATTCAAATGGCATCTATAGCTTTAGTAAAAGGAGCTACAAAATTAGATTTTGATAAAACCATGGCTTTACACCCGACTATTTCAGAGGAATTTGTTACTCTTAAATAGTATAAGTTTAATATAAATCATATTATTTTTACTATTTAATATTGCTTGATATTACAGTATTTTTAATATGATTAATAGATTTGAAGATAATCATTACTAATGTCAATGGTAAGATGAAGCATATAATTATAAGTCTGAATTCATCTTGTAGATTGGGTAAAGTATGAGGTATAATTTGATCAACTAAGTAAAATACATATCCACTTAAAAGAGCTATTCCTTCTAGTCTGCTAATTTTCCCTTTAGTCCAAAATATGGGCATGCAGGCTAGAGTTGAAAGCACCATTATAGGCATATCTTTTGTTATAAGTAGATCTTCTACTTGTAGGCCATTCTCTCCAGAAAAAATTGCACAAGAGCTTAAAACAAGAAGTTGATTTAAAAGACTGCTTCCTACTACATTCCCAATAGCAAGATCTGTCCTTCCTTTAATAGTTGCTACTAGCGATGTAATTAATTCGGGCATAGATGTCCCTGCTGAAACTATGGTTAATCCCACTACAACTTCACTTATTCCAAGTTGTATCGCGATTGAACTTGCTCCACTTACCAGGAGATTGGAGCCTAAAGTCAGAAATCCTATTCCAGCAAGAAGCATTATCAGGGCTCCTAGAGAGTTGTTATTGATCTTGTTGTTTGACGAAAGGTCATTTTCTACATTTATGTTTGAATCTTCTTTGACGGTCTGCAGCTCCCACGCGGTGTTTATTAAGAGTGCTATGAATAACGCGATTCCTGCTTGCCAGGTCAGTTCCCCAGAGGAGGCCATGCCCCAGACCGCAGCAGAAACGGCCAGTAGAAGTGGTACGTCACGACGTATTAGGCGGCTTTCGACTTTTAATGGAACAATTAATGCACTACTGCCAAGTACAACTAAAATATTGAAAATATTACTGCCAACTACATTGCTCACAGCAAGAGCATCAGAACCTTGATAAAGAGAACTTAAGCTTACAAAGAGTTCAGGGGCACTAGTCCCAAGAGATACAACAGTCAGACCTATTACGAGTTGAGGAATCCCAAGAATTCTTGCAATTACTACTGATCCTTGTACAAAAAGTTCTCCACCTCCAAACAGTAAGCCTATCCCTAAGACTAATTCAAGAATGGATATCAGAAAATTTGACATAGTATTTTCATGTTACTTCTTAAACATCAATTAAGTTGTTGTTTTAACGTTATTTTTGCTGAGAAGATTGTATTAGTTATTATCCTATTAGATTTATATATATTTCTGCCTTCCTCAGGTGACTACATTTAGCCTATTTTTCTCATATTAGATTGAAACTTTTGTCAGATCAAATCACTTTACGACAACCTGATGATTGGCATTTACATCTTAGGGATGGGAAGCTTCTGGAATCAGTAGTTGGTTATACGTCGTGTGTATTTCGACGTGCAATAATTATGCCAAATTTAACTCCACCTATAACAACTATCCAAGGTGCTAAACATTATAGACAAAGAATTTTAGATTCAGTGCCAGCAGGAATATCTTTTACACCTTTAATGACAATATATTTGACAGATGATCTCTCTCCTAAGGTCTTGGAAGAAGGATTTGTTCAAAATGTCTTTACTGCAGCCAAGCTTTATCCTGCTAATTCAACAACTAATTCTGCTGAAGGTGTTAGCGATATAAATGCTATTAACTCCTTGTTTGAGACAATGGAGAGGATAGATATGCCTTTGTTAATACATGGTGAGGATATGGATCCTAATGTGGATGTTTTTGATAGAGAGGCGGTGTTTATTGACCGTCACCTTCAACCTGTCTTGAAAAGGTTCCCTAGGTTGCGTGTTGTCTTAGAGCATATAACTACTGAGCACGCTGTTGATTTCGTGGAAACTAGTACGTATAACCTTGCAGCCACAATTACTCCTCATCATTTACATCTCAATAGAAATGCAATGTTCTTAGGCGGATTGAGAAGTGATTTTTATTGTTTACCTGTAATAAAAAGAGAATCTCATCGCATTGCTTTAAGAAGAGCTGCTACTAGTGGAAAATCATGTTTTTTCCTTGGAACTGATTCTGCACCTCATATGCGAGGGGCAAAAGAGAGTTCTTGCTCATGTGCTGGGATATTTAATTCTCCCTATGCTCTCGAAAGTTATGCCGAAGTTTTTGAGGAAGAGGGGGCTCTTGACAAGCTCGAATCTTTTTGCAGTGAATTTGGACCTGCTTTTTATAGATTACCTTTAAACAAAGGTTCAATAACTTTGATTAGGAAAAAGCAGATGATTCCTCAATTTATCTATTTAGATAATGAGAGGAAACATCAAGAATCTATTGTTCCTTTTCATGCAGGGGAATATTTAAATTGGTCTGTTTTAACACAGGCTAATTAGTTCGATTTATTTATTGTGACTGAATTGATTCTTTTAGTGGGAGTAGGGGGACTTGAACCCCCACGGCCTAAAGCGGCCAACAGATTTTAAGTCTGGTGCGTCTACCAATTCCGCCATACTCCCTTGAAAAAATTGGGTGCCTCCCCTTACCCTGAACTTAGATTGTGATTTTATTCTCCTCCATAGTGACTTTTTTGGCTTTAGAAAATCCAATTTCCAACAATTTCTTAGTCTTAGGTGCTTTCGCAGCACTTGGGTTTATTTATTTGGTAGTAGTCCCATTGTTACTCTATTACTGGATGAATAATCGATGGCATTGTATGGGAAAGATAGAGCGTTTAGGGGTTTACGGATTAGTTTTTCTTTTTTTCCCAGGTTTAATTTTGTTTTCTCCCTTCTTAAATCTAAGGATGGAAGGTCAGGGTGAGGGGTAAAAAGTGACACGATCAAGAGTTTTTCAAATTGGATTATTAGTACTTCTTTTAGGTGGTGCTGGTTATTTTTGTTTTCGGCTTTTTGGTTTCGATGAGGTTTCATCTGGAATTGCAGCTGAAGCGATACTTGTATTAATTGTTTTGGGATGGACAGGTTCATATTTTTTTCGAGTTGTCACTGGAAAAATGACTTTTATTGAGCAGCGGAAAAGATATCGAAAAGCTTATGATCAGATAACTAATAAAAAGTTAGAAGAAAAGTTTGACTCGTTATCTGAAGAAGAGAGGATTAGCTTGATTAAGGAACTTGAAAAACAATGATGGCATTACTCAGTAACACTTTGATTTAGAAGTTGTGATGAATTAAGCTTGAAAAGATTTCTAATGAATAATAATAGTGATCATGCTTGGCTTAAAACCTTGAATAATTCAAATATCTCTAATCTTTTCCTAAAGATTAAAAAAGAAGAGAGGATTGCTTTAATGCCATTTCTTATGGCAGGAGACCCAGATTTGAGAACTACTTCAGAGATTTTATTGAAATTGCAGGATAAAGGTGCCGATATTATTGAATTAGGTATTCCTTATAGTGATCCTTTGGCTGATGGTCCTGTTATTCAGTTAGCAGCATCTCGTGCACTTTCTTCGGGGACTTCTCCTTCAAGAGTTCTTGAAATGTTGGCAGAATTACGCAATAAATTGTCTGTACCAGTAGTCCTTTTTACTTACTGCAATCCTGTTTTGAATTTTGGGTTCGAGCGTTTTTGTAAGGAGGCTTCGGAGGCTGGCGCGTCTGGTCTTGTTATCCCAGATCTTCCTTTAGAAGAAGCAGAGAAGTTCTCTCCAATTGCTTCAGCTAAAGGTTTGGATTTAGTCCTACTAGTTGCACCTACAACTCCTAAAGATCGAATGAAAAGGATTGCACAGAATAGTAAGGGATTTACATATCTAGTTAGTGTTACAGGTGTTACTGGCGAGAGATCCGTTATGGACGATCGTGTTAAAACTCTTGTAAAACAACTTAAAGAATCAGCCCCAAGTCCTGTAGCTGTTGGCTTTGGTATTTCAGCTCCTAAACATATTCGTCAGGTCCGTAGTTGGGGTGCTGATGGAGCAATAGTTGGGAGTGCTCTAGTTAAAAGAATTTCGAATGCTGAGCGTGGTTGTGAAGTACAAGAAGTTGCTAATTTCTTAGATGAACTAAGGACAGAAGTTGGTCAAAATATAATATAGAGCTTATATGATTTTATTTTAGTATAAAAAAAAGTCCCTGGATTTATTCCTGGGACTGGTTGTTTTAAATTAATTCTTAATTTTTTTGTCCGTAATTAATGAAATCTAATTTCTTTAATCATCATCATCATCGCCAGCACCCGCAGGAACAAGTCTTATTTGTTTGCGACCTAGCTTGATCTCAAATTCATCTCCAGCTTTTAAATCTAGCAAAGCTGTGTATGCCTTGCCGATTAAAAGATTTCCATTTCCTTGAACTGTTGCTACATAACTAAGCTTTCTTCCACCTTTACCTATTCCGGCCACTCCAGTAGCTCCAAGGCTTACACCTTTAGCTTCTAGAAGAGCTTCGTAAAAGGCTGTGAAGTTAAGACGTTCTCCACCATCTTTCTTGGTGGATATATATCCACAAGCCTTCACAAGATCTGATTTGCTTACATCACCAAGTTCTTTGACTTTGGTGAGTAGGTCGCTACCAGTGAGCATAATTTTGAAATAAAAGAATCTACCTAATTAACATAGCAATATGTATGCCAATTGTGTCAACATTAGGCTGTTAATTTATATGGGTTAATTAACCTTTTCATTATGGAGCGATTTGTTCTTTGGGGTAAATACTGTGAAAATGCTATTGAAAAGCGAGGACCATTTCGTGAAGAGCATCTAAATAGGCTTTCTAATCTTAAGGAAGAAGGGATACTTATTACCTTAGGACCTACTAAATGTACTAGATATGTTTTTGGGATATTTGAACTTTCAAGTGTTGATGAATTAAAAAAAATTATTCAAGAAGACGTTTATTGGGTTAATGGAATATGGACTTCGTTTGAAATTTATCCTTGGACCCAAGCATTCTGAGATTGTTCCCATATCCAATTTGCAACTATTTTATCGCCCTCTTCTCCAAGAACTTTTTCATAACCACTCATACTTCCTATACCTAGACGTGCAATTTTTGCAATAGATTCTGGATTATCTAGACCATTACGCTTTAAAGCAGCAAGCTTCAGAGTTTTTTTTCTTCTAATAATGTTTCCACCATTTACATGACATCCTGCACAATGTTGTATAAACAGATTTTCACCTTGGGATTTGCTTAGTGCCAATGATTCATTTGATTGGATTAGAAATGTTGAGCTAATGAAGCAAATAATTATTGCTAAATCAAAAAGTTTTTTCAGGTAAAAAATGAATTTACTCAAAAAGTTCATTTGCTTGCTTTTAATAAATGGATAAATTCTTAATTCGATTACTTTTTTGTATCTTCGCGAAGTTTTTCTAATAAAAGATCTAGTTGATTGAAAGGATCTGAACTTGCTTGTTTCTCTTGAAGATCAGCTTTGGGATTATTCCAATCACTTTCTATGGAGCAGAGACGTTTTGCAATTTGAACTATGCCACCAGAACGATAATCTTTTTTTAAAACTTCTAGCAATATTGGCATTCTTGATGAAGAACATTGAAGACTTGCCGCAAGATCTGCTTGGGTTTTACTTTGGTTCTTCAGCCAATCATTTATTAGGAGAGTTAACTCTTCTTGAAGTTGTTGAGACCAATTTTTCATGAGTTTTTTATACAGGGAACCATTTATCAAGTTTTAGGCGTGCTCTATTTTTAATCTGGGGAGTCATGTGATTTCGCCACAAACTTATAGCAGCGGTGAGTGCTACGAGGTCATCACTAAAACCTGCTACAGGAATAAAATCAGGCATTAAATCTACCGGCATTAAAAGATATGTAAGTGCTGCAAGCATTGAAACTTTTACCTGTGGAGGTGTAGAGATATCCATCATCATTTCAAAAGCTTCCAAGGCAGGCTTGGCGAGTGTTCGCCCTGCTTGGCGAAGTACTTTCTTTAAGACCCCTTCATCAATAACAGAACTATCAATAACTTCTGCTTCATAAACATTCTTCCTTGGGTCTTTAATGGGAGTCATTTTTGGTGAGATTGTCTTTTATTTTTGATGAAAATTTAATAATTCCAAGGCCTCAGATTTCTTTCTCTATTTGAACAATCTTTGGATACTTTATTCCAATTCTATTGCACAAGCTTCTTCTATCCCGCTATCTACACCTGCTCTGCGAAGTTTTCTTAGGGCTCTTTGAACGACTTGCCTGCAATACTCTCTACTGCAACTCATATGTCTAGCAACTTCTGCCAAAGTTCTCCATTGATTTGTTCCATCTAAGCCAAAGCGAAGGCTAACTATTGTTCTCTCTTTAGGAGTTAAATTTGCGTTATCTAATAAAGACCATGCGGAGTCGCTTCTTTCAGCTAATTCAGCTAATTCCATTGGAGGAGTATCTTCACTTGGAAGTAGATCGCCAAGTTCTGAAGGTTCTGATTTTGATTTAATTACCCCTTGGAGACTGACTGTGATGCTTCTTAATTCACAAGAAAGTAATTCTTCTAATTCTTCTAAGGAAATTTTCATCTTTTTTGCTAGGTCTTCATTGGAAGGGGGAACACCTTTTTCTTGTAATAATTGAGATTTGGCGGCTCTTAATTTTGTGAGTTTCTCATTAATATTTACTGGAATTCTAATAGTTCTGCTTTGAGTGGATAGTGCCCTGTTTAAGCCCTGTCTGATCCACCAATAGGCATATGTGGAAAAGCGATGACCACGTTTTGGGTCATATTTTTCGACAGCTCTTGTTAGACCTAAAGTCCCTTCTTGAATAAGGTCAAGTAATTCAAGTCCTTTCCCTTGATAACGTTTTGCAAGATTTACAACAAGCCTTAGATTTGCTTGGATCATTGTATTTTTTGCCTTTTCACCTACACGGATAGACCTTTTTTCTGTATCAGTGAAATTACATTCTGAGCCTTTCTCACCAGCTTTTTGACACTTTTGAGTTATGGCAATCATTGTCTGAACCTTTCTTCCCATAGTGAGTTCCTGCTCAGGAGTAAGAAGAGGATGCCTCCCTATTTCTGCGAGATAGTCGCTTAAAGAACTCACGAGATCTAACTCATTTATATATTTAATCTAGAGAGAAATTCTTTACTTTCTATTGATGTAATGAATAGTTCGGAATTGATAGTATTTTCTTTCTCCTTTTCTTTGATTAAAATTAAAGAATTAATATGTTCTCTTAAGCGAATTCTGAAGATAAGGCTATATCGCTCGTCTTTAATTGATTTTGGCTAAGCTCTAGGGGCTGATTTATTTTATCCCATGCCCCTGGGAACGATTCTCGGCAATCTTGCTTTGCAAAAAGCATCTATTGCCTATGTTCATTATTTGAGCTTCATGATTTGTTTTGGAGCTTTAGTTCTTGAAAGAAAAGTTTTAAAGGTTTCTCTAGATCAAAAAGAAACTCTAACTTTGATTGTGACTGATGTTGTTTATGGCTTGGCAGCCTTAACTCTATTAGGGAGTGGTATTTATAGAGTCCTTTATTTTGGTCAAGGAAGTGATTTTTATACTCACAACCCAATCTTTTGGATAAAAGTAGGAGTTTTTATTTTTGTTGGAGCCCTTTCTCTTTATCCGACAATTACTTACATCCTTTGGGCAATACCTTTATCTAAAGGAGAATTACCTACGATTAATTCAAATTTGGTGAATCGGATGAGAACAATAATCAATATCGAAATCTTCGGATTTGTAACTATTCCTTTCTTTGCAACGATGATGGCAAGAGGAATAGGTTTGTCTTCTTAACAAGTTTAATTTTTAATTAAAATAAGAATCACTAAGATTACCTATATAAATCAATTGTTAGGAGCTCTTCTTTTACCTCTTCGAGAGGCTAGTACTTCAAGTACGTCACTCCATTGGACTTCATGGTTTTTTAAGGCTACCTGTAAGTGAAAAATAAGATCAGCTGCTTCATTAGCGATTGATCTTGGGTCATCATCTTTGCAAGCCATTACAAATTCTGCGGATTCTTCTCCTATCTTTTTCAGGATCTTGTTATCTCCACCATTTAAAAGAATATTCGTATAACTTTTGTCTTCTGGATTTAGACATCTTTTCTCAATTGTTTTGAATAATTCACTGCAAATATTGCTAGGAGGGTCAACCCTTTCTTCCTCTTGCTGGATAGCTTCTTTGGGTTGATTGAAGAAGCAACTTCTTTCTCCGGTATGACATGCAATTGCTCCAATTTGTTTGATTGTAAGAAGTATTACGTCTGAATCGCAGTCATATCTCATTCCTTTCAATTTTTGAATATGCCCGCTTGTTTCCCCTTTATGCCAAAGTTCCTTCCTTGAACGACTCCAATAATGTACTTCTCCAGTGCTTAGAGTTTCTTCTATGGAGGTTTTATTCATCCATGCCATCATTAGAACTGTTCCATCAAGCCAATCCTGAGCTATTGCTGGAATAAGACCATTCTCATCGAAGACCAGTTTGTTTATGAAAGATTGACTCATGGAAGTCATATTGTTATTCAAAGAATAATTTCCTATTTGATTTTCTCCTAGTCTTCTTAAACGTATATTGAATGTCTATTAATCCTTTTCGATTCACTTGTACTAAAAGTTTTCAGGACTTTCCGTGTTGTCATAGACAATGGCAGCACACGGGCCATTGTCATTTTGTTCATGGATATAGTAGAAGTTTTACTTTTTGGTTTGGGGCTAAAACTCTTGATATGAATGGGTTTGTTGTTGATTTTTCAGAACTAAAATTATTGGAGGAAAAACTAACTAATCAGTTTGATCATACCTTCCTTGTGAATTCAAATGACCCTCTTTTACCGACCTGGGAAGATCTTCATGCTCAAGGAGCGATAAATCTTCGAATAATGAAAAATGTTGGAATGGAGTCATCTGCAGAGCTTATTTGGGAATGGGCTAATTCTCTTTTGCTTGCAAAAGATTCTGGGAGAACTTGTTGTTGGCGCACTGAAGCACGTGAGAATCATTCAAATGCAGCTTGCTTTGAGTTGAGACCTGATTGGTTTTCTTCTTAAAAGATTATCTTTATAAAGAACTTTTGCTTCGTTCTTAATTGATTGGCTAAATTTTAATGATCATCTAATTTTTGGATGATTATTAATGGAAGTCAAGAGAAAGATAGTTTCTGATCTAATACTTCTACTTTTATTTTCTCCCCGTCTTTATAGTTCCCTTGTAAAATAGATTTTGCAATGGGTGTCTCTATTTGTTTTTGAAGTTCCCTTTTTATTTGCCTTGCCCCATATGTTGGATCATATGAATTGAGAGAAATTAACTCAATAGCATCATGATTTATATCTATTGTTAGCTTTCTTTCCTTTAGTCTATTTTGTAGTTCATTTATTTGAATTTTTATTATTTCTGATAAATCTTCTTTCTTTAGACTGTTAAATATTATTGATTCATCAAGGCGATTAAGAAATTCAGGCTTAAAGACTTTCCTGAGAGATTGATTTATAATCTGGGTCATTTTTTCTTTGTTATTATCTGATAATTCAATAATTGATTCGCTACCTATGTTGCTTGTTAGTATAATTATTGTATTTTTGAAGTTAATAGTTCTTCCTTGTCCATCAGTTACTCTTCCTTCATCTAGTATTTGGAGCATCACATTAAAAATATCTGGATGAGCTTTTTCGATTTCATCAAATAGGAGAACTGAATATGGCCTTCTTCTCACTGCTTCTGTAAGTTGCCCCCCTTCTTCGTATCCAACATATCCAGGAGGTGCGCCTATTAATCGACTTACAGAATGTTTCTCCATATATTCAGACATATCAATACTTATGATTGCTTTTTGACTATCAAAAAGTTCAGAGGCTAATGCTTTTGAAAGTTGAGTTTTCCCAACCCCAGTAGGCCCTAGAAATAGGAAGCTTGCGATTGGTCGATTCGGATCGCTTAAACCTGTCCTTGATCTTTGAATTGATTCGGAAACAGATTTAACTGCATGATTCTGACCTATCACATTTTTCATTAGCGATGATTCTAAATATAGAAGTTTTTCCATTTCTGATTGAGCTAATTTTGCGACAGGTATAGAAGTCCATTTTGCAATAACTTCAGCAATATCATTTTGCGTAATCTCTTCTCTTAAAAGAGATGTTTTCTCTCTACTTTTTCTTCCTAAATCTATTTCTTTTTCAGCCAATGTCTTTTGTAGAGTATTAAGATTACCATATTCAAGTTGAGCGGCTTTGTTCAGGTCATAATTTCTTTTTGCTTGTTCTATTTGTAATTGAACCTTTTCAATTTCTTCTTTAATAGAAGATATTTCATTTATTGATTCCTTTTCTTTCTGCCATTGTGTATTTAAGGATTGCTGTTTTTCTAGTAAATTACTTAATTCATGTTCTATAAGGTTTAAACGGTCTTTGCTTGCAATGTCGGATTCTCTACCTAAAGAGAGTTTTTCCATTTGTAGTTGGATTATCTTTCTGTCGATTTCATCTACTTCTTCAGGCTTAGAAGTTATTTCCATTTTTAATTTTGAGGCTGATTCATCTATTAGATCTATTGCTTTATCAGGTAGGAATCTGTCAGCGATATAGCGATTGCTCAAGACTGCTGCTGCTATAAGTGCATTATCTGCAATACGGACTCCATGGTGAACTTCGTATCTTTCTTTCAATCCCCTAAGAATTGAGATTGTATCTTCAATTGAGGGTTCATGAATTATTACCTGTTGAAACCTCCTTTCTAGTGCGGCATCTTTCTCTATATATTGTCTATGTTCATTTAGTGTTGTTGCCCCAATACACCTTAGTTCCCCTCTCGCAAGCATTGGTTTAAGTAGATTACTTGCATCCATTGATCCAGTACTTGCTCCAGCTCCTACAACCGTATGTATTTCGTCGATAAAAAGTATTATCTGACCTTTTGATTTGGTAACTTCTTTTAAAACTGCTTTAAGCCTCTCTTCAAATTCTCCTCGATATTTAGCGCCAGCTATCAAAGCACCCATATCTAAAGATATTAAATGGCGTTCTTGAAGTGCTGCAGGAACATCCCCGTTCACAATTCGTTGAGCAAGACCTTCTACTATCGCGGTCTTGCCTACTCCTGGTTCGCCTATTAGGACAGGGTTGTTTTTAGTGCGCCTACTTAAAATTTGGATGGTACGTCTTATTTCATCATCCCTTCCAATTACAGGATCAAGTTTGCCCTCGCGTGCTGCTGCAGTTAAATCTATGCCATATTTTTCGAGTGATTCATATTTTTCTTCTGGGTTTTGGTCAGTCACTTTTTGATGGCCTCTTATCTTGTTTATATTTAAAAGTAATTTATCCCTGTTTATAGTTTGTTTGGTAAAGAATTTTTTACAGCACCGAGTGTCATTTGAAAGTGCAAGTAATAAATGTTCGGTTGATATATATTTATCTCCAAAGTCATCTTTGTATTTTTCTGCATCAGATAACATATTACTTATACTGGATCCTATGTATAGAGATTCTGGTATTAGTTTTAACTTGGGTTGAGAATCTAAGAATTCATTAATTTCTGAGGTAAGTAAATCTATTGAACAATTTGATTCTTCTAAGATTTTTATGATTAAATTATTTTTTTTGACAAGTGAAAGCAGTAGATGCTCGGTTTCTATTTTTTGATGTTTTCTTTCTTGGGCATACTTTTGAGCGCAGAGGATAGATGCCCAAGCTTGTTCAGTAAAATTCTCATTGGAAGGCTGCATTATCTTTAAAGATCACTTACATGAATTTAGGGTCAAGCTAATTAAATAAGAAGTAGGTAATCCGACCTGGTATTAGTGAATTCAGTAAATGTTCGGTTATTTCTACATAAGATCTATATGTATTTAATTATTTAGGGGTTTGTTAAATTTAATTTATTTAATTTTTCTTATAGGAGGTATTTCACTTTCCTTGAACCAAGTAAGATAATTTTCAGAAATTTGGAACTCTTCTATATCTTTATGATTGAAAATAAATCCATTTTTTTTTCCAATATTTATTAATTCATCTAGGTTGTTAATTTTAGATATCTCTTTTCGTAGATATATATTGCGTTCTAAAGCCTTTAGAAAGTTTCTTAGAGCTTCAAAAGACATGATTCTAATATTTAAATTAACGTATTTGGAAGATTCTGGATATTAATTTTCCTTAAACTTTAATCTTCTTTTTCTTCAAAAAAAAGGTGACCATTGGCCACCTCGAGGATTAAATTTCAGGAAATTGGTTATTTAGTTAACCACTACTTTGCCAACCATTCCCGCACCTCTATGAGGTTCACAGTAGAAATCAAATGTACCAGCATCAGTAAATGTTCTTTCCCATGATTCGCCAGGAGCAAAGGCTAGGTCTGGATGGCTTAAGTTTTCATTGCCATCAAATACCGCATTGTGAGGTGCAAGCTTATTGTTGACAAATTTGACGGTATCGCCAGCACTTATGTTTACAGTGCTGGGTTCAAAAGCAAGCATGCCGGCATCTGTCCCTAGCTTGACTTCAACGGTTTTTGCTTGAACTGAAGACACTCCAAGTGTTACAAGCAAAAATAAGGAGAAAGCAAGTGCAGCTATTGATTTGAAGAATGGTTTCATCAATACTTTTTATTCTTTGAATATATTAGCTTTTTTTGTGCTTGTTGTTAGTGGGTAACCCTGATACATGTAATACCTCTATAAGTGTCTTTGCGTAACTTTCCCCTCCATAGCTTTCAGGGGTCGTTATTGGGTCGTGCGTAAAATGACGCTGTTTTAGGCTGAATTTATCCCAATTATTCATTTCTATGGGCAGAATTATGATTAATAATTCTAGGAACCACCCCCACAATGGTATGGAAGGAGTCTTTAGCATTCCTCTCCATTCTAGAAGGCTTTTAATTGCATCTTCCAAAGAAATAGCTGGTTGGCCAAGGACTAATTTGCTTAAGTCATTATTTTTTTCATCAGTATTTGAATGGTGAGGGGTACTTGCTAAATGACCACAAATGAAGGCAATATCTGAGGCATGAATAAAATGAAATCGAGAGAAAATCTTCACCCATCTTGCTAGCCATAGCCATTTAACGGCTTCTGTTAGTCCTTGAGTAAGGTAGCTTGTAGGGAAAAGATCTTTGCCATCTAATCTTCCTCCAAAAACTAGAGTTGGGAAAACAGCTATGATTTTGTCGGATAGAGGGTGGTTTTGTAGTTCTTTAAAGCATCTGGCTTTTGTTTGAATATATTCTGTGCCGTATCTAAATGCTTCAGGAAGTGGGCTGAGATTATGCTTAAGAATACTCGCTGTAGAAAAGTAAATTACCTGTTCAATGACCTTTGGATTAAGCAGAGAAAGAAGTTTTTCTACTGCGATTACATTGACTTCATAGGCTCTGTTGGGATCCCCCCAAGCAGTTGCTGTATGTATTACTCTTGTAACGGTTGAAAGTTCATCTGCAAAAATACCTGGCTGTCGCAAATCCCCAATAATTAGATTTACTCTTGGATGATTTGGATCAATAGCTGTGAGTTTAGTTGGATCCCTTAGCCATAAAAGTAATTCTGCATTTGTATTTTTTATCAACCAGTCAGCTGTGTATTGACCTACACAACCACTTGCACCAGTTATAAGTATTCGAGCCTTTTTCAAGAATCAGACTTAATTATTTCTACAATATTTTTTCCTGTCTCAAAGAAAACTTTTGCATTGTCTTCAGGAGTACCAGGAAGGATGCCATGACCAAGATTAAGTATGTGTGCTCTATTTTTTGCTTTTTTTACAGTGTCGATAATTCTTGTTTTTATTGCCTCTGGAGATCCAAATAGAATTCCTGGATCTACATTTCCTTGAATTCCAATATTAGAAGGCAGTCTTGCACAACCTTCAGCCATGTCTACAGTCCAGTCTAGGGATACAATATCGACCCCTGTTTTACCCATTCGTTCCAACACACCAGCGCTGCCAGATATATAAAGAATCATTGGGGTGTCTGGATGAGTCTTTTTGACAAGCTCTACTACTTTTCTTTGATAAGGTGCCGCAAAAGTGTCGTAATCGATAGGACTTAATTGACCTGCCCAGGAATCAAACATTTGAACAACTTGTGCTCCTGAATCAATTTGATATCTCAAGTAAATAGCAATGCATTCGGCAAAATGATCTAGTAGTTGATGTAATAATTCCGGCTCTTGAAATGCCATAGCTTTAATTACTGCATAGTTTTTGCTGCTTTTACCCTCTACGACATAGGCAGCAAGTGTCCATGGTGCTCCTACAAAACCAAGAACCGCGGCTTCGTTCCCAACACTTTGTCTAAGTCTTCCAAGCACATCTCCCACAAAACTCATGCTCTCTTGAGGAACTAGGGGCCTCAATGCTTGAACTTGCTGAATATTTCGAATTGGATCATTTATTAGAGGTCCTTTACTTTCAACTATGTCAAAATTAATTCCCATCCCAGGCAGTGGAGTAAGAATATCGGAAAAAAGTATTACACCATCAGGCTTGAATGCATTGAATGGTTGCATGGAGATTTCATAAGAGAGATCAGGATTCTCTGAACGCTCCCTAAAGCTGGGATGTCGATCACGGAGATCTCTATAGATCTTCATATATCTTCCAGCTTGTCTCATCATCCAAACAGGAGGACGATCTACTGATTCTCCTTTTGCGGCACGGAGTAGTAAAGGCAGTGAATTACTCATTATTAGTACATGTCAAGCGAGAAATTTACTAGAACCTGGACCTATTAGGGAGTATTGAGAAGTTGATTCAGAATCTTCTTTACACGTTTTTGGATTTGATTCAATTTAATTGCTCTTTTTTTGGGTATGGAAAACATCTTAAGCACCCTTCCCAATGGATTTATTTGGATTATGCCTAAGGACTAGAACGCTAAGGGGTGGCAGCGTCAGATCTAATGAATAATCATATCCATGAATATTCCATTCATCTGTAAATTTTCCGCCCATATTGCCCATGTTAGAACCTCCGTAAGTTGCTGCATCAGTATTGAGCAATTCTTCGAAGAATCCACTTATAGGGACTCCAATTCTGTAGTTGGAATGAGATTGTGGGGTGAAATTAGTAATTATCACAAGCCATTCACCAGTCTTTTTCTCTCTGCGCATAAAACTAATTACAGAGTTTTTATTGTCATTACAGTCAATCCATTGAAAACCATAATCTTCAAAGTCATCTCTCCATAGGGCAGGTTGAGACTTATAAAGAGTATTTAAGTCAGTAATAAGCGTTTGAAGACCTTTATGAGGTTCGTATTTTGTTAGCTCCCATTCAAGATCGTCCCATACATTCCATTCTTTTCTTTGGCCAAACTCCATTCCCATGAATATAGTTTTCTTGCCTGGGTGAGTCCACATATACGCTAAAAGAGCTCTTGTATTTGCATGCTTTTGCCAGTCATCACCTGGCATCTTATTTAAGATATTACTTTTACCGTGAACCACTTCATCATGGCTTAAAGCAAGCATGAAATTCTCTGTAAAGTTATAACAAATTGAGAAAGTCACATTGTTTTGGTGGAATTGTCTAAACCATGGGTCTAGTTCGAAATAATCGAGCATGTCATGCATCCACCCCATATTCCATTTGAGATTGAATCCAAGACCTCCGATATCAGTTGGTTTTGTAACCCCTGGCCAGGTTGTCGATTCCTCGGCAATGGAAAGAGCTCCTGAATAATGTTGGAAGAGAACATGATTTGCTTGTTGTAGGAATTTAACTGCTTCGGTATTTTCATTGCCGCCATTTTCGTTGGGAATCCACTCTCCTTCTGGTCGTAAATAGTCTCTGTAAAGCATTGATGCAACTGCATCTACACGAATACCATCAATATGAAATTGATCAAACCAATAGATTAAGTTCGCGACAAGAAAATTCCGAACTTCATTACGACTGTAGTTAAAAATAAGTGTTCCCCATTCTTTATGTTCTCCAATTCGCGAGTCACCATGTTCATAAAGGTGACTTCCATCAAAGAAAGCAAGGCCATGACTATCTTTTGGAAAGTGGCCTGGAACCCAATCAAGAATTACACCAATACCAGCTTGATGGCAACGATCAATAAATTCTCGAAACTCATTCGGGGATCCATAACGACTTGTGGGCGCATACCATCCAGTTACTTGATATCCCCAAGATCCATCAAATGGATGCTCAGATATTGGCATCAATTCAATATGAGTAAACCCTCTTTCTTTTACATATGGGATGATTTTTTCAGAAAGCTCAGGATAAGTTAAAAGCCTGGTTCCTGGCTTCATATCGGCTGCAGGTACAGGGTCCCTATGTTCTCCATTGGTTTCTATATAAGGATTATCTTCAGATTCATGAAGCCAACTGCCAAGATGCATTTCATAGACTGAAATTGGCTGATCCAGAGGATCTTTGGTATCCCGCTCACTTATCCATTTGATGTCTTGCCATGAATAAGAATTTAATTTTGAGACAATAGAACTTTTTGAAGGTCTGATTTCATGGTGAAAACCATATGGATCAGCTTTTTGATAACAATGGCCTTCTTGTGAGCGAATTTCGTATTTATAAAGCTCTCCCTCCATGAAATTTGGGATGAATAATTCCCAAATACCTCCAAGTCTTTTTTGCATAGGATGATAACGACCATCCCAAGAGTTCAAATTACCAAGAACAGAAACACTTCTTGCATTGGGGGCCCAAAGACAGAACATTACCCCTTCAATCCCATTAAAAGATGTGAGGTGAGCACCCATTTTTTCCCATATATGATGATGATTTCCTTCGGCAAAAAGATGTCTATCTATTTCCCCCATCCATTCATTCCTAAATGACCAAGGGTCGTATTGTTCATGTTCTATGCCACCTCTATTAACTCTTACTCGATAA
>QCIW01000022.1 GCA_003216435.1 Prochlorococcus sp. AG-402-N21
GGGGAGTCCCATTCATACTTGTTTTAATCGGAAGCATATTAATTGCTAGTACTCAACGTCAATTAGATGATGCAAATTGGTATCTACATACCATCACTGGCTTTATTGGTATGGGGATTGCTCTTCTTATGGCTCAAACACCATTAGATAGAATTCGAAAATATCTATTGCCTATTTATTGTTTCACTCTTCTTAGTCTTGTTGCTGTATCACTGTTTGGCACTTCGGCATTTGGAGCTCAAAGATGGTTATCTATCGGTGGAGTTAACATACAACCTTCTGAAATAGCAAAACTAACTTCTATACTTGCTTTAGCTGGGGTGCTGGATCGTCAATACTTAGATAAACCAGTAAAGTTATTAAAACCTTTGTTCGTCATAATTACACCTTGGTTATTAGTATTTCTCCAGCCTGACTTGGGAACTTCTTTAGTGTTTGGAGCTTTATTACTAATAATGCTTTATTGGGCAGGCATGCCCTTTGAATGGGGTTTACTTGTTTTATCTGGAGTTATTACTGCAATATTTTCTGGTGTCTTTAATTTACTGTTGATTTTCTGGATCCCTTTTCTTGGTTTTTTGACATACCGTTCTCTTTCTAAAAAGAAATTGATTGTATTAGCGGTAATGGGTAGTCAAGGATTAATTGCATGGCTCTCACCATGGTTATGGTTCAATGTTCTTAAGGATTATCAGAGAGAGCGATTGACCTTATTTCTAGATCCTGGTCAGGATCCTTTGGGCGGAGGTTATCATTTATTGCAAAGTCAAATAAGTATTGGGTCAGGTGGCTTATTTGGAACTGGTTTCTTGCAGGGTACATTAACTAAACTTCATTTTATACCTGAGCAACATACTGATTTTATTTTTAGTGCTCTTGGAGAGGAAACAGGTTTTCTTGGAACTACTTTTGTCGTGCTGGCCTTTTCATTCTTAGTTTTTCGATTATTAACAGTAGCTAAAAATGCTCGTACTGATTTTGAATCTCTAGTTGTAGTTGGTATTGGCACAATGTTTATGTTTCAAGTGATTGTTAATCTTTTTATGAATATTGGCTTGGGACCTGTTACTGGAATACCTCTTCCATTTATGAGTTATGGAAGGACTGCCTTAATGGTTAACTTCATTTCTATCGGCTTATGTATTTCTGTTGCTCGAAGAAGCACATCAATGAGTAGAAGTTTGTGAGTAATTTAATAACACTCAAATCTATTCAACAGCGCATTTCGTTAGGGGTTCCCCCAGGAAGGGTTGATGAATCAACTGTGAGAAGACTTTGGTGGGCTGCTTTAGACACGCTTCAAGAAGAGATATTGTCCAGTCTTGATTTAAAAGGCGGAGTCTGGCTTTCATCACCACTCCCAGCATTGTATGAACCTAAATTACTTGAATCTCTTACAGGATGGGTTTGGGTCCCTAAAGGGTTACAGAAACTAGGTACATCGAATATTGGATTGTTGCCACCTTCTAGATTTAGAACTCTTCGTGAATCTAATAATGAAGATGCATTGAATTTTAGAAGGTTGCCTTTACGTGTTGAAGATGGGATTGATCCCTTATTGATAATTATTACTTCTGATGTACAGATTGCACTCGCATTACAAGGAGACAAGGGGGCGCGGCATTTATCAATGAGAAGTGATCAGAAGACTTTGAAGGATATTATGGCAATGCTTTTATCGAGATTAGATCAAGAAGAAGGTCCACAATCTCTTGAACTCAAAGAGTCTTTGTCCGCTTTAGGACCATTAAAAGATAATAGTGATCTTGCGAAAATTTTTTGGCCACTTGTTTCGGAAAAATTGGCAGGTGTGGCTCCTAGTTTAAATATTCAACCATTGCCTGATAAATCTAAGTCAGATCATATTTCTGAAGAAAGTCATACTCAGATATCTCTTTTGGAGGCTATTACGCATGAGGTTAGAACTCCTTTAGCAACTATTAGAACTCTTATTCGTTCTCTTCTTCGTAGAAAGGATATATCTAATGAAGTACTTAATCGTTTAAAACAAATTGATTCTGTATGTACAGAACAGATAGATCGATTTGGTTTGATTTTTAGAGCTGTAGAACTTGAGCGGCAGCAACTAAAAAAATCAGGATTAGCAAGAACGGACTTAGGTAATATGCTTACAAATATGTACCCAGTTTGGAGTCAGCAATTAGACAGAAGAGGCTTAACATTAAAATTGGATGTAGCAGATGATTTACCTCAGGTACTTAGTGATCAAGAGCAACTTGAGTTGATGTTAGGAGGTTTAATCGATAGAAATTCTCGCGGATTAAAATCTGGCTCAAGTTTAGTTTTGGAACTTAGTCCTGCTGGACATCGATTGAAACTTCAAATTTTTAGTAATGAGCAAAATTCCCAATCAAGAGGCATTGGTGATACTCAATCCAAGGCTGAAGTAGGGGCCGTCTTGAGTTGGGACCCCACAACTGGTAGTTTGCAATTAAGTCAAGGAGCTACTCAAAGATTATTAGCTAGTCTCGGTGGTCGTTTAACAAATAGAGGGAAGAAGGGGCTAACTGTATTTTTCCCTGTTGCAGACTCAAAATAAATGAATTTTACTAGTTAAAAAATGTTGACGCGTGTGAAGGTTATTTAGGTGAAGTGCTAAAAGTCACAAATGGAAGTGCTACTTTCAACTTAATGTTTAGATAGCAGTTACCCAAAAATAATCATGACTGAAGGTCTAAAAGGGAATTTTCCTCAAAATATAGGCAGCACTGGAGGTCTGCTGAATGCTGCAGAAAAAGAAGAAAAATACGCAATAACTTGGACTAGTAAAAAGATGCAAGCTTTTGAATTGCCCACTGGGGGAGCAGCGATGATGAATGAAGGGGAAAATCTGATGTATTTTGCTCGTAAAGAACAATGTTTGGCTTTAGGGACTCAACTAAGGGCGTTTAAGCCACGAATGGAGGACTATAAAATTTATAGAATTTATCCTGGCGGAGATATTGAGTATCTTCATCCAAAGGATGGAGTTTTCCCTGAGAAAGTAAATGAAGGTCGTGTCTCTACTAATCACAATCCTCGGAGGATTGGGGAAAACCCAAATCCCTCAAGTATTAAATTCAGTGGTAAAAAAACTTATGATGCATAGATAAATTTAATTTTTAGCAGCATCTGATTTTTTTGGCTGGCTGCGATGATGCAGTCATGGATAGTTCAAACAGGTCAAAATTTTTAAAGTCAGCTGCCAATGGTACTAGTTTTATACCATTGGCCGAAAGTTGGCCTGCTGATTTAGAAACACCACTATCCACTTGGCTTAAGGTAGGGAATGGAAGGCCTCCAGGGGTGTTGTTGGAATCTGTTGAGGGAGGAGAAACTCTCGGAAGGTGGAGTGTTGTTGCTACTGACCCTTTGTGGACAGCCACTGTAAGAGGTAATCAATTAGAAAGAAATTGGCGAGATGGCAGTATTGAAAGGGCACAAGGAAATCCCTTTGAAATTTTAAGGAATTGGCTTTCTCCTTATAAAACTGTTCTTATTCCTGATGTTCCGCCAATAGGGCAGCTTTATGGAATGTGGGGATATGAGCTCATCAATTGGATCGAACCTAAAGTTCCTGTTTTTGATTTGTCCGACAACGATTTGCCAGACGGTGTGTGGATGTTTATGGATAGAATTTTGATATTCGATCAAGTAAAGCGTTGTATTACAGCTGTTTCATATGCTGATTTGACTAATAAGCAAGATCCCGAAGCAGCCTATGAAAGAGCACTTCAAAGAATAAAAGATTTGAAGAATTTAATGTCATCTCCTTTAACCGATTTTAAGCCTTTAAATTGGCTTCCTAATAGGAAGAAATTACCTTCAATAAAGAAAAATTGGACTAAATTAAATTTTGAAAATGCTGTTAAAAATGCAAAGGAATATATAGCTAAAGGTGATATTTTTCAAATAGTGATTAGTCAAAAATTTGATACCAATGTTTCTCAAACTCCATTGGATTTATATAGAAGTCTAAGGATGGTAAATCCATCACCTTTTATGGCTTTTTTTGATTTTGGTGATTGGCAATTAATTGGATCAAGTCCTGAGGTTATGGTTAAGGCAGAACCCTCTAAGTCTGGTATTTCTGTAAGTCTTAGACCAATTGCTGGTACTAGACCTCGAGGAAAAAATGATGAAGAGGATATTGAATTGGAATCGGATCTCCTCTCAGACCCTAAAGAGAGGGCTGAACATGTAATGCTTGTTGATTTAGGTAGAAATGATTTGGGTCGTGTTTGTCAGTCAGGTAGTGTTTCAGTCAATGAATTGATGGTTATAGAAAAGTATTCTCATGTGATGCATATTGTTAGTGAGGTAAAAGGTTTACTGCAGAACAATAAGGATGTATGGGATGTTTTAATGGCCTCTTTCCCTGCAGGAACAGTTAGTGGAGCCCCGAAAATCCGAGCAATGCAGTTGATTAATCAATTTGAGAATCAGCGAAGAGGACCTTATTCGGGGGTTTATGGTTCTATTGATTTAAATGGCGCATTAAATACAGCTATAACAATTAGAACGATGATTGTGCGTACTAATTCACGGGGTGGCTGGCGTGTACAAGTTCAGGCAGGTGCTGGAGTTGTTGCCGATTCAATTCCTGCGAATGAATATCAAGAGACATTGAACAAAGCAAGAGGAATGCTTGCGGCATTAGCTTCTTTGGAGGCATCTATACATGAATAAGAGCCTAATTTTAAAGGGATTTGAGGTGGAACTTTTTACAGGTTTATCAAGTGGAAAACATGTTGGAGTTTCAGCTTCCTTAACAAAGGACTTCCCTGATTTTGTAAAAGAGCCTGATCAACGAAATCTTGAATTTATAACCTCCCCAGAAACAAGTTATATCAAGTTGAAAGAGGCTCTTCTTGAACCACGAAGAAGATTGAGAAAATGGCTTGCGTCTAGAGAGTTGACGATATTGCCCGGAAGTACCTTAAGCCTTGGAGATAGTAAAAGTTTTGAACGATCTGATCCTTTAAATCATTATCATCAATTAATAGAAGAAAACTATGGTACAGATGTTGTTACAACAAGTGTTCATATAAATTTAGGGATAGAAGATTTATCAGTTTTATTTGCCGCTTTAAGATTAGTTCGTTGTGAAAGTGCTTTATTTCTTGCTTTGAGTGCTAGTTCTCCATTTTTGGACGGCATTCCCACTGGAGTACATTCTCAAAGATGGATTCAATTTCCTAGAACACCCCAAGATGTTCCTTTCTTTATTGATCACGCTCATTATGTCAGCTGGATTGAGGCACAATTGGAAACAGGCAAGATGTGGAATGAACGCCATCTTTGGACTTCAGTCAGACCGAATGGACCTAAAAGGCCCTATGACCTCAATCGTTTAGAGGTGCGTATTTGTGATTTAATTACTGATTGTGATCTGCTATTGGCTGTTACAGCATTATTGGAGTTGCGTATTCTTTCACTAATAAATAGATTAGATAATCTTGATCCGCTTAAAGCAAGTAAACTGGATATGAATGAGCTTGGTCTTTTAAGTGATTTGAACGATATTGCAGCTGCTAAATCTAGTCTCGATGCAAACCTCCATCATTGGTTTGATGGGAGGCGTATAACTTGTAAAGCTTGGTTGGAGGAACTTTTAGAGAGTGTTAAACCATTAGCTATTGAAATGGGCCTTCTTCAAACCCTGGACCCAATTCATAAAGTGTTAAATCATGGAAATCAAGCGATGCAATGGCTCCAAGGTTATTCAAAGGGTCGTTCTATTAATTCATTAATTCAAGAAAGTATTTCTGTTATTGAGGCAGAAGAAATTGCTGACCAAGCAATACGAATGCAATTTGGGTGATTATGAAAAACTATGATCTTCCAAATGATCCTTTGTCAGAATCATCAACTCTCACGACTCATTCAGAGCCCCAACAAAATATTGCCATAGCATCTGATTCTCGACGGTTATTAAAACAAAGACTCGAATTAGTTGAGGATCTATGGCAAACAGTTTTACGCAGTGAATGTCCCAATACACAAACCGAACGTCTTCTCCGTCTTAAACAACTCAGTAATCCCATTGCGTTAGAGCAAAGTCCAAAATTCAACCCTACTCATGAAATTGCTCAAATTATCGGTGAAATGGATCTTGCCGAGGCAATATCAGCTGCACGTGCGTTCTCGCTTTATTTTCAATTAGTCAATATTTTAGAACAGAGGATTGAGGAAGATAGTTATCTCGACTCGATGAGTGCTTCTGCTGATAAAGGACATAAGTTTGATGCTGATCCATTTGCTCCATCACTTGCTAGCCAAACATCACCTGCAACATTCAGTGAGTTGTTTCAGCGCTTGCGTCGATTAAATGTTCCTCCAGGCCAATTAGAAACACTTTTGCGAGAGATGGATATTCGACTTGTTTTTACAGCTCATCCTACCGAAATTGTTCGACATACTGTTCGCCATAAGCAAACTAAAGTGGCAAACCTATTGCAGCAATTGCAATCTGATGTAATTACTTCTATATCGGAGAAAGAAAGTTTGAGATTGCAATTAGAAGAAGAAATTAGATTATGGTGGAGAACGGATGAGCTTCATCAATTCAAACCATCTGTGCTTGATGAGGTCGACTATGCTTTACATTATTTTCAACAAGTTTTATTTGATGCAATGCCTCAATTGAGGAGGCGTCTTGTGTCAGCGTTATCTAATAGCTATCCAGATGTAGATATTCCTCAAGAAGCATTTTGTACTTTTGGTTCTTGGGTGGGTTCTGACCGTGATGGGAATCCATCAGTTACTTCTGAAATTACATGGAGAACTGCGTGCTATCAAAGGCAATTGATGTTGGAGAGATATGTGGTTGCTGTGCAAAATCTTCGAGATCAATTAAGTATCTCTATGCAATGGAGTCAAGTGAGTCCTCCATTATTGGAATCTTTAGAAGTTGATAGAGTACGTTTTCCAGAAATCTATGAAGAAAGAGCAGCACGTTATCGTTTAGAACCTTATCGATTGAAATTAAGTTATACACTTGAGAGATTACGTTTAACCCATGAGAGGAACAAGCAATTATCGGAAGCGGGCTGGAAAATTTCTACCGATATAACAAATACAAAAACTATTATTAGTAGTCCTAGCGAGAGTCTTCACTATGAATCATTTATGGAGTTTCGAAATGATTTGGAGTTGATTCGTAATAGTTTAGTTAGTACTGATTTAAGTTGTGAAGCCCTTGATACTTTACTTACTCAGGTACATATATTTGGCTTTTCACTTGCCAGTCTTGATATTCGCCAAGAAAGTAGTCGACATAGTGATGCACTCGACGAACTGACTTGTTACTTAAAGCTTCCTAAATCATATAGTGAGCTAAATGAGGAGGAAAAAGTAAATTGGTTGCTGGACGAATTGACAACACGTAGACCATTAATTCCTCCTGCTGTTGATTGGTCAAGTACTACTCAAGAAACGTTTTCCGTATTTCAAATGTTGCATCGATTGCAACAAGAATTTGGCAGTCGAATTTGTCGTTCATATGTGATTTCAATGAGTCATACTGCTTCGGATCTTTTAGAAGTTCTTCTTCTTGCCAAGGCAGCTGGTTTATTTGAGCCTTCCCGTGAGAATGCAGATTTTCTTGTAGTCCCTTTATTTGAAACTGTTGAAGATTTACAGAGAGCTCCAGAGGTGATGAAATCTCTTTTGCAATCAGAAACTTACAGAAAATTCTTACCTGTCGTTGGAGATAAATCGCAGCCTCTTCAGGAGCTTATGCTTGGTTATTCAGATAGTAATAAGGACTCTGGCTTCCTTTCAAGTAATTGGGAAATTCATAAGGCTCAAATAGCTTTGCAGAATTTGGCTAGTCAGCAAGGAATTGCTCTTAGGCTCTTTCATGGAAGAGGTGGTTCAGTTGGCCGGGGGGGAGGACCTGCCTATCAAGCAATTCTTGCGCAACCTAGTGGCACTCTTCAAGGAAGGATAAAAATTACTGAACAAGGAGAAGTTCTTGCTTCTAAATATAGTTTGCCTGAGCTTGCACTTTATAACTTGGAAACTGTCACGACTGCCGTATTACAAAATAGCTTAGTAACGAATGACCTTGATGCAACGCCAAGTTGGAATGAGTTTATGACACGACTGGCGGCACGCTCTCGTGAACATTACCGAGCTTTAGTTCATGAAAATCCAGATCTTGTTCAATTTTTTCAGGAGGTTACACCAATCGAGGAGATCAGTAAGCTACAAATCTCTAGTCGTCCAGCTAGAAGAAAATCTGGAACTAAAGATTTATCAAGTTTAAGAGCAATTCCTTGGGTTTTCGGATGGACTCAAAGCCGTTTTCTTTTGCCAAGTTGGTTTGGTGTGGGTACGGCATTGTCTAATGAACTTGATGCGGATCCTGAGGCAATAGTTCTTTTACGTCGCTTACATCAACGTTGGCCTTTTTTTAGAATGTTGATATCTAAAGTAGAAATGACTCTTTCAAAAGTTGACTTAGAAGTAGCTCAGCACTATGTGGTAAGTCTTGGGAGTGAAGAAAATCGTGAAGCATTTAACGATATCTTTGAGATTATTTCTTCTGAGTACAGTCTTACTAAGAGATTGGTTCTTGAGATAACAGGAAAAACACGATTATTAAGTGCTGATCCAGCTTTACAATTATCTGTTGATCTTCGAAATCGGACAATTATTCCATTGGGATTCTTACAAGTCGCTTTGTTGCGTAGATTAAGAGATCAGAATCGACAACCTCCGATGAGTGATTCATCTTCTTTAGGACGTGAGGCTAAACGTACTTATAGTAGAAGTGAATTGTTACGTGGTGCACTATTGACGATTAATGGGATTGCCGCAGGCATGCGAAATACAGGATAAATTTTGCTTAGTTTTCCCCATAGATATTCTAAAGCCCCCAAAATTCCTGATGGTTTCTTCATGGAGTCTAACCAAGCTCCTTCTCCTCAAGAGCTCAATAGATTACTTGCAAAATGCAATTTAGAAACTCATCCTCCACATCGCTTAGCTTTAGCACTGCAGAAAAGTGATTGTTTTTTAAGTCTCTTAGAAAAAGAAAGTAGAAGTTTATATGGTTTTGTTCGCGTCACTAGTGATCAAGGCCTTAATGCAAATTTATGGGATCTTTCAGCTCAACCTGGAGATTTGCAAGGATTATGTATATCTATTTTGGTTCATCGTGTCTTGAAAATCATTAGGCAAGATATGCCTGGATGCAGTATTTCTGTCGCTGCACCTCAAATTGCTATTAAAGCTCTTAAGGAGGAGGGTTTTTTGTTGGATCCTGGAGGAATTAGAACTATGGGTTTAAGGATTTAAGAAGGTGTCAAAGTTTTATTGACGAGCATGGAGGGACTCGAACCCCCGACTCTCAGAACCGGAATCTGATGCTCTATCCAACTGAGCTACATGCCCCTAATGGGTTTAGATCACAAAATGAGGCAATTTTCGGATACCTCATTAAAATCTATTTTAGCTAATAATGTCAGGGAAAGATTCGGCTTCATCAATTAGAACTCCAGTGGTTTCGTAATTACAAACGGTTTCAACTAGAGTTGACCGATAATCGTTTATTGTTGATCGGTTCTAATGGAATTGGTAAATCCAATCTTCTTGAGGCTGTTGAGTTAATTGGGACGTTACGTTCGCATAGATCAAGTCGAGATCAAGATCTTATTTTTTGGGATCAGAGTAGAGCTGTTGTAACGGCTATGACTAATGAGTATGAAAAACTTGTCTTGGAAATTAGGAATAAAGGAGGAAGAAAGGCTTTCCGTAATGATAAACCTCTTACTAGACAGCTTGATTTAATTGGTCCATTGAGGTGCGTAGGCTTCAGCTCATTAGATTTAGATTTAGTTCGAGGAGAACCATCTTTACGCCGTAATTGGCTAGATAAGGTTGTTCAACAACTAGAGCCAGTATATGCAGATTTAATTACTAGATTAAGTAAATTACTCAGACAAAGAAGTCGTCTATGGCATCAGTTGAAGAATATTTCTCAGGTTGAGCGTGATGGCCTTTTAGATGCTTTTGATGTTCAAATGGCTTTAGTCAGTACTCGTATTCATCGACGACGACGGCGAGCTTTGCGGCGCTTACAGCCTCTTGCTGATATATGGCAAAGAAGATTGAGTAATGATAAAGAAAGCATGCAGATTGATTATTTATCTGGGAGCTTCTTGGAGAAAGAAGAAGATGAACTTTCTTGGAGATTATCCATTGAAAAACAGTTACTTGAGCAGAGGAATGAGGAAGAACGACTTGGTAGTTGTCGCATAGGTCCTCATAGGGATGAAGTATCTTTTTTACTTAATGGAGTTCCAGCAAGACGTTTTGGTTCTGCGGGTCAACAAAGAACTCTTGTTTTGGCTATAAAAATGGCTGAATTAGAATTAATTGGGAAAATCTTTGGAGAATCTCCGATTTTGCTTCTAGACGATGTTTTAGCTGAATTAGATCCTCATAGACAATTGTTACTTCTTGATGCTGTGGGTGAAAAGCATCAATGCTTGATAAGTGCTACGCATTTAGAAGCTTTTGAGAGCGATTGGCAAAAGCATGCGCAAGTTATGGAATTGAAATCTAATAATTAAAAACTGAAACTCAGTTAGGCTATTTAACTATCTTTACTTCTATATGGATCCGTTATTACCCTTCTTACATCCTAACCCTGGGTGGAATTCTACCGACTTACAGAAATTACCCAAGCCAATTTCTTCAATTCCTTCTGGCATGATTGGAAAACATTGCATTCTTGAACTTTATGATTGCAATAAAAATAAGCTCAATGATGAATCTTTTGTCAGAACAACTATTACATTGTCTGCAAAAATTTCTGGCGCTAACTTGATTAATCTCATAACTCATAGCTTTAATCCGCAAGGGATCACAGCTCTTGCTTTGTTGGCTGAATCTCATATATCTATTCATACTTGGCCTGAAATAGGTTATGGGGCGGTAGATGTCTTTACTTGTGGTGAGCAAACTATGCCTGAAAGAGCCTGTGATGTTTTTATTAAAGAATTCTCTGCTAAAAAATTTTCGTTGAAAACTCTTCAAAGAGATACTCCTAACTTTTTAAGTAAGTCGGAACAATAAATAAGCTTTTAATTAATTGATTTAGGTTTTAAGATTCAGACTCTATTCCTTTTTTATCTCTATTTAATTTACCACTTATCAGACCTTCTAAATCTAGACTTACTGATGTAAAGCCTATAGAGATGAAATATTCTACGACTTCTTCTAGGTCGAAACTTTGCATAAAGGATTGTATCTGATCTGATGGCAATTCAATTCTTGCAGAAAGTCCCTGAACCCTTACCCTCACTTTTTGAAACCCTCTAGAAAGTAACCATTTTTCAGCTTTCGCGATTTGATTTAGACGCTTTGAACTAATCTCCTCCCCATAAGGAAACCTTGAAGCTAAGCATGGCTGCGCAGGTTTATCCCACCATGGGAAACCTAATGATCTTGATATTGTTCGGATTGCCATTTTTGATATTTGCAATTCAGCTAGGGGTGAAATTACACCTGCTAATTTTGCTGCTTTAATTCCTGGTCTATATTCTTTAAGGTCATCGTAATTCACTCCATCAACAATTTGTGATCCTTGAGATAATGCAGCGATAGTAGTTAATTGAGCATGTAATTCGCTTTTGCAGGCAAAACATCTATTGGTTGGATTTTTGTTATATGCAGGATTCTTTAACTCGTTAGTAAAACATTCTTGGTGATCAATGCCAATCCACTTTGCTTGTTGACGTGCTTCTTTCAATAAATATGGTGCGAGAGAAGCAGAGACACCTGTTACGGCGATAGCTTTAGATCCTAGTTGCTCATAGGAAATAGCAGCTACAAGAGTACTGTCAACACCACCTGAATATGCGATGTATATCTTCCCAAGATTTTTAATAAAACCTCTTAATGATTTTAATTGTTTTGCTTGAGGCTCGCTCAAGAACTCAGTCTGAGTAAATTCCACTTCTTTAGGATTTTGAGTGAAGACTATCTTCCTGGATAGATCTAGTTAAGCTCTAATGAAAATTGTATTTTCATGGCGCCCAAGAAGGAAGAAGCAAAGATATCGCTCAAGAGTGAGACTACACGTTCTGCTCCTGGGAAAGGTATTGGCATAGTTACTGCTAGTGATAGTCAAGAGCGTAATCGTGGACAATTGCATATTTATGATGGCGATGGAAAGGGAAAAAGTCAGGCTGCCTTAGGGGTTGTTCTTCGGACTATTGGATTAGGAATTTGTGAAAAAAAACAAACAAGAGTTTTACTTCTTCGTTTCTTAAAAGGACCAGAACGTCCTTATGACGAAGATCCAGCTATAGATGCTTTACAACAAGGTTTTCCTCATTTAATTGATCAAGTGAGAACTGGGAGAGCAGATTTTTTTACAGCAGAAGAATCAACGAAATTCGATAAACAAGAAGCAAATCGAGGATGGGATATTGCCAAAGGAGCAATTGCTAGTTCTCTCTATTCGGTTGTGGTTCTAGATGAATTAAATCCTGTTCTTGCTCTGGGCTTGTTACCAATTGAGGATGTTGTCGATACTCTTAGTACTAGGCCAGAAGGTATGGAAATTATTGTCACTGGGAGAGGAGCCCCTGCTTCTTTAATTAAAATTGCTCAATTACATTCTGAGATGAAAGCTCATCGCAGACCAGGAATAAATGAAAATCTTTTTATGCCATCAAACTTGTGTGGGATTGAAATATATACCGGGGAAGGCAAGGGTAAATCGACTAGTGCTTTAGGTAAGGCCTTACAAGCTATTGGGCGTGGAATTAGCCAAGATAAGAGTCATCGAGTCTTGATTTTGCAATGGTTGAAAGGTGGTAGTGGGTATACAGAAGATGCAGCAATAGCTGCATTACGCGAGATTTATCCTCATTTGGTAGATCATTTACGGTCAGGTCGTGATGCAATTGTTTGGCGAGGGCAACAACAACCTATTGATTATGTGGAAGCTGAAAGAGCTTGGGAAATAGCTAGTGCTGCAATATCTAGTGGTTTATATAAAACAGTGATTCTGGATGAACTGAATCCAACAATTGATTTGGAGTTACTTCCTGTGGAACCCATCGTCCAAACTCTCCTTCGTAAACCTTCAGAAACTGAGGTAATTATTACAGGTAGATGCAAAAATCCTCCAGCTTACTTTGATTTAGCAAGTGTTCATTCTGAGATGGTATGCCATAAACATTATGCTGAGAAAGGCGTTGATTTAAAAAAAGGTGTTGATTATTAAAGTGCGATTTTTTTAAGGTTTAGAATTTAATATCTCTTGGTTTATTGCATCTATTCCACCTTCAATATTGGTTCCTAATATTCCAAAATCTTTTAGCTTCATAAGCGCCTTTAATGATCTTTTACCTGATTTGCAGTGAACATATATTTGTTTATTATTAGAAATTTGTTTAATAGCATTTATTGCTGTTCCATTTTCTATTTCTTCTAAAGGAAAGAGTTTAGATTTTTCTATGTAATTATTTTTGTACTCGAGCTCTGTCCTTACATCAATAAGAAGAATATCTTCTTTTTCTATTATTGCTAAGAATTCCTTGGCTGAGATTTTTTTAATGGCAGCTTTTTCATGAAAGCAGAATCCTTCATACTCGATTAATGAATTTATGTCTTTTGCTTTTTTCGTGGAAGGAATATTTAATTCTTTAAATTTCATTGATAAAGCATTAAATATCAATAGTCTTCCATCTAATGTATTGCCGATGTCTGTAATTATCTTAATTACTTCTGTAGCTTGTATTGAACCTATTATACCTGGAATAACTCCTATTACGCCACTTTCTGAACAGCTAGGAATCAAACCTAGATCAGGGGGTTCTGGGATTAAATCTCTTAAATTTGGGCTATCACAATTAAGATTAAAAACTGTAGTATGGCCTTCGAATCCTCCTATAGAGCCATATATATATGGTTTATTTAAAATTACAGATGCATCATTAATTAAATACCGACTTGGAAAATTATCTGTACAATCGCAGACCAAATCGTATTTTTGAATTATTTTTAAAGCATTATCTTTATTAATTATTTGATTAAAAATATCTACTTGGCAATCAGGATTTATCTCAAGGATACTAGCTTTAGCTGAATCAATCTTAGATTTTCCTAGCCAGCTAACTCCATGGATGATTTGTCTTTGAAGATTAGAAAGTTCTACTACGTCAAAATCAACGATTCCTATTCTGCCTATTCCAGCGGCAGCTAAATACATTAATACTGGAGAGCCAAGGCCTCCACTACCTATGCAGAGTACAGAACTTGACTTCAGTAGTTTTTGCCCATTGATTCCAATTTCTTTTAGAGATATATGGCGGGCATATCTATAGAGCTCTCTTTCATTCAATTTCAAGTGATTTTTATAGTTTTCTTTCATTGCTCAAAGAATCGTTGATTTGGGCTTTATCTGTAATCAGCTGACAAGTTCAAGTTCTTGAAATTGTCGATTACTATCTATCCACCATGCTCGAATTTTGCCAAATCTATCTGTAATGAGCATTAGGTTCGGGCATAAGGTTAGTGAAATATCAAGAATCGATGGTATTGCTTCACCACAGGGATGAGAATGAGCAGTTCCTAATATTTTTGATTTATGAGATCTTGCCCATTTTTGAGCTAAAAGATGGTCCATTGGGTTTATAGCAAAACGGTTTTTTTTG
>QCIW01000023.1 GCA_003216435.1 Prochlorococcus sp. AG-402-N21
GGAAGAATGGATGATTGCAAGTGAATCGTTAGTTTTAGAAAATAATGATTATCAAATAGTACGAGATGTAGAGCCAGGAGAAGCAATTTTTATCAATAACAATGGTGAGTTCTATTCCCAACAATGCTCTACTAATCCACAACTTTATCCTTGTTCTTTTGAGTATGTTTATCTAGCCAGACCTGACTCAGTTATTAACGGTATATCTGTTTATCAGGCTAGATTAAAGATGGGAGATTTACTTGCGGAAACAATTAAAAGTGAAATTAGATTAGGAGATATAGATGTTGTTATGCCAATTCCTGATTCTTCTAGACCAGCAGCAATGCAAGTAGCGAAACAATTAGGAATTGAATATAGAGAAGGTTTTTTTAAGAATAGATATATAGGAAGAACTTTTATTATGCCTGGACAATCTCTTCGAAAAAAATCAGTACGCCAAAAGCTTAATGCTATGAGTACTGAATTTAAAGGTAAGAATGTACTTATAGTTGATGATTCTATTGTTAGAGGAACTACTTCTAAACAAATTGTTCAAATGGCAAAGTCCGCAGGAGCTAATAAAGTAATTTTTACATCCGCAGCCCCACCTATTAGATATGCACATGTATATGGGATAAATATGCCAAGTCGAAAGGAATTAATTGCTTATAATAGAACTAATTCTGAGATAGCTACTCAATTATCTATAGATCATCTTGTATACCAAAATGTACAAAATTTAGAAAAGGCTATAATTGAAAATTCACAGGTTAATAATTTAGAAATGTCTTGTTTTACAGGTGATTACGTTACAGGTAACATTACTCCTGAATATTTAGATTGGGTCGAAAAAGAATATCTATCCTAAATTTTTATCTTTTTTGACTTCTAAAATATCTTCAATATACTCATTAGAATCTAGATTTATTTTTTCTTCTTCTCTCCTTTCAAAGA
This sequence comes from Prochlorococcus sp. AG-402-N21, assembly GCA_003216435.1. Lineage (GTDB taxonomy): Bacteria > Cyanobacteriota > Cyanobacteriia > PCC-6307 > Cyanobiaceae > AG-402-N21. Next base: position 937 of record QCIW01000023.1, read on the forward strand.
TTATTTTTGATATTTTGGCATCTCTTTTCTTATTCGTACTTAAAATAATATTTTGATTTATATCGACTATATATTTGATTTTATCATTGGTTAATTTTTTTGTTGTTAAATCTATTACCATTGTCCCTAAATTGCCTTTTTTACAGGCTCTTATGGATTGAAGTTTCTTTTTGAAGAGTAACCCATTTTTACTTACGATCATTAATTCATTTGAATTTTTTGAGTTAAGACAAATTGCATTTGTTAAGCTCTCTCCAGAGAATAAATTAATGATTACTGATCCTTGTGACAGTTTACCCATTAGTGGCAGATTTTCTTTGTTAATATTAATTCTCAATATTCTTCCAATATTTGTTCCTATTATTAATTCTTCGTTTTCTTTGCAAAGTAAAGCTGATTTTACAGATACATTTTCTTTTAGTTTAACAACAGTTGCAGATCTATTTGACATTTCTAATACTTCTTGAACAGATAATCTTTTAAATCTTCCATCACTTGTTAAGAGACCTATGCTGTGATTTTCATCTTTGACTATTGGAAGTAAACTGATAATTTTCTCTCCCTCCAGTCCATTAGGTAAAAATTTATTTATATCCGTAAGCTTTTGATTTCCAAATTCCCACCTTAAAAGACCTACTTTGCCTTTTTCTGTAATTGTTATTATTTTTACTTTATCAGAAATTGTTTGAATTAATTTAAAATGAGATACATCTAATTTTAAAGATAAATCTTCTTCAAGATTTATTTTAGAAATTGCTTTTTTACTAATTATTCTTAATAGATTATTTTTATCTATTAGTAATACACCATCTTTCGGTAATCCTTCTAAAGCTTGCTTTCTTTGCAATTCTTTATTCGGCCTTAAAGTTGCATTTCTTTCTGCAATTAGAGCATCACCGCCTTTTATAAGCTTACTTTTTCTTTCTGAACCAAACCTTTTTTTCATATATTTTAATTCTTTACTCATTAATTTCATTAATACTTTTCTATCCTTCAAGATTAATTCTAATTCTGATTTTGATGTTTCTAATTCTTTTAACTCATTATATAAAGATTGTTTTTCTAGCCCTGTTAATTTCCTTAAAGGCATAGATAGAACTCCTTCCGCCTGCTTATTGTTTAATGCTAAACCTTTTATTAATTTCTCTTTTGCTTCGGAAGGGTCATTTGCTTCTTCTATCATTTTGATTACTTGCTTCAAATTTTTTAATGCTTTTATCAATGCTTCTATTATTTCAAGACGATTAAGGATCTTTTTTAATGAATTATTTGTTCTTTTAATAATCGTCTCTTCTCGAAACTCTAAAAAATTAAGTAGTAATTTCTTTAATGATAATTGAATAGGTTTACCATTAACTAGAGCTAAAATCGTTGCGCCAAAATTACATTGTAAATTCGTTTTCCGATATAATTCATCAAGAATCTTCTCCGCGTTTGAATCTCTTCTAATTTCGATTAATATTCTCATCCCATTTCTATCACTTTCATCTCTAATATCCGCTATACCATTTATTTTTCCTTCGTTTACCTGTTCTGCTAGTTTTTCTATCCATCCTGACTTGCTGACTTGGTAAGGCAATTCTGTAATAACAATACCTGTTCTTTTATGTTTTCCTTTTCCTGGATTTACTTCTTCTATATGAGCTATTCCTCTCATTACAATACTTCCTTTACCTTTTCTATAAGTTTCTATAATTCCATTACTTATTAGGATTTCTCCTCCGGTAGGAAAATCTGGTGCAGGTATTATTTTAAATAATTTTTCTTCATCTAACTCCGGATCAATTATTAGCTCTAGTAGACCATTTACTATTTCATTCAAATTATGAGGAGGAATGCTTGTAGCCATACCTACTGCTATTCCACTACATCCGTTTAAAATTAAAAAAGGTAATTGTGCTGGTAAAACAGTAGGTTCCTGTTGTGAACCATCAAAGTTTGGTGAGAAATCAACTGTTTCAGAATCAATTTCTTTTAAAATTCCTTCATGTGATATTTGAGCTAAACGCGTTTCTGTATATCTCATAGCAGCAGGAGGATCATCATCAATAGATCCAAAATTGCCATGGCCATCTAATACTGGATATTTACATGTGAAATCTTGTACAAGCCTTACCAATGCGTCATATACAGCTTGATCTCCATGTGGATGATATTTACCTAGTACATCTCCAACTACCCTTGCACATTTTTTAAAAGGTCTTTCAGGCGTAAGACCTAATTCGTGCATAGCAAAAAGAATTCTTCTTTGAACTGGTTTTAAACCGTCTCTTGCATCTGGCAAAGCTCTTCCCACGATTACGCTCATCGCGTATTCGAGATAAGAACGCTGCATTTCTTGATGCAGGGAAATTGAATTTAATCGCTCTCTAGGCATCCAGTTTTAGGAATGAGAGGCTTGCACTTTGCGGTTTAAGGTTACTGATCTATTTGCGTTCGTACAATTTTTATTTTGAGTTAGCAATTGCTTGAGTCACTGCTTCTATCAGGAGAGGGTTTTTGAAGAGGTGTTTAGTGCTTTTTCGTAGATTCTCGCCCCAAAGTTGATCTTTTTGATATTTTTCTGATACATATTGAGGATTTTTTAATAATGCTTGCTTCGCTAATTCGATGCAGTTTCTGTTTTCTTTGTTTTGTTCATATTCAGCTGCAGCTACAGCAAGCATTGGTTCGGCATTTTCTTCAATAGTCAGAGTTTTTTTCCAAATTAAAATTGCTTTTTCTTTTTTATTCATCTCATATAAAACTAAACCTTGATTATTTAATGATTGCCAAAATTTAGGTTTAATTTTGTTTGCAGCTTTAAATGCTAATAATGCTTTATTGTATTTTTTTTGCATAATTCTTGAGTTACCTAACTGGAAGTGTCCTTCTGCATTATTTGGATCTATTTTTAAACCTTTTGTAATTAAAATGATTGAATTTTTTATTTGACGTAATTCAAAATCTATAAATGCTTCTTTAAAGTAATAACTAGCTTCAGTAGGATTAATTTTTTGTGCTTTTTTTAAAGATTCTCTTGCTAAAATATTCTTATTTCCTTGGATTTGAGTTTCCGCTAAAATCGCCCATAATCTATCATCTGAAGGGTTAAGCTTAACTGCTAACTTTGCAATTTCATTTGCTTTTTCTATTTGATTAAAATATAGAAGTTGCGCAGCAGTTTTACCTAAATTGATTCCTTGGCTTTTAAAATCTTTGATGCTAGGTTCATATATAGTTGGTATAAAGGCTTTTGCTTTATTTATAATAGAAACACTTGCTATAATTAGTAATGAGCTAGATATAAGAATTCTTTTTTTCATGATAATTTATTCAGATTTTGTGGTTTTTATAGAATTAGCATTTCTTCTCCACATCCAAGGTTTGATTCTTTTTAATGAAGAATTTTTAAGGTTTTCTTTCCATTGATCGTCACTCCATGAAAGTACTTGATCTTTAGTTAAGTTTATAACCCATTCTTTTGGTTGCATATCAGCATCTTCGCTACTAGTTAGATTTTTTTGATTCCATGGGCAAATTTCTTGGCAAATATCACATCCTGCAATCCAACGACCCATTGATTTTGAAATGTTTTCAGGCAGAACAGGTTGGCGATTTTCTATTGTGTGATAAGGAATGCATTTATTTGAATCAATAACAAAAGGTTCTGTAATTGCTTGAGTCGGGCAATGGTCAATGCATTTACGGCATATTCCGCAAAGAGGTTTAGATGGTTTGTCTGCTGTTAAGGGCTCTGTACAGAGTAAAAAACCTAACACCATCCAAGAACCTTCATTCGAATTAATTAAATTACTATGTTTACCGATCCAGCCTATTCCAGCTTCTTCCGCCCAGGCTTTTTCTAGAAGAGCTGTGGAATCAACGCAAACTCTCCATTTACAATTCTTTTTTTTACTTTCTAGCCATCGACCAACCTTTTTTAGTCTCTTTTCTATGACTTTGTGATAATCCTGCCCCCAGGCATAGCGACCAATAAGCAATGCATTGTTTTTTGGCTTTTGATCAATATAGTAATTCAAACCGACTGCAAGAACACTAGAAACTCCTTCTAAAAGGCTTTCTATATTTTTTCTTTTTGGGTCTTGCATCCATTTCATATCTCCTTGATTTCCTGCTTCTAACCATCTCTCTAAGGATGCGTTTCGTAGTTGGATTCTCGAACTTCCAGTGACTCTTGCAATACCAACAGGATTAAACCCTTCGGCACGTGCTTTTTCTTTTAGGCACTGACTAAGTTGATCTTCTTCTTCTTTAGAATTCACAATTCAATTAGTAAAAGCGTGGAATCAATATGAGTTTTAATGGAGTTTTTTTTTATGATCCATTGATTTTATTTTAGGTCAAAGGTTTTGGAGGAAATTATTTAACCTGATAAATTTGCCATCAAAGTGATGAATTTATATTGAAATTCTTCATTTTTTTAAATAGCCTATAACCAACATGACAGAACCTTATTGGTACAGTCCTCTCAAAGACAAGATCTTTCTCTAGCCTCAAGGTTGCAGCAAGACCTTAAGAATGATCTGATTGCAGGTCTTTTGGTAGTCATTCCGTTGGCAACCACAATTTGGTTGTCCACTATTTTTAGTCGTTTTGTTTTGGCTTTTTTGACGTCAATTCCAAAACAGTTAAATCCTTTTATAAATCTCAATCCGCTTTTGCAAGATCTGATAAATCTTTCTTTGGGCGTTTCTGTTCCTTTGTTGGGTATTTTGTTAATTGGTTTAATGGCAAGAAATTTTGTAGGTAGATGGTTACTTGAATTTGGAGAAGGGACAGTATCTAGAATTCCTTTAGCAGGTTCAATTTATAAAACTCTTAAACAATTATTGGAAACTTTTTTAAAAGATAATTCAACCAGATTTCGACGCGTTGTTTTGGTTGAATACCCACGTGAGGGATTGTTTAGTGTTGGATTTGTAACTGGTGTTGTAGGTCCATCGTTACAGCCTGAACTTGATCAGACTTTGTTGAGCGTTTTTATCCCTACTGCTCCTAACCCCACAACTGGATGGTACACGTTAGTTCCCGAGTCTTCGGTTAAAGATTTGAATATTTCTGTTGAAGATGCTTTTAGAACTATTATTTCTGCAGGTATTGTGAATCCGGATGATCGGGAGAATTCTACTAATCCAAGTTTTTCTAGTTTGTTTTCTCAATTAAAATCTGCTGCAACTCCTTCATCTCCTTCAACACAGACTTAATTTATAATTAATATTATGCAAACTAGATCTGTTGCTAGAGAACTTGCTTTATTACTGTTGTGTCAAATATCTGAGAATGAAATAAAAGAATGTAAAGCATTATCTATAGAAAAAATACTTAACACTGCATTAGATGCTCTTTTAAACCATTGGAGAGAAGAATTAGATATTTGTGCTAATCAATTGGAGATGGCACAAGATGAATTAAAAGATAGTGAATTTAAGGAATCTACTAAAAATTCTAATCAAATTGTTCGAGAACATTTATTTAACTGCTTACATAAAGGAGAAGGCATTGTAAATAGCCTATCAGAGACTTTGGAGTTGTCTCGATTACTTTATTTAAGTGATCAAGAAAAAATTAGAGAAAGTGCAATAAAACGCGTTAATTTAGTGATTGATAAGTGGAGCAATATTGATTCTTCCTTAGATAAAGTAATGGAAGGTTGGAGATTAAAAAGATTACCACGCATTGATAGAGATATTTTACGATTAGCTTATGTAGATTTAAATAATTTAGAAACACCAGTAGCAGTTGCTTGTAATGAAGCTGTAAGTTTAGCCAATCGTTATAGTGATGATCAAGGCCGTAAGATGATTAACGGCATTTTACGTCGATTACAAAAAACTTATTCAACAAACTATAAATAATGATTGACGAAGATCTTTCTTATTTAAATAAAAATTCTTCTGAACAAAATGCACAATCCGAAGGAAAAGCTGAGGATTCTTTAGATTGGGCAAAAGAAGCTTATGAAAGATTAAAAAAACAACAACAAGAACGAAAAGAAAAGGAAGTAGAGAACATTGCCAATAATTCTTCGGCTAATTTAGAAGTCAGCGATAAAGTTGATATTAATAATCAGAGAGGTACTCATTTAACAACTGATACTCAAGTACTAAATGAAAATAAACTTGAACAAGTACCTATAGATAGTTCTTCTATCGAAGAAGATTTAGGAGATTTTAACCAGACATTTACGTGGTCAGCAGAAGTTCTTGCAGCCCAAGGAATTAAATCAAAGGATATTTCAATTGATGAAATAAATTGGTTAGGGAAATTAAAACAAGGTTTAGAAAAGACAAGGAAAGAATTTGTTACCGATTTACTTGATAAATATGGAGATGATCCTCTTACGCCTGAAGTTGTTGATGATTTAGAAATGTTGTTATTAAGATCAGATGCAGGAGTTGCAGCAACAGATGAAATTTTGGAAGCATTAAGAACTCGTCTAAACGAAGACGTTCTTGGAGCAGATCAAGGGTTGAAATTTCTTAAAGAAAAACTTTGCGAAATTCTTGAATTACCTATTAAATCAAGTGGAATTAATTTGTTATCACCAAAGAAAGGAGTTTTAAATATCTGGTTGTTAGTAGGAGTAAATGGTGTTGGCAAAACAACTACATTAGGAAAGCTTGCAAATCTTGCAGTCAGAAGTGGATTTTCAACCTTAATTGCAGCAGCAGATACTTTTCGCGCAGCTGCAGTAGAACAGTTAAGGATTTGGGCTCAAAGAAGTTCAGTGTCTTTAGTTGCTAATGAGTCTTCTAATGCTGATCCAGCAGCAATTGTTTTTGATGCAATAGGTGCAGCGAAATCAAAAAATATTGATTTATTATTTGTTGATACAGCAGGACGATTACAAACAAAAAATAATTTAATGGAAGAGCTTAAAAAAATAAGAAAAGTGATTGACCAGCTTTCTCCTGAGGCAAATGTTGAATCACTCTTGGTACTAGATGCAAGTCAAGGCCAAAATGGCTTAAAGCAAGCGATGGCTTTTGCTCAGGCAGCTCAATTAACTGGAGTTGCAATAACGAAACTTGATGGATCTTCTCGGGGTGGTGTTGCTTTTGCTATTGCATCTGAGGCTAAATTACCGATTCGATTTGTTGGCGTTGGAGAAGGCATAAAGGATTTAAGGCCTTTTAACAGTTTTGAATTTGTAGAAGCTCTCTTAGCTAAAAAGTGATAGAAAGTTTATTTTTGAAAAATTTGCTAGTTTTCGGCTCTTGAGTTCTTTCCAGTGACTAATCGGCCCTTTCAACCAGAACTCAAGAGTTCCTTGTTTGGAAATATTCAAAATGTCTCTGCTTCAGATTCTTTAAGAGAATTATTAGAAAGTTTATCTAAAGAGCAAAGAAGAAATCAGGAATTATTGGCTTCTTTGGGATTTGTCTTGAGGAGTTTTACTAATTTAAGTCGTTTTTTAGAGCTGGTTCCTATCATTGCTTCTCAATTGGTTGGCGTTAAAGGTTCTTTGTTAATTCCATTTCAGGAAGATGGCCGACTTTTACGAGATCAATTGCAATCAACTGTATTTAATAATTCTCAAGAGTTATTGAGAGAATTACTTGTATATAAACCTGCTTTAGAAGTTGGATTTGCTTTTAATGAAAAAAATCTTAAAAATTTAGATCGAATTGTTCAAAAGAATTCTTTTCAATCAGGAATTTTTGCGACTTCTGTTATTTCAAGAGGGAGACAGAGAGGGAGATTATATGTATTTGATAGTCAAAATTCTTTTGCTTGGAGCGAGATACATCGTAGACATGTTCAATTGGTTGCGGATATGACAGGTGTGGCTATTGAAAATGATCTTATTCTTCAGGAGATTCGACGTCATGAAAGAGTTGATAGACAATTAAGTATTGGGGCTGAAATCCAAGCACAACTCCTTCCAGATCATTGTCCAATTATAGAAGGTGTCCAGTTGGCAGCTAGATGCAGACCGGCTTTTCAGGTGGGTGGAGATTATTACGACTTTATGCCTACTCGCCCAGAATTAAATGGAAGACGGAGAGAAAGAGGAAGGTGGGCATTTGTGATTGGTGATGTTATGGGTAAAGGAATCCCAGCAGGTTTATTAATGACCATGCTTCGAGGAATGTTGAGAGCAGAAGTTATTAGCGGTTTACCACCAGACAGAATTTTGCATGATTTAAACCAACTTGCCTTGGAAGATTTAGCTCAGTCTCATCGTTTTGTGACTCTTTTCTATTCTGATTTTGACCCTAGATCAAGAAAATTGAGATTTGCTAATGCCGCACACAATCCTCCTTTGCTATGGAAAGCAAATTCCAAAAAAGTTGCCAGATTAGATGCACCAGGTCTTTTGATCGGCTTGCAACCTGAAGCCGAATTTGTATGTGGAGAAACCACTTTAGATCCTGGAGACGTTCTTCTTTATTACACCGATGGAGTGACAGAGGCACCAGGCATAACAGGACAACGTTTTGATGAAGCTCGTTTAATTAATCTTCTTGATGATTGCGCTTCTGAAGGTTTAGAAGCGCAATCAATTTTGGAAAAACTTTTTAAACGCTTAGATAGTTTTGTAGGAATAGATAACCATTTGGAAGATGATGCTTCAATGGTTGTTTTGAAGGTCAATGAAGATATAACGCTTCCCAAAATAAATAAAATTTATACCTGACAATTATTCATCTAGTTGCTTTAGTAGATGAGTCATTAGGAATTATAAATTTGGCAAAAACTTGGAGCGATAGATTTGATCAAGGTCTGAATCCCTTTATTCAGAAATTTAATGCTTCTATTAATTTTGATATAGAGCTTTTTGAAGAAGATATAGATGGATCAATAGCTCATGTCAATATGCTTGCAAAGATGTTAGTTATTTCTAGTTCTGAAGCTAGAGAAATAGAAACAGCGTTGAAAGAAATCCGAATAGAATTTTCGAATGGTACTTTTAAAATTCATCCTGATGATGAAGATATTCATTTTGCTGTTGAGCGTCGATTAATTGAAAAAATAGGAACTTTAGGGAAAAAATTACATACAGGGAGAAGTCGCAATGATCAAGTTGCTACTGATTTAAGATTATGGCTAAGAAAGAAGATCGATTTAATTGAAAATAATTTAGAGGAACTGCAAAAAGCTCTATTTCTTCAAGCAGAAAATAATTTATATACTTTAATTCCAGGATATACACATTTACAACGTGCTCAACCTCTTTCTTTGGCTCATCATTTGCTTGCATATATTGAGATGCTCCAAAGAGACAGAGATCGTTTAATTGATGTAAAAAAAAGATTAAATATTTCACCATTAGGATCTGCAGCATTAGCGGGAACAAATGTCCCTTTGGATAGATACTTCACTGCAAAAGCACTTGATTTTATAGATATTTCAACTAATAGCATAGATGCAGTTAGTGATAGGGATTATGTAGTGGAATTTGCAGCAGCAGCTTCTTTGATAATGGTCCATTTAAGTCGGTTATCAGAAGAGGTAATTTTGTGGTCTTCAGAGGAGTTTTCTTTTGTAAAACTTACTGATAGATGTGCTACTGGTAGTAGCCTGATGCCGCAAAAAAAGAATCCAGATGTTCCAGAATTAATTAGAGGAAAGGCAGGAAGAGTATTTGGCCATCTTCAAGCATTATTGACGATGATAAAAGGCTTGCCATTAGCTTATAACAAGGATTTCCAAGAAGATAAAGAAGCTCTTTTCGATACTGTTTTGACAGTATCTACTTCTTTAAAAGCAATGACAATTCTTTTTGAAGAAGGATTAGTATTTTCTACTAAATCATTATCATTAGCTGTTACATCAGATTTTTCTAATGCAACCGATGTTGCTGATTATTTGGCTATGAAAGGTGTCCCTTTTCGAGAGGCTTATCAGTTAGTTGGAGCCCTTGTGAAGGAATGCTTAGAGAAAGGAGTCTTGTTAAAAGATCTTTCTCTTAATGAATGGAAGGATTTTCATCCATCTGTTTGTGATGACATCTACAAGAAATTGTCACCTGAGCAGGTTGTAGCGTCGCGAAATAGTCAGGGAGGTACTGGATTTACCAGAGTTAATGAACAGTTGATAAAATGGCGAGAAAAATTTCAAAAATAAATCTTTTTCTTTTTCGACTTTTTGTAGGTTCAAAGTATTAGAATAATTTCTAGTGATTCTTATCAGAGTCATTAACTTATGGCTTTTTAAAGCCTATTGCTACATTTATTTTTTGGTCCAAGATTTAAAGTGAGTATTTTTGTTGGTAACTTGCCTTTCCGCGCTGAGCAGGAAGATGTTGTTGAGTTGTTCACTCCTTTTGGGGAGGTCACGAACTGTTCTCTACCTTTAGAACGTGATACAGGACGCAAAAGAGGTTTTGCTTTTGTTGAGATGGCAGATGAAACTGTCGAAGCTTCTGCAATAGAAGCTTTACAAGGAGCTGAGTTAATGGGTCGGCCTTTACGTA
>QCIW01000024.1 GCA_003216435.1 Prochlorococcus sp. AG-402-N21
CCTTTACTTGCAATGGTGATTACTTCTTGAAGAAGAGGAGTACCTGTGACAGTGTCATTAGCTAATTTAAATAAAGGGTTGGAAAGAACACCTCCAATAGCGGTAACCAGTACACAAGTCACCAAGGCAATTCTAAGAGGAGGAAGTCCAATTGTTTCCCATTGAATAGATGGATATGATTTAACTATTTCAGATGCCTCTTGAGGTTCTTTAACAACCATCATTTTTATTACAGAAATATAATAATAAATTGAGATAACGGAAGTAATTAGTCCAACAATTACTAATAAATATTGTCCATCAGCCCAACCGGCAAAAAATAAATATATCTTTCCAAAAAAACCAAGCATTGGAGGAATGCCGCCTAGCGAAAGTAGGCAAAGACTTAATCCAAGTGTTATCAAAGGATCTTTTTGATAAAGACCTGCGTAATCTGAAATTTTGTCACTTCCAGTTCTAATAGAAAAAAGAATAATGCACGCAAATGCTCCTAGATTCATGAACAAATAAGCAGCCATATAAAGAACCATTGCGGAGAATCCTTCTTCAGTCCCGCAGACAAGACCTATCATTACAAATCCAGCTTGGCCAATAGAACTGTAAGCAAGCATTCTTTTCATTGATGATTGCGCTAAAGCGACAACATTGCCCAAAGTCATGCTTAGAACGGCAAGAACAGTGAATAAAAATTTCCATTGAGCGTCAAAAGCGCTGAAGCATCCAATAAGTACCCTTAAAGCCAAAGCAAAGCCAGCTGCCTTAGATCCAACAGATAAAAATGCCACAACGGGAGTGGGAGATCCTTCATATACATCAGGTGTCCATTGATGAAATGGCACCGCTGCAATTTTGAATGCAACGGTGGATAAAACAAATACAAGCGATAATGCAACCAAAGGAGATGAACTTGTTTGAATTGCAAGACCAATGCCTTTAAGACTTGTTGTACCACTTATTCCGTAAAGAAATGATGCTCCATATAGAAAAACTGCAGCTGCAGCAGAACCAACAAGAAGATATTTAAGTGCTGCCTCCGAACTCCTTGCATCTCTTTTCATATAACCGGACAGTAAATAACTTGCTACTGAGAGAGTTTCCAGAGAAACAAAAACACTAACAAGATCAGTTGAACCGCATAAAAGCATTGCCCCAAGGGTTGCAGCTAAAAGTATCGCTGCATATTCGCCTACAGGACTTCCACTTTTTTCAGCATAACGCCAGCTTATTAGCAGTGATATAAGGGTTGATAGCGCTATTACAGCTCTAAAAGCAATAGCAAGATTATCTGCAATAAAAGCCCCTAAAAAGGAGTCTTGCAAAGTCCCATTCCATTGTGAAGCAAGTATTAATAGAGCACTACCTAGACCTGCATAGCAAATAGGAGGAGACCATTTTGCGGCTGTTTCTTCTCCTGCAAGGTCAACTAATAGTGTCCCAAGCATTGCTAAAAGGACAAAACCTTCTGGAAGTATTGCTTTTGCATTGAGAGAAAGATTCAGTAGCTCGGAGGGTGCACTCATAGCCTGAGTAGTTACTAAAAATGTGCTCAACTCAGGCATGATTTTTTTCTTTCAAACCAGTTTTTATAACTTTAGCGAGGTTATGAAATATGCCCTTTATATGATCATGGTCTATGCATTTTGCTCCTCAGTGCGATAGACAAGAATATATAGGTTATAAAATTATCTGTCCGCCTATGGCGCACACCTTGGTTATTGTAGAGAGTCCTACTAAGGCAAGAACCATTAAAGGTTTCTTACCTAAGGACTTTGAGGTAGTTGCCTCTATGGGGCATGTAAGGGATCTCCCTAACAATGCTAGTGAAATACCACTTGCTCAAAAAGGAGAAAAATGGTCAAAAATTGGAGTTAATACAACAGCTGATTTTGAACCCTTATATGTAGTACCTAAGGAAAAGAAAAAAATTGTGAAGGAGTTAAAGGCATCCTTAAAAGGTGCTAGCGAGCTTTTGCTTGCGACTGATGAAGATCGTGAAGGGGAAAGTATCAGTTGGCATTTAATGCAGCTTCTAGCTCCAAAGATTCCTGTGAAAAGAATGGTTTTCCATGAGATAACCAAGGAGGCAATTTCAAAAGCACTTACAAAAACCAGGGAAGTTGATCTTGAATTAGTTCATGCACAAGAGACAAGAAGAATTCTTGACCGTCTTGTTGGATATACGCTTTCTCCATTGCTTTGGAAAAAAGTTTCTTGGGGCCTTTCTGCTGGAAGAGTTCAGTCAGTTGCAGTAAGGCTTCTTGTTCAAAGAGAGAGAGCAAGGAGAGCTTTTAAAAGTGGAACTTATTGGGATGTAAAAGCAAAACTCCAGAAAGATAACATTAACTTTGATTCAAGATTGATTGATTTTGAAGGGGAAAAAATTGCAATAGGTAGTGATTTTGATGAATCTACTGGGAGTCTTAAGAAAGGTGCGAATGTTCGTTTATTGACTGAGAAAGAGGCTAAGGATCTTGCAGGTCTCATTCGAAGTGCTAATTGGACAGTGTCATCTGTTGACGAAAAACCTTCAATTAGGAAACCCGTCCCACCTTTTACTACAAGCACACTGCAGCAAGAATCAAATAGGAAATTACGACTTTCTGCTAGAGAAACAATGAGATGTGCGCAAGGTCTATACGAAAGAGGTTTTATTACTTATATGAGAACTGATTCGGTTAACCTTTCTGAGCAAGCAATAAGAGCTGCCAGAGAATGTGTGCGTTCACGATATGGTGAAGAATATTTAACCCAGAAACCTCGTCAATTTGCTAATAAGACTAGAAATACTCAAGAAGCTCATGAAGCTATTAGGCCTGCCGGAGAAATTTTCAAAACCCCAAAAGAAACAGGTTTGCAGGGAAGAGATCTTTCTGTTTATGAATTGATCTGGAAAAGAACAGTTGCAAGTCAAATGCCAGATGCTCGATTAACAATGCTTTCGGTTGATTTTAGTGTTGGGAAAGCTTCTTTTCGTTCGAATGGGAAAAGAATCGATTTCCCAGGATTTTTCAGGGCATATGTAGAAGGTAGTGATGATCCAGATGGAGCATTGGAGCAACAAGAAGTTCTTTTACCAAGTCTTAAATTAGGAGATTTACCTGAACCAAAAGAAGTAGAGGCTATTGGTCATCAAACTCAACCTCCAGCACGATATAGCGAGGCTTCGCTTGTAAAAACCCTTGAAAAAGAAGGGATAGGGCGACCTTCTACATATGCAAGCATTATTGGAACAATTGTAGATAGAGGATATTCCATTCTCCAAAACAATTCATTGACTCCTAGCTTTACGGCTTTTGCTGTTACGGCTTTACTTGAAGAGCATTTTCCTGATCTTGTTGATACAGGTTTTACAGCCAGGATGGAAACAACATTGGACGAGATTTCTACTGGAAAGGTTCAATGGCTGCCTTACTTGAAAAGTTTTTATAAAGGAGATAAAGGACTTGAATCACAAGTCCAACAGAGAGAAGGAGATATTGATGGAGGTGAATTTAGATCTATTTCTTTGGAGGGACTTTCTTGTCTAGTTCGGTTAGGTAAATATGGAACTTATTTGGAGTCCAAGCATTCTGGGGAAGATGGTAAGCCAATAACTGCTTCGATTCCTGAGGAAACTACTCCTGCAGACTTGGACGAAGAAAAAGCCGAGATGATCTTGAAGCAAAAAGCTGAAGGACCAGAATCTTTAGGCACAGATCCTGAGACCGGAGAGGATATATTTCTTCTTTTGGGGAAATATGGCCCATATGTTCAACGGGGTGAATTATCTGAAGATGGGCCCAAGCCAAAACGTTCATCATTACCAAAAGGAGTAAAGCCAGAAGATATCAAGCTTGAAGATGCTTTGGGATTACTGCAATTACCGCGAAATCTTGGAGATCATCCTGAGGGAGGTCGAATTCAGGCTGGATTAGGTAGATTTGGCCCTTATATTGTTTGGAGTAAAGGAAAAGGCGAGAAAGATTATCGTTCTTTAAAAGGAGAAGATGATGTATTGAAAGTGGAAATTGATAGAGCACTTGAACTTCTAGCAATGCCTAAAAGAGGAAGAGGAGGTAGGACTGCTCTTAAAGATCTTGGCGTTCCAAAAGGCAGTAAAGACAATATTCAGGTATACGATGGACCTTATGGTCTTTATGTAAAACAAGGAAAGGTAAATGCTTCTTTGCCTGAAGGTAAAACAGCCGATGAAATCACCCTTGAACAAGCAGTTGAATTGCTTTTAGCTAAAGCTACTTCTAAAAAGTCAACTAGAAAGAAGACAACTAGAAAAAAAACAACTACTAAACCAGGAGCAAAAAAAGGCAAAGAAAAAAATACGACTACTAAATCTGTCAAAGCTCCTCGTACTACAAAAACAGGAAGATTGAGAGCTAGTGCTGTAAGAGTGATAAAACCTTCTGATAGCTAATGATTTTCCTTAGAAAGTTTTATCATCTTAGGTTTTTCTTCACGCTTTCACCATTGTTATTGATTCTTATTCAAGCTTGTTCAATACAAGGATTAGGTCAAAGATTTTCAAATAATTTTGACGAACCAATAGGCACTCTTAACAAAGAAAATGTAATAAGTGAAAAAAATGACAATAAAGATTCCATGAAAAGATCTACAAAAATATCTAACAACTCGTCGAGACTTATTTCTACAATTGACAGTGAAAAAGAAGTTGATTCTAATTATGAACTCAGAGAAAAGAATTCTAAAAATAAATCTAATAAGTCTATAGAAACCTCGAAAAATATGGTACAAAATAAAAAATTCAATCCACAACCTTATAGAATAATTATTAAGATTACTGGGACTAACCCTTCTGCGCCTGCGGAAACAGTGACAAAAGCTCTTAGACAAGCAGGGATCAAATTTGAGGTAGAGAAAATAGAGCGCTATGAGGTGCAATCTGATTCAAAGAATTTCCCTGTTAAAGGGCAGATGTTTTGACTAGACCTTATAAACGCTCTCTATATAGAGGGTTTAACCCTTATGAAAAAGTCAACAGAAGAGAAGCTCTTGAAATTGTAGAGACATCTTATTTGGCAGCAGCAGCAGCGTTGATTTGGATTGCTCTTTATTATTTACCTATTGGGGGAGCACTTTTTCGACTTGCCTTACCATTGCCTTTGGCATTATTGCAAATTCGTAGAGGAGTTAAAGCAGGATTAGAGGGGGTATCTCTATGTGTTTTGTTGTTAATAGTTTTAATGGGTCCTGTTAGAGGACCTTTGATACTTTTCCCATATGGACTCCTTTCTTTTTGGTTGGGATGGTGTTGGTATCAGCGATATAGCTGGTGGTTAAGCTGGTCTTTTGGTGTTGTTATTGGAACGACCGGTTTCATTGTGAGAGTAATTGTTCTTTCATTTTTAGTTGGCGAAAATCTTTGGGTAATTATTACGCGTGCAGCGGCATCGCTACTTGAGAGATTTGGTTCTTTATTAAACCTTTCATTTAATCCGGATATGGTTCAAGTGCAATGTGTTGCGATTTTACTGATTATTTTGCAAGAGCTAATCTTTGTTCTGTCCTTACATGTACTGGCATTTTGGATTTTTCCTAGATTAAAAGCCTTTATGCCAGAACCTCCTTCTTTGCTAAATGGACTTATTACCTTGGACCCATTGTGATGAAAAGTTCTTGACTAATGAAATCTTATTTCATAGATAGGGGAGATAGAGATCAATTCATTGTTAGTGGATTCTCTTATAAACAAGTCAATAACCTTCTTCATAAGTGGCGTAATTGTATTGATGATTTTGATTTCTTGTTGATTTTAGCAGGATCTAGAACTGCTGAGGTTGAAGGTATTTCTTGGGCTGGAGCAACCCCAAAGTCTCGTCGCTATACACCTATTGCAGATGCAGAAATGATCTTACAAGGCCCCAGAGGACAAAGAAAATGGCTTTTGCCGCCCTTACCCGGTGGTGCTTCTCCAGCAATAATTAGTCATGTTGCCGCTAAATTAATAGGCGTTAAACCAATGATTATTGCTTCAGGCTTGTTACATAGTCCCTCCTTCCCTTACCTTTTGCTTGAATCGCCTTCAGAAGGACCTGCTAATTGTTTGAGCTCAGGAAAGGCTATGTCTCTAAACAGAGTAGAAAGATTGTGGAATGCTGGGATTGCAATGGGGTTGAGGTTGAGGAAACCATTGCTACTTGCTGAGTGTGTGCCAGGAGGAACGACAACTGCCCATGCAGTACTTGCAGGTATGGGAATGGATGTAGCTGAACTTATAAGTGGGAGTGTCTTAACCCCTCCTTTAGCTCTTAAGAAGAAATTGGTTCATCAAGGGTTGGCTAATGCCGGACTTGCTAAAGCTGTATCACCTAAGTGTTTACTATCTGCAGTTGGAGATCCATTTCAGGTTATTGCTGCTGGTCTTACTATTGGTGCAAGGCAAGCAGGACAACCAGTTTTACTAGGGGGGGGGTAGTCAAATGTTGGCAGTCTTAGCACTGGCTCTCGCAGATCAGAAACCTTCTTCTCGCACTGACTTTATAAGTGATATTGCAATAGCTACTACATCTTGGTTGGTTGATGGCTCGAAATATGAAAATATATCAAATAGCTCCTTTATGAAATTAACAGAAATCGTTACCGAATATTTTGATGTAAGCCTTGTTTGTTTTTCTAGTGGGTTGAGATTTAATAAAAGTACTATGAAAGTTCTTCGAGATTATGAGATTGGTTATGTCAGAGAAGGTGTGGGAGCTGGAGCTTTGTCTTTCTTATCGGAATTAAAAGGAATCACAGTTCAGGAGTTAGTTACTGATTGTGAAATGGTCGTTGATCAATTAGATCTAAGTACTTTTGATTGAAGAAAAAAATATATGTTTATGGTTTAAACAATGAATTCTCCAACACTAAAAAGACGTGAGTTCTTAAGATTTGCCTTTGGAGCAACTTTGCTTGGGCTATCTGCTTGTGCGGGGGATGCTCATCGCCCCACTCTACGAGCTTCACTCGAAACTTTACCAAAGCCGTTTTTGAGAAAACTCCCTTATCCATGGAAGTTTGAAGCATTTGACAATATGTCTAGTCTTGAGTTGTCAACATTGCTTTCTCAACAAAGAACTGATTTACTTGCTTTTCAAGATGGTTGGATTGAGACTGTTTCTTCAGATGATCTTATATCAATAGATTTAGAAGAAGATTTCATTATAAATTTAGATCCTAAAGCAAAGGAGTTTCTAGAAGAATTAGATTCTGCTTATACAAATAAGATTTTGCCTATAGCTGCTAGTCCATGGGTAATGATTTTTAGAAATGGAGAGCAATGGATAGACAAAGCAAACAAAACTTGGGAAGTTTTGTTTGATCCTAAATTGAAAGGGAAGATAATTTTACCTAATAGTCCTAGATTGTTGATATCACTTCTTGACAGAATTGGATACTCAAATCAAATTGCAAAGCTGCGACTTCAAGTAAAAGCTTATGATGATGTGAATGCACTTAATTGGATTTTATCAGGTAAGGCTACAGTCGCTGTTTTACCATTGCAACACTGTACGAGCAGTATGATTAGAGATCCACGATTAAGTGTTGCTTTACCAGAAACTGGTGCACCATTAAATTGGACATTAATAAGTAGACCAGCTTCAAGTCGAACGCCTTTACCACTATCTTGGCTTAAAGAATCGTTGGAAACTCCTTTGCTGGAAAGATTATTGCTGAGTGGATGGAGGCCTGCTATTGGACATCGTAAATTGTCTGAATCAAAGAATATTATTCAAAAAGATTTGCAGTCCGTAATTTTGCCATCAGAACAAATTTGGAATAATTGTTGGTCTCTCTTTCCTTTGAGCAATATTCAAAAAGAAGATTATGAAAAAAGGTGGATTAACTCACTCCCATAGTCTTCTACTGGGCTTGTCAACTAGTCTGAGGTGTGCATCTTTTAAAAGATCAGGAATTTTTAAATGGTATGGACAGCGAGGTAGACAATCTCCACAATTATTGCAACTACTTGCATTTACTGTTTCCCACCAATGCCCTGCACGGTTTATTAAATTATAGCGTTCTTTTGTATACTCGTATAATTCATGACCAATATTGAGATTACGCAGTCTTAATATCTCATTAATGGGTATCTGGCTTGGGCATGGTAAACATGCTCGACATTGTCCACAGTAAGTTTCACCTAGACGTTGCTTCCTTTTTTTATTTAGTTGCTTGATAGAAGACTTTTCTACTTCGTTAAGTGGCCCGTCAGAAAAACCTAATTTTCTTGGGATTATAAAATCATTTTTTTTCGATGCACCAACGGTAAGAGTGGTGATTCCTTGTGCCAACAAGAATCTATAGGCAAGTTCAATAGGTGGAATTGGATGGCAATCTTCTACAAGTGCTTTGCTTGGGTTATTAAGGTGGCCTCCTTTGTCCGCGGGCGAAATAGCCATAACTCCCATACCTTCTTCTAGAGCAATTTTTGCTAGAGGTATTCTTTCAGGATCCAATAGGTGTAGGTGAAGACTGCAGAAATTGAAAATTTTAGTATTTATCGCTTTCTTGATGAGTGATGTTGAACCATGAGAGCTAAATCCAATCTGATTAACGAGATTCTGATCTTTTGCCCAATTGATTAACTTAGATCCATCTCCTTCTAAAACCCATTCAAGGTGTTCCTCAAGATTAAGACCATGAATTGCAAGGTTATTCAGCTTTTCTATCTTTAACCTTCCCAGCATCCTTCTTAATAATCTTTTCCCTTCACTAAATTGAAGATTAGGAAGAATCTTACTTGTAATAACCCACCCACCTTCAGGTTGAATATTATTTTGTTTAAGCTGTTGTATGGATTGACCTAGGAAATCTTCTGCTGGACCATACGTTGGAGCAGTTTCAATATGATTGATCCCTGCAAAATAAGCTGCTTCAATGATTTCATGCATATGTTCGGCAGAAGTAATTGCCCTCATTGTTCCTAATGTAAAAAGACTTACTTCTGTTCCTTTGCCAAATAACCGTCTTTTGAAATTCATATTGGAAAGTTTCTCGAGTAAAAAGAAGTGTTTGATGAGTTATCTTGCATTGGAAGTTCGTATAATATTTTTACTGGATGGTTCGGTAACTTTGGTTTAATTTTATCCTAAGTATTAATCAAATTATGACCTGTATTCCTCTTCTTAGCTTGACTCAATGTTTACAGGATTAATTCAATCTGTTGGTAAAGCTTATCTTCAAGGCAATAGCTTGCGAGTTGAAGGCTATGAATCTTTTGGACCTTTGCAAATTGGTGATAGTGTTGCGGTAGATGGTGTTTGCCTGACTGTTGTTGAGTGTTCTTCTACAAGCTTCTACGCAGATGTAAGTGAAGAGACTTTAGATCGTACAACTTTAGGATCTAAAGCAAAAAAAAATGACTTTGTAAATCTAGAGCCTGCATTACGTTTATCAGATAGATTAGGGGGTCATTTGGTTAGCGGGCATGTTGATGACCTAGGGGAAGTAAGGGCTATCAATAAGCTAAATCAATCATGGATTTTAGAATTATTTTGGAGAAACCTCTCATATGGAAAGTACATCTGCGCAAAAGGAAGTATTTGTGTAAATGGGATAA
>QCIW01000025.1 GCA_003216435.1 Prochlorococcus sp. AG-402-N21
TCTCCTAACTCAAAAAAGGTTTGATATTGTAAAAAAATTCTTATCCGTAAGTCTTGGGCTTCAAAGCACTGCCTATCAAACTAGAGGTGTTTTCCCAACTAGTTTTGTAGAAGAAGAAGGAGAACTGATCGCAGATTATGGTCAAAGATCCATTGGAAGAATCACCTCAGCAGATGCGAGCTTGTGGGGGCCAATATTATGTTGGTTATATGTTAGGAAAAGTGGAGATACGAGTTTTGGGACAAGTCAACAAGTTCAAAGAGGCATTCAATTATTACTTGATTTAGTACTTCACCCTACTTTCGAAGGAACTCCTGTTCTATTTGTCCCAGATTGCTCATTCATGATTGATCGTCCTATGGATGTATGGGGCTCTCCATTGGAAGTGGAAGTTTTGCTTTATGCATGTCTTAAAAGCTGCATTGGACTAATGGAGCTAAGTCGAAAAAATCAAGTCAGCAGATTGCTTGATCAAAGACTTGTCTTAACTCGTCAATGGGTTCACGATCTAAGGCAATTTCTAATAAAGCATTACTGGGTAACCAGTAAAACAATGCAAGTATTAAGGAGAAGACCTACTGAACAATATGGAGAAGATCAACATCAAAACGAATTTAATGTTCAGCCACAAGTAGTACCTTCTTGGCTACAAGACTGGCTAGAGAATCAAGGTGGGTATCTAATAGGAAATATCAGAACTGGAAGACCAGACTTTCGCTTCTATAGCCTTGGCAATTCTTTGGCATGCATGTTTGGAGTATTAACGGCACAGCAGCAGAGAGCTCTTTTTAGGCTGGTACTTCATAATCGAGAGCATTTAATGGCTCAGATGCCCATGAGGATTTGTCATCCTCCAATGGACATTGATGAATGGCAAAACAAAACAGGCTCTGATCCTAAAAACTGGCCTTGGAGCTATCACAATGGTGGACACTGGCCAAGTCTTTTATGGTTTTTTGGAGCATCAATACTTCTTCATGAAAAACGATATCCAAAAGCAGATGTTCTTTTAATGGGACAAATGAGAACTCTCTTAGAAGAATGTTATTGGAGCCATCTCAACCAACTCCCCCGCCAAAAATGGGCAGAATATTTTGATGGACCTACTGGAACATGGGTTGGCCAACAATCAAGAACTTATCAAACGTGGACAATTACTGGATTCCTACTGCTTCATCATATCCTTCGCGAATCACCTGAAGATGTTTTAATGCTTGACCTTGAGGAAGATCTTTCTTTCTAGAGTGAAACTTTAAAATAATCCGAGTGTTAAAGACTTATCTATTGGGAGACATGCTCCTATCCCTAAATAAATTGTAAGCAAAGTCCCAAACAAGAAAAAAGACATTGCAACAGGTCTTCTAAATGGATTTGAAAACTTATTTACGTTCTCTATAAAAGGAATCAGCATTAACCCAAGAGGAATAAGAGTTTGAAGAGCAATTCCCAGTAGCTTATTTGGGACAACTCTAAGAATTTGGAAGACAGGGTATAAATACCATTCAGGCAGAATTTCTAATGGGGTAGCGAAAGGATTCGCCTTGTCACCAAGGAAAGCTGGATCAAGGACTGCAAGTCCAACAACACATGCAATTGTTCCTAGTATTACAACTGGGAAGATATAAAGAAGATCATTTGGCCATGCTGGTTCTCCGTAATAATTATGACCCATGCCTTTGGCAAGTTTGGCCCTTAATTTTGGATCAGCTAAATCAGGTTTCTTAAGAGTGGACATGAGTTAGAGAAAATTAATAAATAATCAGGAAGCAATAACTAAGTATTTGGTCTCATCATAACTAACATCATTACCTCCTTATAAAGGTCCGGAGATTCCTTGTTTACGGATCATTAGAAAATGCATGAGCATAAACACAGCAAGCATCCAAGGCAGAACGAACGTATGAAGACTATAAAAACGAGTTAGAGTTGATTGCCCTACACTTTCACCTCCACGCAACAATTCCACCATAAAGTCACCTATCACTGGGATCGCAGCAGGTACACCTGAAACAATTTTTACGGCCCAATAACCAACTTGATCCCAAGGGAGGGAATAACCAGTAACTCCAAATGCGACAGTTATAACTGCCATAACAACACCAGTAACCCAAGTAAGTTCTCTTGGCCTTTTAAATCCTCCGGTTAAGTAAACCCTAAAAACATGGAGAATTAACATTAATACCATCATCGATGCACTCCATCGATGAACTGATCTAATCAGCCATCCAAAACTGACATCCGTCATTAAATAACTTACTGAGCTATAGGCTTCAACTACAGTTGGCTTGTAATAGAAAGTCATCGCGAAACCTGTCGCGAATTGAATCAAAAAACAAACTAGAGTTATGCCACCAAGACAATAAAAGATATTTACATGGGGGGGAACGTATTTTGAAGTGACATCATCCGCTATGTCCTGTATTTCAAGCCTTTCTTGAAACCAGTCATAGACGGGCGAGGAGTTCGCCATTTTTATCAGGTATCTTTTAAAAAGATTCTACTTGATGTGTCCCATGGACTGTGCAAAGGGTCAATCCAATGCTTCCATTTGTTAAATCTCTGACGAAAAGAATGAATCCATTGCTCTCAATAATATTGGGTTTTGGAATTTCTATTCTTCTGCTAATTCAACCTGTAGCTGCTTTAAATGATGGACAGCAACTTGTTTTAGAAGCATGGTCTTTAGTAAATGAAGGATATGTCAAACCACAAAAGCTTGAAGATATTCATTGGAGACGCCTAAGGCAAAGAGCTCTGGAAAAACCCATCTCAACTTCATTCCAGGCGTATGCCGCAATAGATGCAATGGTCTTTCGCCTAGATGATCCTTACACAAGATTAATCCGTCCAAAAGACTATGAGGCCTTAAAAGCAAGCAACCTTGGTAGCGAAATTAATGGCGTTGGTTTGCAATTAGGGTCACGAGATGAAGATAATCAAATAGTTGTAATTTCGCCTTTAGAAGGTTCTCCTGCGGCAGATGCAGGAATAATCAGCGGAACAACTCTCCTCAAAGTAAATGGCGAATCTCCTAATGATCTTGGATTAGAAGCTACAGCTGCAAAACTTCGTGGTGAAATTGGTTCCGAAGTACTAGTCGAAATTCAAGCTCCACTTGAAGATCCAAAAGAAATAACACTTGAAAGGAGAAGTGTAGATTTAAGACCTGTTCGTACTCGCAGACTTAGGAATGAGTCTCATACACTTGGTTATTTACGAATAACCCAATTCAGCGAAACAGTCCCAGATCAGGTGAAAGAAGCTTTACTAGAACTTTCGCAAAAAGATATTGAAGGTTTAATCCTAGATCTAAGGAATAATTCTGGAGGATTAGTGAGTTCAGGACTTGCAGTCGCAGATGATTTTTTATCGAAACAACCAATAGTTGAAACTCGGAATCGCCAAGGGATCAATGAACCAATACCTGCAGGGATAGAAACTCTCTATGACGGGCCAATGGTTACTCTAATAAATAAAGGGACTGCAAGTGCTAGCGAAATCCTTGCAGGTGCTCTTCAGGACAATAATCGTTCTGAATTAATTGGCAGTCAAACATTTGGGAAAGGACTAATCCAATCACTAACAAATCTCAGTGATGGGAGCGGCCTTGCAATTACAGTTGCCAGCTACTTAACTCCTAGCGGAAGAGATATTCAAAACTTAGGAATTGAGCCAAATAAGATTTTAGAATTACCTGAACCTTTAAATCCAGGAGGGACTGAAGATCGATGGCTACAAGATGCAATGATTTATATGGAAGCTAAGCTCGATAGAGAAAATCTTGAATCCGATACCTCAGAAGAGAATTTAGATACAAAAATAACTGAGCAAGAAGAAGGCACAATTAAATAAACAATGAGTACAAGAACTTATTTCGATCCTCTTCATAAAGGTATAACTCTCAATACAAATGAACCGGAAGAAGCTCTTGTAATGGAATTGATCGATTCCGTTCCATTCCAAAGACTTCGAAGAATTCGCCAGCTAGGTCCAGCTTCACTTACTTTTCATGGTGCAGAATCTAGTCGATTCACACATTCACTTGGTGTATTCGAAATTTCAAGAAGAGCACTAAAAAGGTTATTGCTACTAGAGCCAGAATTAAATAGTTTCAAATGCCTTTTATATGTATCAGCATTACTACATGACCTTGGACACGGTCCCCTTAGTCATACAAGTGAGGGAATCTTTGGAGTAAAACATGAACATTGGACTGCAAAACTAATAAAAGAACACCCCTCACTTAAAAATCCTCTGGAAAGTTTCAAAAAAGGATCCAGTGAACAAATAGCAAATTTAATAAATGGTTCATACTCTGAAAACAGAGCAATCAAAGCACTCGTAAGCAGTCAACTTGATTGCGATCGACTTGATTACTTACTTCGAGATAGCCACTCAACTGGGACAAGGTATGGGCTATTAGATTTAGATAGGATTCTTTCAGCATTAACTATCGCTCCCGACGGTGATCTAGCTATTCAACCAAAAGGTCTTTTGTCGGTAGAGCATTATTTAGTGACTCGAAATCTAATGTACAAGAGTGTATATAACCATCGATTAAATGAAGTCTCGAACTGGATGCTTGAACAAATTTTTCGCATAGCTAGAACAATTCAGCCTGGGCAACTATGGGCAGATCAATACATGGCTAAATGGTTATGGGAACCAGATAAAATTGACCTAGAAACATTCCTATCAAACGACGACATATTAACTGGTTATCATTTATTCAGATGGAAGGATTCCAAAAATAAAATGCTTGCTGAATTATGCAGAAGATATTTAAACCGTGATTTATATAAAGCAATAGAAATTGATCATTTGAGCAATGAAAATCAATTAACAGCTCTTGCAATAGCAAGAAAAATTTCAAAAAATATAGGCCTCGACCCTGAAATATCTTGTGGCATTCGCAAACAAAAGCTACATGGATACCATCCTTATAAAGGAGGTCTCAGGGTTTGGGATGGTAAAAATCTACAAGCACTTGAGCAAGTGTCATATTTGGTAAAAAGCCTCATTCAACCAACAAACTCAACCTTATTAATATACGAGAAGGGAATTCATGCTAAATTACAAAAACAAATGCAAATATCATGCAATAAATAGATATAAATACTATATTTAATATAAATCGACTTCGAAGAATTTTGGTCAAATTAATAAAGTTATCATCAATAGCAAATCAAGATTGGAGAGAAGTTTTAATCGAAAAAATCGAAGACTTAGATATTGAAGACATAGAGCTAGACTTCAATGATTTACTACTAAACTGCGATGATATAAAAGAAATTAACAGCCTATGCTGTAAAAGCAGAAAGAGGATTATAAATATAAAATCAACTGTTCCAGAAACAATTGTGAGTGCTAAGTCACTCTTTTTTAAATCTGAATTGTATTTAAAATCTAACTTAAAAAAAAATATACATTCCGGATCTAAAAGAAAACATAACTCAGAAGAAATTACTTTTCATCAAGGTACTGTACGTTCTGGAGAAAATATCCATTGCCAAGGACATTTATTTCTTTTAGGAGACGTAAACCCAGGAGGAATCGTGAGAGCTAATGGCGATGTGATGATTTGGGGAAGGTTATTAGGAATTGCTCATGCTGGTCTTTCTGGTAATAACACTGCAAAGATTTCCGCCTTGCAACTTATGCCAGTTCAGTTAAGGATTGCAAACAAAGTTGCCAGGGGACCCCAACAGAAACCAGAACCGGGCTTGGCAGAACAAGCAAAAATCACTTCGGGGCTGATTGTTATAAGCCCATTAACCTCTTATAAATAAAAAAATAATTAATTTGTTGGAAGAAATTTTTTCGTCAGATTATTTTTAAGTTCAGTATTTTCAAGAGATTGAAAAAGGACCAATACATTACTTGTCCCTATTTTCTTTTTCTTAAGCAAAATCCAATTAAGCTTTTTCCAATACGAAAACATCAGTGGCGAAAGATACACGAATCATTCTGATCTGCTCAGGCAAAGGAGGTGTTGGGAAAACAACTCTTACAGCAAATCTAGGTATTTCCTTGGCGCAACAAGGAGCTAAAACCGCCGTCCTTGATGCAGATTTTGGATTAAGAAATCTAGATTTACTTTTAGGTTTAGAGAATCGGATCGTTTATACCGCTCAAGAGGTCCTTGAAGAAACTTGTCGCCTTGATCAAGCTTTGGTTAGACATAAGCAAGAACCAAACCTTGCTCTTTTACCTGCAGGGAATCCTCGAATGCTTGAGTGGCTTAAGCCTAGTGACATGGAAAAAATAGTAGAAATGCTGAGTGAGATTTTTGATTATGTATTAATTGATTGTCCTGCAGGAGTAGAGGATGGTTTTAAGAATGCAGTTGCAGCATCAAAAGAAGCAATAGTTGTTACCAATCCAGAAGTTTCTGCCGTAAGAGATGCTGATCGAGTCATAGGACTACTAAATACAAATTCTATAAATCCTGTTCAACTGGTTTTGAACCGAGTAAGACCAAAAATGATGGCCAGTCAAGAAATGCTCTCAGTAGAAGATGTTACAGATATACTTGCTCTTCCATTGCTAGGACTTGTTTTAGAAGATGAACAAGTAATAGTCAGCACTAACAGAGGTGAACCATTAACGCTTAATGGGAGTAAATCCCCAGCAGGGAAATGTTATTCAAATATTGCTAAACGCCTTCAAGGGGAAGAAATTCCTTTGATAGATCCATCAAAGGAAGGTACAAGCTTTGGAGATAAATTCAAAAAATTAATGCAAACTAAGATTTTCTAAACAAATGACATTAAGAGACCTCATCAACAAACTATTAAGGCGGCAAACAGCAAGTGCCAATACTGCAAGGGAACGCCTTCAACTAGTACTTGCTCATGATCGAACTGATTTAAGTTCTGACGTATTAGACAAAATGCGTCAAGAAATACTTGAGGTTGTCGCAAAATATGTTGAAATAGATATGAGTGAAGGAGCAGTTAGCTTAGAAACAGAAGACAGAATGACGGCCCTAGTAGCAAATCTTCCTATTAAAAGGACTAAAACTGGGGAAATAAAACTTAAAGAACAAATCACAGAATCCGAAACCGAAGCCAATGAAAATGATGATCCTGTCTCAAGTTAAAATTATCAAACTCCATTAAATACTCTGAATTTGAATTCTTGAATGATGAACTGTCAGTAAATGGTTTAATCTTTTAATTGCAGATCATTCAGAATAGTTAAAATCTTTAATAAGCCGGCTTAGCTCAGCGGTAGAGCAGCGCTTTTGTAAAGCGAAGGTCATCAGTTCAAATCTGTTAGCCGGCATTTAAGAGAATAAAAGTGAACTAAATAAATGCATGGTCTAAAAAATCTTTAGCTATCTATTTTGGCTTGTCCTGCAAATAGCAAACCACCAATTATCACAAGGAAAATCCAAAGCAATCTAAATTCAAAAAATGACGTCCCGACTTCAAGTAGAGGCTTAAACAGCCAATAAAAAGAAGCTTGCAAAAATAATATAAGTCCAATGAGCCAGATCATTTAATTTCAATATCCTCTGAGAAAATTGCCCCTTTTCTCAAGATTTTCCATTCTCCAGGACTATCCCATTCAATAACCGTACTTGCCATTCCGGATGGCTTAGGCCATGGGATAGGTCCCAATAGAGGTACTTTGGGAAACTCACTAAATGCTTCTTCTGCTGTAAGGACAGGTTCTTGTCCCGATAAATTTGCACTGGTGGTAGCGAGAGGACCACTTTCCCTAAGCAGTTCTCTGGCTAAGTAATTGTTTGGTACTCGCATACCTATTGTGTTGGAATTTTTGTTAAGTAAATCCTTTTTAATCCCTATCCCAGGTAAAACCATTGTCAACGCTCCTGGCCAATATTCATGGGCCATTTTCAATGCATCTTCTTTTGCTTCAGGCAAAATAAATTCAAATAATTGCTCCTTATCAGATCCCATAAGAATCAACGGTTTACTTAAAGGTCTCTTCTTGATATCCCATAATTTATTTGAATATTTCGGGATTATTCCTAATGCAGGCAATGTATCAGTAGGGAATATCAATGGGGAACCTTCTTCCAAGAGAGGTAAAACATCTGCAAAATTAAATGAAGAAATTGTAAATTCTGTATTCATTTTAGGCTCGACGTCCCAGGGCAAATCGTTTTACAGAATTCAAATCATTCCTATAAGAAACATCCTTGAAACCATAGTCTGACATTAACTCTAGTGCCTTATCACTTTGATCATAGTGATGCTCAAAAATTAACCATCCTCCAGAACAAAGGCCTCTGATCGCACCTGCAATTAACTTCCTACAACAACTCATTCCATCTTCCCCCCCCCGAAAGAGCAAGAATTGGCTCATAATTCCTTACTTGGGGTTCAAGTTTTGATAAAAGAGCGGAGGGAATATAAGGAGGATTTGAAAGAATTAACTTAAACGAATCATTTAATTGATCTAATGGTTCCCACCAATTGCCTAGATAAAACGACACCTTGGCATCAGGTGTGAATATATTTAAGTTTTTTTTAGCCATTGACAAAGCAGCTTCACTGCAATCAACGGCATATCCATCCCATTGGGGAAACGATGACGCTAATGCAACTGCCAATGGACCTGCACCAGTTCCCATATCTAGCCATGTTCCATTAACGCATTTCCCAAATTTCTCCAAAGCAAAGTCAATAAGCAATTCTGTTTCTTGACGTGGAATCAATACATCTGAATTCACCTCTAAAACAAAGTCCCTCCATGGACATTTACCAATAATGTATTGAAGAGGCTTAAGAGTATCTAAATGAGACTTCCATATTT
The DNA here is from genome assembly GCA_003216435.1 of Prochlorococcus sp. AG-402-N21. Taxonomy (GTDB): domain Bacteria; phylum Cyanobacteriota; class Cyanobacteriia; order PCC-6307; family Cyanobiaceae; genus AG-402-N21. The sequence goes on from QCIW01000025.1 coordinate 8,788, forward strand.
CAGTTAAATCATCTAAAGATTTTTCTAGTTTATATAACCTT
>QCIW01000026.1 GCA_003216435.1 Prochlorococcus sp. AG-402-N21
ATCTCCCCAGCGATGAGCAGGTTGTTTCTCTAGGTCATTTGTAATGGATTGAACTAACTTTGACTGAGTCAATACCTCTCCAGCTAAATCATATTGTGGGGTCCTCATATCATACTGATTAGAAGTATTCTTTACTCTCAAAGCTAATGGCATACTTGTCTCATCACCATGTTGTAATTCACCTGATTGTGAGAGAACAGGTATCTTCGAGCACTCTTTAATATTTAGACATGCCAAATCAGCATGAAGACTGACTACAGTCTTACAAGGAAGTAAGATCCAAATATTTTGATCTGTCAAGCACAAAAGTAAAGGGAATTGTCCGGTAAGAAATATTTTATCGACAATTACCGCTGGAGTTATTCGTCCCTGAAGTTGAGGTGCTTTCAATGTTACAAGAGTCCCAACACTTGAGAACTTCAATGCAGATGTCAATTCATTTGCCAAGGTCTCTGCAGCTTGTTTTTGCAAAATACGAAGCAATCTCCTCTCTTCTTTTAAACGAGCACGACACTTTTCATAATCTTCGAAATCTCCCCAAGCAATATCTTCGGTGAACCCTAGAAGCTCATCTAATTGATTCTTTAATTCTTCAATTATATTTTCTTCTTCTTTTAGGTCTAGGCCAGCTAGATAACGTCCAAAGCTTCTCTCCACTAATTGTCTTGATTTCTCAAGGTCATACCTTTGCAAGAGGTTAAGCACCATTCCATAGCTTGGTGTAAATTGACTAATCAATGGATCAGCAGGAGTTGTTGCCAGCCTTCCAGCTTCCTGAACTCCTTCAAAGCGAGTTTGAACAGTAACAACAAAACCTTTAGAATCCAAGCCTCTTCTTCCTGCCCTCCCCGCCATTTGCAGGAATTCACTACCGGTAAGTTGTCGATGTCCATTCTCAGTTCGTTTAGACAAAGACGAAATAACAGTACTACGTGCCGGCATATTAACTCCAGCAGCCAAAGTTTCAGTTGCAAAAACAATCTTGACTAAGCCTTGTTGGAATAATTCTTCTATTAATTCTTTCCAAGCAGGGAGTACGCCAGCATGATGCGCTGCAATACCTCTAAGCAAAGCGTCAACATGAAGACCATCTCTAACTGACTCGGAATTTAGTAATGTATATTGCCTAAGTCGATCTCGTATCAACTCTTTTTCTTCAATTGTTACTAAAGACTTAGACCCTAAATCACGAATAGCTCTATCACAACCTCGTCGACTGAAAATAAAATAAATACCAGGCAGCATCTCCTTTTGTGCCATCTGAGAAACAACAAAATTTATAGATGGAGCTTCTGGTTGCAGGGGTCTCCCAACACGACCTTTCCTTTTTTGTCCTTTAGGAGCTCTCCAAATTTTGTTATTAGGGTGCAGTCCTGTTCCTTTTTGATTAAGTAAAGGATGTAATCCTTTGGCACTGCAAAAACTAAAATGCAAAGGAACAGGTCGATAATCACTAAAAACCAAATCAGTAGGACCGTGAACATCCTGAATCCAATCGGTCAGCTTCTCAGCGTTGGCAACTGTTGCTGATAATGCAACAAATTGAACTACCGGTGGACAGTAAATTATTGACTCTTCCCAAACAGTACCCCTTTGAGCATCATTCATGTAATGACATTCATCAAGAACTACCGTTTCGACATCACATAGAGGATCATCAGCATCATCGGCTTCGGAATACAACATATTCCGAAATATCTCAGTAGTCATTACTAACACAGAAGCTTCTCTATTAATGCTCATATCACCTGTCAGAAGGCCCACATTCTCAGCACCAAACTGATCACGAAAATCACGCAATTTTTGATTAGAAAGTGCTTTTAAAGGGGTTGTATAAAAAACCTTTTGGCCATGGGCAATCGCCCGATGAATTGCATACTCACCAATTAAAGTTTTACCAGAACCTGTAGGTGCACTAACAACAACCGAGTGCCCTTGATTTAACGCATCAATGGCTTGTAATTGGAAGGTATCCAGTGAGAATGGAAAGAGCTTTATAGGATCCAAATAATTAATTAGATTGATGAGGTGAATCGCACCGATCAATTCATATTCTAAATCCTATCTACTTATGCAATACCCCTAATCAAATATTTCCAGAGCCTCAAAGATGTGGAAACTTATTATGTATAGAAATTTCCATGCTCCAATTCTACAAACCATCAAACTAGAAGAATGCATAAGATTCCTCCTAATAGAATTCGAAAAATAAGAACTTGGGTTCCTGGAAATCATTCAACGGAATTAATTTCATATAATTCAAGTTACCAAAATAAATCCTTGCCACTTTTAGATCTTGCTAGCAATGACTACTTAGGCTTAAGTAAGCATCCAAATCTGATTGAAGCAGCTTACAAAACAATGCATTGCGAGGGTGTCGGTGCAGGAGGATCAAGGTTAATAACTGGGAGTCGACCAATTCATAGAAGTCTTGAAGAAACTCTTGGAGATTGGTTGCAGCGTGACCATGTCCTTTTGTTCCCTAGTGGATTTCAAGCCAATCTTGCCGGAGTAATTGCTTTAACTAACCGTCATACTCCAGTTCTTGTAGATCGACTAATACATCACTCACTTTTAATGGGAGTAAAAGCAAGTGGAGCCAAGCTCCAAAGATATTCTCATAATAATCTTGATGAGCTAAAAAAGTATCTAAAAATTTGTCGCAAGAAACACCCTCAACACCCACCTTTAGTTATCACCGAAAGTCTTTTCAGTATGGAAGGTACAAGTCCAAACTTAAAGTGCTTAGCTGAAATTTGTGCTGAATATGGAGCAAGATTATTTATTGACGAAGCTCATGCACTTGGGGTCTTAGGGAAAGAAGGTAGAGGCCTTTGTTATCAACTTAACAGTCCTATCACGATGATTAGTGGAACATTTGGGAAAGCTTTTGGCAGTGGCGGAGCTTTCTTAGCAAGTAATAAAGAAATAGGTGAACATCTCATACAAACCAGTGGGGCTTTTCGATATACAACTGCTCTAGCACCTCCACTCTGTGCCGCAGCACTAGAAGCATTGAACCTAATCAAAACCCATCCTAGTTGGCATCTGGAATTACAAGAAACAGCAGCCACTTGGAGACAAAAGCTAACCAGGCAAGGTTGGCAATCTCCTCATGGGACTGGTCCAATCATTCCTCTTCTGATTGGAAGTGATCAAGCGGCACTAGACACTCAAAAGAAACTTGAACAGCAAGGCTTACTTACTATTGCCATAAGACCACCTACCGTACCTGAAGGGAGCTCTAGACTCAGATTAGTAGTAAGAAGGAATCTCCCGGAAAATACATTAAAAAAATTACTAACAGCTTTGGGTGACCAATGAAAGAGATAATCGCCATGCATGGTTGGGGTAGCGATAGTCAAAGTTGGAAGCAATGGAAAGAATATTTCAAAAACAATGGTTGGTTATGGCAAAGTATGGATCGTGGTTACGGCTCACTTCCTCCCACAACAGTCAAATGGTTTAGTTCAAAACAAAAAAAATTCGACTCCAAAAGTCAAAGAGTAATAATATGCCACTCTCTTGGTGCTCACTTAATTGAGCCAAATATTTACAAAACAGCGACAGAGATTGTCTTTTTAAGTAGCTTTGGACGTTTCATACCTGAAGATAAAGAATCTCGCGCAATAAAAATTGCTCTTCAAGGTATGCAAAAAGCTTTAGGAAGTCCTTCAGAAGAAAAAATGTTAATGAAATTTCTAGAGAAATCAAGTAGTCCTTATCTTATAGACCAACTAACATCAGGACCTATAAGTAAAACACTCTCCTCTAGTGGCCGTAAGAATCTTCAATCTGATCTTGATTTACTTATCAATACACAAGGAATACCTACAGGAATATCCAGTAAATCAAGAGTTTTGACAATTTTTGGTCAAAAAGATTCCATACTTCATCCATCCTCAATAACTTTATTTATAAATGACCTAAACAATCATCTACACCATCGACCTATTAATTGGACTATTCCGGGCGACGGGCATTCAATTTTAATACCTGGGTTGATTCCACGCGTAGAGAAATGGTTGACATTATCTAAATGAAAAAAGATTGGCAAGAAAATGTGTTTCATAACTTTGACTCTGCTGTTCCTCATTACAACAACAACGCAGAGATTCAAAAAAATATTGCATGGAATCTTGCCAAACTATGTACTGAACAAAGTATCCCCAAAGGGACCTGGTTGGATCTCGGCTCCGGGACAGGATTATTAGCGGAAGCCCTCGAATCATTAAATCCAAATCAATCTGTGATTCGAATTGATAGTTCCCAACAAATGATTAATTCACACAATATTCGACATCAAAAACAAGTTTGGGACCTGAATCAAGGCCTACCTTATTTGAATGAATCACCACAATTAATTGCTTCTAGTTTTGCCCTTCATTGGCTTATGAATCCTTCTCAGCGATTAAGCGAATGGTTTAAAGCTTTAGATACTGGAGGATGGATTGCATTATCACTTCCTATACAAGGTAGTTTCATAGAATGGTATGACGCAGCAAAAAAGGCTGATGTACCTTGTACAGCTATGGATCTACCATCAAGAGAATGCCTCCTCAAAACAATAAAAACACAAAATATAAAACATAATCGGTTAGTTCGTATCACACAAACAGCCTCAAACCTAACGTCACTTTTCAAACCGATGATAAAAGTAGGAGCACACACAAGTTCTAAACCCTCTCTGAGGATTGGAGAATGGCGACGGTTAAAAAAAGCATGGCCCAAATCGAAAGATCAAAAAGTAACTCTTACTTGGTTAATCCAATTACTTTTAATAGAGCGATGAATCTTAACTACAATGGTATTGTCGTGTGTGGGACTGATACTGACGTTGGGAAAACTATAGTAAGCTCTCTTCTTCTACAAGGTCTTGAGGGGGTTTATTGGAAACCAATCCAAAGTGGCCTCGAAGATGGTAGTGATACAAATAGAATTCGTACTATCCTGAAACTTCCAAAAGAAAGATTCATCCCAGAGCAATATAAGTTTCAGGCTCCTGTATCACCACATTGGGCCGCAGAAAAAGAAAACGAGTGGGTCAATCCTGAATTACTAAGACTTCCCTCTACACATCGGCCTTTGATAATAGAAACTGCTGGTGGATTAATGGTCCCAATCAATCGTGAGCTCTTACAAATAAACCTTCTCAAACAATGGGAATACCCAATAGTTCTAGTTGCTAGATCCGGCCTGGGGACAATTAATCACACATTGTTGAGTATTGAAGCTCTAAAAAAAAGAGATATACCTCTTTTAGGAATAATATTCAATGGGCCAATTCATGAAGA
>QCIW01000027.1 GCA_003216435.1 Prochlorococcus sp. AG-402-N21
CCAACACTTAATGAAGCAAAGTCCCTGCCCCTTTTGATAGCAGATATATTCCTTTGGCCTTATAAACTTGACCTCCAAATTGTAGATGGAGGTAGTACTGATTTAACTACATTAATTGCGAAATTAGGAGGAGCAAATACTTCTCAAGTTCTAGAAGCTAATAGGGGTTTGCAATTAGACTTAGGAGCATCACAGGCAAAAGGTGAATGGCTTCTATTTCTCCATTCAGACTCTAGACTTCCAAAAAACTGGGCGAGAACATTAGAAAATATAATAAAAGATCCAGAAAGCATAAAGAGTGCATGGTTCTTTGATTTCAAAGTCAGTAAAAAGTCTCTAGGATTATTTTTTCTAGAAATACTGGTTAATATTAGAAGCTCTATTTTTAAAACGCCTTATGGCGACCAAGGTCTTTTAATCAATAAAGATCTATATCAGAAAATAGGTGGCTATAAACATCTACATATAATGGAAGATCTGGATTTTATAACTAGAATAAAGAAGAAAATAAAAATAAAACGGCTCAAGATTCCTCTTTATACGAATTCCAGAAAATGGGAAAAAGTGAATATAATCAAAAGATCATTAATTAATGCAAGATTTAGATTTAGATGGAGACAAGGTGAGAGCTCGAAATCCCTAGCAAAGGATTATTATAAAGATTAATTTATTTTTAATTAGACTAGATCCAAAAATATTCAGATTTCTAATTTGCATACCAGAAGGCACATTTCATACCTTTTGGATCTAGTGTCCAACCTTGGCTTTTATAAAAATCAATTACACCTGGGTCGGCAAACAAAGTAATTCTTTTAATGCCCATTTCTTTTATTGATTTAATCACATAAAGCATAAGTTTCTTGCCAAATCCGGACCCCTGGTAAATGGGACTAATAGCCACATCCCAAACGGTAGCTTCTAGGATCCCATCTCCTGTGCAACGCGCAAAACCTATTAATCGCGGAAACTTTGGATCATGGCGCCATAATCCAACCTTTAACAAGCTGTTATCAAGAGCTTTTTTGACTCTTTTTAAAGGTCTTCTACTCCAGCCTACTGATTGAAGAAGCTGTTCGAGTTCTATTAAATCGAAAGGTCTGGATTGACTAAAAATGAAATGCTGTCCTTCATTTGGGAGATGACATTCAAATGATCCTTTACCATAAATTTCTTCAATTAAATCAATATCTAATCCAACAGAATTTCTCATGAATGGAAATCTTGATTTTCTTGATGCTATGTCTTTAATCATTTCTTTTTGATCCCAGTCAGAATTAAAGATTGGCCAGTCCTTTTTCTTGAAGCTCAGCAAGTTGGGCATAAAGTCCGCCTTGCGAACATAAGTACTCATGAGTTCCCTCTTCTATTATTTCACCTTTTCGCAAGACTAAAATTCTATTTGCTTGCTGAACAGTAGCAAGACGATGGGCAATTACCAGAGCAGTCCTTTTTTCTAGCAATCTATTTAAATCTCTCTGTAAAGTAGCCTCTGTCGAAGGATCCATGAAAGCAGTTGCCTCATCCATTACTAAAATAGTTGGATTTCGAATTGCCACTCTGGCGACTGACAACAATTGACGCTCCCCTGAAGATAAATTACCTCCTCTTTCTCTAAGTGATGTTTCTAATCCTTTAGGCAATCTATCTAAGAAATTATTTAATCCTAAATCGGTACATATTTGTTTCAAACGATTATCATTAATAGATGAATCCAATTTCAAATTTTCCGAGACATTTCCACTAAATAAAAAAGTATCCTGTAATACAACTCCTAATTTACTTCGAAGCTTTATAAGCGGTATATCTCTAATATCAACACCATCAATCTTAATTCGTCCCGATTGAGGCTCATATAATCTACAAAGTAAACGTATTAAAGTAGTTTTTCCAGAGCCTGTTGGTCCTACTAATGCGACCATTTCGCCTGCTGATATCTTAAAACTTAAATTCTTAAGAATTGGCTCATTTGCTTTATAAAAAAATGAAACATTATCAAAAACGACCTCCCCTAATCCTTCTTTATAGGAAGGTTTTGAATTAGATAAATAGTTTCCACTACTTCTATCAGAAATTTCAATTTTTTGTTCTAATAGCTCTGAAATTCTTTGAACGGCTGTTAAGCCTCCTTGAATCTGTGTAAACCTTTCTGCAAGTTGTCTTAAAGGCTCAAAAAGCCTCTGCGAATAAAGAATAAAGGTTGTAAGAGTTCCTAAGCCCATAGAGCCAGACGTAACCAAAAGGCCCCCAAGTGCAATTACACATGCAACTACTGCAAGAGAAATCCATTCAACAAAGGCAGAAATAGAGCTGTCATAAAAAATTGTTCCATTTACGGCATTTCTATAATCAATTCCTGTTTTATAAAAATTTTTCCCATTAATCCTTTCTCTCCTAAACATTTGAACAACTTCTATTCCTTGAAGATTCTCCTGGAAATCTGCATTTAATTGGGATAATTCCTCTCGAACTTTATAGTTAGCTTTCCTAAATCGTTTCTGCAACAATAAAATTACATATGTGACTGGAATCTGTGTTAATAAAAGTAGAATTCCTAATCTCCATTCAGTAATAATCATTGTTATTGAAATAACAAATAAACTGACAACATCGGCAACTACTCCAACTGCCCCACTACCAAAGACTTCAGACAAAGCATCCACATCACTAGTTAGTCTGGTTAATAATTTACCAACAGGCATTCTGTCATGGAATTTCAATGATAACGACATTGAATGTGTAAACAAATCAGACCTAATTCTTGCTGTAAGCCTTTGACCAACTGCCTGAATACTGTAACTTTGTAAACCTTGAAAAGCTAATCGAATTAACACCGATATTAATAGTATTAGGACTAAAAACCTTATTGGCGATCCAAAAGAAAATTTATCAATCAGAAAAATAGTATCTTCTCCTTTTAAGACACTAATTGCTTGACCAACTAGTAAAGGTTGTATAGCACCTGAGATCGCAACAGGAATAAGAATTAGTACAATAAGAAATAAGCGCCTTTTTTCCTTAGTTAAATAACGACCAAGGTACTTAACTCTTTTGAAATCCTGTGAAATCATTAGCTAGAAAAATTAGCCACACTTTTCTGAGATTTAACTTCTGCAATAATTTCCTGAAGAATACCTTTATCAAGCCTCAAACTAAGTGGGTTCCCAATAAGACGGGCTGTTGAATGAAATAATTCCTCTATTTCTATTAATCCATTCTCTTTAAGAGTGCGACCTGATGCGACTAAATCTACAATTGCCTCTGCCATGCCTGTTATTGGACCTAGTTCTACTGACCCAGTCAAATGAACTAATTCAACTGGCAAATCCAAATCCTCAAAATACGTTCGAGCACAATTCGTGAATTTACTTGCCACTCGACAATGAGGAGGTAAGTCTAAGCCCCTCTTATAACCACTGGTTGCCTGAACAGCTACCGACATACGGCATCCACCAAATCCTAGGTCTAACAAATTTGCAACAGGCATGTCTTGTTCTTTCAGTACGTCATAACCAACAATTCCTAATTGAGCCTGGCCATAGGCAACATAAACAGGAACATCTCCATTTCTCACTAACAAGGCCTTAGCACGTCCACATGAAGAAGAAATCATCAACTGACGATTGGAAGAATCTAACAATGTCGAAAAGTCCAAGCCGGCATTAGCCAACCTTGACACTGAATCTTTCAGTAAAGCACCCTTAGCTAATGCAACAGTAATCATGAAATCATTAATCCAACTGAACTCTAACTATTCGTCAACCCATAAATGAAATGCCAAAAGAAGAAAGAAAAAACAAATTCCTAATTCATCCTCTCCCTGTCTTAACAGATAACATTATCTGGATTTGGGTTGAAGGTAACCAAGCAGTTGTGGTGGACCCATCCATTGCAGAACCAGTTATAAGTTGGCTTAAAGCCAAAAGACTAGAACTTAAAGCGATTCTACAAACACATCATCATGAAGATCATATTGGAGGGACTAAGAACCTTCTCAAAGAATGGCCTTACTCAGAAGTGATCGCATCTAAATCGGATTTAAATCGAATTCCTTTCCAAACAATTTCTGTAGATAATGAAGAGGAAATAATAATTATGGGTTACCCGATAAAAATTTTAGATATCCCAGGTCATACCAAAACACATATTGCTTTCTATTTAAGTGATAAGAAAAATGAAAAACCCCCTATTCTTTTTTGCGGAGATACATTATTTGCAAGCGGTTGTGGAAGATTATTTGAGGGTACTCCAGAAGATATGTTCATTTCTCTAGAGCGGCTAAATTCATTTCCATCAGAAACTGAAATATATTGTGGACATGAGTATACAGAGGCAAACCTAAGGTGGGCCAATAGTCTTCAACCTAAAAATATTGAAATAAAAAGAAGACTTTTAGACGTCATTGAAAAAAGGAAGAACCTGATAACAACTCTTCCAAGCACTCTCAAAGAAGAAAGATTGACAAATCTATTTATTCAAGCAAAAAGTGTTAATGAGTTATCTAATTTGAGAAATCATAAAGATAATTGGGCAATTTAAAATATAAATCAATTAAGTTATGACTATCAAAAAAACTACCTAAAAATTCTTATGCCAAATTCCATTACTGCAATTAAAACACATTCTGCTCCTTTACCAGTTGGGCCTTATAACCAAGCTATTCTTGCCGATAAATGGCTCTATTGCTCAGGACAAATTGCACTAAATCCAAATACTGGGGAAATGGTTGGGAACGGAGATATTGAGGAAGAAACCAAGCAAGTACTAAAAAATCTACTTGCTGTATTAACAGAAGCAGGTGCAAACCCCCAAAATATTGTAAAAACAACGATATTCCTTACTGATCTTAAAAATTTCAATAAGGTCAATCAACTTTATGCAGAGATTTTCAAAGATGGCATTAGCCCTGCAAGAGCCTGTGTAGAAGTCTCAGGGCTTCCTAAAGGTGGCAAAGTAGAAATTGACTGTGTTGCATGGCTTGGCTAATCAATAAACCACATCACAAACAAAGTTAATTTGTATCCGCTTTGCAAAGTGGACACCTTTTTGTCTAAATTAAGACTTGCCCCGGGATTGGAAATGTCCGTAGCAAAGTTAACTATTGGAGAACTTGAGGCAGGTTACCCCCTTTACTGCAAGGCCCTGAGACGCTTGGTACAAAAAGGAAGCTCTTCAAAGGAAATTGAAAGGACTGTCTGCTGGGGACATTTAGAAACATTAAATAGGTGCCTACCTGGACGCTATAAAGCTCCGTCATACTTGA
>QCIW01000028.1 GCA_003216435.1 Prochlorococcus sp. AG-402-N21
ATTAAATGTATTGGCATTACTCCAGGATGACTCAAGTAATTTCATGATGCATGCACTGTCATTTAAAAAATAAAAATTGATGACAAACGATCATCCAATTTTTACTCAAAGCATTCAATTCATAAAGGCTGAGTTGGGTGTAACAGGATTAAATGCCATAGAGCAACAGGTACTTGAGCGTTTAATTCATACGTCAGGAGATTTTTCTATTCAATCTTTGTTGAAATTTAGCCCTTATGCTTGTCAACTTGGAATAGCTGCTTTGCAGTCTGGAGCTCCTATTTTGACGGATACTTCTATGGCCATGTCTGCAATTCTTCCTATGGGAGCTAGGACAATTAATCCTATTGTGAAATGCATTTTGGATTGGGCTCCTAAGGAAATAGAGCTTGGCCAAACAAGATCTGCCTTAGGTATGAAGGATTCATGGATCGAGCTTTCAGAAAAATTTGCTAGCCCAAGATCTCCTATTGTGGTTATTGGTAGCGCACCTACTGCTTTAGAAGTGTTGTTGGATTTAATTGCGGATGGTTTTGCTTCACCTAGTTTGATTATTGGTATGCCAGTTGGTTTTATCGGTGTAAATCAAAGTAAGAATCGTTTAGCAAAGACTCTTTTACCTCATATTCTTTTGAATGGAACAAGGGGAGGAGCAGCAATGGCAGCTTCAGTGATTAATTCCTTATTAAGAGCTTCTATTAAGACTTCATAATTAGCATTTATGATGGGTTATTTCTCTTTGGAATTTTTTTGTAAGTTTTCTAAAACTTTTTTTGCTTTAGTTATGACCTCTTCCGGTACTCCTGCTAAACGAGCGGCTTCTATCCCATAGCTTTTATTTGCGCCTCCAGGAACTACTTTATGAAGGAAAATAAGATCATTACCTGTTTCTTTTACTAGTACTTGAAAGTTTCCAATATTTGAAAGATTTCTAGATAGATTATTAAGTTCGTGATAGTGAGTGGCAAATATTGTTCTACATTTTATTTCTTTTGCTAAATGTTCGCTGACAGCCCAAGCAATTGAAAGACCATCAAAAGTTGAAGTACCTCTTCCAATCTCATCAAGTAAAACAAGAGATTTATTTGTGGCTTGATTCAGGATGAAAGCAGTTTCTGCCATCTCAACAATAAAAGTGGATTGCCCTGCCGCAAGATCATCGACTGCTCCTACACGAGTAAAAATTCTGTCAGCAATTGTTAATGAAGCTTTTTCAGCAGGGACCCAACTGCCAATTTGTGAGAGTAATTGCACTAAACCAATTTGTCTTAAATAACAGCTTTTCCCACTTGCATTTGGTCCAGTTAGAATTATTAGATCAAAATCTTTCCCAATATTTATATCATTAGGGGTGAAAGGAGTTTCAACAAGCATTTGTTCTACGACTGGATGACGACAATTTTTTATATTTATTTCGCCATTTTTATCATTATTGTTAAATATTTTTGGTTTGACATAGGCATTAGTTGCTGCAATTTCTGCCAAACTTGCCAATGAATCTAATCCAGCAATTGCTTTAGCAGCTTTTCTAATTTGTTTTGCTTTATTCCCTACAAAGTCTCTTAAATTGCAGAATATTTCATATTCTCTTTGTGCTGCTCTAGCTTTAAGTTGAAAAATTTTACCTTCTCTTGATTTTAAATCAGGTGTGATAAATCTTTCTTCATTAGCTAATGTTTGCCTTCTGATCCAATGTTGTGGAACATCTTTTGCTTTTGATTTATTTACAGAAAGGAAGTATCCAAATGTTCTATGATATTGCAGTCTGAGATTATTTATTCCACTTAGATTTCTTTCAATAATTTCTTGATCTTTGAGCCAATCATTTTGATCATCTATTTGATTTCTTAGGCCATCTAATAAAGAGTCGATTCCATCATGTATTAGGTCTCCATCTGTAAGACTTAAAGGAGGATTATTTATTAATTGATCTTCTATTTTATTTGCTATCTCTGATAAAGTTGGATCAATTTGTTGAAGTGTAGATAGCCAATCTGGTGGATTTTTAGGAAGATTTTGTAGATAAGAGGCCAAGCGTGGAAGTCTTTGTAGGCCATTTGCAATCGCAACTAAATCTCTGCTGCTGGCTTGCCCGGCTCCAGCTCTACCAGATAATCTTTCCAGATCACCCATAGTTCTTAATATTCTACGGATATCAATCCTTAATTGATTTGATTCCACAAGAATACTCACGATTTCTTGTCGCGAAATAATTGCCTCCAGATTTATTAATGGAGACTCTAGCCAGCGACGTAGGCATCTCCCTCCCATTGCAGTAAGTGTTCTATCTATTGCCCATAAAAGTGATCCTTGAAATTGCCCATCCCTTTGAGTGGAAGTTATTTCTAGATTTCTTCTTGTTTGCGCATCAATTAAAAGTACTTCGCTTGGAGAGCATAATTGAGGGAAATCAAGTAGAAGTTTTGAATGATATTTTCCTGATTCATTATTAGAAGGTTGAGTTTCTTCTAAATAATTAATTAAGCCTCCTGCTGCTCTAATGGCCAAGGGGAATTCTTTGATTCCGAGACCACTTACTGTAGTTAATTTGAAATATTTTTTGAGAGAGGATTCAGCTTCTATAAGAGTAAAGGGAGTCTTAGCTACATCGGTTATTTTTATATTTGCAGGACACCATTTTAAGTCTTGTTTTATATTATTCTCACTACATATTACTTCAGATGCATTCAGTTTTAATAATTCCTGATGCAGATTATTAGGCTCTTTCCCTTCTCTGATTAAAAATTCGCCAGTGCTAACATCTGTAGTAGCTAATGCCCATGTAAGAGAATTATTATTTTCATTTTCGGCAAGTAATACAGCACCTAACCAATTATTTTTTTTTGCAGGAAGCATTCCTTCTTCAATAATTGTTCCGGGGGTAATTATTCTTGTAATTTCTCTCTTGATTAGAGCTCCTTTACTTGGAGTGCTTTCTAGTTGATCACAGAGTGCAATAGAGAGTCCTCGCTTGATTAATTCTCCACAATATTTCTCTGCAGCATGATGCGGGACTCCTGCCATAGGTACTCGGCCGATTAATTTGCCTGCTTCTTTACCCGTGAGAGTTAGTTCTAAAAGTTGAGAAATTTGTATTGCATCTTCAAAAAAACATTCAAAAAAATCTCCAAGTCTATATAGCAATATTCTTTCAGGGTTTTTAGCCTTTAGTTCTACATAGTGACGGAGTACTGGCGTTAGATCATTTATATTTACAAGACTATGGTGTGACCATGCAGGTAGGTCTTTATTTGCTTTTGAGGAACTATTTTCAGGTTGATTAATTAAGAAATTTTTTGCTTCCTTTTCTTGTTTTCTGAATCTTGGCCTTTGTTGGGCATCTGAAGTTAATTGATCATCTGAGAGCTCTTCCTCACTTTTGTTATAAACGCATAAAGAAGCTTTTGTATTGTATGCAGGCTTTTCAGGTTCATTAAATAAGCTGCCTTGCAATGTTTTTTGGGCAGCCATATGCTTTCTCTGCCAATTTATTCTTGGCATAGTAAAGGCAAAAATAGTTTTTGCATGTGAAGCCTCGCGACAACTATTGGTTACCTTGTCAAAAAGATGCTCATTACATGTGAGAATTGGTCCATATCAAGAGCAAACGCTCGATAGCAACGATTCTCATGCAAGCCATTAGCTTCATTCTCGCGAATGCCCTTTTATTCGCATCATTGATATTGGTAGTTGGTGTACCAGTTCTTTACATGACTCAGGGAGATCCTTCTAACCCTAGAAATGGTGAGATCAAGAAGATTGAAATCATAGGGGGAATATGGTTCCACCTTGTTTTAGCTAATGGTGCGATAGCTGGTTTAGTTTGAACTTAAGCAACTCGTATGCGAAGGTTGTAATAATTCGCTAACTTTGCCATTAAAAGATGGTCAGATATGAAGGGCGTTTCACTCAAGCCTCCTCACTTAAGGTCGGTATTGTAGTAGCTCGTTTTAACGATTTAATTACCAATAAGCTTTTATCGGGCTGTTTAGACTGTTTATCTAGACACGGTATAGATGTGTCTGAAAATAGCTCTCAGTTGGATATCGCTTGGGTACCTGGCTCTTTTGAATTGCCAATAGTCTCACAAAATCTGGCTCGTAGTGGTCGTTACCAGGTGTTAATTACCCTTGGGGCAGTCATTCGTGGGGACACACCTCATTTTGATGTGGTTATAGCTGAAGCTAGTAAAGGTATTTCTTCTGTTTCAAGGGAAACTGCGGTTCCAATTATCTTTGGTGTTTTAACCACAGATAATATGCAACAAGCGTTGGAGAGAGCTGGTATTAAAAATAATTTAGGCTGGAGCTATGCTTTGCAAGCTTTGGAAATGGGATCTTTGATGCAAGCACTTAATTGAAAATCATGTATTGATATGAGTTCAATTGACCATTGCACCGTTTTTAGGGCATGCTGCTTTCAAAGAGGAGGATAAGTTCCTCCTAAGATGCGGATGTAGCTCAGTGGTAGAGCATCTCCTTGCCAAGGAGAATGTCGAGAGTTCGAATCTCTTCATCCGCTTTGAAAAATTGACCATTCATTAATTATTTTGAGTTGATTTGTGGTGATCTCAGAGGTTTAAAAGTCTTCAACTCCTAATCTTCAAAATTCTTTTTTCGATTAATAAAAGTTTTTGACTATGAGAAATATGGAATCCCATTTGTTGATAAAACTTTGAACAATTAGTTGTCATTAAATAAATTCTTTCAACATTCTTGATTTCAGGAGCATTTAGAAGGGCTTCCACTAGTAATCGTCCTAACCCGATGCCTTGTACATCATTTGCGACAACAACATCCCATAAAACAGCTCGAAAAGTTTCGTCACTTGTTGCTCGCCCAAAACCAAC
>QCIW01000029.1 GCA_003216435.1 Prochlorococcus sp. AG-402-N21
TCTTCAATTGTCCACTCTGTTGGAGGTTGGGCTGGTCTTGTTGGAGCAATTTTGCTTGGACCCAGGATAGGTAAATTTGTTGATGGCAAGGCTCAGGCAATTCCAGGACACAACATGGCAATTGCAACACTTGGTGCTCTTGTTCTTTGGATTGGCTGGTATGGATTTAACCCTGGTTCTGAGCTCGCAATGGATGAGTACGTTGCATTTGTTGCTGTAACAACAACATTGGCTGCAGCTGGTGGTGCCATTGCAGCAACCATTGTTTCTACTTTGACTTCGGGTAAACCAGATTTAACGATGATCATTAATGGGATTCTTGCTGGCTTGGTAAGTATTACCGCAGGATGCGGAAATATGACCTTTAGTGGGGCATGGCTTGCTGGTTTTGTCGGAGGAGTAATTGTTGTATTCGCAGTTTCTGCGTTAGATGCAGCAGGAATTGATGATCCTGTTGGAGCATTTTCTGTACACGGTGTCTGCGGTGTATGGGGAACAATCGTAATTGGCCTTTGGGGCGTTGATTCAATGGACCCTGGTGCTATTGGTATCGGCTTATTAAATGGAGGTGGATTAAGTCAGTTCTTGATTCAATCTCTTGGCGCAGCTGCTTATGGTATTTGGACAGTTATCACCTGTTTGATCGCTTGGTCAATTATTGGTAGCTTATTTGGAGGCATTCGTGTTTCCGAAGAAGAGGAACTTCAAGGATTAGATGTTGGAGAGCATGGTATGGAGGCTTATCCTGATTTTGCTTCCAGTAAGTAAATTAACCTGAAGTTCAATATAAAAAAGCCTGGATTTGGTCCAGGCTTTTTTATTATGTTGAACAACTAAAATAAAACTTGTGTATAAATTTCTTTGCTATGAGTCTTAATTATGGATACTCAAGCATTTAAGCAATCTTTACATAAATCAGATCGATATAATCGGAGAGGCTTTGCTTCTGCTGCAAAAAGAGCCGAGGCTCTTGCTAATGCATATCAAAGTAATTTGATTGGGGAAATAAGAGATAATGGAAATTTGCTGGAATATGGTCGTTTAAGAGTCAAGCTTGCAGAAGCTTTTGGTTTTTGTTGGGGAGTAGAGCGAGCCGTGGCGATGGCTTATGAAACAAGAAAACACTATCCAAAAGAGAGAATCTGGATAACTAATGAAATTATTCATAACCCTTCTGTGAATGATCATTTGAGGAAGATGAATGTCCAGTTTATTTCTGAGGAAAATGGAGTTAAGGACTTTTCAGCAGTAGAAAATGGTGATGTAGTAATTTTGCCTGCATTTGGTGCAACCGTTCAGGATATGCAACTTTTGCATGAAAGAGGATGTCATATCATAGATACGACTTGTCCTTGGGTTTCAAAGGTTTGGCATACAGTTGAGAAACACAAAAAACATACTTTTACTTCAATAATTCATGGAAAATATAAGCATGAAGAAACTTTGGCAACAAGCTCTTTTGCGGGGACTTATTTGGTAGTACTTGATCTAGAAGAAGCTAAATATGTAGCAAATTATATTTTAGGTAAAGGAAATCGAGAAGAATTTTTAAAGCGTTTTGCTAAAGCCTCTTCGGAAGGTTTTGATCCTGATAGAGACCTTCAAAGATTGGGAGTAGCAAATCAGACAACAATGTTAAAGAGCGAGACAGAAGAGATAGGAAGGCTATTTGAAAAAACATTGCTTAGCAAATACGGTCCTTCAGAATTAAATGAACATTTTCTTGCATTTAATACTATTTGTGATGCTACAGAAGAAAGACAAGGGGCAATGTTTTCTTTGGTTGATGAACCTCTCGATATAATGGTTGTTATTGGTGGTTATAACTCTTCTAATACAACTCATTTGCAAGAAATAGCTGTTAGTAGGGGTATTCGTTCATTTCATATAGATACACCAGAAAGAATAAGCGAGGATACAAATACAATTACTCATATGCCATTAGGAGAAAGTTTGTTAACTGAAAAAAACTTTTTGCCTGAGGGAGTTGTAAATGTAGGCATAACTTCTGGAGCATCTACGCCCGACAAAGTTGTAGGACATGTAATTAAAAAGCTTATGAAAATTAGTGAGAATAATGTTTTCACAAAATAAACCCCTTTTATAGGTCATTGTCTTTTAAAATCAATTTCTAGCATTTAGTGAAGATGTCCCAATCAAGTCAATCCAATTCTGGAGCCTCTAAGTCAAGTACAGCTTCGCAGAAGGTAGAAGTTGTTGTTCAAAGCCCATCTTCCCAAGGTGAAGTCAATATTCTTGGAGAGTTGGCAACATTCTCCCTGAGAATTGCATTCAGTTTATTTATGATTCATCATGGTCTTGAGAAACTGAATGACCCAGAAGGTTTTTCTCAATTTGTTGTAGGCAAATATTTTGGATTTCTTCCAGGGGATCCAATAATTTGGACCTATGCAGCTGGAATTACACAAATTCTTTGTCCTATAGGTTTGGCGACTGGTGTATTTGCAAGAATTTCTTCTTTAGGTATTTTAGGGACAATGGTATTTGCGTGTTATTTTCATTTTATAGATACTGGTCTGGAAGGATTTCCATTTGCTGTAGTAGAAGCTCATAATTATGCATTTGAGTTATCTGCAATTTATGCGGCTATCTCTTTTTATTTTTTATGTGCAGGACCTGGAAGGTTAGCTCTCTTTAGAAAGACAAATAAGATTACTTATTACCCTAAGGGTAATTGATTTCAAATTTTAAATATTACATATCTTCGGTATTTATGCTTTCCTCTAAATATCATTTAATGTAAGAAATGTCTTGTCCCAGTTAATATCATTGCAATATTTAATTCATTGCATGCATTTATAGAATCTTGGTCTTTTATACTTCCTCCTGGTTGAATAATTGCTGTAATTCCATATTTAGCTGCTAATCGAATTGTATCGTCAAATGGGAAAAACCCGTCACTTGCAAGAACAGCTCCTCTAGCTTTTTCTCCAGCTGCCTCAAGAGCTAATTTTGCTGAACCAACTCTATTCATCTGACCAGCACCTATCCCTAAGCTTTGCCCTGAATAACCGACAGCAATTGCATTGGATCTAATATGTCTGACTACTTTCCAGGTGAATTTAAGATCTTTTAATTCTTTACTACTTGGTTCTCTTGTAGATACTACCTTCCAATTAATAGGGTCAATAATTTGATCATCCTGTTCTTGTATTAGAACACCCCCATTAATGCTCCGGATATGCTCTCGACTAGATTTATCTAGTGAAGATGGGTCCAACTGAAGAAGTCTTAAGTTTTTCTTTTCTGAAAGTATTTCTTTTGCTTCTTGATCAAAACTTGGAGCAACCACGCATTCTAGAAACAGAGTTTTAAGTTCATTGGCAGTTGACTTGTCTACATTGGAATTCAATGCAACTATTCCCCCAAACGAACTCTTTCTATCTGAGTCAAGAGCTAATTTTAAGGCTGAACTGATTGAATCTCCTATTGCAACTCCACATGGATTTGTATGCTTTACAACTACAGCAGCTTTATCTTCATGAGAATTATTTGAAATATCACCATAACCAAATTCTCGGACAGTCGATAAAGCTGATTCAAGATCCAATAAGTTGTTTGTACTTAGTTCTTTCCCTTGCAATTGAATAGCTTCTCCCCATCCACAATTAGGCGAACTGAACCAAGATGCAGTTTGGTGTGGATTTTCTCCGTATCTTAGGCGCTGTTTTAGAGGGATAGCATCTAACCAATGTGTTGAATTGATTCCTGTTTGGCTGGTCATCCATTTGTTAATTGCTAAGTCATAACAAGCTGTATGTTCGAAGGCTTCTATAGCTAGTTTTCTTCGCAATGTTTGTGTGACTTCTCCTTTTGAAAGAGCTTCTAAGAAAGATGAATATTGCCTAGGGTTTGATAGGACTGCTACGGAATTATGATTTTTAGCTGCTGCTCGAATGAGTGTGGGCCCTCCAATATCAATATTTTCAATAGCTTCCTCCCATGTGGCATCTTGCTTGGCAATTGTTTCTTGGAATGGATAAAGATTGACAACAACTAAATCAATTTCCTTGATATTTTGTTGATCTAAATCTTTCTTGTGATTTGGATCGTCTCTTTTTGCAAGGATTCCTCCATGAATACGAGGGTGCAGCGTTTTGACTCTGCCTCCCAAAATTTCAGGATCACCA
>QCIW01000030.1 GCA_003216435.1 Prochlorococcus sp. AG-402-N21
GTCGCCATAATTGACTGGAGAGTTAATCTCTGAGCTTAATGGTCTTACAGGCACTCTTGAAAGCCTTGATGTTCAAATTAGTGGTGAGAAATAAAAAATTGATTGGGAAATTTTAAGATAAATAGTGGTAACCAAGAAGTCTGGACTTACTGCGGAGCAGTTTTGACGTCTATCTCCTGGATTTATTCCGATTGCTGGCCAGGCTGATCCGGCTATTGATATCCGAATACTTGTACCTTTCTTAAACTCTGCAAGAAGAGGCTGAAGTTTTATTTTTCTAGTTTTTGAATCGGTTATTTTGTTTTCTTCAATTATTCGAATTAGACCAGTTGAAAGCTGAATAACTTTGCTCTTTTTTTTGTTTACTATTGATAATGCTACGCATAAATCAAAACTATCTCTATCTGAGTAAGCCTCTATTTCAAGAATTGGCTTTCCTTCTATTCGAAGATTTTTAGATAGTGGTGCACTGGTAAAGGTTGCAACATCTGGTCTTTTATCAAGTTCACTTCGATCTATTAGGCCTGGGTCAGGGCTTAAATGGCCTCCTACAGATGGGACCGCTCTCCATGGGTCATGAACAAGGACTTCGAATCCAAAGCTTTTTGAGTTGGGTCTTAAAACGCCATTACTTGTATCTTGACAAGCTAACCCTGAACTGTTTAATCCCCATTTTGGAAGAGATTTTTTCTGAGGATTATAACTTTCCCATTCTTTGGAAGAAATATTCCATAAAAGTTGTTTTGGATGAACAAAATTGAAATTATTAGATTTATGAAGATACTTTTTAAAGAATTCCAGTAAAACTCTTTGTGTTCCATTCCACCATTGAAGGTGCGTTGCTGGACCAATATGAAGTTCTGGATCTCCACCACTTTCTAGCGATTTTTGGTATATATCCAAAATTCCGTTTAAGTGTGGATCCCACCAGCCTCCAATTAAAAGCATGGGTTGCTTTAACCAAGTTCTTAATGGTTTATGGACTTTTAACGTATTAGAGTTTTGATTTGCCTTTATGAGCCATTGATTAACCATTCCATCAGGATCATATTTTTCAAGTAGTAGAGGACCTTCCTTTAAATAAGCTCCGTTCTCAAGGCTTTCTCTAATTTCGTGCCATTGAGCTTTATTTCCAATACGTCTAGCTTTTTGCGCTGCAAGTTGTAACCCCCAGGAAAGGTTTATGTGCCACCAAAATGCCCCTCCCTCAGAAGACCAATGATCACTTTCATTCAAGCCTGTCATTGCTGGGGCAAGACAGTTTGGTGGAGGTGTCTCTGGCTTTGCTGTTAATTGAGTTAAGCCTTGATAAGAAAATCCATATGTTCCTAGTAGTCCATTGCATTCAGGTAAGTTCCTTACCCATTCATGGGTTTCAGATGTGTCTGAAGCTTCTTGTGAAAAACCCAGGAATTCCCCTTCAGAATCTCCTTGTCCTCGAACATCTTGAATTACGACTAAAAAACCATGACTTGCAAACCAAGATGGATGCGCATATGTAACGGTAGAAGCTATTTGTCTTCTATAGGGTTGACGCATTAACAATGCAGGCCATTTCCCTTTCTTGGTTGGCAACCAAATCCTTGATTTGAGGCTTACACCATCATTAAGAATTAGATCTTCATCTCTATGGACAACATTCTCCAAAGTAGTTAGATGTTTAGACGACATCGGGACAATGTAAACCTCTTACATACATGGAAAGAATTTCTGCACTTGTTTGATCGAGATTTTTCTTTTCAGAAATTATTTTTAGGGATTCGGTTGAACTGGCAGATATCCCTCTTGAGTTAAGTTCTCTGAATTGGGAACATAATGATTGAGCCTCCTCAGGGTTTCTCTTTATATTTTCGAGAATGCTTGATTGTGCCTTCAAAACATTGCTTGGGAGAAGAATTAGGCTTGAAAAAGCAATTATGAATGACATTTTTTGAGAAGACATCTTTTTTATGTATTCCAAACCTGAATGCATGGTTTTGTTGGGGTGATTGGGTCAGTTTTTTATTTGCCTATTCCGTGCTTTTTGAATCAATAAATTTGCCCTCTTAAGATCTACCACAGTTTTACGTTTGGTGTGAAGGAGTCTTTCTAGACGTCCTGTCTTTTGAAATAGTTCTTGTGGCGTTAAGTTTCCTAAGGACTCAATGGAAGGGATCCCAGAATGCATTAACAATGCTGCCTCTGCTTGGGAAATTTTCAGTTCACATATAAACATAGCTATGCAACGTAGACGTTTTAAATTTCGACTTGTGGCAAGGGTTTTATGCACAATTTTATTTATTTCATCATCACTTAGTCTCATCAGACTAAACCATGAATTAATACCAAGGAAGTTAAGAACTTTTTCTTCTTGATTAAAGTTGTTTGGTAGACCTGCTAGTTGATTTTTTTGTTTCAATTTATTATTTAGAGATTAATTATTTAGATCAAGTTGGCTGCTTGTTTGTGAACTTGGGATTATCTCAAGTGAATCATCTATTGCATTCTCTTTGTTGATTTCAAGTGAATCATATATTGGATTATCTATATTGATATTAGGTTCATTACTGAGCTCAGGCTCGTAGATTTCTTTAGGCTCTAAGCTTGGGAGGGGTGAGGTAGTCCCAGCAACTACATCTCGGAGAACTTCTCCTAATATCACAGGTTTGCTTATTCCCTCTGCAACTGGTTCTAACTTTCTAATACGCACGTGAACAACAGATCTATTACCTCCGCCTCCTTTTAGATTCCCAGCGATTTGTTGAAGGGTTGGTTCTATCGCTTCTTCTGGGAAATCTTCAGAAGCTTGAGCAACTACTAAATCAGATCCATTGTCATAAACTACGGGAGCATATTTCGCGCCTTCTACATTTAAAGGAGGTCTATAGCTTTCACTAAATGCCCAGCAACTTATAGACAAAAGAAGTGTGAATATTGTTGCGCCAACTAATCGATACTTACCTCCCCAGTTAAAAATAAAAAATAAAATGGTGATAATTGCCAGCGCTAATCCTGACCAACTAAACCAGGTTGCAGCATCTTGAATTGTTTGGGAAAAGGACATCAGCTGGTGAATATCACAAACAGACTTTATATTTTGGTTGCTGCCCTAAAGGTAGATAAAAATTCATGGGAGTTAAAGAAAAATATTTAAAATTAAGGAGAGCAGGTCTCTTGGGGGCTTGTGTAGTGGCATCTGGCGGAATTGCTTTTGTTTCAACAGATTGGGTCGCAAGAAAGATTGTTGATAAGTACCAACCTAAATTAGAACAAAATCTTTCAAGGAGATTAGGTCATCCTTTATTAATTGGCGAATATAGGGGGTTAAGACCTTGGGGGATTTCTTTTGACACTACAAAATTATTAGCAGGCTATAAAGATAAATCAACAGTAGAGCTATCTAACTTAAAAGTTCATTTAGCTCCTATTACTAGTTTGT
>QCIW01000031.1 GCA_003216435.1 Prochlorococcus sp. AG-402-N21
TAATAGGAACAGATATTTGGTTTAAATTTAAAGCACGTCCGTTTATAACAAGCCAACTTTCGCCACTAATTACTTGGATTTTTTGACTTAACCTTCCTAATCTCTCACGAAATAGGTTTCCTAATTTAGAAGAGGGAACAACACTCCAGCCTGTCTCTTCAACTACTAAAATAGTATGGGATTCTATTTTATGTATAGATTCTAATAATTTAGACTGTTCCGACAGCCAATCATCTTCTTTAAGGTTAATAAAGCAAGAAACAAAACCTCCTATAGAATCAACAAGAATAGCCTCATTACTATTGACTTTGTCTAACGTGTTAGACAAATCAAACGCAGACTGAATAAATTTCCAATGTTTTGGACGCCTGTTCTTATGAACTTTAATTTTAGCTAACCAATCTTCATCATCAATAGATTCTGAACAAGCTACATATAGAACAGAGTTATGATGATTCAACAAATTTTCAGCCCATTCACTCTTGCCGCTACTACTTGGACCACTAACTAATATTAAATTTGGATTTGATTTAAACATAAAATTCGTATTAGCCAGAATTCTTTATTTTAGACTATATGATAAACGAATGAAAACTAACTGAAAATAAAAACAGTCTTTAAATATATGTAATATGTAAAAATGGCTATTAGTATAGATAATGTATTGGAAATTTACTTCCTAGAATGATAAAGCAGAGCACAATAATAATTATAATTGGTAGCTTCATGTTAACTTTGGCTATAATAAATGAAATAATTTATGGTTCGTTTGTACAAAGCTTTCAGAGAGCGGAAGTTATTGCATGCATTTCTTCAATAATTATAATTGGTTTAGGATTAATGTCTCAACGTATTATTCCTAACAAAAGTCCTAAGACCCAGTTAAACGGAGAGCAAGGTATTTATATCAGCGAAAAATTAAGGTTAAGCGTTAAAGAAGAATTAGCGTGGGGAAGCGAACTTATTCTTACAGCAACTCCAGCGGCAACAATACTAATATTCTGGAGGGATGAAACATTATTAAAAAGGGGTTTAATTACTGATAAAAATTTTAAGCCAGGTAATATATGCAAAGATGCGTTAGAAAATCAGCGCTTAATCTCACTTGCTAACACTAATAATTACCCAGATACATACGAATTCGACAACATTGTTCCTAACATACCTGCTTTAATTGTACACCCAATCGGCAAGAAAGGGTTTATTGTAGTAGGAGGATGGACTATAAGATGTTTTAGTAAATCAGACGAATTATGGATATCAGGATGGGCTAAAAAGTTAACTCAATTAATAGATATATAATCTAATTTTTGATAAATCTGATTACGCTTTGCACTTGTTTACTTGGTGAAGAGAATTCTATTGATTTAGTTTTATTTGAAATCTTTGCAATATCTGCTGTGAGACTTAATAATTGTGTTGAGTTATCATTTGATCGAGTAAGATATTTATAATTAGATACACCTGTAAATATGATTTCCTCGTTAGCATTATTATAATAGGCTTTTTCAGACTTTAATTGCGTGGAGTAATACCTTATTTTAATGTTACCTTCAAGTTGAATATTATTACTACGTATATTCCATTTAAGATTATTGGCGGTAAGGAAAGAATCTGTATTATTGGAATTAATTAATTTTACATCTTTTCGAAGTTCTAGTAAATTAGCAGATTTATTTAGACTAAATTTTTCTGCGGATATAGTAGTAAAAAACTTTTCAGTGCCAGATAGCTGTATGACGACGTTTTCAGCATTTATGTCGTTAGTAATCGGGTCAATTGAGGCTTGTGTACTGACTAGACTAAACAAATGTTGACCATTTAGATCTAGTTGGTTTAATTTAAAATTCTCTAGATAGTAGTCATTTGAAATCTCAATTTCGTTTGATTCGGAACAGCTTATCAAAAATGTTGAAAGGCAAATTATCAATGGTATACGGGTGAATATAAATTTATTCATAGTTAGTCGATTATCTCGAGTTTATCCATAACAGGAGTAGGTTCCGGTAATTCTGAACCACATTCTAATCCTCCCCAAATCAATGAATTTGTCCAGTTAGATTGATCAATAGTCGTGGATAATTGATTTAAGATTCGATCGCTTAGATCTGGAGTGATCGGATATATTAGGTATCCTATAATGCGACATGTCTCGAGTACATTATAAATATATTCTGAAACCTCGTTTATTTTCTGAGGATCTTTTATCCTTTTCCACGGCTCATTGTCGTTAAGGTAAATGTTGGCCTCTGTCGCTAAATTGATTACTTGTTCTGCTGATTTCTTGAAATTGTATTGTTTAAAATAGAATTTATATTGCTTAATTGCCTGGGTAGATAAATCTTGCAGTGGGTTTACTTTATCTGTAGGTATAATTGTAGGAGTTTTATTATTAAACCATTTACGGGACATAGTAAGGGACCGGTTTAAAAGATTACCAATAGTATTGGACAGATCATTATTTATGATGTCAACAAATCTTTTATGTTGAAAATCACCGTCCTGTCCAAATTCTATATCTCTTAATAAATACCAACGAACTGCGTCACTTCCATAATTCTGCAAAAGCATTTCAGGATCTAAGACATTACCTAAGGATTTACCCATCTTCTTACCTTCTCTCGTAAGAAAGCCGTGACCAAAAACTTTATGTGGAATTGGAAGATTTGCCGACATCAACATCGCCGGCCAGTAGATAGCGTGGAAACGAAGAATATCCTTTCCTATTATGTGAACAGAAGCAGGCCAACCGCTGGTGCCTAAATTATTTAATTCGATATTATTCTGTCCTTGAAGGACTCCGCTGAGATAGCCAAGCAGCGCATCAAACCAAACATAAAAGGTATGGCCTGGATGTCCAGGGACTTGCAAGCCCCATTCAACATTTACTCTCGAAATAGAAAAATCCTGCAATCCTTTATTAACAAAATTAATAATTTCTTTTTGTCGCATCCTAGGTTGGATAAATGAATCTTTATGTACTAACTCTTCTATTTGTTGTTGATACTTAGATAAACAAAAAAATAAGTTCTCTTCATCTCTCCACTCAAGTGAGGTTAAATGAATACCACATTTAGGATCCTTTGTGGAGGAATCTACATCCTTGTATTCTTCGCAACCGACGCAATACCAGCCTTTTTGTCTGCCTATTCTTATATCACCAGAATTTTCTACTCTCTTAAAGAAGTTATTAACTAAAGTTTGATGTCTTGGAGAAGTGGTTCTA
>QCIW01000032.1 GCA_003216435.1 Prochlorococcus sp. AG-402-N21
TGAAAATCTTATTTCTCCTATTTTTATTAAAGATATATAGCAAACCTAATAATATCAATAAAAAAGTAACTATAAGCATTTTCAAAAAAGGTTAGGCAAAGACTGAGGTTAATAGAAATAACTATTTTAGTCTTGTGTTTAAATGATTATATGAATATTATAAACTATTGAAGAAGATTCACATGTGAAATTAGATTAACTAGTAAATCTTTTATTAGAATGCAACAATTCATTTAGATCTTATTTTATGCTCGAATTCTGAGTAATACATAATACAAAAAATATCGGAGAAGAAATTCTCTAAAATTTATATCTAGAAATATAAGATTATAAATACCTAAGTTCTTTCATTCAAATAAGTAATTAACTTCTCAATCTGCGAAAATAAAAATAAAGGACTTTTAGAGTTTGAATCACTTTTCTCTTTAATACTCTTTAGAGTAAATCTCTGTTCTACTATCTCATTGTCACCTAAGACAATGGCCCAATTTGCTCCTGACCTATAGGCTCTTTTGAATTGTTTTGAGAACGCACTGTCAGTATGATCAATCTCAACAGATATATCACTCTGGCGTAATGCCCTTGACAAAAATAAAGCATATTCCCCAGCTTGATTACCTTTATTTATTAAATAAATATCAGGAGTTGAATTGACTAAATTTAATTCCTTCTCGATAAGAAGAATTAATCTTTCCATACCAATTGCCCAACCTATGGCAGGCGTTTCTGGTCCGCCAAGTTCAGAGACGAGTCCATCATAACGTCCGCCCCCGCAAACTGTAGCCTGAGATCCCAGGTTATCACTAGTTATTTCAAATGCTGTATGGCTGTAGTAATCCAAACCTCTCACAAGTTCATTATTGATTTTGAAGGGTATTTCCAAGAACTTTAGAGTTGCTTGAATGTCTTCAAAACGCTCACGACTTTTTGTGCAAAGTGAGTTTTGAAGACAAGGAGCATCTAGTAATAGTTTCTTAGTTTCCTCATTTTTTGTATCAAGGATCCTAAGAGGATTAGTAGTAAGTCGATCTTGAGAATCTTTATCAAGAAAAGCAATACGGTCCTCTAACCATGAAACAAATCTAGTCCGAAAATTTTTTCGATCCTCATTAGTGCCAAGGCTATTTAATTCAAGCGTTAAGTCTTTTAAGCCAAGACCCTTCAAGAAATCCCATCCAATTGCTATTACTTCCACATCACTTTGGACTGAATCAAAACCAAATAATTCAATCCCTAGTTGATGAAATTGTCTCTGTCTACCAGCCTGTGGTCGTTCATAACGAAACATTGGTCCGTTATACCAAAGACGCTGTGGGCCTTGATTAATCAATCCTGATTGAAGAATAGACCGAACAACTGATGCTGTACCCTCTGGTCGAAGGGTACATGAACGATCTCCTCTATCCAAAAATGTATACATTTCCTTGCCGACAACATCGGTACCTTCTCCTATTCCTCGAGCAAATAATTCTGTTGACTCAAGAATCGGGGTTCTTATCTCTTCTAAAGAAGCTTTCCTAAAATGCTTTCGCGCAAAAGACTCTATAAACTGCCAACTCATTGTTTGAGCAGGTAGTAAATCAACCATCCCTCGCAAGCTTTGTAAATTATTCAAGGAATCATTTACCCTAAGTAATTAATTTGCCTTATTGAAAATCTCAACAGGTATATAAGTAGATTAATCTAAAGGGTCAAATGTTGAATATGTTTTATTTTTATAAAACCTCTTGATCTATTGGTGATACTGAAAAATTCAAAGCCGAAATCTCCCTTTCACTCATCCGACGAGTCCATGCACCTGGCACTGGGTCATTCCATCTAAAACCTGCCTTCTTAGCTAAAAGCCTATCCTCATAAGAAACTTTAGCTTTAACAAGTTGTCGAGGTTCAAGCGCGTAAGTCAATAAAGTCTCTAAGTCTTCGCATCGCTTAAGAACTTCAGCAAGATAAATGCAATCAGTTAATGCACGATGCGCATTCCAAACAGGGATGCCATATGCAAGAGCGAGATCTCTAACAGAAGGTCTATTACTTATTTGCAAATGACTGGGCCATTTAATATCTTCCATTGAACAAATCCATGGCTTATCTATTACAGGTAAAGGTTTCTTTCCAAACCACTTCCTATCAAAAGCAGAATTATGAGCCAAAAGAGCATCTGAACAATCAGCTAGAACACTGAAATAATCCAATCCTTTACTCCATGCTTGTTCCAAATGAGTTATCTCTGCAGGGATCTTATTAATTGCTTGAGCATCATTAGTCTCAGAAGGGATTAAGAATGATTGTTGGGCAAGAACAGATCTAGTTGCTACATCAAACAAAATTGATCCAATTTCAATACAACTATCTTTAGAGGGATCTAATCCAGTGGTTTCAGTATCTAAGATAAGAAGAGTTTTCGGGTAAGAACTAACCTCCTTACCGAGATATTCTTCATCAAGTTTAATTGAAGAATTTATAGCTGGAGATTCTGACTTGTTACGCGATAAAGGGCTTGAGGCTTCTAATGAATTGAGAAGTTCCATCTGTTGATTTAAATCTTGATTGCTAATTTTATTTCTCCCGAAAAGGCTACTTAGATATTTATTTATTATCGCTCAAGAAGCAAGTCCCTTTAATATTCTCAAGATTAATAGGTACTATGAAATCATTTACTCAATAATGAGCCGTTGGAGATTTATCAATAATACTTGGTGCAATTGGCCTTCAAAACCAGTTGGATTAATTGAATTTATAGGCGGAAGCTACCTCTCGGTAAGCCCTCATATAAGTTACAAATATCTCCTTGATAGTCTAAGAAACAAAGAGATTGCAATTCATGCATGGAATTACCTTCCGTCATTTGATCATCAAACACAAGCAAATGAGGCTTGGAAGAATTTGAGAATATGTAAGAAGGAACTTGAAAGGAGAGTAAATATTCCTTTAAAGAGCATTAGAATTGGACATAGTCTTGGATGTAAGTTGCATTTATTATCTCCAGACAAAGGAAGAAATAGTAATGCATTTATCTCTTTAAGTTTCAATAATTTCAATGCCAATAGATCTATTCCATTTCTTGGGAAAATATCTAAAAATTTAAAGTTCCAGACAGAGTTCAGTCCTAGTCCAAAAGAAACAATGAACTTAATTTTAAAAGAATATTCCCTTGCCAATAATTTATTAATTAAATTTTCTAATGACGAAATAGATCAAAGCTCTTCATTACTTAATTGTCTCCAAT
>QCIW01000033.1 GCA_003216435.1 Prochlorococcus sp. AG-402-N21
TACTTTCCAAACTTCCTATAACACCCGCAACTGCTATTGGAATGTCATGGCAGGTTATTAATGTGACATCGTCTTTCAATTTGTATATTTCCTTATCTAGTGCTTCAAAGCTTTCACCTGCTTTGGCATTTCTTATTCCAAAACTTTTTTCGTTTACTAATTTGTTTGTAATTTCTTCTAGCCTATCTAAATCAAATGCGTGAAGTGGCTGTCCTTGTTCTAGCATTATATAATTAGTTGTATCTACTACAGCATTTATTGACTTAACGCCAGCATTTATTATTCTCTCTGATATCCATTTTGGTGACTTAGTGTTACCATCAACACCTTCTATAATAGTAATTGTATATAATCCGAATTCACTAAGTGCTTCATTTTTAATATATTTAGGCTTAAATATCTTAGTTGTTTGACTATTTATTATTATTGGTAGATGTAAGGTTTTCTCTGTAAGAGCTGATACTTCTCTTGCTATTCCAAAGACAGACATTCCATCTGGACGATTAGCCGTTATAGCCATATCTAATACTTGTTCATTTAAACCTAATAGATTTAAAACAGGTGTACCAATCTTCGGGATCTTAATATTATTCTCTTCTTCTAATATTGCTATACCTGTACTAACAACATCAAAGCCTAACTCGGAAAATGAGCATATCATTCCATTGCTTTTAACACCTCTTAAATCTGTTGATTTAATAGTTAGATCTATTGATGATAAATATGAACCTGGTGTCGCCACAAAAACATGAACACCCTTTCTTACATTTTTTGCGCCACAGACGATTTGTGTGATTTCATTATCGTTAATTCGTACCTGACAAATATTTAATTTATCCGCTTGTGGATGTTTTTCTATATCATCTATATACCCGATAACTACCCCCTCTGCTCTTTTTGTATAGTCCTCTATACTCTCAACCTCAAAACCAGCTATAGAAAGAGATTCTGACAGTGCATCTATCGGGGTTGTAATTTCGACAAGTTCCTTTAACCAAGAATATGGGACCTTCATTTTGAAATTAATTAAGTGTTCTCCAAGAAGAAAATCTTAGAGTTTCATATGTAGCTCTTAGAGTAGTAGGATAAATGATTGTCATTAACCTTTGCTTGAGCGAAACACTTTCTAGTGGCCATGAACAAAGGAGGTTCCTGTGGCTTTAATAGTCACACGATTTTACCTACTTTCGGCCCAATAGGTACTAAAGGTCATCTGGTGTTTCAATTAACACACCAGAACACAACCCTTGACGTATTAATGAATAGCCTGAAATTAGAAACTCCTTTCATTTCCTAAGCGCTATTTCACTAAGGAACTCAAATAGCCACCTTTCTTCAACGAACTATGAGTAACTCACCATTTAAACAGAAATTATCACCTATCAAACCTGGGGACCCTATTGATTATAAAGACGTAGAATTGCTAAAAAAATTTATTACCGATAGGGGCAAGATATTGCCTAGACGCTTAACTGGCTTAACCGCAAAGCAACAACGAGATTTAACAATAGCTGTAAAGCGAGCAAGAATAATAGCTCTTCTACCTTTTGTAAATCCTGAAGGCTAATAAATTATTAAATGCCTGATTCGTATATAGAAACTCTCCATCTAAATAATAATAGCCATTCATCTAGACCTTTAAATAATACGTATCCAGCCGAGACTACCAACCAGATTATTTCACTATTAACTAATTCTGAATCAAAGGAAGACAATAATAAGTATATAAGAGATTTAACTCATTTAAAAACTTATACAATTGATGATGAAGAAACGAGCGAAATAGATGATGCAATCTCACTTGAAAGATTTGATAACAAATATAAGATCTGGATACACATTGCTTGCCCTTCGTTTTACATAAACCTTGGGAGTTCACTTGATTTAGAAGCTAGAAAGCGATCATCATCACTCTATTTAGCTGAAAAATATATTACTATGTTTCCTGAGGAATTTATACAGGAGGTTGTTAGTATAATTCCGGGGAAAATAGTTATAGCTATAAGTGTTGGTGTTGTATTAAATGATGATGGATCCATTCTTGATTTTGAAGTCTGTCTCAGTCGAATTAAAAGCAATTACAGGTTAACTTATGAAGATGCTGATGAACTTATAGAACTAAAACCCCCTGAAGAGCAAGATCTTTTTTATTTGAGATCTCAATAACTTATTCGAAATGACTGGAGATTTAAGCACGGTTCAATTAAAATCTCTGGTCCTGAAGGTAAAATAAAGATTGTAAATGGATCACCTAAGTTACAAATAAGGAGCGATACAGATTCTAGGTTATTAGTTGAAGAAGCAATGATTTTAGCTGGCTATTTAATATCACGTTTTTCTATTGAAAATCACATACCAATTCCATACAGATGCCAGGACAAATTCTCCACTGCTACTACTTTCGAATTCAGACATTACGCCTTGTCAAATTTTAAATTAAAGCAACAACTTAGACAAAGTTATTATTCAACAAAACCCTTTCAACATTCAAGCTTAGGACTTAAATCATATGTCCAATTTACATCGCCCATAAGAAGATATGGAGATCTCCTTGCTCATTATCAAATAACATCATTTCTTAAAGGCGATAAGTTGATTCCAGAAGAAGAAATGTCGAACTTGATTGGCCAATTTACTAACTCATATAGGCAATCTACTCAAATAATGAGACAGAATAAATCATTTTGGCAGAATAAATATATTAATTCGTTGAATATCGATAGTTTTCAATGCCTTTTTCTTCGCTGGCTCCGACCAAATATTAAATTAGCTCTCGTTTTTGTCTCTGATTTATTTATCGAATATCCATTAATAATCTCCGGAAATCACAATTTCGACTTTGGCGAAGAAATAAGATTAAAAAATAATGGAAATTACTTAGATTTAGAAAATAGTAACCCTAATTTATTAAATATGTCATTAATTAGAGAATAATTTCGATTCTAG
>QCIW01000034.1 GCA_003216435.1 Prochlorococcus sp. AG-402-N21
GTTCAGGTGAAGATTTAAATAAACGTCGAAGAAGTCGAGGAATGCTGAATCGTCCTGTCAGAGCACTAACTCTAGGATTTCCAAATGTTGGAAAATCTGCTCTTATAAATAGATTAGTTAGAAAGAAAGCAGTTGCAAGTGCACGTCGAGCAGGTGTTACTAAAAGCTTGAGATGGGTACGACTAGGTCAAGAACTTGATCTACTTGATGCTCCTGGAGTACTCCCTTCTCGATTAGACAATCAAAAATCGGCATTATTACTCGCACTTTGCGATGATATTGGTCAAGCAGCCTATGATATTGAACTAGTTGCTATTGCTTTTCTGGAAATATTAATCGAATTACAAGTAGCTAATTCCAATGGTTTTTCATCTGATCTTCTTAAAACGAGATATGGAGTTGCTTTTAAAAAGAATGAGTGTAATACCTATGAATGGTTATCATCTGCAGCCAAACTACATACCTCCTCAGACACAAGAAGAATGGCCGAAAGATTATTAGATGATTTTCGTAAAAACTTACTTGGATTTATTTCACTTGAACTACCTTGACTGCTGAAGAAATCCAACAATCTTTTGGAGAGGGTAAAGGAGACTTAATAATTCTCCACTATGAGAAACCACTTCCTATGAGATTAGATCGATGGCTGGTTAGTCAACGCCCTGAGCAAAGTCGTTCTCGCATACAAAAATTTATCGAATCAAAGTTAGTTCGTGTAAACGGAAATACAGGGAAAGCTAAAACACCTCTACGAAATGGAGATGAAATTCACTTATGGATGCCTCCTCCTGAACCACTGCCATATTTAAAACCGGAGAAAATGCAATTAGATGTACTTTTTGAAGATGAAAACCTCATAGTTATAAACAAACAAGCCGGTATTGCTGTTCATCCTGCACCTGGACACAAAACTGGAACATTAGTAAATGGACTACTTGATCATTGTAAAAACCTGCCAGGAATTGGAGGTAAATTACGTCCAGGAATAGTTCATCGTCTTGATAAAGATACCACGGGATGCATTGTTATAGCTAAAACTCAAGAGTCACTTGTGAACCTACAATCACAAATACAAAAACGAATGGCATCACGGAATTATATAGCTATCGTTCATGGAGTTATGGATACTGAAGAAGGGAAAATAGTAGGAAATATTGGTAGACATCCAATCAATAGAAAAAAATATGCAGTCGTAGATGACAACTCTGGTCGCCATGCTTGTACTCACTGGCGACTCATTGAGCGGCTCGGTAATTATTCTTTAGTCAAATTCAAACTTGATACAGGTCGTACTCATCAAATACGTGTTCATTGCGCACATACTGGTCATCCAATACTTGGCGACAAAACTTATAGTCGATGCAAAAAATTACCTTTATCTCTTGATGGTCAGCTTCTACACGCTATCCAATTAGGACTTAGGCACCCAATCACAAATGAGAACATGACGTTCAAAGCACCCTTGCCATATAAATTTGATCAGCTACTTGCTTTATTACGCAAATGAAATCAACTAACTGAACATAATTTTGGACAAGCTAAAATTAATTTTTTAGTAATAGCACTTTGAGGAGTATTAAAAATTTCCTCACTTGACCCTTCTTCAATAATTCGACCTTGATCCATAACTAATAATCTATTGCAAAAACCATTAGCTATCAAAAGATCGTGAGTAATAAATAGAATAGCGAGTCCTAGTTGTCGTTGCAAAGATCCCAATAAAGCTAAGATCTCAACCTGTATTTCAACATCAAGCATACTAATACTCTCATCACAAATTAATACTTTAGGGTTCAAAGATAGTGCACGAGCAATTGCAACTCGTTGTAATTGGCCACCTGATAATTCCTTAGGGTATCGATTCTGAAATATCTCGGGGGGATTTAGTCCTACTTGAGAAAGTAATTCACGTGTTTTTTCTTTTGCTTGAGATTTATTACACAATCCATGTATTAATAATGGATCACTTATTGCCTGCCCAATTGTCATATTGGGATTTAGGCACGCTAATGGATCCTGAAAAACCATTTGAAGAGATTGAAGTTCTTTTCGCAATAATGGTCCTGGTAAATCCAACAAATTCCTGCCATTAAATCTAACTTCGCCTCCTCTGATGGGAAGTAATCCAATCAAAGCTCTACAAAGAGTGCTTTTACCACAACCAGATGCACCTACTATTCCAAGTGTTTCACCTTCAAATAATTGAAAATTAATTTGATCAACAGACTTCAGCCAATTAGTTTTCCAAGGCCAATCAGGAAGGGCATGCCAGCATCTGAGATTTGTAACTTCTAAAACTATTTTAGATGTGTGGAGAGTACGTCTACCTTTAGATTCTCCTTCTCTTTTATTAGCTGCTAAGACTAGCTTTTTCCCGGTTATAGATTGTGGTTCATTTAAAATTCTTAAAGTAGAAGATTCCTCAACTATCTTACCTTCTTCAAGTATAGAAATTCGATGACACCATTTAGATGCTAAAGCCAAGTCATGAGTGATTAGTAATAATGCTGTTCCAAAATCATCACATAGTCCGCTCAATTCACCCATGACTTGATTTGCTATAGAAACATCCAAACTTGTAGTCGGTTCATCCGCAATAATCAAAGGTGGGTCTAACGCAAGAGCTAATGCAATAGCTAAACGTTGACGCATTCCACCACTAAATTCATGAGGATATGAATTAAAACGATCAGTCTGAATTCCAACTCTGGCTAATAATTCGTATGACCTTCTTACTTTCCATTCATAACTTTTTTCTCTCCTATGAGCATTAAGAGTATCTATCAAATGATTTCCTACAGTCATCAAAGGATTCATTCGAGTCATCGGATCCTGAAAAACAAGACCAATTAATTCTCCTCGGATTTTCCCCAAAGCAACTTCATCCTTCTCCATTAAAGAGT
>QCIW01000035.1 GCA_003216435.1 Prochlorococcus sp. AG-402-N21
ACAAAAAGATTTTTTGCCAGAATATTAACTGCGTTTTTCTGACGACACATTCCTGCTTCGACCATTGCAAATCCTGCATTCATAAAGATTACAAGAATTGTTGCGATGAATAGCCAGAGGTTGTCGGCCAAGAAAGTTGCAGCTTGAGGTCCAGTCAAGTCAGATAGACCTGGTCCTGCTTGAGCAGCAAAATTGAAAACCCCAAGTCCGAGTAATGCAACAGGGACTGTGGCTAGCCAGATTAAGGATCTGTTTGTCCTAAGTCCTCGAATACTTCTGAAAAGAAGTATTGGACCATTAAGAAGACTTGCCTCTTGAAGACGAGCCGTACTTTTACCCGAAGGCTTATGTAAGGCAATAGTCATAGAAAATGCCGAAATGCGTTAGTTCTGGATAAAAATCCAGTTATAAATTAACTATGGGAGAAGGAGGCGAAGGTGCAAGTAGTTGTTTATACCAAATTCCTACTAGATGCGATAAATGTATTGGATCTAACCAAAAACTTGTCTCTTGATAAATCTTTTTTTCCCTTCCCATGTTATGCAATCTGCATAAAAACCAAAAGAACAAGGCAATACTTCTACACCTTTAGAGACTGCTTTCCTATATAAGTTTCCATATTCCTTATCAGCACTATCTCCTGGAGCAAATATATCAACATCATCCCTACTAATACAAGGGACCAAAACAGCCCTTGAATCAGGAATTACACTTATTAATTCTAATAAATGTTTCTGCCCCCTTTTGGTAATAGTGTCAGGGAAAAGAGCACATGAATCTTTAACCCAAGTTGTATTTTTTACTTCTATATAAATAGACCTGGAATTGACACTCTGTTTAGATGGATAAACTAAAAAGTCAATTCTGCTTCGTCGATTAATTCCATAAACAACCTCTTGACGTATTTCAGCAATATCACCAAACTCCTCTTGAAAACATCCAGATTCTATGGATAACTTAACCAGAGTGTTTGCCAAAGACGTATTAACTCCTACCCAACAAGGCTGACCCTTTACACCAAAAACTTCAGATTGCTCCCAAGTCCATGACAATTTACGTGAAGGTGATGGGGCATATCGCAATCTCACTCGCCCATTGGGAATTAGAACGCCCTTCATTGGCCCAGTATTTGCACAATGAGCTGTTACAACTTTTCCACTATCAAGCTTTACATCAGCAAGAAAACGTTTATATCTTTTAAGTAGGACTCCTTCATGAAGAGGTGGAAATTCAAGAAGTTTCTTTCCAAGCATTCTCAATTTCCTAATTTTGACTTAATTATCAAATATAAAATCAAAAAGCTCATAAAGGAATCCCATTAAAAATGAAAAGAGCATGAAAAAATCCCTAAAACAAGTCGCATTAATTGTTACATTGGGAACTGTTCTTAGCAAAGCTGCTGGGCTCTTTAGACAACTTGTAATTGCCAGCGCATTTGGCATAAGTTCAGCTTATGATGCCTACAACTATGCGTACATTATACCTGGATTCTTTTTAGTTCTTATAGGTGGATTAAACGGTCCATTTCACAACGCAATAGTCACAGTATTAAGCCAAAAAAACAATAAAGAGTCCGAATATTTAACCTCAACAGTAAATACCATTATCAGTACTGTTTTAATAATAGTCAGTTTAATTATCATTATCTTTGCAGATAATATTATAAGCCTAACAGCCCCGGGTTTAACCCAGGAAGTACACCATATTGCCACACTTCAACTCAGAATAATGACACCAATAGTATTCCTATCAGGACTAATAGGAATTGGTTTTGGTTTACTTAATTCAAGAGATGATTTTTTCCTATCTTCAATATCTCCACTAATCTCAAGTGTTGTATTGATTATAGGCATTAGTTTTTTCACTACTCAAGTTAAGCAAGAAATTGGAACTTTCGATATTGCTTTTAGAGGGGGAGTTATACTTGCTATTTCCACATTGGTTGGTGCATTTTTACAGTGGATAATTCAGATAAAATCTTTACTTAAAAAAAATCTATTTCAACTTAAATTGAATTGGGATATAAATAACTCTGGTTTTAAAGAAATCTTTCGAATAATCTGGCCCGCAACATTCTCCTCTGGCATGTTGCAAATAAATGTTTTTACTGATCTATTTTTTGCGTCTGGCATAGCAGGTGCAGCAGCTGGTTTGAGCTATGCAAATTTCATAGTTCAGGCTCCATTAGGGATAATTTCTAATGCTCTATTAATTCCTTTATTGCCAACATATTCAAGACTTAGAAAGTCTGATGAGAAATCTGAATTTTTAAATAAGATACGTCAAGGATTAATATATTCTTCTGCAAGTATGATTATTTTAGGCTCAATATTAATATCACTAAGTTCGCCAATTGTTAAATTAATCTTTGAAAGAGGGGAATTTGAGATAAAGGCAGTTGAACTTGTCAGTCAATTATTAATCGCATATGGAATTGGAATGCCGGCTTATTTAAATAGAGACCTTTTAGTAAGAATTTTTTATGCTTTAGAAGATGCAGAAACACCTTTCAAATTGTCAGGAATAGGTATCTTCCTAAATATTTTATTTGACTGGATATTAATAGGAGGACCGACACCTTGGGGAAATCAGCTTCCATTTAATTTTGGAGTCGCAGGAATTGTTCTAGCAACAGTTGCAGTAAACTTTTTAACCTGTTTGAGATTATTATTCAAGCTCCAAAAAATGATAGGTAAAC
>QCIW01000036.1 GCA_003216435.1 Prochlorococcus sp. AG-402-N21
TTAGACTATCAACAACAAATTTGGCTAATTAGTTGGATACAACAAAATCTCTGGGAAAAAGGAATGAGCTTAGAATCTCTAAAAGTACTTGAAAAATTAAAATCGAATATACAATCTTTTGTAAATCAGAGGTTAGCCTGGGAAATTGCTTTACTTCAACTAAAGTGACTTAATGAGTCATGAAATAGATACTTTTTCCTGGCTAGTTGATATACCTTTTTCCTGACGGTAATCATTAATTAATTGAGAAAACTCAAGCAATTGCTCATCCTTTGGCAACTCAAGACAGTAACCAGCACCATAAACAGTTTTTATAAATTTAGGCTTCCGTGGATCAGGCTCTAACTTAGTTCTTAAATGTCTAACATGAACTCTAATAGTTTCAATATCATCATCAGGCTCATATCCCCAGACTTCTTTAAGAATCAAAGAAGGAGCAACTGTCTGTCCATGTCTTTGCAATAAGCAATGGAGTAATTCAAATTCAAGATGCGTTAAGCGCACTGGCAAGTCGAACCAAATAGCCTCAAAACGTTCAGGAACTAGGGTTAACGGTCCAAAACTCAAGATCTCCTGCTGACTGATTCCGCTAACAGGTGCTCGCTTGGTTCTTCTCAGAAGGGCTTTAATTCTTACCTGCAATTCTTCGAGATCAAATGGCTTAGTGATGTAATCATCAGCACCTGAATTAAATCCAGTAACTTTATCTTTAGTTCCTCCTAGAGCCGTAATCATAAGTATGGGAATATTTGCTGTTCTTTCATCTCTTCTTAGACGCTGACAGAGGGTAAGGCCATCGACCTTCGGAAGCATCAAGTCAAGCAGAATCAAGTCAGGTTCATATTGCAAAGCCAAAGCTTGTCCTTTAATTCCATCTTCTGCTTTTTGAACATCAAAACCAGTGTGAGTCAAATGACCACAAACTAGTTCACGCATATCATGATCATCTTCTATAAGCAAAATGCAAGGCTTCATTGGACCAGACTTGGAGAATTGACTAACCAGCAAATTGCTGACATATCAGAGTGCTTATGATTCTCTCAAGATTTCGTTTTTTATGCAGAATTACAAAAATTGCTCAAAAAAGCTTTCATGTAGGCAAAAGCCTCTTGATAACTGCTTTTTGCACTATCAAAAATACAAAAGCACCCTTACCTCTCTTTAGGAATTCTTCAGATTTAGGTAATGCTATGTCAAGGATTTCATAAAAATATACTTATAATTCGTTCAATTTTTACTTAAAACAAGAAACTTCAATAAGCCAAAATTCAAAAAGATTCTATTTATTATTTTTTAAAACATTAAAAAAATAAAAACTTAAATTATTGAATAATCCAAAATCTTCTTGCAAAAAAAATGGTTAAAAAGTTAAAGAGCTTTTAAAGCTCTTTAACTTTTTAAAGGAAAACTCCCCGGGCGGGATTCGAACCTGCGACCAATCGATTAACAGTCGACCGCTCTACCGCTGAGCTACCGAGGATCAAACAAAACGAACTTAACCTTCTTAGCTACCTCACTGCAAGTGAATTTAATCCATTCAATAGATCTTGACCTGATAACCACTGTCCTAACCGACCACTTTCCATAATTGCTGCTCCATCACAATATTCAAGCTCCTCTAAGCGATGAGTAATCCAAAGAGCGGTAATAGGGTTATCAGCGCTACACAGATTTTTAACTATTTGCAAAACAGCATGCTGACTGGTTGGATCCAACAATGCCGTTGGTTCATCCAATAAAAGCAAATTAGCTCCACTAACCAATGCGCCTGCTAAAGCCAATCTTTGCTTTTGACCTCCACTAAGAGTATGAATTGGTCGATTTGCCATACTTCCCATGCCAACTTTCTGAAGAGCATCTTCAATGCATGATCTTCTTTCTTGTTCAGTCAAATCCAAGGGGAGACTAAGCATTAGATCACTACTACAAGTAGGCAAAAGCAATTGCTGGTCTGGATTTTGAAACATCAAAAAAGGTTTTAAGGTGCAGAGAATCTCACCACTATCAACCTTCAGCATTCCATTCAATATTCGAAATAAGGTGCTTTTTCCGCTTCCATTCTTTCCAACTAACATCCACAGTCCAGGCGAAGGAATACAAAAGCTGCAATCATCTAATGCTTTGCTCCCATCAGGCCAAGCAAAACAAACCTTATTTAAATAAAGCGGAGAAGAAGAACCATTCTTGAGAAATTGATCTTTAAGCATTCAATCAAGCTTCGAAAGAAAATCCAGGTCTTTTTACACCTCCACCTATTGCAGTTTTCTCATACATTTGCACTGCCACAACCTCACTAGATAAAACAACAATTTTTTTCTCTTGAACTTGCTCACAAGTTAATTCCAACAAAGATGGCTGGCCCTTTGCAATACAATCTCGAACTTGGTTATAAAGAGACTGAGCACTTCTAAGCTCTTTACGTTGAACTGATAATGGGAATGGGCTCAGTTTTAGAGCCAACTCAATAATGTACACAGCTAACCTTGAATGATTAATTACTCCATTCTTACAATTCTTTTCCGTTAGATAGTTCTTATAAGGTCAACTTCTCAAAATCATCGATGCCAATTGCTCCTGAC
>QCIW01000037.1 GCA_003216435.1 Prochlorococcus sp. AG-402-N21
CGAGAAGGCTCCACCTCCATGTCGAGCATATCCCCCATAAGTATCTACAATAATTTTTCTCCCCGTTAAGCCAGCATCTCCTTGAGGTCCTCCAACAACAAATTTACCAGTTGGATTAACTAGGAATCGAGTCTCTTGTTTACTTGGTTTTAGTTCAAGATCAGATGTAGCTGGTAATACAACATTTTCCCAAAGATCTTCTTTTATTCTTTCTCGAATTCCTTCTTCATTGCTAATACCTTCGACTTCAGATGTATGTTGGGTTGATATTAATATTGTATCTATAGAAACAGGCCTATCATTTTCATATACCACACTTACTTGAGTTTTTCCATCCGGTAAAAGGTATGGCAAAACACCTTGATGTCTTACATTTGCAAGTCTTCTTGAAAGTCTATGAGCAAGGCTAATAGGAAGAGGCATTAGCTCTGGAGTCTCATTGCATGCGTAACCAAACATTATCCCTTGATCGCCTGCTCCAATCTGATCTAGAGGATCTCCAGAGTGATCAGTTGCTTCATTAACTCCTTGAGCAATATCAGGAGATTGTTGATCTAACGCGACTAAAACAGCACAACTATTTGCATCAAAACCTCCCGCTCTTGCTCCGCTATAGCCGATTTCACTTATTACATTTCTTACTAGTTTGATGAAATCAACTTTAGCGGTAGAAGTTATCTCTCCTGTAATAAGACATAAGCCTGTATTAACTACTGCTTCACAAGCTACCCGGCTATTCGGGTCTTGTTCTAAAAGAGCATCTAAAACTGAATCACTTATTTGATCGCAAATTTTATCGGGATGACCCTCAGTTACAGATTCAGAGGTGAATACAAATCTACACATAGGAAATTATTCAGAAATATAGTTTAGTTTTCTAGTGACAAGAAAGCTCTTCCCAATTAGATATTAATTTATTTTGATATGTGAGCATTGGCTGAGAGCTCCAACCTGATACATATCCCATAGCAAGGCCTATCCCGGCCTCTTGAGCCATCTTGAGATCAGCATCACTATCTCCTATTAGGATGCATTCATGAGGTTGGAGTTTAATAATTTTACATAATTCGATTACTGCTGAAGGGCTAGGCTTTGAGGGTTTATCTTCGCAACTCCAATAATTGATAAATTTACTTTCTAGATGATTTAATTTAAGAAAGCTACTAATTCCTTCTCTCGTATCGTTACTTATAATTGCACATTTTACTTTTGAATTTATTAATTTATTGAGCATATTGTGCACACCTGAAAGTAAAGGTCTGATATTATTGTCAATGGAATTTTTGATATTGATATTATCAACAGTTAGAAATACTTTGTTAGCTAAATCAATTGATTTTGACCAACCTATTCCTTGCAAGGAAAGAATCGTGGCTGTTGATATCATGTTGTCTTGTCTTGAAGCAATTGCTACTGCTCCATTAGGGTCTAATCCATTTTCATTTAATCCATATGCAGCCTTTAAAAGAGACTTGACTTGGCCTAAATCATGATTTTTTTTTGTATATTTTCCTAATATTTGAATTGTTTCTTGGATTCTTAAAATAGCAATTTTTTTTAAATGAGGCTCACTGGATGACAAAGTCCCATCCTTATCAAAAAGCACTCCTTTAAATCTTCCTATAGGGTCGCCCTTAAGAAGAATTTCAGCCATTGAATTAATGAATATTTAAATTGTCATTACAGCAATTGGATCTTCTCCTTCTTCAGCTTGCTCAAGAAGCATCTGTTTGTATTTCGCAGCCATTTCTTCGGCATTATCAAATACTTTTTGGGGATCTGTAAGCATATCACCAGGCTCTGGTTCGAGTGCTTTTGTCGATAAAGAAATTCGACCTCTTTCAGCATCTAAATCAATAATCATTACTTTCATTTGATCATTCACATTTAATACTGAGTGAGGCGTCTCAATATGTTCGTGACTTATCTCTGATATATGAAGGAGGCCACTAACCCCTCCAATATCGATAAAAGCACCGTATGGCTTAATTCCTCGAACTGCTCCTACTACCACTTCTCCCACTTCTAGGCGGTTCATTTTTCTTTCGACTAACGCTCTCCTATGGCTAAGGACAAGGCGATTACGTTCTTCGTCCACTTCAAGGAACTTTAAGGGTAGGAAATCTGCAACAAGTTCTTCTTTGGCTTTACGAGTGCTTATATGTGATCCAGGAATAAATCCTCTTAATCCTTCTACTCTTACTAATGCACCACCTCTATTAGTGGCAAAAACTTCGGAATAAATAGTTGCATCTTCTTTTTGTAATTGTCTGACACGTTCCCAGGCTCGTTGATATTCAATTCTTCTAATAGAAAGCGCTAATTGACCATCTTCATTTTCTTCTGACATTATGAAGAATTCTCTTTGCTCGGAAGCTTGTAAGACATCGCTTAGCCCTTCTACCCTATTAATAGAGACTTCTTGCATAGGCATAAACGCTGCAGTTTTTGCCCCTATATCAATCATTGCTCCTTTTGAT
>QCIW01000038.1 GCA_003216435.1 Prochlorococcus sp. AG-402-N21
TTTATAGAGACACAGCTGCTTATGGACATTTTGGTCGTCCTGACCTTGATTTACCTTGGGAAAATATAGACAAGAAAGTAGCAGAAATAAAAAATGCAATCCTTACATCAAGCAACAAATAAACAAGATTTTAATCCCTCTCACAATTGAACCACTTGCAATGGGAATTGATTTGGGCACATCAGGGGTTCGTGTAGTTTTAATTAATACAAAAATAGAATTAATTTATTCTGCGAGCATAAATTATCCGAATGGCTTAGAGAAATGGGAAGACTGGAAAACCTGCTGCGAAACTTTAATACTAGAAATACCTCAAAAATTAAAGTCCCGAATTAAATCATGCTCTATAGATGGAACTTCAGGAACATTGATTGCATGTGATAAAAACGGGAATCCATATGGCCAAGCAATTACTTACGACAAAGTTAATTTCGAGAACAAAGAGCTGATTAACAAATTAACTGATAAACAAACTAATAGAAATTTCAATAGTCTCTCTAGAGCTTTAAAGCTAGTTAATAAATATGGCAACCACATTATTCTTAGGCATCAAGCAGATTGGGTGAGCAGTTGGCTGACAGGAGTCTGGGAGTCAGGTGAAGAAGGCAATAATATCAAATTAGGATGGGATATTATCTCAAAAACATGGCCAAAAAGTTATGACAATCAATCATGGAGAAATACACTCCCCAAGATAATACCAAGTGGTAATCTCTTGGGATTAATTGATACTAATCAGGCAAAATTCCTTGGTCTGCCAGTTAATCTTTTAATAATAGCTGGAACTACTGATTCGAATGCTGCTGTAATAGCTTCCAATCCATCTAAAGAAGAAGGAATAACAGTTCTTGGGAGCACTATTGTTCTGAAAAAAATCATTCAATCCCCTATTGAAGGTGAAGGAATTACAAATCATTTTGTATCTGGGAATTGGATTTGCGGTGGATCATCAAATACTGGTGGAAGAATTCTAAAGAAATTTTTTAATGAACAGGAAATTAAAGATTTAAGTGCTCAAATAGATCCAAAATTTAAGAGTAATCTTAAACTTTTACCTTTACCTTTTAAAGGTGAAAGATTTCCTATCAATGACCCTAATTTAGAGCCAATTTTAGAACCAAGGCCTATAAGTGATGCTGCATATCTACATGCTCTGTTCGAAGGATTAGCTAATATTGAAGCTAAAGGTTGGAATACACTTATTAATCTGGGAGTTAGTAAACCAAAGAGAATTATCACCCTGGGAGGTGGATCCAAGAATATAACCTGGCAAAAGATAAGACAAAGAATTGTAGGGATTCCTATCAGGAGATGTACAAAACCTCCAGCAATAGGTGTTGCCATGATTGCTTTAAAGGCAGTTCAATCTAATAGTTATTAAAATACAAGGTAAATAAAGAGAATGTCTAAAAGAAAGTTTCAAC
This sequence comes from Prochlorococcus sp. AG-402-N21, assembly GCA_003216435.1. Classification (GTDB taxonomy): domain Bacteria; phylum Cyanobacteriota; class Cyanobacteriia; order PCC-6307; family Cyanobiaceae; genus AG-402-N21. Next base: position 1,425 of record QCIW01000038.1, read on the forward strand.
CCAAAAATATTATTTTCCCTGTAAAATAAAGCTATAGAAAAGGATTTATCAATTTAATGCCAACAGAAAATCTAACAAAAGATGTGAGTACTCGTATTTGCAACCATATGAATTCGGATCATAAAAATGCCGTAGGCCAATATGCAATTCACTATGGTGGTATTAAAAAATTCAAAAAAGCAATAATGAAAAATATTACATGCGAATACTTTGAATTAGAGGTAGATCACCAATTGATCAAAATAAATTTTGATCACACCTTACAAAGCAGTGAAGATGCCCACCAGACTTTGGTTGCAATGCTGAAATCAATCTCGAAACCAATATAGGATCGTTATTGGAAGCAAAAAGTTCTGAAAATACAATAAAGCGATCAAAAGTGAAGCAAATTTCGCCATATAGATTTTCCAATGGCTAACAAGATAGTAATCTAAATAATATAAATCGATAAAACCTTCAAGCCGGGATAGCTCAGTTGGTAGAGCAGGCGACTGAAAATCGCCGTGTCCCCAGTTCAAATCTGGGTCCTGGCACCATCAATTCCAACAATTGATACCTCTAAAACCCTTGCTAAAACAGGGGTTTTTTAGTGTCTGAGCACCATAATCAAATCAACTGAATGGTCGGTAAGTGGTCGGTAAGTTCCCTTCAATAAAGTTCATATGCCTCTGCGGCATCGCACACAGGATTTGTATCACGACAAAAATAAAGATCACATGTGATATGAGGGCATCTACTTTTTTCTGAAAAAACTTCATTATTGTCTTTGTAATAACCAAATGCTCTGCATTCAAAAGGTTGCTCATTACTCTCCGAAGTCATACTGCAACTTATATTTTTTCTTTTAATAAGTATTTCTCTTTCCTTATTATAATCGTCTTTTACAGTTACTTCATTAGGAATAGTGCTACAACTTGCAAGAGAGGGTATAAGAATTAAACCAAATATAGATTTTAAAAATTTTTTTCTCACTTAACTAGAAATTATTAACTTGCTTATAAAATAAACG
>QCIW01000039.1 GCA_003216435.1 Prochlorococcus sp. AG-402-N21
AAAACAATGAAAGCACAAATCCCATCGATAAATTGATAAATGGTTTAGATTTGGGCTCATCAGATCCAAACTCAACTTTCAATCCAGATCAAGAAGATTTAGGGGATTGGTTCTCGGGAGCTCCATCTTGGCTCGGAAGAAGTTGATTTGATTAACTATGGAAGAATTAACCAAAAGAGTGGAAGAACTTGAAAAGAGAGTCCAGCATTTAGAAGCAATGCTTAGATACCAAGCAAGAAAAAACAAATGAGCTCAGGTTGCATTTAGCTGATTCCTGAGATATCAAAGGGGAGCTTTTCCTTTAATGCCACCAAATATGTCTGTACCGCGGGGATTCGTAATAGTGCTAAAGGTATGACTATATTCAGCCCTATCCACGCAGTACCTATTAGTGCTCCCCACTTACCACCTTTTTTGAGAAAACTTTCTTTCTGCTTTTCTTTAGTCATTCTGAATTCTCTATAAGTTGCCATTAAAGAAATAATCGAAAAAGTTAGCAGGATTAACTAGATATGACAAGAAATGGTTCATAACTCCTTTAAGTGTATTAATAGATTATAAAAAATTTCTAATTTGATTTTCTTTTTGAATTATTAGAACTTCAAGTAATTTCGTAGTTATCATCAATCCAATCTCTCATTTCTTGCAGGGCATTTTTTGTAGCTGCTTCTAGAACATCCTCGGAAAAATTCAATCCTTTTTTCTTTGCTCTTCTTTCAAGTATCAACATCACCTCATCTTCTGCTTCTGATCCACTGTATGAAATCCCCTCATTATCAAGTTTTTCTTGAAGCTTCTCAGGGGAAATTAACCCTACAATTTCTTCCAATGAAGAAGTCGTCATTGTGGAATAAGCTTTGCTGCTAGTTATCAAAAAATCAAAGGCAAACACTTTGTACTCATCTGGATAACCATCTCCAAGTAAGGCACTTTCTTCAAACTCCTCAATATCGTCATCATCCATTCCTTGTTGTTCCCAATACTCATTTTTAGCGTCCTCCACAACATCAGGATCTAGCTTGAATGCCTCTTGATTCTCGTTGAAAAAAGTAATCTTTTGCTTATTGGTCTTACATAATTGAGCAATATTCCAATACTGCTGAATTTGTTGTTCCAAAGTTTGTTTTTTGGTCACTTAATAAGGTTTAACTTGTAGAAAGCATAGTTAGATTGATCTGGTACCGGTTGTAAATCGTGCCGAAAGCAAAATATCCCTATTCGTTCAAGCCATTCTACTTAGCGTAAATGTTTTGCGAGTTAAAAAAATGGTTGATAATTTAAGCGTTGTTTACGTAGAGATTAGACTATTTTAATTTCGAAAGGATACCTCTAATTCAAGTCATGTTGAGCTGGCTTCGCATGAAAATTCTTCAATATCTCCATTAGGTAGTCGATGAGCTAATCTAGGGGTTTCGGCAATTAATCCGCTCTGATTATCTTGGTAGCTCCAAAGCCATTTCTTATCGGTAAAAGTAATTTCTCCGACATTAAAAGACACTGGCAACATGAGACTAAGATTACGCCAATCAATCACAACAAAAGCACCTTTATCGATATTTTCTAAATCTTCAGTCAATGAAAAGTCACCATTTAAGTTGTTTCTAATAGTGGCGTGCAAAATATCTCCATCACAATTAAATGTTGGTGATGGGTGATAGGCCATAAAAATGCTCAGAATTAAAGCGAATAAGTACATAATTGCTAAAGATACTTTAGATTTTCAGCTCATTCTGAAAATTAGAGAAAGATTATTCGCAGGCATTTGAATCACAGCTTCCTGTGTGAATCCATTTTTCATGGCCACTTGATTTACATCTTCTAAGTTACGTATCCCCCAGGTTGAATTTTGACGTTTGAGGGACTCATCGAATAAAGAATTGCTTTCACTGGTGTGAAGACCGTTTCTTTTAAAAGGTCCATACAACATTAGTAATTGTTCCTTTTTCAGAAGATTGCCTGATTCTTTGAAAAGAGCTTTTGTACAGGTCCAGGGTGATATGTGAATCATATTTATACAGACCACACGTTTAAGTTCGGATATAAGGGTTGGAGTTAATGGCCATGGTTTTACCTCAACATCTATATTGATAGGTTGAGGCATTTTTGTTGATAAACCATATTTATCGATCCAAGCGCTAATACTTTTTCTATGAGATGGTTCGGGATCGCTAGTTTGCCAATTGATACTTGGAAAACGCTTTTGAAATTCCACACCATGCTCTCCACTTCCACTGGCTAGCTCAAGAATAGAACCTCTTTTAGGAAGAAACCTTGAAAGAACATCACCAATACAATCTCTATTTTTTTGAGTAGCTGTAAAAAAAAGCCGATTGTCCAAAATTACCTGATCTATTTAAATATTAATTATAGATGCATTTATCTTTCCCCCTTTTTTATATTCTGTCTTTCCTCT
>QCIW01000040.1 GCA_003216435.1 Prochlorococcus sp. AG-402-N21
TCCAGTGCATCAGCCTGATTCTGAGCAAAATAACCTGGCTTAACATTATGTTGGCCTAAAGTAACTTTGCCATCTTCCGGGAATTCTAATCCCATAATTAAACGGAGCAAAGTTGATTTACCTGCTCCATTTGGTCCAACAAATGCAATGTGATCTCCTGATTCAACAATGAGATCTGCTCCAAGGAAAAGTATTTTATCTTCGTAACTATGAGTAAGATCATTAATCTGTACAACTTCTTTCCCAGATCTAGGAACTTCAGAAAAAGAAAATGATGGGCCAGCAATATCATCTAAAGGAGATTCTATTCTATCAATCTTTTCTAGTAATTTTTCTCGACTTTTTGCTTGAGTACTCCTTGTTGCACTAGCTCTAAATCTATCTATATATGCTTGTTGAGAAGCAATGTCTTTTTGTTGTCTAACAAAAGCAGACTTAAGCGATTCTTGCTCAATCTTTTTTTGTTCTAAATAATCTGAATAATTACCTATATATGTTCTCGATATGCCTCTTTCTGTGCTGACAATTTGGGTACATATTTTATCTAAAAATGCTCTGTCATGACTAATAACAACTATAGCTGCCTTTTGTTTTTGTAAATAATCTTCTAGCCACTGAATTGTCTCTATGTCTAGATGATTAGTTGGTTCGTCTAGTAACAGTAAATCTGGTTCTTGTAACAAGATCTTCCCAAGAGCTATTCTCATTTGCCAACCACCTGAAAAATCTCCAACAAGTCTGTCTGCCTCTTTAGAATTAAACCCAATAACTGGTAAAAGCTTTTCTATCTTTGCTTCCAGTTCATAACCATTAAGATCTTCAAACCGAGTCTGCAGTGTTCCTAATTGTGTGATTAATAAATCAAGATACTCAGCGTCTATTTCTGCACGCTTTGATGCCATTTCTTTTTCAAGCTTTCTTTTTTCATTGAGAATCACCGATGCATCATGAAATGCTTGAAAAAGCTCCTCTCGAACAGTTCGACTTATATCTACATCAAACTCTTGTTTTAAATAAGAAATAGATGGTTCTCCTTGAAGGAGAAGTTGTCCCGATGTAGGTTCTTCTATTCCGCTAATAATTCTCAATTGAGTCGATTTCCCAGCTCCATTCACACCAACCAGACCTATACGCTCTCCAGGTTTAATTTCCCAAGTAATGTCTTTAAGGACCTCACCAGTGGGATAAATTTTACTAATGCGCTCAAGTCGCAGCACTAATCAAAACCTCATTTGTAACTCATCTAGCTTGATATGGCAAAACTAGACATACTTTCCTTCACTAATTTAAAGCCATGCTGAGACTGGAACAAATCACCGCTATTTTCTTAGCGGCAGGGCTAGCAATTCCCAGTTATTGGTTTTTCTGGACATTAGCTGGAGGAGGGGGCTATGACCGAAGAGAAGTGAAAGAACAACCTTCTATAGAAAATGTTAATAAAAAAAAATTTAAAGTCCCCCTCTCGCCTTAATTAACCATTGCTTTGTCTCTGCATCATCAAGAGTTGCAAGATAAGCCTTAACCTCTTCTGGCGTAACAGGTAAACTTAAGGATTCACCTATCTCACAAATAGATTGCAAGGCTCCCTGAGGATCTTGAAGAGCCTGACGAAACAGAACTTTGGTATAGCCTTGATCAGCCTCAATACGCTTATAGAGCTGAGGAGCATTACCACTCATCAAAAAATCAAACAACTAAAACAACGATATTCCCCTATGCAACTTTGCGCTCAATCTTTGATTCATAAAATTTATCAGAATGACCTTCTTTCATCCCTGTAGCTGAAGCATCCTCCATGCTACGGGCATCCATACAAAGTACTTTGCGAAGCTGTGCAAAATTAGAAGCTTGAGAAACTCTTCCTTCTTTAGTTGCTCCATACTCAGCTCTTTGCAATACATGGTGCAAATGCGTAAGCAAATAAGAACTGATTACAGCAGAAATTAATACATCACTCTTTTCCGAACCCTGAGAAGTATTTGTTTTGCGACTTGCTCCATTTACGCGCTTCTCCTCTTGAATTGATTTCCTTGAAAAAGATGCATTTGGGAGAGTTGGCTTAGACATTGTTCACTCCTTGTAATAACTGGCATAGGAAGAAAATGAATCGACCTGAAAAGCTGAAAAGCCTTGATAAATAAGACTTCTACAATTGTCAAAACGGGTCGAAAAGATAAATACCACCCACTTACAGCATAGTGTTGGATACTATCCTTGCATATAAGTGTACACTAAAGGTTACCCGTTACTTAGATTGGGTCATGGCTACCCGGCAAAATTCATCAAACGGGAATCCGAAGTCCCCAAGAGTACAAGTAGTACTCCCAGAAGATTTGTGTAACCAGCTATCAATGCTGGCTCAACAAGAGTC
>QCIW01000041.1 GCA_003216435.1 Prochlorococcus sp. AG-402-N21
GGTTTTTGGACCTGGTCGTTATCGTTTTCTTGATGTAACAAGATATGGGGCAGGCCTAACGATTTTGATGACTTTAATAATTCCTGGATTAATTTTATTACAATATGGAGGTTTTTAATTATGTGTAATTTGTATAGAGAAAATCAGTTCATTATGCTATTTATTGAAGTTATTCAAGCATACGTTTCTTTTGATCTTTAATTATTAGGTAAAAGAAGTGATATTAACAAAACAAAGTAGTCGTAGGATAGATCGTCATCTTAGATTAACAGTACCTCAATTTACTGTTATTACTGGGTTATTAATTATATTTTTTGGAACGTTTATATTATCTCTTCCTATATGCTCTACTTCGAAGGTTGGTTTGTGGGAAGCTTTATTTACAGCTACATCAGCTATTACAGTAACTGGTCTATCTATTATTGATATAGGGACAGATTTGACGATATTTGGTCAAATTATTTTAGCAGTAATGCTCCTTATTGGTGGACTTGGTCTTATGGCTATTACTACATTCTTGCAAGGTTTTGTAGTTACAGGAACTGAGCTAAGAACTCGATTAGATAGAGGAAAGACTCTTGATGAATTTGGTGTTGGTGGTGTTGGGCGAACTTTTCGTGGGATTGCTGTCACTGCTGCTGTATTAATTATTTTCGGAGCAATTGTTCTTTATTACTTTGGATTTACGGATATTGAGAATGCTTTGGAAAGATTCTGGGCATCATTATTTCATAGCATTTCTGCTTATAACAATGCTGGCTTTGGTCTTTGGTCGGATAGTTTGCAGTCTTATAGAACAAATAAAGTGGTGAATATTGTAATGATTATCCTTATTGTGCTAGGAGGATTTGGATGGAGAGTAACTAGTGATATTTGGAGTAATAGAAAATCGTTGAGAATACGTAACTTAAGCTTGCATACAAGATTAGTTATACGGACATCTTTGATTCTTATCGCTATAGGTACATTTGGTTTGATTTTGACTGAATCAATTGTTGAGGGAAATTTCTTTTCAAGAATTGACTTTCAAGAACGTTTTATTAGTGCTCTTTTTGAATCAGTAAGTGCACGGACAGCAGGATTTACAAATATGCCTATATCCATTGGAGATATTACTGATTCAGGTCTTTTATTGTTAATGACATTAATGTTTATTGGTGCCAGTCCTGGCGGAACTGGTGGTGGTATTAAGACGACTACAGTTGCTGCTCTGATGGCTGCAACAAGGACTACGTTAAGAGGTCAAAATGATGTAATTATTCGAAATCGACAGATTTCTGACAAAGTTGTTTTAAAAGCGGTTGGTATAACAGTTGCTTCGTTGCTTTTTGTATTGATAATGGCTTTATTATTGAGTATGACGAGTGGAAATGGTGAGAATGAGCCATTTTCATTCTTAGAGATGTTGTTCACTTGTGTCTCTGCTTTCGCAACAGTTGGTTTTGATCTTGGGGTAACTCAACAATTAGGACATTTTGGTCAATTTATATTGATTGTAGGTATGTTTGTCGGGCGTTTAGGTATCCTTTTATTATTAAGCTCAATATGGCAGGTTGTTAACTCCGGAAGACTTAAGCATCAAAATCGTATTGGCTATCCTCATGAAGATATTTATGTTTAATTTTTTTTCTGAGGCAGGATTATGAATGAGTGGTGGCAGTGGTCTGGAAAGAAGTTAGGCGATGATCTTGGATTCGCTGTAGTAGGTGTAGGTCGCTTTGGTACTGCTGTTTGTAGAGAGTTACTGAGGAATGGAGCTGATGTTCTTGCCGTTGACTTCTCAGCAAAAGCCATTGAAGAATTACGCCAGTTAGAACCATCCATAGAAGCCAGAGTCGTTGATTCGACAGATGAGGAGTCAATGAGGGAAGCAGGTGTTCTTGAGATGGGTACTGTTGTTGTTGGAATTAGTGAACCAATTGAGGCGAGTATTACAACAACACTTATTGCAAAAGATACTGTTGGGAGCAAGGTCACCCAAGTAATTGCTCGTGCAACTAGTGATTTGCATGAAAAAATGTTGAAGAGAGTAGGTGCTGATAGGGTTGTTTTTCCCTCAAGAATGCAAGGAGAACGTTTAGGTCTTGAATTAATTCGTCCCAATATGATCGAACGATTGGAATTAGACGACCAAACTGGTATTGATGAGATAAAAGTCCCAGAGGAATTTATTGGCCGATCTTTGCGGGAATTGAATTTACGTAAGAATTACCAAGTCAATGTATTAGCCGCAGGTCCAGCAAAACGTTTAAAAGTAATTCCCCCTGCAAAATATATTTTAGAAGCTGATCATGTCCTTGTTGTAATGGGCTTAATGGAAGATCTTCAAAAGCTTCCTCAACAATGATTC
>QCIW01000042.1 GCA_003216435.1 Prochlorococcus sp. AG-402-N21
GAGAAATTGTCGAACAAGTTATTAGGCCTACAGGAGTTCTTGATCCCTTAGTAGAGGTTCGACCTGCTGAGGGTCAAATTGATGATTTATTATTAGAAGTAAACAAAAGAGTTATAAAGAAGGAAAGGGTTTTAGTAACTACTTTGACAAAAAGAATGGCTGAAGATTTGACCGATTACTTATCTGATAATGGCGTACGTGTTCGTTATTTACATTCTGAAATTCATTCTATTGAAAGAATAGAAATTATCCAGGATCTGCGAATTGGAGAATATGATGTTTTGGTCGGTGTTAATTTATTAAGAGAGGGATTAGATTTACCTGAAGTATCTTTGGTTGTAATTCTTGATGCTGATAAAGAAGGATTCCTTAGAGCTAAACGATCATTAATTCAGACTATAGGTAGAGCGGCGAGAAATGTTGATGGTGTAGCTCTTTTGTATGCTGACAATATGACTGAGTCAATGTCCTTGGCTATATCTGAAACAGAAAGACGACGAGAAATTCAAAAGGAATATAACTTAATTAATGGAATTATCCCTAAACAAGCAGGAAAGAAAGCTAATAATTCAATACTTTCATTTCTAGAACTTTCAAGACGACTTCAAAATGAAAGAACATCAAATGAACTTGTTAATTTAGCTAATAATACTGTAGATACTTTGCTCGCAAATAAGGATTTAGAAATTCCATTAGATCAATTGCCTGATTTTGTTAGTCAACTAGAAAATCAGATGAAAAATGCAGCAGAAGATTTAGATTTTGAAAAAGCAGCACAACTTAGAGATAGAATTAAGAAATTACGCCATAAATTAATAGGCAAATAGATAATTAATTTTCATCACTATTAAGTTCTCCTAATTTAAAATAATCGTGAACTAATCGCAGTGTTTTCAGTCCATCAGCTTCTTTGACTACACATGTAGTCCTAATTTCGCTGGTAGCAATCATTTCTATATTGATGTTTCCATTAGCTATTGCTCTAAACATACGTCCAGCAGTGCCTACTGTATTAGGCATACCTGCTCCAACAGCACTAACTTTTGCAATTGCTGGACCATCCTTAAATTTGGCTTTTTCCCATTTTTTTAAAAGATATGAGAGTGCTTTTTCAGCTGAATTCCTATCATTTTTTTTCAGAGTAAAACTTATATCCCTACTTCCATCATCATGCCGCCTTTCAGATTGAACAATGGTATCTAATGTGATGCCTGCTTCGGCTAAAGCAGTACAAATTGCCGCTGCTGTTCCAGGTTTATCAGGTACTTGGGTCACGCTTACTTGTGCCTGATCAGGATCTAAAGCTATTCCTCTTACTTCTGGGGAATTGTTGATATTATTTTCTGGATTGATCTGTATTTGTTTTTCGTTTAGCTCAAAAGTATCACCTATTGCTCTAAGTGCTTTTCTGCCTAGCGCAGCATCAATTACAGAACTAACTTTCACTTCACTTGTTGCAATTAATCTTAAATTAATACCAGATTTAGACAATGTTTCAAAAAGAGTTGCTGCTATTCCTGGTCTGCCCATGATTCCTGCTCCATGAATACTTATTTTTGCCATATTTTCTTGAGTTGATAGTTGGCCTCCTAAAGATTCAATTAGACACTGACATTGTTGTTTGGCTTTTGGGAACTGTTCTTGTGAAATGGTAAATGCAATGTCATTGCTATTTTTTTCATGTACGGATTGAATTATTAAATCTACGTTGACCCCTCCTTTGGAAAGAGCTTCGAATAAATTTGCTGCAACTCCAGGCTGATCTGGGATATGGGATAGTCCAATTACTGCTTGGTTTTCTAATAATTCAAGTCCATCTACCGCTCGAGTGTGTTCAAGACCATGTTGATTAAGCGAACGACGTTTATGACTCGTTAGTTTTGTGCCGATATTGTTCTCTAAGCTTGACCTTACTATTAGGTTGACTCCGTAATTCCTTGCTATTTCAACTGCTCTTGGATGTAATACAGCAGCACCTAGGCTAGCCAATTCAAGCATTTCGTCGCAGCTTATATTCTTCATTAATTGGGCGTCAGGTACTTTTCTTGGATCACTAGTTAGTACACCTGGAACATCTGTATAAATTTCACAGGCATCTGCATTTAATACAGCTGCCAATGCAACTGCCGAAGTGTCTGACCCTCCTCTTCCTAAAGTAGTAATTTCTGCTGTGCCACCTCCCCCAAGACTGGTTCCCTGAAACCCAGCAATAACAACAACAAATCCTTGTTTAATAAGACTTTGAATACGTTCGGTTTTAATTTCTAAAATACGAGCTTTTCCATGAGATGACTCAGTAATGATGCCCACTTGACTCCCTGTCATTGAAATGGCCTGAATTCCTATT
>QCIW01000043.1 GCA_003216435.1 Prochlorococcus sp. AG-402-N21
CATTTCTTAACTGTTCTTGAAGAAATGCTTTTAATTCTTCAATATTTAAACCTCGTAATTGATCAGATTTTAAATCTTCAAGCAAATAAATAAACTCCTTAGTTTTAGCAAGAAGTTGATCAATATCCCATTCTTCTGGTGGCAACTCAGGATTAACATAAGCTTCAACTACTTCTTCCATTGTTTTTTCTCCATATCCAATAACTTGCTTTTTTAACTCATTCCCTTTAAGTACTCTTCGTCTTTCTGAGTAAACTGCTTTACGTTGATTATTTAATACTTCATCATATTCAAATACTTGCTTTCTTATATCGTAATAATAGGTTTCCACTTTTTTCTGCGCACCTTCTAGAGAGCGTGTAAGCATTCCCGATTCAATAGGCATATCCTCTTCTACTCGAAAAGCATTCATTAAAGAAGCAACTCTCTCACCCCCAAAAATTCTTAATAAATTATCTTCCAAGGACAGAAAAAACCTTGTACTCCCAAGATCTCCTTGACGCCCTGAACGTCCACGTAGTTGATTGTCAACTCTTCTGGACTCATGCCGCTCTGTACCAATGACATGGAGACCTCCTGCCTCTCTGACACGCACATCCTCTTCTTGTATAACAACGTCATACTCTGACTTAACTAAATCAATAGCTTTTCTAAGTGCTTGTATCTCTGAATCTTTTGTTGGAGCCTTTTCTCCAGCAGTAGCGATACGATCTTCTAATTCAATCAAAGTAAGTCCTCGATCACCCCAACTTTTCACTAAATGCCTTGCAAGCTCAGCCACATAGTCATCAGTTTCTTTAGTTAATTCACAAGGAAAAAGACTCCCTAAATTACTAGATTGCTTTGGAATAATAGATTTAAGGTCTTCTTCATTTTGAGAACTTTCCGCAAAACCTTCTCCAGATTCATTCTTAGGCTGTGAAAGTTTAGACGGTTGATTACCATCTTCAGGCTTTACTAATCGAGGAATAAGAAATTCTCGAAGCTTTAACCTCGCCATATAATCACTATTACCTCCAAGAATAATGTCAGTACCTCTGCCAGCCATATTCGTGGCAATAGTTACTGCTCCTGAACGACCTGCTTGAGCAACTATCTCAGCTTCTCTTTCAACATTTTCAGGTTTTGCATTGAGCAAATTATGTGGGATGCCTTCTTCTTTCAATAAAGAGCTTAATAACTCACTTTTTTCCACACTTGTTGTCCCTACAAGCACTGGTCGACCTTCCCGATGAACAAGAGCAGTTTCCTTAGCAACTGCTTTCCACTTGCCTGTTTCAGTTTTATAGACTTGATCTACCCAATCCTGCCGAGAAATACTCCGATTTGTCGGGATAACAGTTGTCTCTAATTTATAAGTCTTCTCAAATTCCACTTCTTCAGTTTTTGCCGTTCCTGTCATTCCAGATAAACGAGGGTAAAGCAAGAAAAAGTTTTGATAGGTAATGGAAGCAAGAGTTTGAGTCTCTGGCTGAATAGGGAGAGATTCTTTAGCTTCTATAGCTTGATGTTGCCCATCACTCCATCTTCTTCCTGGCATAACTCGACCAGTAAATTCATCAACTATCACTGCTTCTTGATTTCGGACTATGTAATTAACGTCTCGTGTAAATAATTCCTTTGCTTTAAGTGCATTCGTGATGTAGTGAGCCCAAGGATCCTTTGGATTAAATAAATCATTAACTCCTAATTTTTCTTCTGTTTTAGCAAAACCCTCATCAGTCAGAGTGCAGCTTCGCTGTTTTTCATCTACTTCATAATCACCTTCTGGATCGATACCATCTTTCCCCATCTCTTCTGCTCTAATAAGCAATTCAGCAACTTCTGCAGCTCTCTGATATTTCTCTTGAGGTCGCTCTATTTGACCGGAAATAATTAAAGGTGTCCTTGCTTCATCAATCAAAATCGAATCAACTTCATCAATTACACAAAAATGAAATTCTCTTTGAACAACTTCTGAAATATCTGCAGCCATATTATCTCTCAAATAATCAAAACCTAGTTCTGAATTAGTGGCATAAGTAATGTCACAACCGTAATTCTTTGTTCTTTGTTGAGGGGTCATTTCTTGCTGTATCAAGCCAACACTCAAGCCAAGAAATCTATGAACTTGACCCATCCACTCAGCATCACGTCTCGCTAAGTAATCATTAACAGTCACAACATGGACTCCACGACCAGTCAATGCATTTAAAAAACTAGGAAGCGTGGCA
>QCIW01000044.1 GCA_003216435.1 Prochlorococcus sp. AG-402-N21
TGAATTAAGTCCACAGTTGCACCTCTAAATCTTGCGGCTTGAGCTAGCAAGACGCCCATATAGCCAGTGCTTTTATTTGATAGCTGTCTTGCAGGATCCAAAGTTTCGATAGTGGCTCCTGCTGTAACTAATAGTTTTAGATCAGTCAGATCTCTACGAATGGAATAAATACCATTTTTTGTTGTTAGGAGATTTTCTATGGCTAATTGAATGATTTCGTTGCTTATCATTCTTCCCTCGCCTTGTCTATCGCATGCAAGGAGCCCTGAAGTTGGATTTAGTTTGATAACATTTGGAATTTGGCCAAGAAATTGCCAATTTTTAATTACTACTGGGTTCTTCCACATACCTGTATTCATTGCAGCGGCAGCTATTACAGGTCTCTCTGTGGCAAGGAGAATGCTTGCCAAGAGGCCATCTCCTAATCCATGAACCCATCTAGCTAAAGTAGTAGCGCTTAAAGGGGCTACTACTACAATGTCTGCCCATTCCGAGAGGACTATGTGTAAAGGTTTTGATTCTTGAGTCCTCCATTGATCTTCATCCTGATAACACTTGTTCCTACTTAAAGTCGATAAAGATAAAGGGCTTACTAATTTAGCTCCACTTGGTGTGACAACACATCTAACCTCTGCACCTGCTTGAATTAATTCACTTACAAGCAATGGTGTTTTTACCGCAGCAATACTTCCACTCGCTGCAACTAGGAGCTTCAGCCCCTTTAGGGGTTGAGTCTCATTGATATTCATAGAAGGATTTGAGATTATTCAATTTAATCAAAACGAAGAATAATAATTGAAAGACATTTTCTAGTTTTTTATTTTATCTCTTCGATGTCAAAATAATGGCATGAAAAAATTATTTGCGTTGCCTGATTTTTTTAAGTTTCTTATCTGGACTTCTTTGGCAAAAAGAATACAGTGTTTTTACCCTGATAACATTAATCTATTAACTGCTCAATATAAAGTTGCCCGATTAATTTCTTGGCAGTGGTATAAGTCTAGGAATTGCTCGAAAAAAGAAGTTGTAAGCCAACCTGATTTAAGATCAACTATTTATATATTAAGAAACAACTTATGGTCGAGTTAGTTTTTTGATATGATTTATATGATTACAGAATTTCTAGGGAATTTATTTTTGATAAATTCATTGTTTTATTTATAATCAGCATTATGGTAAAAAAATTTCAGTACACAAGCGTACATAAAAATTTTGGGATGGCCTTAGACCGTTTGACTCAATGGTCTACTAATCCTTGGAGAAGGTACTCTTTATATTTAATTATTTTTCTAATTGGTTTTTTCTTTGGAAGTTCACTGGGAATGATCAATGGAGCTTTGGCCTTTATGGATCCTGTAGGGGCATTTTTTGTAGTAGTTTTTATAGAGGTATTGGTAAGATTGAGGAGAAATCTTACTGGTTCTAAAACCTCATTTTTTGTACTTCATGTTATAGATATGGCCCGTATAGGATTATTATATGGATTATTCTTGGAAGGCTTTAAGTTGTTATAGTTTAATTTTTATATGCTTCTATTTATTTAATTTGCTTGCTGTTATCAAATAAAGTAAGGCCATCCTAATTGGGATGCCATTGCTAACTTGAGTATCAATTAAACTTATAGAACGATCTTGTAAGACTTCACTGCTAATTTCTATACCTCTATTCACTGGGCCTGGATGCAGAACAGGAATCTTTTTGGAGCACCACTTAAGAGCTTCATGTGTTATTCCAAAGTCAAAATGATATCTAGATAAGTCAGTAATTAAATTCTTTTTCATGCGCTCTTTTTGTAATCTCAAAGTCATTACTGCATCAGCTTTTTCAAGTGTTTCTTTGAGTGATCTAGAAATAGTTATAAGACCTCTTTTCTTTATTGGATCTAGTTTCTGGCCTGGTGGAGGAGAATCTACAAATTGAGAGAAACTTTCAGGCAATAAGCTTTCTGGACCACAAAGAATTACATTTGCGCCGCAGGCAGTTAAAGACCACAAATTTGAACGGGCAACTCTTGAGTGAAGGATATCGCCTACTATTGCAATTGTTTTCCCCTTAAGTGAACCTGGATCAGGTTTGTTGGAATTAAAAAAATTCACAAGGGTAAAAAGGTCCAGTAACCCTTGGCTAGGGTGGCTATGTAAACCATCTCCAGCATTAAGTATGGCGGTTCCCAAGCCTTGTTGATCTATATAGCTAGAT
>QCIW01000045.1 GCA_003216435.1 Prochlorococcus sp. AG-402-N21
CCTTCTAGAGATTTAATTACATCGAACAATGTGGCTTTTGCTGAAAAGCCATTATCTGAAGAAGAATTATGAGTCTTGTTTAGCAATTTTTTATTAGTGAGGCGACTAAAGCCACTAGTGGATACGACCATATTGTCGAAATCAATGCTTCGAGATTAATTAGTGTTTTAAAAAGGGTATGTAGCCATGAGTACTTTTTTCTAGAATTAACTATATGGAGCTTTAAGAATCAAAAACTTGGCTCCCGAAAATCAAAAGGGTGCTAGAGCAAAATTCTTTCCCCTAGCAACACACCCTTGATAAACCGCTACCTATAGTGTAATAAAACTTGTATTGTGAGAGAACAACGCTAGATTAAATGAATGGTTAGATTTTCAATAGATAAATGACATCAAGCTCTAAATCTGTTGATCAGTACCAAATTCATAATATTGCCGGATTAAAAGCTGTTCAGGAAACAGTTAGGAAGATTCCGCTTCACCTTGTTGCACCACAAGGACAACTTCAAATTCATACAGCTTCATTTCGAGGAAGCTTCTCAATAGTATTCAGTGAGGCTCTAAGAACTGCCGGATTAGGAAGCAAGGTTTTAATTGCGCAATTTTTAAAAGGTGGTGTACTTCAAGGTCCTAGTAAAGGAATTAATCTATGTGGAACGCTTGATTGGATAAGAGCCGACATAGATTGTTGTATAAGTAGTAACAACAAAGATCTATTTGCAGAGCTTCATCAAGCTGACATCAAAAACTCTATTGAAGAAGTATGGAGCTATTGCAAAAACAAGTTAAAGAAAAGAGAAGTAGACCGTTTAGTCCTTGATGAAATTGGCCTTGCAGCCTCCTTAGGCTTTATAGACGAAAACGACTTGATTTCCACTCTTGAGGGTCGGCCAGCTGCAATAGATGTCATCCTTACAGGGCCATCAATATCTTCAAAAATCAAAAAAATGGCAAATCAAATCACTGAACTTCGCTGAACTCAGAAATGTTAAAAAACGATCTTTGGATAACAAAACAAGCTTGCGAAGGGATGCTTGTCCCCTTTCAAGAGAAATTAGTTCGCCATCTAGATCCTATAGAGAATAAAAATCCTGTCCTAAGTTTTGGATGTTCTTCCTATGGATATGACCTTAGATTGTCCCCAAAAGAATTTCTAATTTTTCGCCATGTCCCTGGAACGGTAATGAATCCCAAGCGATTTAATCCAGCCAATCTAGAGCAAACCCCTCTTCATAAAGATAAAGATGGTGAATATTTTATTCTTCCTGCACATTCATATGGGCTTGGCGTTGCATTAGAAAAAATGAAAGTCCCAGAAAATATAACTGTAATTTGTCTTGGTAAAAGTACATATGCTCGATTAGGAATCATCGTCAATACAACTCCAGCAGAAGCAAGTTGGGAAGGACATTTAACATTAGAATTTAGTAATAGTTCAGGTGCAGATTGCAGAATATATGCCAATGAAGGAATTTGTCAGTTACTATTTTTTGAAGGTGATCCATGTGAAACAACTTATAGCGATCGCAAAGGTAAATATCAATACCAACCTGAGAAAGTAACTCTTGCAAAAGTTTAATCATGGCAAGTGTAAAATTTATTACAGCTACTCCTGAAGCCGAAAAAACAATGGCCTATATAGCAAGAGTAAGTAATCCAAATAATCAAACAAATGAGAACTTTGGGAAATTGCTTAAATATTGCATTAATCACGAACATTGGAGTGTTTTTGAACAGGCCTATATGACTTTGCAAATCGAAACTAATCGAGGTATTGCAGCTCAAATTCTTCGACACCGTTCATTTACATTTCAGGAATTTTCCCAACGGTATTCAGATAGCACCCAGTTAGGTGATATTCCCTTGCCAGAATTACGTAGACAAGATCATAAAAATCGTCAAAATTCTACTGATGATTTATCAGAAGAAATTATTGAAAAGTACGAGCAAAAAATCAAGAATCAATTTGCACAATTAAAGAGTCTTTATGAAGAAATGATTAAAGATGGAATTGCAAAAGAGTGTGCAAGATTTGTCCTCCCTCTATCAACGCCAACAAGAATTTATATGACTGGATCTTGTCGATCTTGGATACACTATATCTCATTAAGATCTGCTCATGGGACCCAAAAGGAGCA
>QCIW01000046.1 GCA_003216435.1 Prochlorococcus sp. AG-402-N21
ACTATAGAACATATTTATGGACTCTTTTCTCAATATGGTGCTGATATATGGTGGGAGAAAGATGAAAAGGAGCTTTTGCCAAAATCTTATTCATTAGAAGCAAATAAATGGATAAAAGGAACAGATACTATGGATGTTTGGTTTGATTCAGGATCTAGTTGGAACGCAATATGTTCTGGAAATAATGATCTAAATTATCCTGCAGATCTTTATTTGGAAGGTTCTGATCAACATCGGGGTTGGTTTCAGTCTTCGTTACTTACATCAGTTGCAGTTAACAATCAAGCACCATACAAGCGCGTTCTTACTCATGGCTTTGCTCTTGATGAGAATGGACGCAAAATGAGTAAATCATTGGGAAATATTATTGATCCATTGGTTATAATCAATGGAGGACCTAATCAAAAGAAGGATCCTCCCTTTGGGGCAGATGTCTTACGACTTTGGGTCAGTTCTGTAGATTATTCTGTTGATGTACCTATAGGTGCAAATATTTTAAGACAACTTTCAGATGTTTACAGAAAAATTAGAAATACTTCTAGATACTTATTAGGAAATTTACATGATTTTGATCCTTTTGAAGATAGTATCAATTTCGAAGATTTACCTATTCTCGATAAATGGATGTTACAAAGAACTTCTAATGTTATTGATGAAATAACGTTAGCATTTGAACAATATGAATTCTCTCGTTTTTTTCAAACTATTCAGAGTTTTTGTGTTGTTGACTTATCTAATTTTTATTTAGATATTGCAAAAGATCGACTTTATGTAAGCTCTTCATTGGATAAAAGAAGGAAATCTTGTCAGAATGTCTTATCTTTAATCATCGAGAGACTAGCTGGTTTAATAGCACCTGTGCTACCTCATATGGCAGAAGATATTTGGCAAAATATTCCATACAAAATTAAAGAAGAATCAGTATTTCAGAGAGGATGGCCTCATCCCTCTAAAGCTTGGAATGATGATTCAATTATTGAACCGATTAATAATATAAGATTATTAAGAACAGAGGTTAATAGATGCTTAGAAGAATGTAGATCTATTAATCATTTAGGTTCTTCTCTAGAAGCTTCTGTTCGAATAGATATAACAAACAAAGCTTTAAGGGAGTCAATTGATTGGTTACACGATAATGGAGATACACAAGTAGATAATTTAAGAGATTGGTTATTAGTTTCTGATTTGCAATTGGGAGGAGAGCCTTGGGCTGAAATTTTAGTAAGTAAACAAACTGAAATTGGAGTAATAGAAATTGCTAAAGCAAAAGGACATAAATGTAGTAGATGTTGGCATTTCTCTGTTGATATTGGAAATAGTATTGAACATCCAGAACTTTGTAAAAGGTGTGTTGAAGTACTCCAAAGATTATAAAATCTCTTTTTTTATGAATTGCTTGCTCAAAATATCAATTTAAATTTAGAAATCTCCAGCAATTCTTCCTTGTTTTGGCAATCGGATTAATAACCATTGAATTAATCCAATAATATATGCAATGAGTGCAAGATATCCAATAAAACTAGCTAATGATTGACTCCATTCTCCACCGAATAAGAAGTTCAAAATAATTTTCATTATTTGATGCAGGTTTTGAGGTCCCTCTATTAATGCAATGCAATTAGAATTATTTGATACTTGGAAGCATGAAAGACTAATGAATGTAAGAATTCCATATATTATTGATAAGAAACTAGTCCCCCATCGCCAAATTCTTATTGTTAAAGGCAAAGGTCTCCATTGAGGCATCTCATTAATCTCTTCATTGAGATCAACCCAAAACCATATTGAACTAAGAATAAGAAAAGGTGATGCAAACGAGGTTATATAACCAATTGGTTGATTACTGGTTAATAGAAGAATGCTTATAGCTATTAAACTTGCAACTTTCCAATATATTGAAAGCAATCTGACTAAAGAAGTTTCTTTGCTTATGGAGGCCCATAAGAGAAGCACTAGAGGAAGACCAAAAGAAAATGTTGCTACTAGTCGGTAAACAAGCCAAACAAGAAATTCGTATTGGGGTACAGGCACTGTAGATTTTTAGACAAGAATATTTATCCTTTATTGTTATACAGCTTTTTGAGGATG
>QCIW01000047.1 GCA_003216435.1 Prochlorococcus sp. AG-402-N21
AATGTTGTTAATAAGGCCCTTCCTTATGTAGGAGGAGGGATGGTTGTTACATCTTTAGGGGTTATTGGTGGCCTCTCTTTGATGGCATCCAATCCAGCTTTATTCCAGCCACTGTTCTTTGTTGCATTTATTGCAGAGATAGTGTTGTTCTTTATGGCCTCTAGTGCTGCAAATAATTCGAATAACGAAAAAGCTTTGCCATTATTGACAGCCTTTAGTCTCCTTACAGGATTTACTTTGAGCGGGATTGTTGCATTGGCTATAGGAACGGTTGGTATTGGTTCTGTTGGTACAGCTGCTTTTGCAACAGGTATAACTTTTGCAATCGCATCAAACGTTGGTAGAAAGATGAGCGATAGTGTTGGTCAAGCACTTAGTGGTGTTGTTGGTCTTGGTCTGATTGGTTTAATAATTGCAATGGTGGTTCAAGTTATAGGAGGCTTGTTTGCTCCCCAAATGTTTGGAGGAAGTGGACTAGAGCTATTGATTGCTGGATTTGGAACAGTACTTTTTGTGGCGATGTCTTTTGTTGACTTTTATACGATGCCTCGTAGATATAACGATGAGCAATATCTTGCTGGTGCTCTTGGTATGTATTTAACTTATATAAATTTGTTTGTATTTATTCTTCGTTTGATGATTGCTTTACAAGGTGGTGGAAGGAGAGATTAATTCTCTACAAATAAAAAAAGGAGGGTTCTAACCCTCCTTTTTTTATTTCTCGGGAACAGTGTTAATGCTTTCAGCTATAGCGATTTTTTGTTCATGGTTATAGTTCCAACGTTCTAGGAACTTAACTCCTTCTCCTACTCCCTTAATTGCATCTAGAAGGATTTCAAGATGTTTTTTTACCTTGTGTGGGTCAAGAAGTCTTAGTAGATCTATGCATCTTGAGGTTATTCTCTCTGAATTTTCTTGAAGATCTTTCTCTTGATTGGATTTATGGGTAATTGCCATTGCAGCACTCATCGCTAGGTTCTTGACAGTTAAGTCCACAACAATTTCTCCTGCCTCCCGAAGTTGAAAAACAAGAGGCTCTGGAAGCCTATCCATTAGAGGACAATTCCCCGAGAGACTTATTACAAAAAAACCTCTTGCTCCTATCTTGGTTTGAAGAAGTTCGGCAACTCTATCTGCTAATACTTCATCACTCATATTTCCTTCTTCCCAAGAGTTACACCAAAGCATTGCAGCATTCATAGCTTGCTCAAAATCTGGTTTTTTATTGCTCATGGATTTCTATGAATTGTGACTTGAGGATTTATGGTGTTGATCTTCGTAGGCCATGATTTCATTGGAAACTAATTCTAAGGCTTATCGATCTGGATTTATAGCCTTAATTGGTAGGCCAAATGTTGGTAAGTCAACTTTAGTTAATCAAGTTGTCGGAGAGAAGGTGGCAATCACTTCTCCTGTAGCACAAACAACTAGGAACAGACTTAGAGCAATTTTAACGACACCTAATGCTCAATTGGTGATTGTAGATACCCCAGGTATACATAAACCTCATCATTTGCTTGGAGAAAGATTAGTTAAGGCTGCTAGGGCTTCAATTAGTGAAGTGGATATTGTTGTGATGATATTTGATATAGCGACCCCACCTGGTAGAGGTGATGCCTTTATTGTTGAATTACTTAGGAAACAGAATATTCCTGTAATAGTAGCTTTGAATAAGTGTGATTTGTTGATACCTGATGAATTGCAAAAAAGAAAAGATGAGTATCAAATATTCTTAAAGAATTCTTCTTGGCCTATTAACTATTGTAGTGCAATTAGTGGTAATGGTTGTTACGAACTTATAGATGAAATTATTAAATTCTTACCTCAAGGACCGCAACTTTACCCATCAAATATAATTACTGATCAACCAGAAAAAATTCTTCTTTCTGAATTAATTCGTGAGCAAGTTTTATTACAAACTAGAGAAGAGGTGCCTCATAGTGTTGCTGTTAAAATCGAACGTATTGAAGAAGTACCTCTTAAAGGTCCCAAATCTAGTAAAAATTTTCGAACGGCTATTCTTGCAACTATTCTG